>NZ_CAMFHZ010000001.1 GCF_945952435.1 uncultured Microbacterium sp.
CCTTCGACACCGTCAAGGGCGGCGACTACCTCGTCGACCAGGACGCGGCGGAGATTCTCGCCAAGGAGGCGATCGACGCCGTCATCGACCTCGAGAACATGGGCCTGCCGTTCAACCGCACGCCCGAGGGCAAGATCGACCAGCGTCGTTTCGGCGGTCACACCGCGGAGCACGGCAAGACCCCGGTCCGCCGCGCGTGCTACGCCGCCGACCGCACCGGCCACATGATCCTGCAGACGCTGTTCCAGAACTGCGTGAAGCTCGGCATCAACTTCTTCAACGAGTTCTACGTGCTCGACCTCATCACGGTGAAGGACGACGAGGGCAAGACCGGCATCGCCGGCGTCGTCGCGTACGACCTGGCCACGGGCGAACTGCACGTGTTCCACGCCAAGGCCGTCATCTTCGCCACGGGCGGCTTCGGCAAGATCTTCAAGACCACCTCCAACGCGCACACGCTCACGGGCGACGGCGTCGGCATCGTGTGGCGCAAGGGCTTGCCGCTGGAGGACCTCGAGTTCTTCCAGTTCCACCCGACCGGGCTCGCGGGTCTGGGCATCCTCCTCACCGAGGGTGCGCGCGGTGAGGGAGCGATCCTGCGCAACGCGTCCGGAGAGCGCTTCATGGAGCGCTACGCCCCCACGATCAAGGACCTCGCCCCCCGCGACATCGTCGCGCGCTGCATGGTGCAGGAGGTCGCGGAGGGCCGGGGCGCCGGGCCGCACAAGGACTACGTGCTGCTCGACTGCACGCACCTGGGCGCCGAGGTGCTGGAGACCAAGCTCCCCGACATCACCGAGTTCGCCCGGACCTACCTGGGCGTGGACCCGGTCGTCGAGCCGGTGCCCGTGATGCCGACCGCGCACTACGCGATGGGCGGGATCCCCACCAACAACAGCGGAGAGGTGCTCGCGGACAACGACACGGTCGTGCCGGGCCTCTACGCCGCCGGCGAGTGCGCCTGCGTCTCGGTGCACGGCGCGAACCGCCTCGGCACCAACTCGCTGCTCGACATCAACGTGTTCGGCAAGCGCTCAGGCCGCAACGCGGTCGAGTACGTCAAGACCGTCGAGTTCCTGCCCCTCCCCGAGGCGCCGGAGACCGCGGTCAAGGAGATGCTGGAGGGCCTGCGCAACAACGCGGGCACCGAGCGGATCGCGGTGCTGCGCAAGAAGCTGCAGGACGAGATGGACAAGGGCGCCCAGGTGTTCCGGACGCACGAGTCCCTCGAACACGTCCTCGGTGTCATCGCCGAGCTGCGCGAGCGGTACAAGAACGTGCACGTCGACGACAAGGGTCAGCGGTTCAACACCGATCTGCTCGAGGCCGTGGAGCTCGGTTTCCTCCTCGACATCGCGGAGGTCGTCGTCTACGCGGCGCAGAACCGCGAGGAGAGCCGCGGCGGCCACATGCGCGACGACTTCCCGAAGCGCGACGACGAGAACTACATGAAGCACACGATGGCGTACCTGACCGGCGACCCGCACTCGTCGACGCCGAGCGACCACATCCGCCTGGACTGGAAGCCCGTCGTGTTCACGAAGAACGACAAGGGCGAGTACAACTACCCGCCGATGGAGAGGAAGTACTGATGTCCGCCGACGTCGTGGAAGAGGTCCGGGAAGACCTGATCGAGCCCGAGGTCACCGAGCAGGACTCCGGGGTGCAGTCGTTCCTCGTCACGTTCAACATCCGCCGCTTCGATCCCGAGGTCGACAGCGAGCCGCACTGGGTCGACTACGACGTCGAGCTGTACGCCACCGACCGCGTGCTCGACGCCCTGCACAAGATCAAGTGGGAGGTGGACGGCTCGCTCACGTTCCGCCGCTCCTGCGCCCACGGCGTCTGCGGATCCGACGCGATGCGGATCAACGGGCGCAACCGTCTCGCCTGCAAGACGCTGATCAAGGACCTGGACATCTCCAAGCCGATCTACGTCGAGGCCATCAAGGGCCTGCCGCTCGAGAAGGACCTCGTCGTCGACATGGACCCGTTCTTCGCCGCGTACCGCGAGGTGAAGCCGTTCCTGCTCGCGGCGTCCGAGCCCGAGAAGGGCAAGGAGCGCACCCAGTCGATCGTGCAGCGCGAGCGCTTCGACGACACGACCAAGTGCATCCTCTGCGCCGCGTGCACCTCCTCGTGCCCCGTGTTCTGGACCGACGGGCAGTACTTCGGTCCCGCCGCGATCGTGAACGCGCACCGCTTCATCTTCGATTCCCGCGACGACGCCGCGGACGTGAGGCTGGACATCCTCAACGACAAGGAGGGTGTGTGGCGCTGCCGTACGACCTTCAACTGCACCGAGGCGTGCCCTCGTGGCATCGAGGTCACCAAGGCCATCGCCGAGGTCAAGCAGGCGGTCCTGCGCGGCCGCCCCTGACCGGACATGCGAAGAGGCGCCCTTCCCTGCCGGGGGGCGCCTCTTCGCATGTCCGGGAGCGGCGACGGGATCGCTAGGGTGAGGGCGTGGCGGAATCCGAATCGGAGCTGAGGGCGCGGCTGGAGGCACCGATCGAGCGTGCGGCGGCGCTCACCCGGCGCACCATGCGCGCGTTCCCGATCCGTGTCTGGCGCCGCTTCCTGCAGCGCAACGGCTTCCTCCTCTCCGCGGGCATGAGCTACCAGGGCCTCTTCGCGGTGTTCGGTCTGCTCTACATCGCGTTCGCGTCGGCGGGGCTCTGGCTCGGCGGCAGCACGCGGGCGATCGCGGTGCTCACGGCCATCGCGAACAGCTACATCCCCGGGATCGTGAGCGACAAGGGTCTCGTCCATCCCGACGACGTGCAGTCGCTCGCCTCCGATGCGAGCAGCGTGCTGAGCATCACGGGGATCGTCGCCGCTCTCGTCGTCGCTTGGACGGGGGTCACCGCGGTGACCTTCACCCGACGCGCCGTGCGCGACATCTTCGGGCTGCCCTACGACAACCGCAGCTTCGTGCTGCTGAAGCTGCGCGACGGCGCCGCGGGGGCCCTGTTCGGCCTGGCTCTGCTCATCGGATCCGTGCTCGGCTTCGCCGGCGTCTGGGCGCTGCGCCAGATCTTCGATCTGCTCGGCTGGCATCCGGGCGCGACGCTCTTCGACCTGCTCACCCGGGCCGCATCTGTCGTGGTCATGTTCGCGATCGACTCCGCCGCGATCGCGCTCCTGGTGCGCTTCCTCACCGGGACCAGGCTCGCATGGCGCACGATCCTCCCCGGCGCGATGCTCGGCGGGGGCGCGATCGTCGTGCTGCAGCTCGGCGCGGGTCTGCTGCTCACGCACACTCCCGGCAATCCCCTGCTGGCGACGTTCGCGGTCGTCGTGGCGATGCTGTTGTGGTGCCGGTGGGTCTCGGTCGTCATCCTCGTGGCCGCCGCATGGATCGCGCTCACCGCGGAGGATCGCGACCAGCCGCTGCAGGAGGTGGACGAGGACGCCGCCCGCCGCGCGGAGCTGGCCGCTCTCGTGCTGGCCGCCGACGTGCGTCTGCGGCGCGCCGAGCACGCCTACGAGACCGCACCGTGGTGGCGTCGTCGCTCGACGGCGCGCGAGCTGCGCTCGGCGCGCGAGGAGTGGGGCGATGCGCTCGCCGACGAGGCCGCCGCCACCCCGCCGACGCAGGAGGAGGGGCTGCTCGGTCTGTTCCTGGAGGGCCCGCGCCGCGGCGCCGCGCGACCCTCGGTTCCCGACCCCGTGGCCCCACCCGCACGATCGGCCCTGGGTCGCCGCGCACGCCGCGGATCCGGCGATGTCGGGGGCCCTCGTTAGGCTGGATCCATGCCCCATCTGCGTATCGCCACGGTCAACGTCAACGGCATCCGCGCCGCCGTCCGCAACGGGATACACGGCTGGCTCGACGATGCGGGCGTCGATGTGCTCACTTTGCAGGAGGTTCGCGCGCAGGACGAGCATCTCGAGGCGGCGTTCCCGGAGTGGTCGATCCTGCACGACGAGGCGACGGCCAAGGGCCGTGCGGGGGTCGCCGTGCTCAGCCGCGAACCCGCGCTCACGTCGCGCACGGCCCTCGGGCCGGACGATTTCGATTCGAAGGGCCGGTGGCTCGAGGCCGATTTCGATCTCGGCGGCGTCCCGCTCACCGTCGTCAGCGCCTACGTGCACAGCGGCGAGGCGGACACCCCGAAACAGCTCGAGAAGTGGAAGTTCCTCGACGCGATGACCACCCGGATGGGCGAGCTCGGTGCCGATGGCGCCCTCGCGCTGGTCACGGGAGACCTGAACGTCGGCCATCGAGAGCTCGACATCCGCAACTGGAAGGGCAATCGGACCAAAGCAGGGTTCCTTCCGCGCGAGCGCGCCTACTTCGACCGGTTCCTGGGAGCCTCGGGCGAGCAGATCACCGGGGTGGACGGATCCGTCGGTCCCGGTCTCGGCTGGGTAGACGTGGGTCGTGCCGCGCACGGCGAGGTGGACGGCCCCTACACGTGGTGGACCATGCGCGGACAGGCCTTCGACAACGACGCAGGGTGGCGCATCGACTACCACCTCGCCACCGCCCCACTCGCGGCGCGGGCGTCGAACTACCGTGTCGCGCGCGCAGCGACCTACGCCGAGAGGTGGAGTGACCACACCCCGGTCCTCGTCGACTACACCTACTGACGCGCCCCACCGGGTACCGCGCCCTGGCACCACGGCCTGGCACCGCGCCCGGGCGGTCGGACCCGCCGTCGTGCCGCCGTAGGATTGACGGGTGACCAAGCCCCGCCTCTACTCCGGAATGCAGCCCTCCGCCGACTCCCTCCAGGCCGGCAACTACATCGGGGCGCTCCTGCAGTGGCGGGATCTGCAGAGCTCCTACGACGCGTTCTTCTCGGTCGTCGACCTGCACGCGATCACGGTCCCGCAGGATCCGGCTGAACTCCGGGAGAAGACCCGTCGCACGGCAGCGCAGTACATCGCGGCCGGCATCGAGCCGTCCCAGTCGACGCTCTACGTGCAGTCGCACGTGCGGGCGCACGCGGAGCTGGCGTGGATCCTCTCCACGATCACGGGCTTCGGCGAGGCCGGGCGGATGACGCAGTTCAAGGACAAGTCGAGCCGGTTCGGCGCCGACGCGACCTCGGTCGGTCTCTTCACCTACCCCGTGCTGATGGCCGCGGACATCCTGCTGTACCAGACCGACGTCGTGCCCGTGGGCGACGACCAGAAGCAGCACGTCGAGCTGACCCGCGACCTCGCGGAGCGCTTCAACGCGCGCTTCGGCGAGACGTTCGTCGTGCCGAACCCCGTGATCCAGAAGGACACCGCCCGCATCTACGACCTGCAGAACCCCACCTCCAAGATGTCGAAGTCGGCGGAGTCGGACGCCGGGGTGCTGTGGTTGCTGGACGATCCGGCGAAGTCGGCCAAGAAGATCATGCGCGCCGTGACCGACAACGAGGGATCCGTGCGCTACGACCGCGAGAACAAGCCCGGCGTCTCGAACCTGCTCACCATCTACGCCGCCCTGACCGGGCGCCAGATCTCGGCCATCGAGGACGAGTACGCCGGCCGCGGGTACGGGGACTTCAAGAAGGGTCTCGCGGAGGTCGTGGTCGACGAGTTCGGCCCGGTACGCCAGCGGGCGAACGATCTGCTCGCGGACCCTGCGGAACTCGACCGGATCCTCGCCGCGAACGCCGCCAAGGCCGACGAGGTCGCCGATCGCACCCTGGCCGACGTGTACGACCGGGTGGGTCTGCTCCGCCGCGCCTGACCTGCGAAAGCCCGGCCAGCCCCATCGGCCCGACAGCTGGGTGCCGAGCTCGGTCGATCCGGCCCCGTTCGGCGTTGCCGGACTCTGTCCTCCGAATCCGACTGAGCTCGGAGCAGCGCGGCGCCGTTCCGGCCGGCAACGGCGCATCGACGGAGTCCCGCAGCACGGGCGCCGAGGAACCCGCCCGGCGTGGCCCTGGGCTGAGCCAATGGAACCGGGATCTCCGGATCCTGACACGCCTCGGCGATCGCGTCGATGTCGGCGCTCGCGCGCCTCACCTGGCGTGCCGTGGTCGGCGACGGCCGCTCGACCTCGGCTGATACCTCGGCCGGCGCCCGACGCACGCGCTGCCGCCCTGGGACACGCCGCGCTGCCCGATGTCGTCCTCCGGTGGCAGGATGTTCCCATGCCGGAGATGCCAGAGGTGCAGGGGCTGGTCGACTTCCTCGCCGAGCGCGCGGTCGGGCTGACGGTCACGCGCGCGTCCGTGTCGGCGATCTCCGCACTCAAGACCTACGACCCGCCGGTGACGGCGCTGTCCGGGTCCACTGTCCGTGCGGCGACGCGGCACGGCAAGTTCCTGGATCTGACGTTGGAGAGCGCCGCGGAGCCGGGGCTGCACCTCGTGTTCCACCTCGCCAAGGCCGGCTGGCTGCGCTGGCACGACGCCCTGCCGACCACCCTGATCCGGCCCGGGAAGTCTCCGATCGCGCTGCGCGTCGCGTTCGACGACGGCAGCGGGTTCGACCTCACCGAGGCCGGCTCGAAGAAGTCCCTCGCCGTGTACGTCGTGCGGGATCCGGCCGAGGTCCCCGGAATCGCCCGACTCGGGCCGGATCCGCTGGATCCGGCGTTCACCCGTGACGCATTCGCCGCGCTGCTCGAGGGCCGGCGCACGCAGATCAAGGGGCTGCTGCGCGACCAGGGCGTGATCGGCGGCATCGGCAACGCCTACTCCGACGAGATCCTGCATGCCGCCCGGATGTCGCCGTACGCACCCGCCGGAGGCCTCGGCGACGGTGACGTGACGCTCCTGTACGACGCGATGCAGACCACGCTGCGCGAGGCTGTCGCCGCCGCGAGCGGGAAGCCGCCGGCCGACCTCAAGGACGCGAAGAGGCGCGGCATGCAGGTGCACGCCCGCCGGGGCGAGGCCTGTCCCGTCTGCGGCGACACGGTGCGCAGCGTGTTCTTCGCCGACCGCTCGCTCGAGTACTGTCCCACCTGTCAGACCGGCGGCAAGGTGCTCGCGGACCGGCGACTGTCCCGGCTGCTGAAGTAGCCGACCGCGACACGGGAGGTCATAGATGCATCCGCCGGAATGAAACCGGAACCGTCGCGTTGACTAAACTGAGAGCAACACAACGTGCTCCGGGGTCGGTGAGAATCCGAACCGGCGGTGAGAGTCCGCGAACCGAGGATCCGACACGGATCCGAGGCCGATCCGGTGGAATTCCGGGACCGACGGTGATGCGAGCGAGAGCTTGCGAGTCCGGATAAGAGGAAGCACGCACGATCGTCGTGCCCAACCCCGACTCCCTGGACGAGGACGAAGAAGGCGACATGACGGCGACAGCGGCAGAGCGCGCAGCGATGGCGCGCGCTCTCGAGATCGCGCGCCGTGGTCCCCGTGGCCTGAATCCGCAGGTCGGTGCCGTGATCCTCTCCCCGAGCGGCGAGATGCTCGCCGACGGGTGGCATCGCGGATCCGGCACGCCCCACGCCGAGGTCGACGCGCTCTCGAAGCTCGCTCCGGAGCAGCTCCGCGGCGCGACGGCCGTGGTCACGCTCGAGCCCTGCAACCACACCGGCCGCACCGGACCGTGCGCACAGGCCCTCATCGATGCCGGCGTCGCCCGCGTCGTGTACGCGCTGGACGATCCGGGAGTCGTCTCCGGCGGCGGCGCAGAGCGGATGCGCGCGGCTGGCATCGATGTCGAGTCCGGGGAGCAGGCCGATGCGGCGGAGGCGCTCATCGGAGACTGGCTGACGGTGCAGCGCGCGGGGCGCCCGCACGTCACCGTGAAGTGGGCGCAGAGTCTGGACGGCCGCGCCGCCGCGGCGGACGGATCCAGCCAGTGGATCACCGGCCCCGAGGCACGGGCCGACGTGCACCGCCGCCGCGCCGCCGCGGACGCCATCGTCGTGGGCACCGGCACGGTGCTCGCCGACGACCCCGCGCTCACCGCGCGCGACGGCGACGCGCTGCTCCCCCACCAGCCGATCCCCGTCGTGATCGGCACGCGGACGACACCGGCCGACGCGGCCGTGCGCCGGCACCCGCACACCCCCCTGTTCTACTCCGGTCACGAGCTCGACGCGGTGCTCGCGGAGCTGCGGGAGCGCGGCGTCCAGCGCGTGTTCGTCGAGGGGGGTCCGACCCTGGCGAGCGCATTCGTCGCCGCGGGCCTCGCCGACCAGGTCCTCGCGTACGTCGCCCCGGTCCTGCTCGGGGGCCCGCGGCTCGCGCTCACCGACATCGGAGTGACCTCGATCGACGAGGCGCACCGCCTCGTCGTCGACGAGTGGCTGCCGCTGGGCCCGGATCTGCTGGCGATCGCCCGAACCCTGCCGTCGGACGAGAACACATCCCGGAACGAAGGAGGATCCTGATGTTCACCGGAATCATCGAGGAAATCGGCGAGATCACGGCGATCTCGTCGTCGGGAGACGGCTGGCGCCTCACGGTGCGCGCGCCGCGAGCGGCCTCCGGTGCCGTGCACGGCGAGTCGATCGCCGTCGGCGGCGTGTGTTTGACCGTGGTCGGTTCGACCACGGAGACCTTCGACGCCGACGTCATGAAGCAGACGCTCGACGTCGCCGCTCTGGCCGATGCGGTGGTCGGCTCGCGCGTCAACATCGAGAAGGCGATGCCAGTCGGCGCGCGGCTCGGCGGCCACATCGTCCAGGGTCATGTCGACGGCATCGGCGTGGTGCAGGAGGTGCGCCCCGGCGCGCAGTGGAGCGTGCTGCGGATCTCGCTGCCGCATGAGCTGGCGCCCCTCGTCGTCGACAAGGGGTCGATCGCGGTCGACGGCACGTCCCTGACGGTCAGTGCGGTGAGCCCGCCGTCGGCGACGGACGGAGCATCGGCCGCCGACTGGTTCGAGGTCTCGCTCATCCCGGAGACCCTGGGGGCGACCACGCTCGGTGCGCTCGTTCCGGGCGACCGCGTGAACCTGGAGACCGACATCCTCGCCCGGCACGTCGAGCGACTGCTCGCGTTCCGGACCGCAGACGCCGGCGCCGACCGCGCCGCGACATCGGAAGGAGGCTCGCGATGAGCCTTTCCACCATCGAAGAGGCGCTGGAGTCGCTCCGCGCCGGACGTCCCGTCCTCGTCGCGGACGACGAGAACCGCGAGAACGAGGGCGACGTCATCCTCTCCGCCGCGCTCGCCTCCCCGGAGTGGATCGCCTGGACCGTGCGCTGGACGTCGGGGTATCTCTGCGCACCGATGCCCGCCGACGTGGCCGACGCCCTCGACCTGCCTCCCATGGTCGCGGCGAACGAGGATGCGCGCGGCACGGCCTACACGATCAGCGTGGACGCCGCCCGCGGCGTCACGACGGGGATCAGCGCCGCCGACCGGGCGCACACGCTCAACGTCCTGGCGAGTGCGGAGTCGACTCCGTCCGACCTCATCCGTCCGGGCCACGTCCTGCCGCTGCGCGCGGTCGACGGCGGCGTCCGCGAACGCAGCGGTCACACGGAAGCCGCGGTCGAGCTGATGCGGCTCGCGGGTCTGCCCCCGGTGGGCGCGATCGCCGAGGTGGTCGCGGAAGACGGCAGCATGATGCGCCTCCCGGGTCTGCAGGAGCTCGGTGCGCGGGACGGGATCCCTGTCATCACGATCGAACAGCTCATCGCGTACCTCAACGAGCACGAGCCGGCGGACGCCGCCGTCCCTCCGCGCCGTCGGGTGAGCCTGCGCGCCGATGCGACCGTCCCGACCACGCACGGCGTCTTCCGCTTCCTCGCCTACAAGGACCGGGTGACCGGTACCGATCATGTCGCGGTGGTGTCCGGAGAGCCGACCGAGACCGCGCTCGTGCGGGTGCACTCCGAGTGCTTGACGGGCGAGGCGTTCGGCTCCCTGAAGTGCGAGTGCGGACCGCAGCTCGACGCGGCGCTCGACGCGATCGAGCAGGAGGGCGGCATCGTCATCTACATGCGCGGTCACGAGGGACGCGGGATCGGTCTCATCAACAAGCTGCGTGCGTACAGCCTGCAGGAGGAGGGGCTCGACACCGTGGACGCGAACCTCGCGCTGGGCCTCCCGGCGGACGCGCGCGACTACGCCGCCGCGGCCGGCATCCTCAGCGATCTCGGCGTCTCGAAGGTGCGCCTGCTCACGAACAACACCGACAAGGTCGTGCAGCTGCGCGAACTCGGACTCGACGTCGTCGAGCAGGTCCCGCTGATCGTCGGCGTCGGCCCGAACAACCACCAGTACCTCGAAACCAAGCGCGACCGCATGGGACACATCATCGGCGAGGCGGAACTCGCCGCGGCGTTGGCGCAGACCGCGGAGCACGGAAAGGACCACGCATGAGCGGTGCAGGAGCACCCACCACCGGAGGATTCGACGCGAGCGGACTGAACGTCGTCATCGTCGCCGGCACCTGGCACGACACGATCACGAACGGTCTCATCGCGGGCGCGCAGCGCGTGCTCGAGGAGACCGGGGCGAACCACCGTCTCGTGCGGGTGCCCGGATCCTTCGAACTCGCGGTCGCCGCCCAGGCCGCCTTCGCGGGCGGTGCCGATGCCGTCGTCGCGCTCGGCGTGATCATCCGCGGTGGCACCCCGCACTTCGAGTACGTGTCGGCGGCGACGACCGACGGTCTCACCCGCGTGGCGCTGGACGCGGGCAAGCCGGTCGGATTCGGTGTACTCACGCTGGACGACGAGCAGCAGGGGCTCGATCGCGCGGGCCTTCCTGGCTCCAAGGAGGACAAGGGCGCCGAGGCCGCCGACGCCGCTCTGCGCACGGCCCAGGTGATCCGGTCGCTGCGCGGCTGAACTGCACCCGAAGGCGTGCCTCAGCTCCCGGGCCCACCGGCTGAGGCACGCCTTGCTGGCGCTCCGGCGCGCACGGCCCTAGCCTGATGGCATGGAAATCCTGCGCCACATCGTGCTGTTCGTCCACCTCATCGGCTTCGCGATCCTCTTCGGCGCGTGGGCCGTGCAGGCATTCGGCGGCAAGAAGCAGGTGACCGGACTCATGAGCGTGGGCATGACCATCGCGGCGATCGCGGGTCTCGCGCTCGCCGCACCCTGGGGTCTGCCGGAGGGGGTCCATCTGAACTACGCCAAGCTGGGCACCAAGCTTGTGATCCTCTTGATCATCGGCGCCCTCCTCGGCATCGGCTCCGCACGTCAGAAGCGCGGTCAGGCGGTCGCGCCCGTCCTCTTCTGGGGCATCGGTGTGCTCACCGCGGTCAACGCGGGCATCGCCGCCATCTGGTGACCTCGATCCGGTGACGCGGCCGCGTCACCGCGACTGCCTCGACGAACGCGGGATCCGACCTCACGGATCCCGCGTTCGTCGTGACGGAGACTTCCGCGGTCGCACTCGGACGCCGACGCGTGTCAACCTGTGTGTCCGCTGAACGCCGGGCGTAGACTCCCCCTGCCCGAGATACCGGGATCACACAGGGAACCGCACCTCGATACGACGGAGAACCGCATGAGCACCGCCACCGCACCCGCCAATCCACGATCGCGGGTGATCCTCGCCAGTCTCATCGGGACCACGATCGAGTTCTACGACTTCTACGTCTACGCGACCGCCGCGGTGCTGGTGTTCCCCATCCTGTTCTTCCCCACCGGGAACGACACGACGGCCCTGCTCGCCTCGTTCGGCGTGTTCGGCGCCGCGATGGTCGCGCGCCCCATCGGCGCGATGGTCTTCGGCCACTTCGGCGATCGCTACGGCCGCAAGGCCACGCTCGTCGCGTCGCTGCTGACGATGGGCATCGCCACGTTCCTCATCGGCCTGCTGCCCACGTTCGCGCAGATAAACTGGTGGGCCGCGCTCCTGCTGCTTATCCTGCGCCTGGCGCAGGGCTTCGCCCTCGGCGGGGAGTGGTCGGGGGCTGCGCTGGTTGCCACGGAGAACGCGCCGGCCGGCAAGCGCGCCTGGTACGGATCGTTCCCGCAGCTGGGCGCTCCGCTCGGCTTCATCATCGCGAACGGGCTGTTCCTCATCATCAACGCGCTGCTTCCGCACGCGACGAACCCCGCACTCAAGTCGGAGGCGTTCCTCAGCTGGGGCTGGCGCGTTCCGTTCCTGTTCTCGGCCGTCATGGTGATCATCGGCCTCTGGGTTCGTCTGCGGCTGGTCGAGTCCGACACGTTCAAGCGCGCGGAGACGAGCGGGACCATCCGCAAGCTGCCCCTCGCGACAGTGTTCCGTCATCACTGGAAGCACCTGATCCTGGGCACTTTCGTCATGCTCGCGACGTACGTGCTGTTCTACCTGATGACGAACTTCACCCTGTCCTTCGGAACTAAGCCATTCTCGCTCGAGCTCGCGAGCGCCGCCGCGCAGAAGGCAGCCGAGGCCGGCGGCAAGCCGTTCGACCCCGCGGCCTTCGCCGCGCAGTTCTACCCTGGGCAGGGCTTCGGGTACACCGACTTCGTCGTCATGCAGATCATCGGCGTCGTGTTCTTCGGCATCTTCACGCTCCTGTCGGGCCCCTGGGCGGACCGGATCGGTCGCCGCAAGCTCCTGATCTGGACGACCATCGCGATCATCCTGTTCGGTTTCACGTTCCCGTTCTTCCTCGGCCAGCACGCCGGCGAGCCGTTCGCCGTGATCCTGACCCAGTCGTTCCTCATCTTGGGCTTCCTGCTCATGGGCACGACGTTCGGGCCGATGGGCGCTCTGCTGCCGGAGCTGTTCCCGACGAACGTGCGCTACACGGGCTCCGCCGTTTCCTACAACGTCTCCTCGATCCTCGGCGCGGCGGTCGCCCCGCTCATCGCCGTGTGGCTGTGGCAGTTGGCGGACGGCTCCCCCGTATTGGTCGGCATCTACCTGTCCGCGATGGCGGTCCTGACCCTGATCGCGCTCTTCCTCATCCCGGAGACGAAGGACCACGACTACGAGGACGACCTGGGCGTCTCCGCCGTCCTCTGAGAAGCGTCAACATTGCTTGACAGATCCCTCCTTGCGTCAACATACTTTGACATCAGGAGGGATCTTCATGAGCATCGAGACCACGCAGGCCACCGACCCGCAGGGCGAGCCCCTCGCCGAGCTCCACCGCCTCGTCGAGGCGCGCACGGCCATCATCCGCGCCGAGGAGGTGCAGGTGCGCCGGGCGCGCGCCGCGGGCTATTCGTGGCAGGCGATCGCGAGCGCGCTCGGCACAACGAGGCAGGCGGCGCACCGCCGATTCGGGCGACGCTGAGCGCCGCCCTCTCTCCATCCGACGCCGGTGCGCCGACGCGGATACGATCCGATCGCGGACCGCGCCGGGCTCAGCGTCCGGCGCGGTCCGCGGCCCGCAGCACGCGCAACGCGCGCAGCGTGACCCACCGGCTGCGGAACCCTTCGAACTCCCCCTCCATCCGGAACAGCGTCGGACCCTCGTGGGTGTTCTCCAGCGCCCACCACCCGTCGGGTCGTCGCTTCGCACGGAGCATCCCGAGTGCTTCGGCGCAGCGGTCGTCGCCCTCGGGACGCGCCTGACGGAAGTAGTCGAGCGCACGGAGCACGTCGTAGAACCAGCGCATCGGATAGGAGGTCATGGTGAACCGCGGGTCGATGACCTCGCCCGTGCTGCGACGGCGGAAGAGCTTCCGTTCCAGCAGGTACTCCTCCCCTGCCCGGCGGGCACGACGCACTTCGTCGGATCCGCCCGTCGCCTGCTCCCACGCCCAGAGCCCCTCGAGCACGCAGATCGTGGAGTGCAGCGACGAGACCGTCGCACCCTGGTCGTCCCAGCAGTTCCATCCGCCGTCGGAGAGCTGCCCGGCCAGGAGCTTCCCGAGCACGGTCTCGCCGGGCTCCCCGAAGAAGGCCGCGTTGCTCAGGACGACGCCGTTGACACAGGCTTCCGTCTCGCCCTCGAAGTAGCTCGCGCCGCCCTCGACGTCCCAGCGCACGTGCTCGCGCAGCCGCCGCACCGCTTCGCGCACGCGCGGATCGGCCGGATCAGGTCCGAAGTCCGCGAGCTGCTGCACGCTGAAGTGCGTGGCCGTCCAGGCGTCGAACATCGGACGCGAGCCGTCGACCCAGCCGGGCCGGTATACGCCGCCGTCCCACAGGCCATCCTCCGCCTGTTCCCCGAGAAGCCGCGCACCCCAGCCCTCTGCGGGCACCCGTGCGCGCTCGGCCGCGACCTCCCCCTCGCTCGCGTCCGTGAGGTCCCGGAGGACCTGCCAGCGGATCGCAGGATCGGAGTCCATCAGCTCGTCGACGAGGTCCATGCCCCGACCCTAGAACAGGGCACCGACGCTCAGGAGTAGTCGGCCAGGATCCTCCGTCGCTCTCCGTCGAGGACGATCCGCCCGCCGTACGGCAGGATCCACTGCGGCCGCGTGTGTCCGAACGACACACCCACGCAGACAACCGCCTCGGAGTTGTATCGGGCCAGCGAGGCCACGATCGCGTCCCGCTGCGCCGCCCGCAGCGCGCGCCTCTGCGCAGGCGGGGGCTCGAACTCGTGCGTACTCACGGGGGGACGCGCGACGACCACTCCCGAGACTCGCCCGAGCAGACCGCGCTCGCCGTACGCCCGCAGTTGTTCGGCGATCGAATCGGCAGACGTGAGGCGCTCGCTCGCCTCGAGGAGGAGGATCGAGCCGTCGAGCCGTTCCGCCGGAGGGAAGCGGCCGGCGAGCCCCAGCTGCACGAGCACTTCCAGACAACCGCCCCACGTCGGGCCGGCGACGCGACGACGGGGGCCCGCCCACGTCCAGCCTTCCGTCGCCTCACGCTCGCCGAACCGAGTGAGGGCGAGTGGGTCATGCCAGCGCCGGCCGACGTCCTCCGACAGGCCCGGCTCGACGATCTCCAGCTGCGCGCCGTCGAGGAGCGCGGCCCGCAGCGAGCGTGCATGCACGTCGTCGATCCCGGGCCCTGGCCCGAGATGCACCTGCGTCGATCCCCCGTGGAACGCGGCGACCCCGTGCACCCACAACCAGTTCAGGATGTTCGTGTTGTCGCTGTAACCCAGGAACGGCTTCGGGTCCGCCTGCGCGAGCTGCGGATCCAGATGCGGGGTCACGGTGATCTGATCGCTGCCACCGATGGTCGCGATGATGGCGCGGACCGTGTGGTCCGCGAACGCCGCGTTCACGTCCGCCGCACGGTCCTCGGGCCGCGCATCTCGGCGACGCGTGGTCGGGTACTCCACGGGGACGAGCCCCGTGAGCTCCGTCAGCCGGCGCATCGCCTGCTCATGGATCGCTGCCGAGGCCGCGGGCGCGGCGAACGCGGGCGACAACACCGCGACGCGGTCCCCGGGGCGCGCCTTCGGAGGATGCAACATCGTTCCAGCGTAGGCGGGCAAGCAGGAGGACACGGCAGCAGGAGTCCTCGGCCAGGATCCTCCGTCGCTCCCCGTCGAGGACGATCCCGCCCCGGCTCGGCGACCGGGGCGGGATCGGAGGCGGTCTACGCGTTCGCGAGCCGGTACCGGAGCGACGCGAGCTCGCTCGTCAGCGCTGCCGGCAGGCGATCGCCGAACGTCGCGAAGAACTCCTCGGTCGAATCTGCCTCTCGGGTCCACGAGACGGTGTCGATGGAGAAGAGCTCTGCGAGATCCTCATCCGAGACGTCCGCGCCGTCGAGGTTCAGATCCTCGATCCGCGGCAGGCGGCCGATCGGGCTGTCGACCGCGCCGACCTCGCCTTCGATGCGACGGATGATCCAGTCGATCACGCGCGCGTTGTCTCCGAAACCGGGCCACAGGAAGCGGCCGTCGGCGCCGCGCCGGAACCAGTTGACCTGGAAGATCCGGGGCGCCTTGTCGAAGCGGACGGCGCGACCCATCTTCAGCCAGTGCGCGAAGTAGTCGCCCATGTTGTAGCCGCAGAACGGCAGCATGGCGAAGGGGTCGCGACGCAGCTCGCCCACCGTGCCCTCCGCGGCCGCGGTGCGCTCGGAGGAGATGTTGGCGCCGAGGAAGACCCCGTGGCTCCAGTCGGTCGCCTCGACGACGAGGGGGACGTTGGTCGCACGTCGGCCGCCGAACAGGATCACGTCGAGCGGCACCCCCTCTGCGTCCTCCCAGTCCTCCGCGATCTGCGGGCACTGGGCGGCGGAGACCGTGAAGCGCGAATTCGGGTGCGCTGCCGGACGGCCGGAATCCGGCGTCCACGCGTTGCCCTCCCAGTCGACGAGGTTCGCCGGAGCCTCGTCGGTCAGGCCCTCCCACCACACGTCGCCGTCGGGGCGGAGCGCAACGTTCGTGAAGATCGTGTTGCCCCACAGCGTCTCGACCGCGGTGACGTTGGTCGACTCCCCGGTGCCGGGAGCGACGCCGAAGAATCCCGCCTCGGGGTTGATCGCGTGCATGCGGCCGTCCTCGCCGGGGCGGATCCACGTGATGTCGTCGCCGAGCGTCTCCACGCGCCAGCCGGGGATGGTCGGGCGCAGCATCGCGAGGTTCGTCTTGCCGCACGCCGACGGGAACGCCGCGGCGACGTGGTACGCCTTGCCCTCGGGCGACACCACGCGGATGAGGAGCATGTGCTCGGCGAGCCATCCCTCGTCCCGGGCGATCACCGATGCGATGCGCAGTGCGAAGCACTTCTTCGCGAGGATCGCGTTGCCGCCGTAGCCCGAGCCGAACGAGTACACCTCGAGCGTGTCGGGGAAGTGCACGATCCACTTCTCGTCGTTGCAGGGCCAGGTCGTGTCCGCCTCACCCTCGGCGAGCGGGGCGCCAACCGAGTGCACGGTGCGCACCCAGTCCACCCCCTGTGCGATCTGCCGCGTGACGGCGGCACCGACGCGGGTCATGATCCCGATCGACGCGACCGCGTAGGCGCTGTCCGTGACCTGAACGCCGATGTGCGAGAGCGGGCCGCCGACGGCGCCCATCGAGAACGGCACGACGTACATCGTGCGGCCGCGCATGGAGCCTGCGAAGATCTCGTCCATCTTCGCGTGCATCTCTGCCGGATCCGCCCAGTTGTTCGTCGGACCGGCGTCCGCCTCGTGCTCCGAGGCGATGAAGGTGCGCCCCTCGGTCCGGGCGACGTCGCTCGGGTGCGATCGCGCCAGGTACGAGCCAGGGCGCCACTCGGGGTTGAGCTTGATGAGCTTGCCCTCGTCGACGAGCTCGCGCAGCAGCGCGTCGTTCTCCGCAGCGGATCCATCGATCCAGTGCACCCGCGCCGGCTGGGTGAGCGCGGCGATCTCGTCGACCCACGCGCGCAGCTCGGCGAAGGCCGGGGTGTCGTACTCGGGGGCCGCCCCGAACTCGCGCACGGGGGCGAGAGAGGGGATCCGCGGGGTGGACGTCTCGGCGATGGCCATGTCTGCTCCTTTGATGGTGGGGCGTTACACCCAGTCTGAGGCGAGATCGGGCACTCTTCGCGTCGTGTTCGAGTTCAAGAACCTTATTTCTTTCGATATGATCAAGGAATGGCTTCAGGACTCGAGCTCACGACCCTCGGACATCGCATCCGTCACCATCGCACCCGCAGCGGGCTCACGCTCGACGAGCTGGGTGCCGCCGTCGGTGTCGCGGGGTCCCAGCTCAGCCTCATCGAGAACGGCAAGCGGGAGCCGAAGCTCTCCCTCCTGCAGGCCATCGCCGACGCCACCGGGACCGAGGTCAGCGACCTCATCTCCGGCGAGCCGCCGAACCGCCGGGCCGCGCTCGAGATCGAGCTCGACAGGGCGCAGTCGAGCTCGGTGTTCCGCCAGCTCGGCATCGCCCCGGTGCGTGTCAGCAAGGGGATGCCGGACGAGACGATCGAGTCGATCCTCGGCCTGCACCGCGAACTGCACCGGCGGGAGCGCGAGGCGATCGCGACGCCGGAGGAGGCCCGCCGTGCCAACACCGAGCTGCGTCTCAAGATGCGCGCGCTCGACAACCACCTCCCCGAGATCGAAGCGCTCGCCGAGCGGCAGCTCAAGAGCGCAGGGCACACCTCGGGCGCCCTCACGCACCGCACGGTGAGCATCATGGCCGAGCAGCTGGGCTTCGAGCTCATCTACGTGGACGACCTTCCGCACTCCACCCGGTCGGTCACCGACCTCGAACACGGCCGGATCTACCTGCCTCCCGCCTCCATCCCCGGCGGCCACGGGCTCCGGTCGATGGCGCTGCAGGCGATGGCGCACCGTCTGCTCGGCCACACCCCTCCCACGGACTACGCCGACTTCCTCCAGCAGCGCCTGGAGATCAACTACTACGCGGCGTGCTGCCTCATCCCGGAGACGGCCGGCGTCGCGTTCCTGCAGCAGGCGAAGAAGGACCGCAACCTCGCCGTGGAGGACTTCCGCGACGCCTTCGGTGTCACCCACGAGGCCGCGGCGATGCGCATGACGAACCTCATGACGACGCATCTGGACATGCGTCTGCACTTCCTCCGCGTCGACGAGTCTGGGGCCCTGACCCGCGTCTACGAGAACGACGACCTGCCGCTCCCGATGGACGTCACGGGATCGGTGGAAGGTCTCACCGTGTGCCGGAAGTTCTCTGCGCGGGCGGCCTTCGACCAGCGCAACCGCACGACGGAGCACTACCAGTACACCGACACCCCCTCCGGCACGTTCTGGTGCTCGACCCAGACCGGATCGACGACGGACGGCGGCGGCTTCTCCGTCACCGCCGGGGTTCCCTTCGACGACGCGCGGTGGTGGCGCGGGCGCGAGACGACGGTCCGCGCCCAGTCGACCTGCCCGGACGAGGCGTGCTGCCGCCGTCCGCCGGTCGGCATGACCGAGCGCTGGAAGAGCAAGGCGTGGCCGAGCGCCCGCGTGCACACGCACATGTTCTCGCCGCTCCCCCGTGGCGCGTTCCCCGGCGTCGACGACAACGAGGTGTACAGCTTCCTCGACCGGCACGCCGGGGAGTAGCGCCCGGTGCCTCGGCTAAGGTCGGGGCACGCCCCCGCCCTCGTCACCGGCGCCGCGCGCGCCGACAGCATCGCGGCGGAGATCGTGCCGCGCCTGCGTCGGAGCGGCTGGACCGTCGTCACCAGCGATCTGCGCGACGCCGACGTCCCGGCGGATCTGTCGACCGCGGACGGCCCCGAGTCCCTCATCGCCGAGGTCGTGCGCGAACACGGAACGATCTCGGCACTCGTGCTGAGTCACGCCCACGACGTGGAGTCGGGGATCCTCGACACGACAGCGGAGAGCTTCGACCGGCACGTCGCCGTCAACGCCCGTGCCGCCCTGCTGTTGATCGCCGCGTTCGCGCGCCAGGCCGGCGCCGACGGCGGCGCGATCTTCGCCCTCACCAGCGACCACGTGACCGGGAATCTCCCCTACGGAGCCTCCAAGGGAGCGCTCGACCGCATCGTCATCTCGGCGGCGCGCGAGCTCGGACCCCGCGGGATCTCCGCGAACGTTCTGGACCCGGGGCCGATCGACACGGGATGGATGGACGACGGGATCCGCGCGCATCTGGCGGGCCTCACCCCGCAGGGTCGCCTCGGCCGCCCGGCCGATGTCGCCGCCCTTGTGGACTTCCTGCTCTCCTCTGAGGGGCGCTGGGTCTCCGGCCAGCTGGTCAAGTCCGACGGCGCGTTCTCCGCCGAGTTCTGAAGCGGAGCCTCCTCCCCGCGGTCGCGCGGGGGCTTCCCGTCAGTGCGCCGAAACGAAGGCGGCGTAACGGCGCAGCGCCGCGGCGACGGCCGCGGGATCGGGCGTCGGCTCTCCGTCGAACAGCTCCGGGATCGGATCATCCCGGTGCCGTCCCACCGCGGCGGAGTGCGTCCAGACGCCGGCGATGCGCCCCGCGGAGAGCAGACTCGCGCGCACCATCCCGTTCTTCCCGGGGCCGATCAGCGCCATGCTCTGCGCCGACGCGTACGCCGACCGGTCGGCGTAGGAGATGTAGTACTCGTCGAACATCGGCAGGGCGAGTGTCGCCGCATCGTCGGCGCCGCTCGCACGGCGCGGGCGCGGTGCGCCGAGGAACAGGCCCTCCGTCTTCTCGGTCACCCGCGTCCGCGCGCGTTCGGCCGCCTCGCGCGCCACGGTGATCGGCAGACCCGACCACCACGCGAAGTCCTCGACGGTCGCAGGTCCGTGCCCGTCGACGTAGCGGACGAACAGCTCGGCGAGCGGATCCGCCGGTGCCGTCGTCTCGGGGATCCATTCGTCGGCGAGCACGAACAGCTGCTCGCGGGAGACCGCGTCCTCGCGGTGCACGACCGGTCCCTGCACGAGGATCCCCCGCACGTTGAGCGCGTAGATGAGGTGCATGCCGCGCTGCCCCGCCGGATCGACGCCGATCTCGGCGAGGTCGTCGAAGAGCTGGGCCCTGGTGCGCCCTCCGTCGGCGAGCCGCTCGCGGAACGCGGCCTCGACACGGGCGACGAGCGCGGCGTCGATGCCGAGTTGGCGCTGCCGGGTCGCGTCCTGGCGGAGCTGCCGATCGCCCGTGACCGACAGCACCCAGCGCACGTCTTCCGCGGGGAGCACGTGCAGCGTTCCGCGCATGGTGTGGGTGCGCACGAGCTCTCCGCGATCGAAGGCGCGGTCGACGGCGGAGAGGGTCGGCGCGCCCGAGGATCGGATCCCCAGGGCCCACCGCGCGGCGAGGAACTCCTGGCCCTGCACCGCCAGCATGTGGCGCGCCGCCTCGACCGGACCTCGCGCCGGCGCGGTGAGCCGGTGCGAGCGCAGCCGTTCGGCGAGCAGGGCGGTCATGAGGACATGATGCCGTGCGCCTCCGACATCGCGCACCAGGAGCGGCAGGTCCGCGCTGATGCCCGAATCCGATGAGTCCGCTATGACTGCGCTCAAGAGGGCGGATTCTTGGACCACTCTGTCAAACGCCCGGGAACCCTGGACTCATGGCCGCCCTCACCGCACTCGCTCCCGTCTCCGCCCTCGGCGCGCGAGGATCGTCCTCACGGCGCACGACGGCGTGGAACCTGGCCGCCGTCGGGGCGATCTGGGCGACGAGCCTGTTCGTGCTCGCTCTCTGGGTGAGCGGCGCGGGGATCCAGTCCCTCCTCGCGTTCGACGGCGACAGCGCGACGACCCTCGGCCGTCTGACCGGCCTCGTCTCCGCGAACCTCCTCCTCTACCAGGTGCTGCTGATGGCCCGCGTGCCGCTCTTCGAGCATGGCTTCGGCCGGGACGGGATCACGAGACTCCACCGTGTGGTCGGATTCTGGTCGTTCTGGCTGTTACTGGCCCACCTCGTCCTGATCACGGTCGGCTACGCGGCGACCTCGCACACGAACCTGCTCGTGCAGGCGTGGGAGTTCGTCTGGGACTATCCGGGCATGCTGCTGGCCACGGCAGGCACCGCGCTGCTGATCCTGGTCGTCGTGACCTCGATCCGGCGGGCGCGGCGGCGTCTGCGGTACGAGTCCTGGCACCTGCTGCACCTCTACGGCTATCTGGGCGTCGGGCTCGCGATCCCGCACATGCTGTGGACCGGAGCCGACTTCACCGCCTCGCCCGCGGCGACCGTCTACTGGTGGTCGCTGTGGGCCGTCGCCGCCGCGTGCGTGCTGTGGTTCCGGATCGCGGTGCCGCTGATCCGCAGCGCCCGTCACGGACTGCGGGTCGTGGCGGTCGCTCCCGACGGCGTCGACGGGGTGAGCGTGCGCGTCGCCGGTCGCGGGGTCCGTCGGTCGGGCGCGCGCGCGGGGCAGTTCTTCGTGTGGCGTTTCCTCGACGGCCCCGGCTGGACCCGCGGGCACCCGTTCTCGCTGGCGGCCGCGCCCGTCGGCAACGAGCTCGTCCTCTCCGCGCGTCGGGTCGGCGACGGCACCGACCGGCTCGCCGATCTGCGGCCGGGGACGCGGGTGCTCGTCGAGGGGCCCTACGGCCGCATGACCGGCGAGCGCCGCCGCGGCACCCGCCTGCTCATGCTCGGCGCCGGCGCCGGCGTCGCCCCCCTCGTGGCGCTGCTCCAGGCGGAGCCGTATGCGCCGGGAGAGGCCATCCTCGTCACCCGCGACCACACCGTCGCGCACGGTTTGCGGCGCGCGGAGATCGACCGGCTGGCCCTCGAACGCGGACTCGTGCACTACGCCCTTCCCGGCCACCGCGCGGCGACGGGCGGGCCGGAATGGGTCCCTGCGACGCACGCGCGCTGGGACGGCCCCGACCTCCTGCGGCGCATCGCCGGCGACCTCTCCGCGTACGACGTGTACCTGTGCGGGCCGATCCCCTGGATGCGCTCCCTGCAGCGGGACCTCCGCGCCGCAGGCGTCCCGGCCGCGCGCATCCACAGCGAAGCCTTCAGCATCTGAGACCGAGGAGAAGAGAACATGAAGAGGATCGTCTACGCCGTGCTCGCCACGATGACCGGACTCGTGCTGCTGTTCAGCTACCGGACGTCGTTGGACGCGACGGCGCCGGTCGCCGCCGCGAAGAGCCCGTCCACGACCGGGTCTAGCGGAACGGCCTCGTCGTCCGGATCCGGCTCCTCGGGCACCGGCTCGGCCGCCTCCGGAACGTCGTCCTCGGGCTCCTCGACCGACGGATCGACCTCGGCCGGGGGATCCTCGTCCTCCGCCTCGGGCACCGGACTCGCGGACGGCACCTTCACCGGGCAGGCCGTCGACACCCGCTACGGACCTGTCCAGGTGCAGATCACGGTCTCGGGCGGACGGATCGCCGACGTGTCCGTGCCCGAGTACCCCGACTCCGAACGGCGGGATCAGGAGATCAACGCGCAGGCGATCCCCCAGCTCGTCGCCGAGACGAAGGCCGCGCAGTCGGCGCAGATCGACATGGTCTCCGGCGCCACGTTCACTTCGAACGGCTACGCGCAATCGCTGCAGAGCGCGCTCGACCAGGCGAAGGCATGACCGCTCCGCACCGTCACGTCCGCACCGCCGAACTCATGGGGACGGTCGCGAGCGTGCATGTGCTCACGACCTCCCCCTCCGCGAGCGCGGTCGTGCGCCGTGCCATGTCCGGCGCACTCGACGACCTGCACGCGATGGATGCGCTGTTCTCGCCGTTCCGCGCGGACTCGGAGATCTCGTTGCTGCGCGACGGCGGCATGGACGCCGCGCTGGCGGACCCGCTGCTCGCGGACGTGTCGGAGGCGTGCGCGCAGCTGTGCGCCGCGAGCCGAGGGCGCTTCGACGCGTACCGCGACGGCTGGTTCGATCCGACGGGCTACGTCAAGGGATGGGCGGTCGAGCGTGCGACGACCCGCCGCCTCCGCCCCCTGCTCTCCGAGGAGGGCATCGTCGCGGCGGGGCTGTCCGCCGGCGGCGACATGCAGCTGCTGACGGCACCCGGCGAGGACTGGATCTGGCGGGTCGGGATCGCCGACCCGCGCCACCCCGGCGCGGTCCGGGCGACCGTGCCGATCCGCGACGGCGCGGTCGCGACGTCCGGGCCCGCGGAGCGCGGCGCGCACATCGTCGATCCCCGACGGGTCGGCGCGGACGGCCGCTCGCCCCTCCTGTCCCCGCCCAGCGCGACGGTGATCGCCGACCGATTGAGCGATGCGGACGCCTGGGCGACGGTCGCGGTGGTCGCCGGCTTCGACGACCTGACCTGGCTCCGCGACGCGCCCGACTGCTCCGGGATGCTCATCGCGGAGGATGGCCGCGTGCGCCGGTGGACGCACGGCGTCGAGATCGCGCCGGCGCTCTGATCCGCCCGCGCGAGGACGGATCCGCCCTGGCGCGGGCGAGCCCTCGGCTTCACGGACGTGCGTGTGCGGGCAGGCGGAGCAGGAAGACCGTGCCGTCGGAGGAGGTGGTCTCGATGTCCACGCCGCCTCCGTAGCGGAGGGCCACGTCGCGGACCAGCGCGAGACCGAGTCCGAATCCGCGGCGACGACCCGACTCGGGTCCGCGACCGAACCGCGTGAAGATGCGCTCCCGATCCTCGGCGCGGACGCCGGGCCCGCGGTCGGCCACGCGGATGTCGACCATCCCGCCCGCCCCGTTCTGCGCGGAGAGCTCGACGGCACTTCCCGCCGGGGCGTGCTGCACCGCGTTGTCGAGCAGCGCGGTGCACAGTCGGGTCAGGGTGACCGCCGGAACACCGACGACGAGCCCTGGCACGGCTCGGCCGCGCATGACGACGCCCGCCTCCTCGGCAAGGGGACGGATGAGCTCGACCGCCGCGTCGATCGCGGGCGCCGCTTCCGCAGCCTCGGTCGGACCGGCCACCCCGCGGTCCGCCTGTGCGGCGACGAGCAGTTCGGTCAGCACCGCGTCCATCGCGAGGGTGTCCCGGCGCAGGCGTTCGAGGGCGTCGTCGACCGGCTCCCCCCGCGCCAGCCGGCGCTGTGCGATCTGCACGCGGCTCGAGAGCGCCGTCAACGGCGTGCGCAGTTCGTGACTGGCGTCGGCGACGAAATCGCGTTGCGCCTGCAGCGCGCGGGCGAGCGGCGCCACCGCCCGGCGCGCGGCAAACCAGGCGACGAGCCCGAGGAGGACGACACCGAGCACGCCGAGGACGAGCACCCACGGCAGCACGCGATCCACGTCGACCACGACGTGGTCGAGATCGCCGCCCCGGCCCTGGCCGCTCCGACCGCCGCGGCCGTCCCCGTCCGGCCGCGAGGTCGAGAGGATGACCGCGACGAGGATGCCGACCCCGGCGGCGATCACGACCGCCGAGGCGATCCCGATCCACCAGCCGATCTGCCGCGCGGACCGGCGCACGCTCTCCCGATCCGCCGACGCGCTCATGACGGCACCCCGACGCGATAGCCCCGGCCTCGCACGGTCTCGATCATCTCGATCGTCGTCTTGCGCCGGATGTAGTGCACGTAGGTGTCGACGGTGCCCACCCCGTCGGCCGTGGTGAACACCGCGCGCAGGATCTCCGCGCGGCTGAAGACCCGCTCCGGACTCGCGGACAGGAACTCCAGGAACGCCGCCTCGGTCGCGGTCAGTGCGACGCGCAGCCCCTCCGGCGAGTGCAGCGTCCAGGAGTCGGGCACGAACGTCCAGTCGCCGATCTCCCTCCGACGTCCCTCGGCCTGGAAGCCGCGGCGGAGTGCTCGCAGGCGGGCCAGCAGCTCCTCGAAGTCGAACGGTTTGGCGAGGTAGTCGTTCGCGCCCGCGTCGAGACCGTCGACGCGGTCGGCGACCGCGCCGAGCGCGGTGAGCAGAAGCACGGGTGTCGTGATCCGCGCGGTGCGGATCGCTGCGACGAACGCCGTCCCCTCGAGGCCGGGGAGGCGTCGATCGACGACCATCACGTCGTAGCGCTCGGCGAGGGCACGGCGCAGCGCCACGGCGCCGTCCGCCACGTGATCGACCGCGTACGTCTCCGAGAGCACCTCGATCGTCATCTCGGCGATCGAGGCATCGTCCTCGACGTAGAGCAGCCGCGGGCGGGCATCGGACATGGGGCCTCCTCATCCCCGATCCCACCACGGATGCTCCAAGATCACACCCAGAAACGCGCCGTCCGCGGGTGCGGGCGCGGCCCGGATCCGTCTAGCCCCTGAGCCGTCTGTTTGCGCCGAACTGCGGCTTCCGAGGCCGAGAAACCGCAGTTCAGCAGAAATAGACGGAAGGAAGGGGTCGCTCCCGGCCGGTCAGCCGTGCAGCGTGACCTCGCGGCGCACGGGCAGCACGACGGGGTGCGATCCCGCCATGACCTCGAGCACCCGGATGACCTGGCTGGAGTAGCCGAACTCGTTGTCGTACCAGACGTAGAGGATCACGTCGGTGCCGTTCGCGATGGTGGCGAGGCCGTCGACGATCCCGGCGCGGTGCGAGCCGACGAAGTCGGTGGAGACCACCTCGGGCGACTCCACGTAGTCGATCTGCTGGCGCAGCTTCGAGTGCAGCGAGACGCGACGCAGGTAGTCGTTGATCTCCGCCTTCTCCGCCGGACGTTCGAGCGTCAGGTGCAGCACGGCGAGGGACACGTCGGGGGTGGGCACGCGGATCGCGGATCCGGTGAGCTTGCCCGCCAGCTCGGGCAAGGCACGGGCGACGGCCTTGGCCGCGCCCGTCTCGGTGATCACCATGTTCAGCACCGCGGAGCGCCCGCGGCGGTCGCCGGAGTGGAAGTTGTCGATGAGGTTCTGGTCGTTCGTGAACGAGTGCACCGTCTCGACGTGGCCGCGCACGATGCCGTAGGCCTCGTCGACGGCCTTCAGCACCGGGGTGATCGCGTTGGTGGTGCAGGAGGCCGCGGAGAGGATCCGGTCGGACGGCGCGATCGTGTCGTGGTTGATCCCGTGCACGATGTTCTTCAGGTCGCCCTTGCCGGGCGCGGTCAGCAGAACCCGGGCGACACCTGTCGAGAGGAGGTGTCGGCTCAGCCCTGCCTCGTCGCGCCAGCGTCCGGTGTTGTCGACGACGATCGCGTCGTGGATCCCGTAGGCCGTGTAGTCGATCGTCGCGGGGTCGTTCGAGTAGATCACCTGGATCCGGGTGCCGTTCGCGATGAGCTGCGCGTTCTCCTCGTCGACCTCGACCGTGCCCTCGAAGCGGCCGTGCACGGAGTCGCGCAGCAGCAGCGAGGCGCGCTTGACGAGGTCGTTGTCCGATCCCTTGCGCACGACGATCGCGCGCAGGCGGAGACCGCTGCCGCCGCCCGTGTGCGCGATGAGGATGCGGGCGAGCAGACGCCCGATCCGCCCGAAGCCGTAGAGCACGACATCGGTCGGCTCGGTCGGGCCGGTCTCGCCGTCGCCGAGCGCGGGCGCGAGCTCGGCACGGAGGTGC
This sequence comes from uncultured Microbacterium sp., assembly GCF_945952435.1. Taxonomy (GTDB): domain Bacteria; phylum Actinomycetota; class Actinomycetes; order Actinomycetales; family Microbacteriaceae; genus Microbacterium. The sequence continues at coordinate 26,519 of NZ_CAMFHZ010000001.1, forward strand.
TCCCGGAGGTCGCCGCTATCGCGCGCGCTCTCGACGAGGCGCGCGACGTCGAGCGAGGCGGCCGACGGGCGCAGCTCGCGCAGCGCCTCCAGCACCGCGAGCGTCTCCTCGAGGGCAAGCTCGCCGTGTCCGAGTCCCTCCACCCGCTCATGCACCTCGAGGATCTCGGTCGTGGAGAGTCCGAGGAGGCGATGCCCGTGCAGCGACGTGACGACGTCGCGATCCCGGTTCAGTCCGCCGATGAGCGGGATCATCCGCTCGGCGAGTTCTTCTCTGGCCTTCCAGTCGTCGCGGCGCGCGGCGAAGTCGTTCATCGGGGTCCTTGCAGAGGGTGCGGCCGGGGAGTCCCGGCGCGGATCGGGAGGGCGGATCTGCCCACGTTCCACGCTAGGTGCCGGGAGACGCGACCGGGCGCCACGCGGCGGGGCAAGATCCGCCGTTCTTATGCGCTGGGTAAGGCACCGATCCGGAGGCGCCCCTCCCGTCGTCGGACGGGAGGTCGGCGTGGCGCATTCTTTCGTCTACATTGGTGGAATAATGAAGGACATGCTGCGTAGCGACGAGGCCGACCTGCTCCTCCACGGTGGACGGATCCGCACCGTCGACGCCCGCGACAGCGTCACCGACGCCCTCGCGATCCGCGACGGACGCATCGTCGCCCTCGGCGCCGATGCGCGTCGGCTCCGGGCGGCCGAACACCTCGATCTGGACGGGCGCACCGCGATCCCCGGGATCAACGACGCGCATCTGCACGCGGCGTGGCTCGGTGCCCGCTGGCCGCACCTCTTCTTCTCCGAGGATCCGCACGGCCATCAGCCGCAGGGAGCGCTCGTGCGCACCGCGCAGGAGCGCTCGCACGCCCTGCGCACCGCCTGGGCGCTGCTCGCGGAGCTCGGCATCACGAGTTACACGGAGCCGGGGATCGGCCCCGGGGAGGACGACGGCGAGACCGGCTGCTTCGGCAGCGCGATGATGGACGCCTACCTCGAGCTGCACCGCGGCGGCGCCCGGACGGCGCGGGTGACGCTGCTGCGACTGTTCGGCACGCTGGACGGGGCAGCCGACCTCGCCGCGTTCGAGCGCGGGATCGCCGCGCCGCCACCCCGCACCGATCCCCGTTGGCTGGCGATCACCGGGGTGAAGATCTTCGCCGACGGGATCCCTCCGATGTCGACCGCCTGGGTGAGCGAGCCCTACCCGGACGGCACCGCGGGGGCGCTGCTGACCACCGGGGCGGGGAGCGCGCTCGACGCGTACCGGCGCATGATCGCGACTGCGATCTCCCGCGGCGAGCAGGTCGCCGTGCACGCGACGGGCGACCGGTCGATCGAGGAGTTCCTGCGGGTGTTCGAGGAGCGTGCGCCGCATCCCGACGCCCCGCCGTCGTACGTCGTGCACGGAGACCTCGCCCGACCGGATCAGATCGCGCGCGCCAGGGCGCTCAACGTGGGATTCGCCGTGCAGCCCCTGATCGCGCGGCACACCAGGCAGTGGGCCGAGCTCCAGCTCGGCGCGGAGCGCACCGCGGCCGCATGGCCTCTCGCCGCCATGATCGACGCCGGCGCACTCACGACGATCACGAGCGACGCCCCGATCGCCACGCCGGACTGGCGGGTGTCGTTCGACGCGTCCCTCGCGCTGCTCGGCCGGGACGATGCCGGCGCACGTGCGGCGGTGCTGCGGAGGATGACGCTCGATCCCGCCCGGCAGGACGGTGCGCAGACGTGGAAGGGATCGCTGGAGATCGGCAAGGTCGCGGACCTCGCGATCCTGGACGCCGATCCCGTCGAGCCGGGCCACGACGTCTCCGGCATCGGCGTGGTGCGGACGATCGTCGACGGCCGCACGGTGTTCGAGCGGGATACGGCCCGCGTCGACTGACGGCGGGCGGCGCGTCCGCTGCGCCGCCCGCCGGGCTCAGACCGCGGTGGCGATGAGGACGCGCGGACTCGCCGGCAGTGCGATCTTCTCGCGCACCTCCCAGCCCGCGTCCTCCAGCCACCCGCGCACCTCGGACTCGGGGTAGACGATCGTCCCGTCGATGACGAGGTACTCCCCCGCGTGGAGTGCGTCGATCCCGCGCTGCTCCGCGTCCTCGTCGAGGAAGAAGTCGAGCACGGTGAGCGTGGCGCCCGCGGAGGCAGCGGCCCGCAGGTTGCGGAAGATCTGCGCGTTCTCCTCGGCGGAGAAGCGGTGGATCACGTGGTTGGCGAGGACGAGGTCGTACGCGCCCTCCGGCCGGGTCGTCGCCGTCTCGCCCGTGGCGACCGTGGCACGATCCGCGACTCCGGCCTCCGCCACGGCCTCGGCCACCCCGGCCTCGAACCCGGGGGCATAGAGGAACGTCGTGTGCAGCGCGGGGTTGCGTGCCATCACCTCGAGCGCGAAGCCCGCGGAGAGACCGCCGAAGTCGAGGGCGTTCTCGGCCCCGGACAGATCGACGAGGCGGCCGAACTCCTGGGCGTGCAGGGCGTTGTACGTCATGACCCCGGCCATGAACGTGCCCCAGCGGGCGTCGTCCATCGCGAGCTCACCGGGTTCGGTCGTGTCGACCGTGCGCGGGAACTGCAGCCAGTGCGGGTAGCTGATCTCGCCGAGGAAGGCGAGGAACGGCGCGAGGTCGAGCTGCGCCGACGAGCCGGTGAGGTACGCGGCGGCGTCGGGGGTTAGCGCGTACACCCCGTCCGCGCGGGTGAGCAGGCCCTGTCCGGTCATGGCGTCGGCGAGGATCCGGGCGATCCGCTCGCTCACGCCGGTCGTCGCGGCGAGCGCCGGCACGGTATCGGCACCGTCGGCGATCGCGGCGAAGAGGCCGATGCGGCTCGCCTGGAACAGCTGCTGCGAGGCCATGTAGCCGGTCGCGATGTCGAGGACGCGGGTGGCGTCGGGGGTGGTCGTCATGGGATGCCTTTCATTTGTCTACGTTTGTTGTAAATAAAGCGCGGAGCGCGCCCTGCGGGGGTGGAGCAGGCTCAGTCGCCGAGGAAGCGGTGCACCGCGGCGCGGAGCTCCGGAGAATGCAGCGCGGCGAGGTGGTCCCCCGGCACGCGCTCGACGCGCGCGTCGGGGAGCGCCGCCGCGAGCGCGTCGATGCCCTGCGCCATCGGATCCCCGTCGCCTCCGAGCAGCAGCACGGGCTGTTCGGGCGCCCCGACGGCCGGGTCGAACGGGTCGGACGACAGCCCTTCGATCAGATCCAGGAGCGCACCGGGACGATTGCCCGGGGACGACGCCATCGCGAGGATCATGCCCGTCAGCGGATCCGCGGGCGCCTCACCCCCGGCGACGGCGGCGCGCGCGGCGGGCAGGTCGACGAGGACGAACGGCTCGCTCGGGCTGAGCCCGCCGAGCACGATGCGCCGCACCGCCAGCTCCGGGCGAGTTGCGAGCGCCCATCCGAGCCGCGCGCCCAGCGAATAGCCGACGACGTCGACCGGCCCCGCCCCGACCGCGTCGCGCACGGCCTGCACGATCAGCTCCACGACGCCGGAGGTCGAGAGGACGCCCGCGTCGGGGCTGGCCCCGTGCGCCGGAAGGTCGACGAGCACCCTGGGACGCCCGGGGAACGTCTCCGACCACTCCGCATCGGGCCAGTCGACGAGGGCGGACGACGCGAGGCCGTGCAGGAACACGACGGGGCGACCGGAGCCGGTCGTGCGGGTGACGGACAGGGCGGTCGCGGGTACACCGTTCATCGGGCGCCCTCCTCTCTGCATCGCGCGGAGGCCGCCCCGGGCGGGGTCAGCGCAGCCGCGCCAGGAACCGGTCGATATAGGCCCGGTAGTCGGCGATGCGATCGCCGTCCGGGTACATGAGGTTGATGACGGTCGCGCCCACAGCCGTCGAGATGTACTCGTTCGCGAGCAGACCGAAGTCCTGGTCGCGGATGGCGCCCTCGGCGCGGGCGGCCTCCATCCGTGCCACCAGCGCCGTGCGCCACGCGCGCAGGTGGCCGCGGTAGAGGTCGGCGAGCTGCTCGTTCGACATCGCGTACTCCCAGAGCGCCAGCAGCACCCTGCCCGCGGCGATCTGCTCCGGATCCTGCGGGATCGTCGCCTCCAGGAAGGCGCGCAGCGTCGCCTCCGCACTGCTCTGGGGCGCGCCCGCGTCGAGAACGCCGTCCGAGATCTGCGCCAGGATCGTCTCGAACGTGGCCGCGACGATGCTCTCCTTGCCCGGGAAGTAGTGCTTGAGCGCGCCGTTCGCGAAGCCGGCCTCGGCCGCGATGCTGCGCATGGTCGCTGCCTCGAACCCGCCCTTGAGGATGATCCCCTTGGCGACTTCGACGATCTCGCGGCGACGCTGGTCGTGATCGATGATCTTGGGCATGGATTCCTTCCGGCAGGGCGGCCTGCGGCTCGACGGGTCTCCGGCGGCCGGCCACGGAGGCGCAGGATCGCTGCCTGCTACCGTACCGGGGCATCCGCGACCTCACGCAGAGCGAGCCACTGGGATCGGCGCGCGCGCTGACGGGCCGGGTCGGCGACCGGCGTGGCCAGCCGCAGCCGCTCGGAGTACGGGTGCACCGGGTGACGCGTGACCTGCTCGCCCTCGCCGACCTCCACGATCTCGCCGTGGTACAGCACCGCGACGCGGTGGCAGACCCGATGCACGACCCCGAGATCGTGCGAGACGAACAGATAGGCCACGCCCGTCTCGCGCTGCAGTTCGATGAACAGATCGAGGACCGCGGCCTGGGTCGTGAGGTCGAGCGCGCTCACGGGCTCGTCGCAGACGACGAGCCGCGGGCGGCGCACGAGCGCCCGCGCGATCGCCACCCGCTGGCGCTGCCCGCCGGAGAACTCGCTGGGGTAACGGTCCATCGCCGACTCCGGCAGACGCACGCGGTCGAGCATCTCCCGCACCCGGCGCGTCGCCTCCCTCGCTCCGACGCCGCTCGCGTGCAGGGGCTCCGCCAGGACGTCGCCGATCGTCATGGCAGGGTTGAGGGAGCCGTACGGATCCTGGAACACCACCTGCACGTCCTTCGCGAGCGCACGCCGCTCCGCGCCGCGCAGCGCCGTGATGTCGCGTCTGTCGAAGCGGATCCGACCGCTCGTCGCGGGCGCGAGGCCCAGGATCGCCTTGCCGAGCGTCGACTTGCCCGACCCCGACTCCCCGACGAGCCCCAGGCACTCCCCCGGTGCGATGTCCAGCGAGACGCCGCGCAGCGCACGGAACGCCGACCGCCCTCGGCCGTACTCGACGACGAGAGCGTCGACCTCCAACAGCGCGGTCATGCGCGCACCTCCGTCTTCGCATCGTGTCCGGTCTCCGCGCCGTGCGCGCCAGGACCCTCGTCGCGTCCGCCGGCATCGAGCGCCGCCCTGCCCGGCGCGTCGTCGAGCGATGCGGCGATCAGCTCCCGCGTATAGGGCTGCTGCGGATCGGCGAACAGCGGGTCCACGTCACCCTGCTCGACGATCTCGCCGTCGCGCATGACGATCACGCGGTCGCAGACGTCCGCGACGACGCCGAAGTCGTGCGTCACGATCAGCAGCGCCATGCCGTACTCCTGCTGCAGTTCGCGGAGCAGTTCGAGCACCTCGGCCTGCACGGTCACGTCCAGGGCCGTCGTGGGTTCGTCCGCGATGAGGATCGAGGGCCTCCCGGAGATCGCCCCGGCGATGAGCACCCGCTGCGCCATCCCCCCGGAGACCTGGTGCGGGTAGCTGCGCATCACGCGATCCGGATCCGTGAGGCCCACACGGCGCAGCACCTCGCGCGCCCTGGCCTTCGCCTCGGCGGCGCTCAGGCCGTGCACGCGGCGCAGCGGCTCGACGAGCTGCTGACCGATCGTGTACGAGGGGTCGAGGTTGCTCATCGGCTCCTGCGGGATGTAGCCGAGCTCACGCCCCAGCAGCGCGCGGCGCTCCGCGGCACTCGCCGCCGTCACGTCGCGTCCGGCGATCCGCAGCGCATCGGCTGTGCTCGTGCCGCTCGCGGGGAGCAGGTCGAGCACGGAGAAGACGGTCTGGGACTTACCCGATCCCGACTCGCCGACGATGCCGACCACCTCCCCGGCCGCGACGTCCAGGGTGACGCCGTGCACGACCTCGACCTCGCCGTTCGGCGTCGCGTGGCGGACCCGGAGGTTCTCCACGCGCAGCACCGAGGCCTCGGGGCCGTACCGCACGACACCGGTGGCGGGGGCGGACGCGGTGACGGCCGCCGCGGCCGCGCGACGCCGGCGCACCCGGGGCGTGCGGACCTGGACGAGCTCGGCGAGCGTCGATCCCATGATCGCCAGCACCGCGATCGTCACGCCGAGGGCGGCCGAGGGCCAGAGCAGCATCAGCGGGTAGGTGAGCATCAGACGGAAGCCCTCGAGCATCATCGCGCCCCAGCTCGGCACGTTCGAGTCGCCGATGCCGAGGAACTGCAGACCGGCCTGCATGCCCATCGCGATACCCGCCGTGAGGGCGGTCTGGATGATGACGGGTGCGTAGACGGCGGTGACGACGTGCCGCGAGATGATCCGCAGGTCCGAGAGGCCGGAGACGCGCGCCGCGTCGATGTACGGCTCCTCGCGGACCGCGAGGGTCTGCGACCGCGCGATGCGGAAGTAGCCCGGGACCATGAACACGCCGACCGTGACCATGAGCAGTTCGAAGTTGTTGCGGCTTCCCGCCGCGACCACGAGGAGGATGATCATTCCGGGGATGGACTGGAGCGCGTCGCTGACCCAGGTCGCCGCGCGGTCGAAGGCGCCGCGGAAGTACCCGGCGGCGACGCCGGTCGGGACGCCGATCACGACGGCCGTGACGATCGTGATGAGCGCGCCCCAGAGCGTGATCCTCGTGCCGTAGAGCAGGCGGCTCAGGATGTCTCTCCCGGTCGAGTCGGCGCCGAGCAGGTGCGCGGCCGACGGAGGGGCCTTCGCCGCGGCGAGGTCGACGAAGTTCGGATCCATCGGCGCGAGCAGCGGCGCGAACACGCCGACGAGCACGATGAGCACGAAGACGGCCAGCGGCACGATGCCGCCGGGGTGGCGCAGGAACCGCAGGAGGAGTCCGGAACGGCGGCGGCGCCGGGCGCGCTCGTAGGCGACGCGGATGTCGGTGGTAGTCATGCGACACGCACCTTCGGGTTGATCCAGCCGAGCACGAGATCGAGCAGGAGGTTGATGATCACGACGAACACGATCGACACGACCGTGATACCCAGCAGCATCGGGATATCGCCGTTCTGCGAGGACTGGTTCGTGAGCTGGCCGATGCCGGGGAGGCTGAAGATCTGCTCGACCACGATCGCGCCGCTCAGAAGTCCCACGAACATCAGCGCGATGACCGTGAGCGCGGCGGGAGAGGCGTTGCGCAGGATGTGCAGGTTGACCCTCGTCGCCGAGAGCCCTCTGCTGCGGAGCGTGCGGACCCAGTCCTGCCTGGTCTGGGCGATCACGGCGTTGCGCAGCTGCTCCGAGACGGCCACCACGCCGCCGAGGGCGAGGGAGACGGCGGGCAGGGTGAGCGATCGGATCCACCCCTCGACCGACTGCGCGGGCTGCACGTAGCCGACGGCGGGGAACCACTTCAGCTGCACCGCGAACCACAGCACGAGCACCAGGCTGACCCAGAAGCCGGGCAGGGCGAACAGCACGACCGACACCCCCTTGAGGATCCGGTCGAACCACGTTCCCGGGCGCAGTCCCGTGATCATGCCGAAGGCGATGCCCAGCACGGCCGTGAGGAGCGTGGCGAACGTGACGACGGAGAGCGTCACGGGGACCTTGATCGCGAGCTGCGCGCCCACGGGCTGGAAGTTGCGCCAGGAGGATCCGAAATCGCCCGTGAGCAGGTGCGAGAACCAGTCCCAGAACTGGACGAGCAGCGGGCGGTCGATGCCGATCTTCGTGGCCAGCGCCGCCTGCTGGGCAGGGCTCGCGGTGGTGCCGAGCAGGGCGGCGGTCGGATCCTTGATCGCCAGATGGGCGAGGAAGAACGTCGCAACCGACACCACCACGAGCAGCACGACGCCGGAGAGCAGTCGTTTCGCGGTGAACAGGAGCATGGGAGCCTCTCGGGGTGGCGGTCGTGGAGCGAGCGGTCCGGGACGACACGCGGCGATCCTGGGGGGAGCCGTGTGCCGTCCCGGACGCCGTCGGAGTCCTCGCTCGACGACCGGTCAGGGGGCGGGCGTCAGCCCTTGGTGATGTAGCGCAGGGTCGGGAACATCATCCCGACGATCGGCTGCACGGTGATGCCGGGAACGCTGTAGAAGGTGTTCTTCGCCTGGTACCAGACCGACCACCACGCCTGGTCGACGAGCGCCTTGTTCAGCTCCTTGATCGCCGCCGTCTGGTCGGCGCCCTTGGCTTCCTGCACCTTCGCCACGAGCGGCGCGATCACGGCGTTGCTCGCGTAGTCGGGCGCCGGGTTGAACCACTGCTTGCTCGTGACCTGGCGCTGCACCGTGGCGACGTCGTTAGCGTCCATGGCCAGGAACGAGATGAACATCGGGTAGTTCGGGGCGTTGGTCTGGTAATCGGGCATCTGCATGTTGTCCCACGTGACCTTCACGCCGATCGCGTTCAGCGCCTGCTCGGCGGAGGGCTTCCACATCTCGAAGACCGGGGACATCGGCATGGAGATGCTGAAGCCGTCGGGATAGCCCGCCTGCGAGAGCAGCTCCTTCGCCTTCACGACGTCGTAGGCGTATGTCTTGTTCAGGCCCTTGTCGTTGATGTCGCCGCCGTCCGGGAACACCTGGTTCGTCGCGACGCCCGCGCCGTTGCCGACCGCCTTGAGGATCGCCGCGCCGTCGAAGGCGACGTTCAGCGCCTGCCGGACCTGCACGCTGCCGAGGGGCTTGCTCTTCGCGCCCGTGTGGTCCGTGATGACCAGACCCGCCCAGCCCGAGACCCGGTCGGCGGTGTTCCAGCCCTGCTGGTCGGCCTGGGCCTGGTTGGCGACATCGCCGTACTCGACGTTGATCTGCCCGCTGAGCATCGCGTTGTGCCGCGCCGTGGCGTCCTGAATCGGGAAGATGGCGAGGTTCGAGAAGGCGTACGCCTTGGCGTCCCAGTAGTCCTTCACCTTCGTGAAGTGGTACTCGCTGCCCGCCACGCTCTTGGCCGCGTCGAGCACGTACGGGCCGGATCCGATCGGGTCCTTGCCGAGCGTGCCGGCGGCGATCGCCTTCGGCGACATCACGTAGCTGCGGCCGAGTCCCATGAGGTACAGGATCGTGTCGTCGCGCTGGGTGAGGGTGAGCTCGACGGTGTGGTCGTCCTTCTTCGTGATCGAGGCGACGTTCGTATAGGCCTCGCCGGAGCGGGCGCCGGCCTTGAGGTACTCGAGGCTCTTCACGACCGCGTCCGCGTCGACGGGCGTCCCGTCGGAGAACGTCGTGCCGGTGCGGAGGTCGAAGTCGATGGTCTTGTCGTCGTCGGAGACGGTCCACTTCGTCGCGAGCGCGGGGACGGGCTTGCCGTCCTTGTCGAGGGCGACGAGCGGGTCGTAGACGGCGGACAGGTAGGGTCCGTCGAAGCCGATGTCGGCGAGGGACGGATCCCAGCTGGTCACATCGAGGAAGTTCCCGATGTTCAGGTCGTCCGGGGCGTTCGCGGCGGCGCCGTCGCTCGCCTGGGTTCCGGTCGATCCGCCGCCGGAGCACGCGGTGAGGGCGAGCGTCGCGGCCAGGGCCGTGGCGATCGCGAGAGGCAGTCGTTTCATGGTTCCTTCTCTCGGTGCGGGTTGAGGGGAAGAAGGTTCGAAGAGGCCGCGGCCGCGCTCGGGGAGGAGTCGCTTCGACGTCACTTCGATGTGTCGTGGCGTTTAGTCTACATGCGTAGAAAACGAGTGCAAGACCTTTCGCTCGCCGGATCCGCCGCTCAGGCGCGGAGGCTTGTCGCAGAGCGCGCCAGGGTTGCCGCCACGCGCACGGATCCGCCCGACGCCCCGCGCCGACTCACCAGGCTCCGTCATCGCGCACCCCGTGGTCGACCCTGAGCCCCCGCAGCGCCTCCCGCACCTCGGCGCCACGGTCGGCGACGAGCGCGAGCGCGGCATGGTTCTCCTCGAGCTGGGCGATCCGGGACACCCCGACGAGCACGTTCGCGGTCGCCGGATGCGCGAGGCAGAAGGCCACGCCGAGGGTTGCGGGCGTGACGCCGAACCCCTCGGCGATGCGGGCGACCTCCGGATACAGCGCGAGGATGTGCTCGCGGATCCCGCCGACGTCCGCGCCGATCTTGCGCTGCGGCATCCGCCCGGTCGCGAGGATCCCGCCCTCGAACACGTCGGAGGCCTGCAGCGCGAGCGTCCCCTCCGCGAAAAGCGAGCCGTAGGCGACGCCCTCGGCCATCGCGCGCCGCGCGATGCCGTACTTCAGTTGCGCGAACGACGGCCCGACGAGTCCGGCGTCGGCGGCGGCGTCCAGCGCCGCGCGCGTGTGCTCGATCCGCCAGTTGTTGATCCCCCAGCCTCCGACGAGACCCTCGGCGATGAGCGCGTTCACGTCGGTCACGATCCGCGCGGCGTCGGGCTCGTCCAAGTAGTCGCCGACGACGAGCGTGTCGAAGCGGTCGAGCCCCGCGCGCTCCAGGCTCTCGACGAGCTGGCCACGGAAGGACTGGTTCGGCCAGTCCCAGAGCCAGAGCTTGCCGCACAGCACGATCCGGCTGCGCTCGACCCCACTCGCCCGCAGGGCCTCGCCGAACAGGATGTCGGTGCGGGAGTTCTCCGCATGCGGACCCATGTTGTAGTAGGCGACGTCGAAGAACCCGGCGTCGAGCTCCACGGCGCGGCGGATCATCGCCACGGCGTCGTCGGGGTCCATCCGATCCCAGGTGTTCCACGATCCCAGCGCGAGCGGCGGGACGGCGAGCCCACCGAGGGCGCGGTGCGGAAGCGTCGACGCTGACATGAGTACTCCTTGCTCTGAGGGCGCGTCGTCTCGGGCGGCTTCGCCGTCCTCGCTCGACGACCGGGGAGGAACCCCGGGTTGCGTTTTTCTATGCTTGTAGAATATAACGGAGGAGCCCCGTCAGAGAGGACGTCCGATGACCGTCTCCCCCCGCCGCATCCTCGTCACCGGAGGAGCCTCCGGCCTCGGTCGCGGCATCGCCGCCGCCTTCCGCGAGGCCGGAGACGAGGTGATCATCGGCGACGTGAACGCCGAGGCCGCAGCCGCCGTGGCCGCAGAGCTCGGCGCCACCGCCATCGCCCTCGACATCTCGGATCCGGCGTCCGTCGCCGCCGCAGGCGCCGCGCTCGGCGGCATCGACGTGCTCGTCAACAACGCCGGCGTCGTGCTCGGCGGCGGCACTCAGCAGGAGGTGCCCCTCGAGGTCTTCGACGCCGCCGTCGCCGTGAACATCCGCGGCACGTTCCTCATGCTCCGCGAATTCGCGGGGCGCCTGCCCGACGGCGGCGCGATCGTGAACACCTCGTCGATCGGGGCACGCCAGCCCACGCCGGGCATGGGCCACTACGAGATGACCAAGGCCGCCGTCGACGCGATGACCCGCACCGCCGCGATCGAGCTGGCCGGACGCCGGATCCGCGTCAACGCCGTGGCGCCCGGCCCGATCCTCACCCCGCTCACCGCCGGCTTCGCGACCGATCCGCAGGCGCGCGCCGCCTGGGAGGCGCGGATCCCCCTCGGCACGATCGCCGAGGTCGCGCAGGTCGCCCCGCTCGTCGTCTTCCTGGCCTCGCCCGCCGCGAGCCACATCACCGGCGTCTCCGTCCCCGTCGACGGCGGCCAGCTCCTCGTCTGACGCTCCGCGTCGATCTCCCCGATCCGGAAAGGATCCGCATGACCCTCCCCACCACCACCCGCGCGGCCGTGCTCACCGAGCACGGACAGCCCCTCACCCTGCAGCAGCTGCTCCTGCCCTCGGAGATCGCTCCGGGAGCCGCGCTCGTCCGCATCGCCTGCGCGACCCTGTGCGGCACGGACATCGAGATCTGGGAGGGCAGGATGACCTTCCCCGGCATGCTGCCGATGGTGCTCGGCCATGAGATGGTCGGCGAGATCGTCGCCCTCGGCGCGGGCACCGTCGACGCGCTCGGCCGGCCGCTTCACGTCGGCGACCGTATCGGGTGGTCCGAGTCGACCTGCGGTGAGTGCGACGGCTGCGTCGTGCTGCGCGAGCCGGTGCACTGCTCCCGCCGCGGTTACGGCTTCCTGCAGCGCTCCGACGTGCCGCCGTTCGCCACCGCGGGCCTGTCCGAGTACGCCTACGTCACCCCGGGCGCGGCGAAGCTTCTTCTCCCCGACGAGGTCAAGGACACCTGGGCCTCGATGGCCGGGTGCGCGGCGAAGACCGTGCTGCGCGCATTCGAGCGCGGCGGGCGGATCCGCCCCGGATCCACGGTCGTCGTGCAGGGCGCCGGCGCCCTCGGCATCTTCGCGACCGCCGTGGCGAAGATCGCCGGTGCCGGGCGCGTGATCACGGTCGGCGCCCCGGCGGCCCGGCTCGAGCTCGCGACACGGTTCGGCGCGGACGCGGTCGTCGACTTCCGCGAGGGCCCCGTCGTCGCCCAGGTGAAGGAGCTCACGGACGGCCGCGGCGCCGACCACGTGTTCGACTTCGCCGGCGCGCCGAGCGTGGGGCCGGACGCCGTCGGCATGGCCGCCCCGCGCGGCACCGTCGTGATCGTCGGATCCACGGGCCCCGCCGGAGACGTCTTCCCGCTCAGCACGGTCATGGGCAAGGAGCTCACGATCGTCGGCTCGCTCAACGGCGACATCGCCGACTACGCCCGCTCGATCGAGTTCTTCCAGGCCTTCGCCGACCGGTTCCCCTGGGACGAGCTCTTCAGCACACCCGTCGGGCTCGCGCAGGCCTCCGAGAAGATCGCGCACATGCACCGCCTCGACGAGGTCAAGGCCGTCATCGACCCCCGCCTGTGAAGGAGACCGCGACCATGACCGACACCCCCACCGCCGTGCTGCCGCAGCGCGAGATCGGCACGAGCGGGATCCGCGCCTCCCTCTTCTCGCTCGGTTCCTGGCACACATACGACCGCATGGACTTCGGCGACGCCACGGCCATGCTCCGCGAGGCCGTCGACCGCGGCGTGAACCTCTTCGACGTCGGCGTCTACACCGGGCCTGGTATGCCGCCCGCGTTCACCGACGTCATCTTCAGCGCCATGGTGCGCGCGGCCGGTCTGCGCCGCGACGAATGGCTGCTGTCGTCGAAGCTGTGGCTCGAGGCTTTCGGCGCGGACGGCTTCCGCCCGCAGCTCGAGAACGCGCTGTTCCGCGTCGGCGCCGAGCACGCGGACCTGGTGATCCTCGGGGATCTCCGCCGCGACGATCTCGACCTGCGGGATCTCGTGCTCGATCTCGCCGCCCTGAGGGATGCCGGCCTGATCCGCGCGTGGGGGGTGAACAACTGGTCGGCAGGATCCATCCAGTCGCTCATCGACCTCGCCGCGGACGAGGGCGTGCCCGGTCCGCAGATCGCGCAGCTCAAGTACAGCGTGTCCCGGCGATCCATCCCGGACGGCGAGCCGTTCGCCCGCCTGTGGGAGCAGGGGCTCACGCTACAGGCCTCGGACTGCCTCGAGGGCGGGGTACTGGCGGGCAAGGGGAACGGCGACCGGCAGATCGGACGCGATCCCGGTGACATCCGGCAGCGGATCGTCGACGACGTTCCGGCGTTCGCGGCGCTCGCCGCCTCGGAGGGCGTCACCCCCGCACAGCTCGGCCTCGCCTTCACGCTCACGCACCCGGCCCTGACGACCACGCTGTTCGGCGCGTCGAGCCTCGCCCAGCTGCGCGCGAATCTCGACGCCGCCGCGCTCGTCGACCGACTGGGCGCGGCACGGCTGCGCGCGCTCGTCGCCCCGTTCTGGGCCGATCGCGACGCGGTCGATCCGGAAGGCCCCTGACCGCTTCACCCCTCGGGGTCGTTGAGCGAGGACGCCGCAGGCGACCGAGACGAAACGCGGCCCCCTCGCAGGATCACTGCGTTTCGTCTCGCGCCGACTCCGCCGGTGCTCGCTCAACGATCCCCTCGAGAAGATCTCCCACGAAAGGCAGCACCGCATGACCATCACCGCCGCCGGACACCCGACCGTCGCCCCCAACCCGTTCGACCCGGAGGTCCAGCGGGTGCTCGACGCGCTCGCCGCGGATCCTCAGCCGCCGCTCACCCGAGACACGCTGCCGCGCGAGGGCGTCGACACGCTCTTCCCGTCGGCCGACGCGGTGATCGCCGGGCGCCCGATCGACGCCGAGGATCGCCTCATCCCCGGTCCCGAGGGAGCTCCGGAGATCGAGGTCACGGTCTTCCGGCCGCGCGGCGCCGAGAGCACAGTGCTCCCCGCCTTCCTGAACATCCACGGCGGCGGGCAGATCGTCGGGCATCGCAGCTGGGAGACCGGCCGCGTCGTCGACATCGTGGCCGAGCACGGAGTGGTCGCCGTCAACGTCGAGTACCGTCTGGCGCCCGAGTACCCCTCCCCCGCCGGTCTCGAGGACTGCTACGCGGCGCTCGTCTGGCTGCACGCGCACGCGGCGGCGCTCGGGGTGGATCCGGAGCGCATCGTCGTCGGCGGAGGAAGCGCGGGAGGCGGCCTGAGCGCCGGCGTCGCACTGCTCGCGCGGGACCGGAAGGGGCCGCCGATCGCCGGGCAGCTTCTGCTGTGCCCGATGATCGACAACACGAACACGACGGTGTCGAGCCGCCAGTTCGACGGCATCGGCACCTGGCAGCGGGAGGCCAATCTGCTCGCGTGGTCCTGCCTGCTCGGGGAGGAGCTCGCCTTCAGCAGCGCCGCGTCCGGGTACGCCGCTCCCGCCCACGCCGCCGATCTGTCCGGCCTGCCGCCGGCGTACATCGAGGTGGGCGAGGCGGAGATGTTCCGCGACGAGGACACGCAGTACGCCCTGCGGATCTGGGCCACAGGAGGCCAGGCCGAGCTGCACGTCTGGGCGGGCGGCGCCCACGGCTTCGACATGTACATGCCCGAAGCGGAGATCACCCGCGCCGCGCTCGCCGCCCGCGCGTCATGGCTGCGGCGGATCTGGAGCCGGCGATGACCGCCCCGGCGGCGCCTGCCGTGCGGCCCGTGCCCTACGACCCCGAGCTGGTGGACGGCCTCGCCGCGTTCCTCGACCTCGTGGAGATCGTCCCGCTGCGCGCCGACACGATCCTGCGCAACCGTGCCCACTTCGCGACGATCATCCCGCCGATCGCGGCGCAGGCCGAGGGACGGGCCGTGACCTTCGAGGACCGGACCATCCCCGGACCCGACGGTGCGCCCGCCGTGGACATCACGATCGTGCGCCCCGCCGCGCCGCGTGCCGAGCCGGCCCCGGCCGTGCTGTCGATCCACGGCGGCGGGATGGTGCTGGGCACCCGCTTCTTCGGAACCGGCGAGCTGATCGACCTCGCCGAACGCCACGGCATCGTCGGCATCGCCGTGGAGTACCGGCTGGCGCCCGAGCACCCCGGGCCGGCGCAGGCGGAGGACTGCTACGCCGCCCTCGTCTGGATGGCCGGCCACGCGGAGGAACTGGGAATCGATCCGGATCGGATCGTCGCCTCCGGTCAGAGCGCGGGCGGAGGGCTGTCGGCCGCCGTCGCGCTGATGACGCGGGATCGCGGCGGGCCGCGTCTGGCAGGGCAGCTCCTCGGCTGCCCGATGCTGGACGACCGCAACGAGACCGTGTCGTCGCGCCAGTACGACGGCATCGGCGCCTGGGACCGCCACAACAACGACACGGCCTGGACCGCGATCGCCGGGCACGACCGTTTCACGGATCGGGTGTCGCCGTACACCGCTCCGGCGAGGGCGGACGATCTCTCCGGTCTCGCGCCGGCCTTCATCGAGGTCGGCGCCGCCGAGACGTTCCGGGACGAGGCCGTCGACTACGCGCGGCGGATCCAGGCGACGGGAGGTCAGGCCGAGCTGCACGTGTGGGCCGGCGGCTACCACGGGTTCGCCGGCTTCTCGCCGGAGGCCGTGGTGTCCGTCGCCGCGGAGGCCGCCAAGGACAGCTGGCTGCGACGCGTGCTGCGACTCGACGGATGAGCGCGGCCGTCGCGCCTCCGGTCGCGCGGATGACGACGCTGCGCGCGATGCTCGTGCTCGGGATGCTCGAGGCGTTCGGACCGCTCTCGATGGACCTCTCCCTCCCCCAGCTGCCGCAGCTCGCCGCCTCCCTCGGCACGAGCGACGCGCTGGCCTCCGCGACGATGTCGGCGTGCATGATCGGCCTGGGGCTCGGTCAGCTCGTCGCGGGTCCGCTCAGCGACCGCTTCGGCCGCCGCCGCCCGCTCGTCGTCGGCGTCTCCGCGTTCGCGGCGCTCTCGCTCGCCTGTGCGCTCGCGCCGGGGATCGAGGTGCTGCTCCTCGCGCGCTTTCTCCAGGGCCTCGCCGGATCCGCGGGCATCGTGATCTGTCTCGCCGTGGCGCGGGACCAGTTCGAGGGCGCGGAGCTGAGCCGCATGCTCTCGCTGCTGTTCCTCGTGTCCGGATCCGCCCCCGTCATCGCGCCGGTCGTGGGCGGCCAGCTCGCCCGCGTCATGGACTGGCGGGGGACGTTCGGGGTGCTCGCGGGCATCGGCGCGGCCCTGCTGCTGGTGGTCCTCTTCGCGCTGCCCGAGACTCTGGACCGCGAGGACCGTCACGCCGGCGGACTGCGGACGCTGCGCGCCCACACCGGCGCGGTGCTGCGCGATCGGCTCTTCGTCGCCGTGCTCTGCGCCGGGGCCGGCGGCGGAGTGGCGTTCTTCACCTACCTGTCGCTCACCTCGTTCGTGCTGCAGGACGAGTTCGGACTCGATCCGCAGGGCTTCAGTCTCGCCTTCGCGCTCGGCGCACTCGCGAACATCGTCGGCGGCCAGGCGAGCCGTCTCGTCGTGCGCCGAGCGGGACCGCTGCGGGTCTACCTGCTCGGGGTGACGGCGACGGCGCTCGCGACCGGCGCGCTCGCGCTGCTGGCGCTGCGCGGCGTCGGCGTGTGGGGCGTGGTCGCGGCGCTCGTGGGGTTCATGCTCTGCGCGGGGATCGGCGGACCGAACTCCTCGACGCTCGCGCTCGCCCATCACGGCGCGAGGGCGGGCACCGCGTCGGCGCTGCTGGGAATGTCGACGTTCCTCGTCGGACCGCTGCTGTCACCGCTCGCCGTGGGGATCGGCGGCGCCAACGCGATCACGATGGGCGTGACGATGGCCGGCGCCGCGCTCGTGGCGGCGCTCATGGCCTGGTTCGCCGTCCGCCCGGCCGCTCGCTGAGCCCCCGCGCCCCGCGCTCGCGCCCTGCCCCCGCCCCCACGACCCGTCCCGCCGCTCCTCCCCGCTCCCGTCGCGAAACCCGCCGCTCCTCCCCGCTCCCGTCGCGAAAGAAGCCGCTTTCCCCGTCCCAGAGCGGCAGAATTCGCGACCGGAACGGAGGAGGCTCGATCCGACGACGCGTCAGCGCAGGGCGACGATCGCGTCCCGCAGCACGCCGTCGGACGCCGCCAGGGCGGTCGCCGCGACCTCGGCCGAGGCCCCGGTGAACAGGATCAGCAGGGCGAGCTTCACGGATCCGCCCGCCTCGGCGAGCGCACGGACCGCGTCGGCGAGCGACGCCCCGGTGAGCTGGACGAGCGTGCGCACGGACCGCGCACGCAGCTTCTCGTTCGTCGCCCGCAGGTCGACCATGACGCCGCGGTAGGTCTTGCCGAGGCGGATCATCGACAGTGTCGAGAGCATGTTCACGACGAGCTTCTGCGCGGTGCCGGCCTTCAGCCGCGTGGATCCGGTCACGAACTCGGGCCCGACGACGACCTCGATCGCGATGTCCGCCGCCGCCCCGATCGCCGAGCCGGCGTTGTTCGCGAGGGCGACGGTGAGCGCCCCTGCTCGCTTCGCCGCCGTGAGCCCGCCGATCACGTAGGGCGTGCGGCCGGAGGCCGAGATGCCGACCACGGTGTCGTCGGGCCCGATGCCGAGGTCGTCGAGCGCGCGCGCCGCCGCGTCTGCGTCGTCCTCCGCGTCCTCGACGGCGGAGCGGATCGCGCCCTCGCCGCCCGCGATCAGCCCCACCACCATGCGCGGGTCGGTGCCGAACGTCGGCGGGCACTCCGAGGCGTCGAGCACGCCGACGCGGCCGGCGGTCCCCGCACCGAGGTACACGAGGCGTCCCCCGCGTCGGAAGCGTTCGGTGATCCCGTCGACGGCCTCGGCGATCGCGACCGCCTGCGCGGCGACGGCGGCGGGTACGCGTCGGTCCTCCGCGTTCATGGCCTCGACGAGCGCGCGGGTGGGGAGGAGATCGAGGTCGCCGCGGTCGGCGTCGAGCTGCTCGGTGGAGAGCGTGCCGAGCTCGGCGATCAGCGCCGCGAGTCGGGAGGCCTCATCGGAGGAGGGATCAAAGGGCACGGTGCACGAACCTTTCGTGGAGGGGGGCGCGTTGCTCGGCGATCATGGCCGCGCCGTCGAGAGCGTCGCCCCGTGCGTCGCGGACGTGCTGCCCCCGAGCGGCGAGCGCCGCGACGATCCGGGCGCGGAATCCGGCATGGGCGGTGAGCCCGCCGTGCAGCACCACGCCCGCTCCCTCACGCGCGGACGCGGCGCGGGCGGTCTCCGCGAGGAGCCGAGCCGCCTCGTCGCGGATCGCGACGGCGGCCGGATCCCCGGCGTCCGCGGCGTCCAGCACCGCGGGCGCGAAACGCGCGATCTGACGGGCCGGGGCGTCGGACCCGCCGACCCAGGTGATCGGGGTCGGATCCGCGACGCGCGCGGCATCGCCCTGCGCCTCGGCCGCCGTGAGGTGCCCGAAGGCGTCGGTGAGCGTCGTCCTGCCCGCGAGGCCGTCGCGGGCGCGGAGCACGGCCCGCAGACCCTCGCGGCCGATCCAGGATCCGCTGCCGAGGTCGCCCAGTTCCGGACCCCAGCCGTCGACGAGGCGGTAACCCTCGGCGTCGACGCCGAGGGCGACGGCCCCGGTTCCGGCGATCAGGAGCACCCCGGCCTCGCCCTGGAGCGCGCCCGCGTGGGCCGTCACGACGTCCGAGGCGACGGCCGCGGGCGCGCCGACGATCCGCGCCAGCTCCTCGGCGAGAACAGCGGATTCCACGGGGGCGAACATCGCGCCCGCCGCGCCGACGCCGATCCGCGCGGGTGCCGTGGCGTCCAGGTCGGCGAGGAGCGGTCGGATCGCCGCGAGCGCGAGGGACACTCCGTCGCGTCCGGCCAGTCCCGGCGCTCCCGGGCCCTCGCGGCGGACGTTTCGACCCGGGACGGACGCTCGCACGCGGCACAGGGACTTGCCGAGATCGACGGAGACCGTCCCCGATGAAGTCATGAAAGCAATTTACACGTTTTCCGGCGCTCGATGGGAACTTTTAACCCACCCCCGCGCCGAGCAGCATCATCGCCCCCATCGCGGCGAGCGACACCGCCATCGAGGCACCCTCCGCACGACGAAGGCTCCGCCCCTGCGCGGCGGATGCACGGTGCCGTGCGCGATCGACGGCCATCGCGACGAGCGCGACGCCGACCATGCCGAGGGCGAGCGCGGCGAACGGCACGAGCGCGCCGTGTCCGACGTGCGCGGATCCCCCGCCGACCCCCGCCGCGCCGACCACGGACGCGTCGACCACGGACGCGCTGACCCCGGACGCGTCGGCCCGGGCGAGCGCGGATCCGCCGGAGAGCGCGGCCAGGGCGCATGCCGCCATCGCGACGCAGCCGAGGGCGCGGTGGAAGCACGCCCTCGCGTGCACACTCCCCCGCGTGCCGGCCACGCCGAGCATCGCGGATCCGAGCCCCGAGGCCGCGACCAGCAGCGTGACCCGCGCGTCGCCCTCACCCGCGCAGAGGGCGATCATGCCGAGCGCCATGACGCACGCGCTCTGGCACCCTTGCCACGGCACCGCGCGGCCATGCGTGCGCAGCGCTGCGCCGAGGCAGCACAGCAGCGCCGTGATCGCGGATCCGATCATCAGCACCATCGCCGTCGCGTGCAGCATCGCCACGAGCCCAGTTTTATTGATCACTCGCTCAAAAACAAGAGCGGCGCCCGTCCCGACCCGCGAGATGCGCCAGGATGGACGCATGCCCCGGGTCGTCGATCACGATGAGCGCCGTCGCGACATCGCCGACGCGCTGCTCGTCGTCGCCGCCAGGGACGGCCACGACGGCGTGAGCTCGCGCGCCGTCGCCCGAGAGCTCGGCGTCGCGGTCGGCTCGCTCTGGCACTACTTCGACGGGTTCGACGACGTGATCCGCGCCGCGGCGACCGAGGTCACCCGGCGCACCGAGGAGCGGATCCGTCGGGCGACCCGAGGACTGCACGGCCTCGCCCGGATCGAGGCGATCATGCGCGAGGTCCTCCCGATCGACGCGACCACCCGGACCGAGGCCCATGTGGTGGTCGGCTTCTGGGGCCGCCTCGCCTCCCTCGCCCCCGCCGAGGACTCCGCGATCCCCACCCTGCCGCTCTGGCGGAGCGAGACCTCGGAAGCGCTCGACGAAGCGGTCGCCGGCGGCGAGCTGCGCCCGGACACGCCGCGCGAGGACGTCCTGGCCCTGCTGCGCGCGATCACCTACGGCCAGCAGGTGGTCGAGGTCGCCGAGCCGGCCGGAGCCGCGTCGCACCTCCGCGTGCTCGCCGCGATCCTGGACCCCTGGCGCCCGTAGCGGCATCGCCCGCCCGGACGATCCGCACGCGCTCGGACGATCCGCACCGGAATCGCCCGAATCCGTGTGCCGTTCGTGCGCCCTGTGCACATCGTCGCGCCCCGGGCGGATCGTCCCGACCGTTCACCCGTTGCGCGAGCCGGTCCCGAGGCATACCATCGACGCAACCCGTTTCTTGAGCATATGCTCAACTAAACCGTAGAGGTCGACGATGTCCCCCCACGCCCCGCAGCCGATCACGATCGAGACCGCCCCCGCGCCGCACCCGCTGGATCCGCTCACCGGACCAGAGATCGCCGCCGCCCGCGCCATCCTGGAGTGCGCGGGGCTGCTCGGCGAGACGGTGCGCGTGCCGTCGCTGCTGCCCGACGAGCCCACCCGGCAGGAGCTCGCCGCCTGGCGTCCCGGCGCACCGATCGACCGCCGCGTCGATGCGACCCTCCTCGACACGGCGACGGGCGTCGCCACCGACGTCGTGGTCTCGATCACCCGCGGCGAGGTCGTCCGCTCCGAGCGGGTGCCCAACGACGCGCCGCCGTACGGCCAGCCGCAGTACCTCTTCGAGGAGTACGAGCGCGCCGAGACGATCGCCAAGGCCTCGCCGCAGTGGCGTACCGCGATGGAGCGCCGAGGCCTTGCCGCGCACATCGACCGGGCGTTCTGCTCGCCCCTCGCCCCGGGCTACACCGGCCGCGCCGACGAGGTCGGGCGCCGCGTGATCCGCTCGCTCACGTTCCTGCGCTACGACGAGCTCGACTCCCCATGGGCGCATCCCGTCGAGGGCCTCGTCGTGCACATCGACCTCACCACGAACAGCGTGATCCGCGTCGAGGACGTCGGCGACGTGCCGGTGCCCGCCGGACACGGCAACTACTACCCCGAGGTGCAGGGCGAGGCACGCACGACGCTCAAGCCGATCGAGATCGTCCAGCCAGAGGGACCGAGCTTCCACGTCACCGGCTCGCTCGTCGAGTGGGAGAACTGGTCGATGCGGGTGTCCTTCAACGCCCGCGAGGGGCTCGTCCTGCACAACGTGCGCTTCGACGGGCGTCCCGTGCTGAACCGCGCGAGCGTGCCAGAGATGGTCGTGCCCTACGGCGACACCGCCCCGGGCCGCTTCTGGATCAGCTACTTCGACGCGGGAGAGTACCTGCTCGGCAAGAACGCCAACCACCTCGCGCTCGGCTGCGACTGCCTGGGCGTGATCCGCTACCTCGACGGCTACGTCGCCGACGACCGGGGCAACCCCGTGCGCATCCCGAACGTGATCTGCATGCACGAGGAGGACACCGGGATCCTCTGGAAGCACACGAACCTCGAGGGCCGGTCCGACGTGCGCCGCGCCCGCCGCTTCGTCGTCTCGTACTTCTCGACGATCGGCAACTACGACTACGGGTTCTATTGGAACTTCGGCCTGGACGGCACGATCGAGGTCGTCGCGAAGGCGACGGGGATCGTGTTCGTCGGCGCGGGCGAGCCGGGGATCCCCCAGCGTCACGCGACCGAGCTCGCCCCCGGCGTCTTCGCCCCCGTCCACCAGCACCTCTTCTGCGCCCGGCTCGACGTCGCCGTGGACGGATCGGACAACCGGCTCGTCGAGGTGGACGCCGAACGCGTGCCGATGGGCCCGGAGAACCCCTTCGGCAACGCGTTCACCTGGTCCGAGACGGTCCTCGGGAGCGAGGCGGAGGCGCAGCGCGAGGCCGACACGTCGGTGGCGCGGGTATGGGAGGTGCAGAGCGCCTCGCGGACGAACGCGGTCGGGCGCGCCACCGCGTACCAGCTCGTCCCCCGGCCGACCGCCCTCCTCCTCGCGGATCCGGCCTCCTCGGTCGCCGCCCGCGCGGCGTTCGCGACCAAGCACCTCTGGGGCACCGCGTTCCGCGAGGGCGAGCTGTGGCCCGCCGGCCGCTACCCCAACGCGCACCAGGGCGGATCAGGGCTGCCCGAGTACGCCGCGACGGATGCACCGCTGGACGGTCCGGACGGCGCCGACCTCGTGCTGTGGCACACGTTCGGTCTCACGCACTTCCCGCGCCCGGAGGACTGGCCGATCATGCCCGTCGACATGGCGGGGTTCGCGTTCCGCCCGTACGGGTTCCTGGATCAGAACCCGGGCATGGACGTGCCGGAGTCCTCGCAGGCCCACGCCGTCGGCGACGGCGCGACCGGATCCTCCTGCTGCGGGGGCGGGGAGGGCTGCACCTGCGGCCACTGAGCGCAGACCCGCGCCCGGCCTGAACGCGCCCTCCCTCCGGAGGGCGCGTTCAGGCCACGCGGGCGACGAAGTCCGCCTCGGCGGCGAAGGCATCGGCGACCGCGAGGATCGTGCCGCGCAGGGCGGCCGCCGCACGGGTCGGCGCCATGTCGGCCCGGTGCGCGAGCGAGATCGTCCGACTGAGCCGCTCCGCGAGCGGCACGGCACGCAGCCCCGGCCGGCCGAGGGCGACCATCGCCGGGACGATCGCCACCCCGACCCCGCGCTCCACGAAGCGCAGCACGGTGTCCATCTCGGGGCCCTCCACGACGACCTCCGGCACGAGGCCGGCCGCGGCGAACGCGGCATCCGTCGCGCCGCGCAGCACGTAACTGCGGGGAAAGGCGATGAGCGGCAGCTCCGCGACCGCGTGCAGCGAGATCGCAGCGCCCGCGCAGATCTCGGGGCCGTCCGCCGCGGAGACCACCACGAGGTCCTCCGCGAGCAGCGGCGTGCGGGTCAGACTCACCGCTGCTTCCGCCCCGACGTCGGAGGAGGCCAGCAGAGCGAGGTCGAGCGCCCCTTCGGCGAGCGCCGCGACGAGCCGCCGCGAGCCGCGCTCGGTGATCGCCAGCTCCACGCCGGGGTGCGCCGCGCGGAACGTGCCGACCACGTCCGGCACGATGCTCGCGCACAGCGAGGGCGGGGCGCCCAGGCGGACCCGTCCTCGGCGCAGTCCCGCGATCTCCGCCATCTCCCGGCGCACGGAGGAGGCGTCGGCGAGCATGCGCCGGGCGTAGGGCAGCAGGACCTCCCCCGCCGCGGTGAGCGAGATGTGCCCGCGGGCGCGATGGAACAGGTCCGATCCGAGCTCGCGCTCGAGGGTCGAGATCTGCCGGCTCAGCGACGGCTGCGCGAGATGCAGCTCCTCGGCGGCGCGCGTGAAGTTGCCGAGGCGGGCGATCTCGACGAATCCGCGGAGCTGCTCGAGGTTCATGCGCATAGCGTAGGCGCATTCACTTCGCCCGGATCATGCAGGAGGGCGATCATGACCGCGCCGGGTCCGGTCGTCGCGGGCCGGCGGCCCGTCCGCCGCGCCGGGCCGCCGGGAGGACGTGGGCCTCGAGCGACGTCCGCGAGCGGCGCCCGACGGAGGCGGACAACGGTTCGGCGACGGATCGGCCCGCTCCGCAGGGCCGGTGATAACATTCGGAAACGGATCGTATACAAAGTCGTCGATCCCCGACCTTCCCGAGGTGATCAGCCGTGCCCGGTGCTCCCATCGCCCCCGCAGAGTCCGTGTCGACCGTCGTCACGCGCAACATCAGCGAGTTCCGTTCGGCGGTCTCCGACTCCTTCGTCCCGTTGCAGGTCAGCGGAGAGGGGGCGGAACCGTTCCGCGGTCTGATCCGTGCGGCCGCGGTCGACGAGGTCCACGTGACCGACCTGCGCGCAAGCCGGCACGTCGTCGAGCGCACGCCCGAGCTCATCGCCCGCGGCGATCGCTCCTACTTCAAGGTGAGCCTCATGCTGGCCGGCACCGGGCTGCTCATCCAGGACGACCGTGAGGCCGTGCTCGCCCCCGGCGACCTCGCCGTCTACGACACCGACCGGCCGTACTCGCTCGTCTTCGACGAGGACTTCCGCACGATGGTGGTCATGTTCCCGAAGCATCTGCTGAGCCTTCCGCCCGAGATGGTCGGGCAGCTCACAGCGGTGCGGATCTCGGGCCAGGAGGGGCTCGGCTCCATGGTCGTGCCGTACCTGCGCCAGCTCGCGACCAACCTCGACCAGCTCGCGGGAGCGACGGGCGCGCGGCTCGCGCACAGCGCCCTCGACCTCGTGTCCACGGTCTTCACCCGCGAGCTGGGGCTCGACGAGGCGTCGACGGATCCGCATCGCGCGCTCGTGCAGCGGATCCGCGGTCACATCGACCGCCACCTCGCTTCGACCGATCTGGGGCCGGCCTCGATCGCCGCGGCGCACTTCATCTCGACGCGCCACCTGCACGGATTGTTCCAGGAGCAGGGGACGACCGTGTCGACCTGGATCCGCACCCGTCGCCTCGAGCAGTGCCGGCGCGACCTGCTGGATCCGATCCTCGCCGACCGTCCCGTCGCCGCGATCGCCGCCCGCTGGGGCTTCGTCGACGCCGCGCACTTCAGCCGCGCCTTCAAGACCGCCTACGGCGTCTCGCCCAGCGAGTACCGCGCGGGGCACTGACCGCTTCCGCCGGGCGCCGATCGTGCGCCGCGGCGGGCGCGCAGGGGACTTGCCCGTCCGGGCACGCCGGTTGACTCTCGGTGCGCGATCGAACCAGGACGGTTGAGGGTCGCGGCAGGCGCGGCACAGCATTGGCTCACACCCCCGCACCCCGGCGGGGCCTGGGTCGAAGGAGTCCCGCTGTGCCCGACGCTGTGACCACCCCCGCCGCCGATCCCGCGCTCGACGAATGGCGCACCTACGACGAGTTCGCGGCCGGGATCGACACCTACCGGCTCCCGAACGTCGAGCTCGACGGCACGGATCTGACCCTGTCGCTGGACGGCGGCGAGACGCTCTCGCTCCGGTTCGGACCCTCGTCGGTCGAGTGGTCGGGCCTCGGCGCCTCGGGGACGGACCCGTACGACGCGGTCGCCGTGCGCGAGGACGTCGTCTTCGTCAACCTGCCGCTGGAGAGCCGCGAGCGCGAGGCGCTCACGATCGTCTTCTCGACCTCCTCCCACCGCGCGACCGTGATCCGCTCCCGCATCGCCGCGGAGGCGGTGGAGGGCACCCCGCAGGTCGGTCAGGAGTTCTGGGCCGCGACGACCGACGGCGGGGATGCGACCGGAGAGGTCCCCGGGCCGAGCAGGGATCTCATCGGCAAGCGCAACGTGTACCGCTACAGCCCGCACCACCTCTACGAGCACGTGTACGTGTCGAGCCAGCGCTACGCCTGGCAGTGCCTCGAGGGCGTGCAGCGCGGCCACGGCGACATGGACCTCTCGACCGTCTGGAAGTTCGCCGACGGCCTCTACCTGTTCTGCTTCCGGGAGTTCCGCATCGCGGTCGCGAGCGTCTGGCTGCACGACCTCGGCTACCAGCTCAGGACCACCGGCATCTTCCTCGGCCTCAACGGCGAGGGCGCCTCGGAGCACTCCCGCGCGGGCGGGCACATCTACCCCCTCGGCTCGGTGTCGTACCCCGACGCCCAGCCCGTCTGATCCGGAGGACACCGCCATGACGAACGCCGACATCATCCGGGCGCACTACGCCGCGAGCGACCGCGGCGACATCGAGGGGATGCTCGCGCCGCTCGCCGCGGACGTGCGCTGGACCGAGGCCGCCGGCTTCCCCTACGCGGGCACCTATGTCGGCCCCGCGGCCGTCGCCGAGAACGTGTTCGCACGGATCGCCGCCGATTGGGACGACTACACCCTCGCCGTCGACGAGGTCGTCGACGGCGGCGACACCGTGGTCGGGATCGGCACGTACTCCGGCACGCACAAGGGCACGGGCCGCTTCTTCGCCGCCCGCGTCGCCCACGTCTGGCGGCTCGAGGGCGGCGAGGTCGTCGCCTTCGAGCAGTTCACCGACACCGAGATGGTCAGCAGAGCGATCCGGGACTGACCCGCGACGCCCCGACCGCACCCCCTCCCGACCTGCACCACCGGCACCATCCTGCGGGCCCGCCCGCACCCCGAGAGACAGGAAATCACATGAACAAGCGCATCACCGCCGCAGCAGCGCTGCTCGCCGCGGGCGTGCTGGCCCTGGCCGGCTGCTCCGGATCCGGCGGATCGGGATCGTCCGACCCGATCGTCGTCGGATCCGTCAACACGATCTCGGGGGCGGCGACCTTCCCCGAGGCGTCGCAGGCCGCGAAGGCCGTCTTCGACAAGTTCAACGCCGACGGCGGGCTGAACGGCCGCAAGATCGAGTACAAGGTCACCGACGACAAGGGCGACCCCGCCACCGCGACCGCCAACGCCCGCGAGATCGTCGGATCCGACAACGCCGTCGCGATGGTGGGGTCGGCCAGCCTCATCGAGTGCGACCTGAACAAGAAGTACTACGAGCAGGAGGGCATCCTCTCGATTCCCGGGATCGGCGTCGACACGGGCTGCTTCGACAGCAAGAACATCTCCCCCGCGAACGTCGGACCGTACAACGACATGACGCTGACGCTGCTCTACGGCTCCGAGCAGCTCAAGCTCGACAACATCTGCGTCCTGCTCGAGATCGCCGGCTCCACCCGCCCGACCTACCAGGCCGCGATCGACAAGTGGACCGAGCTGACCGGCAAGAAGCCGCTCTACGTCGACGACACCGTGCCGTACGGCGCGAGCGACTACACGCCGTACATCGTCAAGGCGAAGCAGGCCGGCTGCAAGGCCCTCGCGATCAACCCGGTCGAGCCCGACGCGATCGGCCAGGTCAAGGCGGCCAACGCCCAGGGCTGGAACGACGTGACCTGGCTGTACCTCACGAGCGTCTACAGCGAGAACTTCGCGAAGGCGGTCAGCAACGCCGGGGCGGGCATCTACGTGCCGGCCGAGTTCTACCCGTTCACGGAGGACAACGACATCAACAGGGACTGGCGCGACCTCATGACCAAGAACAACATCCCGCTGACCTCGTTCAGCCAGGGCGGGTTCCTGGCCGCGACGTACTTCATCGAGGCGCTGAAGTCGGTCAAGGGCGACGTCACCCGGGAGTCGGTGTCGGCGGCGATCAAGGACATGCAGCCGGTGTCGAACAAGATGGTCGGCGATCCGTACAAGTTCGGGACGATCCCGACCGCCGGATGGCCGATCACCCTGAAGAGCGGCACGAACGCCTGGGAGAAGGTCGCGGACGACTGGTTCCGCATCCCGACGAAGTAGTTCCCGACGGCCGTCGGCGGGGCCCCTCCTGGCACCCGCCGACGGCCCGACTCGACAAGAAAGGACGACGCCATGTTGCAGGGCGCCATCGCCGGTCTCGCCGCCGGCGGCCTCTACGCGGTGCTGGGCGTGTGCCTCACCCTGATGTCACGGCTCGTGCGGGTGGTCAACTTCGCCCAGGCCGCGACGGGCATGTTCGGGGCGTTCACCGCCGTCTGGCTCGTGCGCCAGGCGGGGCTGCCCGTCTGGCTGGGATCGCTCCTCGGCGTGCTGATCGCGGGCCTGCTCGCCGCCGCGATCGGCTGGATCGCCGCGACCTGGTTGTCCGAGGCCTCCACGACGACGCGCTCCGCCATGACCGTCGGACCGCTCCTTCTGCTCATCTCGCTGTCCTTCATCCTCTTCGGCAACAAGCCCCAGCCGTTCGCGCCGATCATCGCGGGCCCCGCGTTCTCCGTCGGCGGCGTCGTGATCAGCCAGGTGACGGTCGCGACCGTGGTGCTGGCGATCGTCGTGGCCCTTCTCGTCAGGCTCCTGCTCAGCCGCACCCGCGTCGGCGTGCAGCTGCGGGCGCTCTCGGAACGGCCCACGACGGCCGAGCTGCTGGGGATCCGCTCCCGCCCGCTGTCGATCGCGGTCTGGTTCGTGACGGGGGTGATCAGCGCGATCGCGATCGTGATCGTCGCGCCCTCGCAGTCCAACGATGCGACCAGCCTGGCGATGCTCATCATCCCCGCCGCGGCGGCCGCGCTGCTCGGCGGCTTCAAGCGCCTCGATCTCGCCGTGATCGGCGGCCTGGCGCTCGGGGTCCTCGGCGGCCTCGTCGCGCAGATCGACGAGGTGGCGCTCGTGCGCAACTTCCTCCCGTTCCTGTTCATCGTCATCCTGCTGCTCTGGACGCAGCGCAAGGAGGTGTGGGATGCCGCACGCTGACCGCGCTGTCGCACAGCGCCCCCTCACGCAGAACCCGGTCTTCCGCACCGTCTGGCCGTTCGCGGTCGGCGTGGTGGCCGTGCTCGTGGGCCTCGTGCTCTCGAACGCGCTCTCCGGATACTTCGTCTTCCTCGCCATCAGCGCGATCACCGCCGCGATCGCGATCCTCGGCCTCGGGATCGTGACCGGATCCGCCGGCATGATCGCGCTGCGCCAGCTCACCTTCGGCGCGATCGGCGCGTGGATCGTGTCGCTCTTCAACGTCTGGCACGTCCCGGGCGGGTTCCTCGTGTGGCTCGTCGCCGGAGGCATCGCCGCCGGCCTCGTCGGCATCCTCGTCGGCCTGCCCGCGCTGCGTCTGCGCGGGGTCAACCTCGCCGTCGTCACGCTCGGCTTCGCCGCCGCCGCGGACGTCACGCTCGTGCAGATCCAGTTCCCGGGATCCGCTACGGGCATCTCGGTGGATCGCCCCGCCGGGTTCACGAGCGACAAGCAGTTCTTCCTCCTCTCGGTGGTCGTGCTCGTGGTGTGCTGCCTGATCGTGTTCTTCCTGCAGCGCGGCCGCTGGGGGGCGAGCTGGAAGTCGGTCGCCTTCTCCGAACGCGGCACCGCCGCCGCGGGGCAGAGCGTGCAGACCGCGAAGCTGACGGCCTTCGCCGTCTCCGCGGCGCTCGGCGGCATCTCCGGCGGCCTGCTCGCCGGGCAGGTGCAGCTGCCTTTCGCGTCCAGCTTCAGCCCCCTGCAGTCGCTCGCGCTGTACGTGCTCGCGATCATGAGCGGCGCGCACCTCATCGACATGGCGGTGTTCGGCGGCATCCTCTGGGTGCTCGTCCCCGAGCTGCTCAAGCGCTGGGGGATCCCGCAGGACTGGGGATTCGTGATCTTCGGCGTGCTCGGCGTCCAGGCGCTGACGAGCGGATCGAACCTGGGCCAGACGATCCGCCAGCTCATCTGGAAGCGGCAGGACCGCCGGACCGCGAGCGCGGCGCTGACCGCTCTGCCCGCCGACGCGGAGCCCGGCGCAGAGGAGATCCGCACCTCGACGACCGCCGCGCTCGATCCGGAGCTCCTGACCGGCGAGCCCGTGCTCACGGTCGAGGGCCTGACCGTGCAGTTCGGCGCGCTCAAGGCCCTCGACGATGTCTCCTTCACCGTGCCGGCCGCATCGATCATGGGCCTCATCGGCCCGAACGGTGCGGGCAAGTCGACCTTCGTCGACGCGATCAGCGGCTTCCTCCCCAAGCACGGAGGGCGCGTGCTGCTCGGCGGCAGGGATCTGGCGGGGCTCTCCCCCACGAGGCGCGCGCGCCTCGGCCTGCGGCGCACGTTCCAGCAGGACCGGGTGCCCCCGCTGCTCACGGTCGGCGGCTACGTGCGGTTCGTGGCCCGGCGCCGGCTCGCACTCGCGGACATCGAGGAGACGCTCGCGTTCTTCGGCTGCCCTCCGGCCCGCGCCCGGCTGTCGAGCGTCGACGTGGGAACGCGACGGCTCGTCGAGGTCGCCGCCGCCGTGCTGTCCCAGCCGCGGCTGCTCATCCTCGACGAGCCCGCCGCCGGCCTCTCGCACGACGAGCACCTGGCCCTCGCGGCCCGGCTGCGCGAGCTCCCCGCCCGGTACGGGACCGCGGTCATCATCATCGAGCACGACCTCGACCTCGTGCGCTCCGTGTGCCCGATGCTCACGGTGCTCAACTTCGGCAGGGTCCTCGCCTCCGGCCCGCAGGACGAGGTGCTCGCCGATCCCGACGTCGTCAAGGCCTACATGGGAGAGACGGAGCTGCTGTCATGAGCGAACTGGTGCTGGACGGCGTCACCGTCAGCCGCGGCGCAGGCCCTGTCATCTCCGACGTCTCGCTCACGGTGCGCGGCGGCGAGGTGCTGGCCCTCGTCGGCCCCAACGGGGCGGGCAAGACGAGCCTCATCGAGTCGATCTCGGGGGTCACCGCGCACTCCGCCGGATCTCTGACGCTCGACGGGGAGAGGATCGACCGGCTCTCGCGGGTGGCGCGCGCCCGGAACGGGATCGTGCACATCGAGCAGGGTCGTGCGGTGTTCCCCTCGCTCACCGTGCGGGAGAACCTCTCGCTCACCGCGCGCACCCCGGCGGAGCTGGACGCGGCCCTCGCGGCGTTCCCCGAGCTCGAGAAGCGCATCGACTCCCCCACGGCGCTGCTCTCGGGCGGCGAGCAGCAGATGGTGGTGCTCGCCCGCGCCTTCGCCGCGAAGCCTCGGATCCTGCTCATCGACGAGATGTCCCTGGGCCTCGCGCCCGTGGTCTTCATGCGCCTGGTGCCGATCGTGCAGTCCATCGCGGAGTCCGGCGTGGGCGTGCTTCTCGTGGAGCAGTTCACCCAGCTCGCGCTGGGAATCGCGGAGGAGGCGGTCGTGGTCGCCGGCGGCCACGTCTCCTTCCAGGGCAGGGCCACCGATCTCCGGGCGGATCCGCAGCTGCTGCACCGCGCCTACCTTGGTGGCTGAGGCGGCGCGCACCGGTACGCTCGGCACCATGACGCACAAGAGGATCGCGCTGGTCACCGGCGCCTCATCCGGGATCGGCGCCGACGCCGCCGTCCGACTCGCGGATGCCGGGTTCGTCGTCTACGGCGCCGCACGGCGACAGGACAGGCTCGAGCCGCTCGCGCGGCACGGCGTGCGGCCCCTCGCGCTCGACGTGACCGACGAGGAGTCGCTCACCGCGGCCGTCGCACACGTCGTCGCGGAATCCGGACGCATCGACGTGCTCGTCAACAACGCGGGCTACGGATCCTACGGCGCGATCGAGGACGTGGATCTGGAGGAGGCGCGCCGCCAGTTCGACGTGAACGTGTTCGGCCTGGCCCGGCTCACGCAGCTCGTGCTGCCGCACATGCGCGCGCAGCGCTCCGGCACGATCATCAACGTGAGCTCGATGGGGGGCCGGTTCGTGACGCCGCTCGGCGCCTGGTACCACGCCAGCAAGTACGCGGTCGAGGCGCTCAGCGACGCGCTGCGGATCGAGGCGCGGCCCTTCGGCATCCACGTGGCCGTCGTCGAGCCGGGGTCGATCCGGACCGAATGGGGCGCGATCGCGGCCGAGCAGCTGCTCGCGACGTCGGCGGAGACCGGCGCCTACACGCGCCTGGCGGACGGGGTGGCCCGCACCCTGGCGGCCAGTTCGGCCCCGGCGAACCGCACCGCGTCCGGCCCCGGTGTCGTGGGACGCACCATCGTGCGGATCGCGCAGTCCCGCCGTCCGCGCACGCGCTACCGGGTCGGCTTCGGCGCGATCCCCGCCACCTGGCTGAAGGCGATCCTGCCGGACCGAGCGTTCGACCGCCTCATCCGGCTCGCCTTCGGGGTCTGAGCGCTCAGCGCCGCGTGCGGGCGCGCGTGCGGGTGACGCCTTCGAGCGTGGCGCGCACGGGCGTGCCGAGGTAGAGCCCCAGCGAGGCGCCCGACGCCAGGCCGATGCCGATCACGGCGGCGTCGACGAGCGATCCCCCGGCGGCGACGCCCGCGGAGCCCCCGCCGTGCACCATCTCGAGCAGCCCCTGGAACACGGCGACCCCGGGAACGAGCGGCACGATCGCGGCGGTCGTGACGGCGACCGACGGCACGTGCAGGTTGTAGGCGATGAGCACGCCGACGAGGCTCGCGACGAGCGCGGCCACGGCTCCGGCCGCCGCCGGGTGCAGCCCCAGCGCGGTCGCCACGGCGGAGACGCTGATCGTGATGGCGCTGAGCAGGGCGCTCACCAGGACGATCGCGATCCCCGCGCCGTTGAAGACCGCGACGGAGACGGCGATGATCACTGCGCCCGCGAGCTGCGCGCCGAAGGGCCCGAGCGCTCCGGGAGCGTCGGGCAGGTCGATCGTGAAGCCGAACAGCCCGCCCAGCTCGAGTCCCACGAGGATCCCGATCACGACGCCCAGCGTCTGCACGGTGAGGTCCAGGATCCGACCGCCCGCGGTGAGCGCGAACCCGTCGATCGCGTCCTGCGCGGCCCCGACCACCGTCAGTCCCGCGAGCATCAGCACGATCCCCGAGGCGACGATGATCGACGGGCGGATGCCGACGAAGGGCGCGATCCCGGCCGACCCCAGGGCGGAGACGGCGACCGCCACGACCGTGGTGACGAACCCGCCCGCGATCTGGCTGAAGAACAGCGGCACCCGCAGCCGCGCGAGGCCCGCCTGCGTGACCGCCGCGCAGAGGGCCGCGACGAAGGTGAGCCCGACGATGGTCGGCGACGCCCCCAGCAAGATGCTCACGCCGACGGCCAGCACGGCGCGGGCGACGACCACGACCGGCTGCTGATAGCGGAACGGCACGCGACGGATCGTGCGGAATGCCGTCCGTGCCGCATCGAGCTCCAGCCCCGCGGCGATGTCGTTGACCAGCGCCTGCACGCGCTGCAGCTTCGCGTGATCGGGCGCCGCGACCTGTACGACCCGCACGAGCGTCTCCGGCCACGCCTCGCCGCTGAGGTGGAAGGACACGTGGATCGAGTTGTAGGTCACGTCGACCTGCACGCCGCGCAGACCGTAGGCCTCGCAGACGCGCAGGATCGACAGCGTCACCTCGTGCGCCGAGGCGCCGATCGCGAACATCGACTCGCCGATCCTCGTCGACAGGTCGAGCACGCGGGGAATCGTGCGCTCGTCGATCACGGGCATCATCTCGGTGTGCGCGACCGCGGACGGATCGGTGTGCAGGATGCGACGGACGGAGGCGAGCAGTCGCCCTGAGGGGTTCGCGGCCATGCCCTCCAGTCTCGCGCGGAAGGCCCGTGCGACACGATCCTGGGCGTGTCGCACGGCCCCCCAGGTGTCGCGCCCTACATCCCCGCGTGCTCGAACGCGGTCGTCGGGAGGTCGACGATGTGCGCGCCGCCGTCGACGACGAGCACGGATCCGGTCATGTACGACGACTCGGACGACCCGAGGAACCGCACGACGGAGGCGATCTCGCTTGGCTGCGCCGGCCGGTGCAGGGGCACGTCGGCGGTGACCGTCGCGTAGGCCTCCTCGCGCGAGCCCAGCTCCGCGTGCGCGGCGAACTCGTCCATCTCCTCGTCGGCCATGGGCGTCTGCACCCACCCGGGGCACACCGCGTTCACGCGCACGCCGTGCTTGCCGTAGTCGCGGGCGAGCGTGCGTGTGAGCCCGATCAGGGCGTGCTTGCCGACCGTGTATCCGGCGACCGACGGACCGGCGAACAGGCCCGCCAGGGAGGAGATCACGACGATCTGCCCTTTCGACTCGATGAGGGCGGGCAGCGACTCCCGCGCCATCACGAACGCGGTGGTCAGGTTCGCGCGGATCGCGGCCTCCCATCCGGCGTCGTCGGTCTCGCCCACGGGCGCGAATCCGTGGCCGCCGGCGTTCGCGACGAGCACGTCGATCCGGCCGAACCGCGAGAGCACCTCGGCGACCGCCCGCTTCGCATCCTCGGTCGAGGCGGCGTCGGCGACGACGGGATGCGCGCCGACCGCGCGCTCCACCTCCCGCAGCGGCTCCTCGCGGCGACCCACGACGACGACGTGGGCGCCCTCTGCCGCGTAGCGGGCGGCGATCGCGGCCCCGATGCCGGTCCCCCCTCCGGTGATGACGACGACGCGTCCTGTCGATCCTGCAGTGGTCATGGTTCCTCCTGTGGGGATGGTCGAGAGGGAAGGGAGCTCAGGCGGGGAACCCGGAGCGCGCGCCGAAGCCGAAGTCGCTGAGGATCCCCGCTCCGTTCACCGCCCGGGCGACGGGTGAGGCGAGGTACACCACGTGCGCGGCGACCTCGGCGGCGCTCTGCACGGGGAACGCGGGAGCGGCGAACGCCTCGTCCCCGAGGTCTCCCCGGCTCATGGGCGTGTCGACGATCGACGGCGAGACGGTCACGACGCGGACGTCGTGGTCCGCGAGGTCGACGCTGAGCGCACGGCCGAACTGGACGAGCGCGGCCTTCGAGGCGCAGTACGGCGCCATCCCCGGCGAGGCGACGAACGCCGAATCGCTCGCGAGCAGCACGACCGAGGCGTCCCGCGCGCGGCGCAGAGCGGGCAGCGCGGCGCGCAGGACCAGGAAGGCGCCCGTGACGTTCACGGCGAACACCCGCTGCCAGTCCGCGAGCGAGGTCTGCTCGATCCCGGATCCGACGGGTCCCGAGACGCCCGCGCAGCAGACGACGGTGTGCAGGCCGCCGAGCGCCGCGACCGCCTCGTCGACGGCGGCGCGCACCGCCGCTTCGTCGGTCACGTCGGCGGGCACCGCCACGGCGCCAGGGCACAGGGCGGCCGTCTCCGCAAGAGCCTGCACCGAGCGGTCCAGCACCGCCACGCGGACGCCCTCCGCGGCGAGCGCCTGCGCCACGGCACGGCCGATCCCGCCGGCGGCGCCGGTGACGAGGGCGGTCCTGCCCTGCAGCTGCAGCTCCATCGCCGCTCCCTCCGATCACGGACGGGGGCGCACCGCCCCGCCCTCGCCATCCTGCTCCGGGGGTCCGCACGCGACGAGACCAGGCAGACGGGGTGTGCGCGCTCGCACCATCGTCCTTCGCTGACGGGCAAGCCTCGCCCTGCCGCCAACGGGCAGAGTGGCAGACGTCCGCATTGCGTGCGCGCCCCTCGCCCGAATCATCGGGACGCGCCGTCACCCGAGCGAAGGAGCCGACGTGACAACCACCCCCGAGCATTCCCACACGACGCTGCGCCCCGGCGCGCTGGGCGTCGCGGGGATCGTCTTCCTCGTGCTGGCCGCCGTGGCGCCGCTCACCGGCATCGTCGTCGTGGCCTCTCTCGCGATCGCCCTCGGCAACGGCGGCGGCGCGCCCATGTCGTTCTTCCTCGTCGCCGCCATCCTGCTGCTCTTCGCGGTCGGCTACGCGCAGATGTCCAAGCAGCTCGTCAACGCGGGCGGGTTCTACGCCTTCGTCGTCAAGGGACTCGGACGCACCGGCGGCCTCATCGCGGGACTCATCGCCACCCTCGGCTACAACTTCTTCGTCGTCGGCACGATCGGCACGAGCGGCTTCTTCATGCAGTCGATCATCAAGGAGCTCACCGGCTTCGACATGAGCTGGATCCTGTGGGGTCTGCTCTCGATCGCGGTGTGCTTCGTGCTCGCGCGGATCGGCGTCGACTTCTCCTCCAAGGTGCTGGGGGTGTGCCTCGTGCTCGAGACGCTCATGCTCGTCGTGTTCGACGTGTCGGTCCTCGTGCAGAAGGGCTTCTCGTTCGCGGCGTTCAGCCCGGAGTGGGTGTTCTCCGGATCGCTGCCGATCGGCATGCTGCTCGCCGCGACCGGGTTCCTCGGCTTCGAGGCGACGGCGCTGTTCAGCGAGGAGGCGAAGCAGCCGCTGCGCACGATCCCGCGCGCGACCTACACCGCGATCATCGCGATCGGCGTGATCCTCGGCGTCACCACCTGGGCGGTCGTCAGCGCGATCGGCGTGCCCGACGCGCAGGCCGTCGCGGTGAAGCACCTGCCCACGGGCGATCTCATCTTCACGCTGGCCCAGCGCTACCTCGGGAGCCCGCTCACCACGGTCATGATGATCCTGCTGCTCGTGAGCCTCTTCGCCGCGATGCTCGCCTTCCACAACTCCGCGAGCCGCTATCTGTACGCGCTCGGTCGCGCACGGATCCTCCCCCGGGTCCTCGCCCGCACCCGGGCGAGCGGAGCTCCCGCCGTCGCCGGGATCGTGCAGGCCGGCTTCGCCGCGATCGTCGCGCTGATCTTCTTCGTGGCGGGCGCCGATCCGATCGTCCAGGTCGTGCCGGCGATGCTCGGATTCGGCACCCTGAGCGTGCTGATCCTGCAGGGTCTCGCCGCGCTGTCGATCGTCGTGTACTTCCGCCGGCAGCGCGACACCCGCTGGTGGAGCACGTTCATCGCGCCAGGGATCGGCTTCCTCGGCATCGCGTCCATCTCGATCCTGGCGATCTTCAACTTCAACATCGTCGCGGGATCCGAGGAGCTCTGGATCAACCTGCTGCCCCTGCTGCTGGTCCTGGCCCTCGTGGGCGGCATCGTCTATGCGGCGTACCTGAGAAGGAACAGGCCGGCCGTGTACGAAGGCCTGTCCGCCGACCTGGAGCGCATCAGCGACCGCTGACCGTCCGTTCCCCGAAACCACCCGATCCCCGAGCACCGCGAAGAGATCCCCCCGAAGGAGCATCATGACCACCATGAACCCCGCCGACACGTCGACCTGGCTGCCGCTGGACGGGCTGGCGCCCGGTTTCGACGCCAACCGCGCCCCGCGGACCTCCGCGCTCGCCGGCCGGCAGATCGACCTGACCGCGCCGAACGGCACCCGCATCGCGCACACGTTCGCCGAGGACGAGGTCACCTGGACCTACTCGCCCGGCGAGGGCGATCCGACCGCCCCGGCGAGCGACACCGACGCGTACGAGGCGTTCGAGGTCGACGACGAGCTGTTCTACGTGCAGTTCCACCACCGCTACCTGCCGAACGAGGCCGTCTCGCTGGTCATCGACCTGCGCGCGGGCCGCGTGCTCTCGATCATCAGCGAGATCCTCCCGACCCTCGAGCCCGGATCCACGCGGGTGGTGCACCACTTCGGCACCGCGACGATCGACGGCACGGAGGCGAGCGGTGCGGAGCCGCACCCCACGACCGCGCTCATCGGACGCCGCGTCGAGTGGGTCTACAGCCCCGAGCACGCCTACGAGCACGTCTACCTCTCCGAGCGCTGGTACAGCTGGCAGTGCCTCGCGGGACCGGAGCGCGGCCTCGCCGACACCGACGAGAACAGCGTGTGGGAGGTCCGCCCGGGGATCTACGTCTTCGCCTGGCGGGAGAAGGTCATCCCGTGCGCCTCCGTGACCATCGCGGATCACCGCGACGTGAACCGGATCCGCTCGCACGGCGTGCTGTTCGGGCTGGACGAGACCGGCGAGGTCCCGACCCACTTCACGTTCGGCGCCTGGGGCACGCTGCTCTCCGTCACCCGGCACACCCCCGCGCTCGAGCCGGCCGACTGGGGCTCCGCCCCGCAGGCGAAGGCCTGAGATGACCTCGCCCGCCGATCTCATCGTCACGGCCGCGACGATCCGCACGGTCGCGGCCGACGCCGCGGCCTCGGCGACCGCGTTCGCGGTGCGGGACGGCCGCATCGTCGCGGTCGGATCCGCGGGCGAGGTCGAGGTGCTCCGCGGTCCGCGCACCCGGGTGCTCGACGTCGGCGGGGGCGCCGTGTACCCCGGGTTCGTCGACGTGCACAACCACCACGCGCTGGCGGGGCGCACCGCCCTTTTCGAGCTGACCCTGCCGCCGTCGCTGACGCTGGACGAGATCCTGGACAGGGTCGCCGAGAAGGCCCGATCCCTGCCGGAGGACGCGTGGATCATCGGCGGCGTCGTGGCCAGCACGCTGCTGCCGACCCTCGCGAACACCGCCGCGCGGCAGCGCCTCGACGATGCCGCCGGGGGCAGGCCCGTGGTGATCGCGGAGGACTCGCGGCACAACCGCTGGGCGAACTCGCGGGCGCTCGAGCTCGCCGGAATCCGGGCCGACGCGATCCCCGCCGGCGGCGTCACCGTGCTCGATCCCGACGACGGAACGCCGACGGGGGTGCTGCTGGAGGCCGCGGGGATCCCCGTGCAGGAGGCGTACGACCGGGCGGGCGGGCTGACCGCCGCGCAGCACCGGCAGGCCTCCGCGCACGGCGTGGGCCTGGCGAACTCGTACGGGATCACCGCGTTCCAGGACGCCGGGGTTTCCCTCGACATCCTGGAGGCGCTGTCGGGCCTCGACGCCGACCACGCGCTGAACGCCTGGGTCGTCTCCTCCCTGCTCGTGAACGACGAGATCTTCGGGTTCGACCCCGTCGGATCCGCCCTGATCGATCGCGGCGAGGAGTTCCGCACCGCGCATCATCGGCCCGACTTCGTCAAGATCTTCCTGGATGGCGTGCCGCCGGCGCGGACGGCCTCCTTCCTGGAGCCCTACGTCCCCGACGTAGTCCACGGCGCGCACTTCCACGGCGAGACGACGATGGACCTCGACGAACTGCACGGGTGGCTGCGTCGCGTGGCCGAGCGCGGACTCGGCGCGAAGGTGCACTGCACCGGAGACGGATCGGCGCGGCTCGTGCTGGACGCGGTCGAGAGGCTGCGGGCGGAAGGGTTCACCACCGCGGTGCAGATCGCGCACGGGCAGTTCCTCGCGGACAGCGACATCCCGCGCCTCGCCGAGCTCGACGTCACGGCCGACATCTCGCCGTTCATCTGGTTCCCCGGCATCATCCCGCAGATGCTCGCCGAAGTACTCGGCGAGCGCGCGGAGCACTCGCAGCCCAATCGCGCCCTCATCGACGCCGGCGCGCTCGTCGCGGGCGGATCCGACTGGCCGGTGAGCGAGTCGCCCAACCCGCTGGAGGGGATCCAGGGCCTGGTCACCCGGGCCGACCCGCTGCACAGGGCGCCGGGCACGCTGTGGCCGGAGCAGGCGATCACCGCCGAGGAGGCGCTGCAGGTCTTCACCCGCAACGCCGCCCGTGCGATGGGGCTCGACGGGGAGACCGGATCGATCGAGGTCGGCAAGTCCGCCGACTTCGTGGTGCTCGACCGCGACGCGATCGGCGGCCCGGCGGAGGGGATCATCGACGCCCGCGTGCTCTCGACCTGGTTCGCCGGACGCGAGGTGTACTCCGCGGAGTGACGGCGCGGTCAGCGACGCTCGAACGGACGGACGCGTCCGCGCAGACGCCAGAGCAGCCAGAGGGCGCCCACCGGCACGGCCAGGACCGCGATCAGGATCGAGGAGTGCCAGAGGTCCAATCCGGATGGGAGGAGCGGGTTCGCCCCTGCACCGGGAGCGAAGAACCCGCCGTTCCCCTGCTGACCGAGCGGGTTCGCCCCCGCACCGTCCGACGGGGCCTGCAGGAGCGTTCCTGCGAGCGAGACGAAGAACAGCAGCACGGCGACCGCGAGCGGGAGGAGGATCGCGACCGTCTTCTCCCACCGCCGCCAGAACCGGCTCGACGTCACGAGACCCACCCCGATCACCCAGCCGCCGAACGGCACCAGGAAGGAGCCCGCCCCGAGCACGAGCGCCCCGGCGATCGCGAACCCCTTGGTGTCGACCATCGGCGGCTTCGGCGACGGCGCGGCGGGTGTGGCCGGGGCGACGACGATGATCGGCGACGGGTTCGCCTCCTCCTCGTCCCTGGCCGCGGCGGCGACCTGCACGGGATCGCCGAGCTGCGCGATCCGCTGGTGCAGCCCGGCCGCATCGAGTCCGTCGAGCTCCTCCGCGATCCCCGTGCGCAGGTCGTTCGCGACGCGCCACGGCAGATCCGCGATCGCGCTGTCGAGCCGGGCCAGATAGTCCTCACGCAGCTGCTGCGCGTCCCGATCGATCATGATGTCCCCTCTGCGGTCAGTGCCACGACGCTGCGGGCGAACGGCGCCCAGGATCGCCGGAATCCCTCCAGCTGCGCGGCCCCCTCCGTCGTCAGTTCGTAGTAGCGGCGCACCGGACCCGTCGCGGACGGCTGCTCGAACGTGCGCACCCAGCCGCTCTGCCGCAGGCGCGAGAGCAGCGGATAGAGCGTGCCGATGCTCGCGATGAGTCCCTCGGAGGAGAGGCGTTCCGCCAGCTCCCAGCCGTACATCGGTCCCCGTGCGAGCAGGCCCAGCACGCAGTACTCGACGACGCCCTTGCGCATCTGCGCCCCGACGTCCGGTGTCATGTCACACAAGCTATCGTGCAACGCAAGATTCGACAACCCGCCCGTCGCGCTCGCGTTCTAGACTTGATCCGGCACGCGCTCCTGTGCCGCGAGAGGATGCGGAATGCCGATCACGAGATCCGTGCTCGAGACCGCGCGGATCCATCCGGATCGTCCGGCGATCGCCGGCGAGGACGGATCCCTCACCTACGCCGAGCTCGTCGAGGACTCGCGGCGCCTCTTCGCCGTCGTCGACGCCGCGCATCGCGCGCAGCCCCGCCCGCCGGCCCCGGCACCCGAGACGCGGGGCATCCCGATCACCGCGGTCAGCACCGCGAGCGCGTTCCATGCCGCGAGGGTCGTCGCGGGACTGGCCGGCTACCGGGCGGTCTCGGCGACGATCGATCCCAACTGGCCGCTCAGCCACCGCGTCGGCGTGATCGAACGGGCCGGGATCGGGCTCGTCGTCGCCGATTCGCCGGATCTCGCGGACGCCCTCTCCCGTCGCGGGTGGACCGGAACGCTCCTCTCGCTCGCCGAGCTGCGCGATCGAGAGGCCGCCGCCCGCCGGGACGCCGGAGCCGGGGATCACGGCGCCGGTGCGCCGGCCGATCCCCCGACCGTGCGCGACGCGGAAGAGCCGTTCCTGCTGCTGTTCTCCTCCGGCACCACGAGCGACCCCAAGGCGTTCCTCAAGACACGGAGGCAGTACCGGGAGAACGTGGCCGTCTCCGCCGCGCACCTCGGGCCGCGCCCCGGCGTGCAGACCCTCGCGCCGGGGCCGGTCTCGTACAGCCTCACCCTCTACGCGGTGATCGAATGCCTCGCGACCGGCGGAGGCGTGCATCTCGCGGACCGGTTCGATCCCGCCCGGATCGCGACCCGGATCGCCGACGAAGGGATCTCGCGCGTGGTCGCGGTCCCCGCCGTGGTCTCCGCGCTCACCGACGCCGCACGACGGGATCCGGCCGCGCTCGCCGGGCTGGAGCTCGTCGTGACCGGCGGTGCGCACCTGTCCCCCGCGCTTCGCTCCGGACTCGCCGAGGTGCTCCTCGACGTGCGCCTCATCAGCTACTACGGCGCGGCGGAGATCGGCTTCATCGGTGACAGTCGCGACGGCGACGGCACCGTGCTCGACGTGTACGACGGGATCGAGGCCGAGGTCCGCGACGAGTCCGGCGCACGCCTGCCCGAGGGAGAGCTCGGGACGCTGTGGATCCGCGCGGCGGCCAGCTCCGACGGCTATCTCGCGGCGACGACCGACGCCGCCCTCCGCGATGCCGACGGCTGGGCGACCGTGCACGACCTCGCCCGGTACCGGGACGGGCGCCTGCAGCTCGCGGGGCGCGCCGGCGAGGTCGTCGCGACGGGCGGGCACAAGGTGTCGCTGCCCGAGATCGAGCGCGCCTTCGAGGCCCTGCCGGGGATCGCGGCCGCCTGCGCCGTCGCCGTGCCGGATCCGCGCCTCGGAACGCTCGTCGCGCTCGTCGTCGAAGCCCCGGCGACCGCCGCGGACGACGACCACCCTCCCGGCAAGGCCGCGCTGCAGGCCTGGGCACGGGAGCGACTCGCGCCGCAGTTCGTCCCGCGACGCTGGTACCGCGTCGACGCTCTGCCGCGCACCGCCGGAGGGAAGATCCGGCGCGGCGAGGCCGCCCTGCTCGTCGCTCGCGGAGAGGCGGAGCGGCTGTGAGCGCGCGCACGTCGCGCTCGGGTTCGCCGCGGCGGGTCGTCGTCACGGGTCTCGGCGCAGTGACCCCCAGCGGACTCGACGTGGAGGCGCTGTGGGATGCGGTCGTCGCGGGCCGCAGCGCGATCACCCGGCTCGACGCACCCGGTTTCGCGGGGCTGCCGGTGCGCATCGGCGCACCCGTCGTCGGATTCGACGCGACCGGCCTGGTCGACCCACCGCTCGCGAGACGCCTGAGTCCCGTGCAGCTCTGGTCGATCGCCGCGGCCGATCAGGCGCTCGCGCAGGCCGCCGCGGATCCGGACCGGGTCCGCGGCGGCCGGCCTCTGCCGTGGGACGCGCGGCGCACGGTGGTCCTCGCCGGCACGGGCTCCGGCCCCGTCGACCAGATGCAGGCGGCGACCCGCGCCCTCGACGACCGCGGACCCCGGGCCGTGCCGCTCTCGCTCGTCGTGCACGGGGCCCCGGATGCGGCCGCCGCCCTGCTCAGCCAGCGCTACGGCGCACGGGGCGCCGCGCACGGCGTGACCGCGACCTGCGCATCCGCCGCGGTCGCGCTCGGAGACGCGCTCCGGAGGATCCGCCACGGGTACGCGGACGCCGCGATCGTCGTCGGCATGGAGGACTGCCTGAATCCGGTCAACCTGTCCTCCAACGCGAATCTGCGCGCCCTCGCGCGCGGTGACGACGACGACCCCACGCGGGCCAGCCGCCCCTTCGACCGCGCGCGCAGGGGCTTCGCCATGGCGCAGGGGGCCGCCGCACTCGTGCTGGAGGCGGAGGATTCGACCCGCGCCCGCGGCGCCACGCCTCTCGCGGTGCTCGCGGGGTCCGGCGCGTCGAGCGACGCGCATCATCCGACGGCCCCGCGCCCGGACGGCCAGGGAGCGGCGGAGGCGGTGGCGGACGCGCTCGCGGACGCGGGGATCGACCCGTATGCCGACGACGGCATAGACCATGTCAACGCCCACGGGACCGGAACGCCGGCGGGGGATGCCGCCGAGCTCGCCGCCCTCGAACGGGTCTTCGGGGCCCTCGCCCGGTCGATCCCGCTCACCGCGACGAAGTCGAGCACCGGGCATCTGCTCGGCGCGTCGGGCGCCGTCGAGGCGGTCCTCGCGATCCGCACGCTGCAGACCGGGGTGATCCCGCCCACGATCAATCTCGACGACCCGGAGTTCCCCGACTGGGACATCGTGACCACTCCCCGCACGACCGGATCCGTCCGCCGGATCCTGTCGACCTCCTTCGGCTTCGGCGGCCACAACGCCGCCCTGATCCTGGAACACCCCGACCTCACGGAGGCATGATGACCGACCGACTCACCCGGCATGCCGAGCTCGCCGAGCGCTACCTGCCCGACGAGCTGCTCGCCCGTTTCCGCACGCGCGCGGCCGTGTACGACCGGGAGAACCGCTTCTTCGACGAGGATTTCGCCGAGCTCGTCGAGCGCGGCTACCCCCTGCTGTTCGTGCCGGAACGGCACGGCGGTCCCGGCCTCTCGCTCGACGAGGTCTCGCACCTGCAGCAGCGTCTGGCGTCGGCGGCGCCCGCCACCGCGCTCGCGATCAACATGCATCTGATGTGCACGGGCGTCGCGAAGGCGATGACCGACCGCGGGGACCACGCGCTCGACGCGGTCTTCGCCGAGGCGATGGCCGGGGAGATCTTCGCCTTCGGTATCAGCGAGCCCTCGAACGACTGGGTCATGCAGGACTCGCGGACCGTGGCGACCCCGAACGAGGACGGCGGCTACACGCTGAAGGGCGTGAAGATCTTCACATCCCTCTCCCCCGTGTGGACGCGCCTCATCACGCACGGGCGGGACGACTCCGACCCAGAGCACCCGACCCTCGTCTACGGCTTCCTGACCCGCGACGCACCGGGGATCGCCGTCTCCGACCAGTGGGACGTGATGGGCATGCGGGCATCGCAGAGCCGCGCGACGATCCTCGACGACGTGCGACTGGATCCGCAGCGCATCGTCCGCCGCATCCCCGTCGGACGCGTCCCGGATCTGCTCACCTTCGCGATCACGAGCAACTTCCAGTTGCTGATCGGATCCGTCTACGCCGGCGTCGCCCGGCGCGCGTTGATGCTCGGCGCGGAAGGTCTGCGGCGCCGGCGTTCCGCGAAGGCGGGCTCGTCCCTCGCGGAGGTGCCGGAGTCGCGCGTCCGGCTCGCCGACGCCTACGCCGAATTCCTCGCCGTCCCCGCACAGTTGGAGGCGTACTGCCGCGATTTCGACGAGCGGGTCGACCACGGATCGGACTGGCCGCTCCTGCTCGTGAGCGCGCGCCTGAACGCCTCCACCGCGGCGCGCCGAACCGCCGAGACCGCGCTCCTGTGCACGGGCGGCGCGGGCTTCGACGACGGCAGCGAAGCCAGCAGGCTCTTCCGGGACGCGACCGCGGGCCTGTTCCACCCGCCGAGCGCCGACGCCGCGCGACCGATGTACGCCGCCGCGCTGCTCGACGACTGACCGCGGGGAGGCGCGGCGCCCTCTCGGCACCGCGCCTCCCCGCCTGCGGGACGAGAGCGCCGATCAGAGCCCCGGCGCCTCGGCCGGTCGGGAGGTGCGCACGCAGAGGGCGAGCACGACCACACCGAGCGACAGCACGGCCCCGGCCAGGAAGGCGAGATGCGAACCCTGAGCTGCCGCAGCTGCGGTGGGGAGTTCGGGGTCCGCCGTTCCCGTCGCCGCGACGCCCGTCGCGTAGAGAGCGACGAAGATCGCCGTCCCCGCCGCTCCGGCGACC
Organism: uncultured Microbacterium sp.; assembly: GCF_945952435.1. Classification (GTDB taxonomy): domain Bacteria; phylum Actinomycetota; class Actinomycetes; order Actinomycetales; family Microbacteriaceae; genus Microbacterium. Next base: position 71,226 of record NZ_CAMFHZ010000001.1, read on the forward strand.
TGCTGCAGCGTCGCGATCGTCGCGCTCCCGTGAGAGTAGAGATGCGGGGCGAGCGAGCCGAGCGAGGAGCTGAACGCGGGCGTGAACAGGAAGGCGAGGGACAGCATCAGGGCGATGTGCGCGCCGAGCAGCACGATCCACGAGGAGTGCTCGCCCAGTCCCAGTGCCAGCGTCCACAGTGATCCGGCGAGCCCGATAGCCCCAGGCACGACCAGGGGACGCGGACCGAAGCGGTCGTACAGACGGCCCACGGTCGGGCCGGCGAGGCCCATGAGCAACCCTCCCGGGAGCAGGATCGCCCCCACCCACACCGGGTCCAGCCCGAGCGTGTAGCGGGCGAACTGGGGAAGCACGATGAACGTGCCGAAGAGGACGACCATGCCCGCCGTCATCATGGCCACCGCGATCGCGAAGTCACGCGACAAGAACGTGCGCAGGTCGAGCAGCGCCGCGTCCGTGCGCTGGAGGACGAGCTGACGCCAGACGAACAGGCCGAGGCCGACGACGCCCACCGCACCCGGGATCCACGGCGACAGAGCGGCCTGCCCGATCTCGGCGGCGCCGATCTGGCTCAGCCCGAACACGAGGGCCGAGAAGGAGAGAGCCGCGAGGACCACGGACAGCGTGTCGAGGGGGACGCGCCGGGTCTCCGACACGTTCGGCACCCGGAGCGCCCCGATCCCCAGCATCGCCATCGCGATGGGCGTCATCACCCAGAAGAGCCCCTGCCACGGCAGGATCTGGATGAGCGCGCCGGAGACGATCGGGCCGACGGCGGGCGCCACCGACATGACGATCGACACCCGGCCCATGACACGTCCGCGCTCCTCCGGGGGGACGATCGTCATCACGGTCGTCATCATCAGCGGCATCATCACCGCCGTGCCCGTCGCCTGGATGACGCGCCCCGCGACGAGCATCTCGAAGACCGGGGAACAGGCGGCGACGACGGTGCCGAGGACGAAGGCCGCCATCGCCAGCGTGAAGACCGTCCGGGTGCGCAGCCGCTGCATGAGCCAGCCGGTCGTGGGGATGACCACGGCCATCGTCAGCGCGAACGCGGTCGTGAGCCATTGTCCTTGCGTCGCGTCGACGTGCAGCGACTCCTGGATCCGCGGGAGCGCCACGGCCATCATCGTCTCGTTGAGGAAGACGACGAAGACGGCGGCCAGCAGCAGCCGCAGGACCGTGCGATCTCGGGCCGCGGTCCGGGCGGGGGTCGACGTGTCCACGTCGGCCGGAACGGTGGTGACGGTCATGTCCTTCTCCTTCTGAGGCGAGCCCGATCCCGTCATGCGCGACGATCGAGTAACTTCAAAAAATAAAGCACACTGCAAATAATGAAGTCAAGTGCTATTCTGAGATCCATGACGAATCAGCACTACGGCCAGTTCTGCGGTCTCGCGCGCGCTGCCGAGATCGTCGGACAGCGCTGGACGCTGCTCATCCTCCGCGACCTGTCCGTGGGCGCGCGGCGGTACTCGGACCTCGTCGCGGGCCTGCCGGGAATCCCCACCAACACGCTCGCCTCGCGCCTCAAGGAGCTGGAGGACGCGGGGGTCGTCGAGCGATCGACCCCCGCAGGATCGGAGCGGGCGATGGTCTACCGGCTCACGCCCCGCGGGCGCGAGCTCGCGCCCGCTCTCGATGCGCTCTCGCGCTGGGGCGCGGCGGGCATGCGCGAACCGCGCGAGGGCGAGATCGTCACCCCCTCGTCGATCACCGCCGCACTCCGGGTCGCGGCAGGGGACGGCTTCGTCCCCGACAGTTGGGACACGATCTACGACGTCCGGATCGGCGACATCGACGCGCACGTCGTGATGCGCGGCGGTCGGATCACCGCCGACCCCGGCCCCGCCGAGCGGGCGGACGTGAGGATCTCAGCGGGACCCGGCATCCGCGACCTGCTCGCGGGAACGCTGAGCGCCGACGAGGCGCTCTCGTCGGGTGCGGTCGAGGTCGACGGCGATCCGGAGCTGTTCGCGCGGTTCGCCGCCACGATGCGCGTTCCCTACAGCGCGAGCCTGGCGCTCGCCGGCGAGGCGGCTCCACCCGAAGGGTGACCTCGCAGCCTCAGGCCTCGGCGTCCTCGAGCAGAAACTGCGCCCCGAGCTCGCCGATCACGGCGGCCGGCGCGTTGGTGTTGCCCGTCGTGATCGTCGGCATGACCGAGGCGTCGATCACCCGAAGGCCCGGCACGCCGTTCACCCGCAGACGGGGGTCGACGACCGCCGTCGCGTCGGAGCCCATGCGGCACGTGCCGACCTGGTGGTGGTACGTGATCGCGGTACGCCGCACCCAGTCCTCGACATCCTCGTCCGCGACGTCCTGACCCGGATACGCCTCCGTCGCGCCCCACGTCTGAGCGAGCGCGGGGCGGGCACCGATCCGGCGGGCCTGGCGCACCGACGCGGCGAGCGCGGCGACGTCGCGGTCGTCCGAGAGCGCGCCGAGGTCGACGAGCAGCGGATCGGTCGTGTCGGGGCCGGAGATCCGCACGGTGCCGCGGCTGTAGGGGGTGACGAGCCCCGCCATGAGCGAGAAGCCGTCCCCCTCTCCGTGTGCGCCGGGGCGGGGCTCCAGCTCGCCCCACATCGGCACGGAGAAGTGGATCGGCTGCGTGTCGGGCTCCGCGAGATCGTCTCTGGAGCGCCAGAACAGGTGCGTCTGCGTGACCGAGACCCCCGGCTGCGGGGGACCGACGGGCTCGTCCGTCGTGAAGATCACCGGGGAGAGCAGGTGGTCGTGCAGGTTCGCTCCGACCTCGGGGGCGTCCGCGACCACGTCGATCCCGAGCCGCTCCAGGTCCGCCTTCGGGCCGATGCCGCTGCGCAGGAGGATCGCGGGGCTGCCGAGCGCGCCGGCCGCGAGGACGACCTCGTCGGCGCGCAGCTCGGATCCGTCCCCGAGCCGCACCCCGACCGCGTGCCCGTCCTCGACGATCACCGAGTGCACCTCGGCTCCGGTGAGGACGCGCAGATTCGGCGCGTCCTCGACGGGGCGCACGTAGGCCATCCACGTGTTGACGCGACGACCGTCGCGCATCGTGACCTGCTCCTGCGAGACGCCGTCGAGCACGCCCCCGTTGTAGTCCGGATTGCGGGTGAGCCCCTCCTCGACCGCGGCGTCGAGGATCGACTGCTGGATCGGGACGAGCGGGTAGTCGTCGGTCACGGGCAGCAGGTCGTTCTCGATCCGCTCGTACACGGGCTCCACGGCGGACCAGCCCCATCCCGTGGCGCCGTCGCGTTCCCACCCGTCGAAGTCGCTCGCCGCGCAGCGCACCCAGATCATCGCGTTGAGCGCATGCGATCCGCCCGTCACCTTGCCGCGCGGCAGATGCAGCCGGCGTCCTGCCGCATGCTCCTGCGGCACGGTGGCGTAGTCCCAGTCCTCGGCGGAGTGCCAGAGCTCGCCTGCGCGGGCGGGGTCGTGGATCGCCGGATTCGTGTCGTATCCGCCGGCCTCCACGAGGGTCACCTCCCAGCCGGCGTCGACCAGCCGGCGGGTGACGATGCTGCCCGCGGTGCCCGCTCCCACGACGATCGCGGATCGCGCCATGACTCAGCCCTTCCGTCCCGGCCCGGAGACGACCTGCGTCACCGAGACGGACTTGAGTCCCTCGACGCCGAACTCCAGACCGTAGCCCGAGCTCTTCACGCCGCCGAACGGCACCATGGGATGCAGGCCGCCGTGCGAGTTGATCCACACGGTGCCCGACTGCATCCGGGTCGCCGCGTCCCTCGCCGCCTCCGGGTCGCTCGACCAGACCGAGGCGCCGAGGCCCACGTCCACGGCGTTGGCCTGCGCGAACGCCTCGTCGACGTCGGTGTAGCGGATGATCGGCAGGGCGGGACCGAACTGCTCCTCCTGCACGAGCGCGGCGTCGTTGGGGATGTCGGCGACGATCGTCGGACGGTAGAACAGCTCGCCCAGCTCCGGTGCCGCCTCGCCGCCGGTCACGATGCGCGCACCCCGCGCCTTCGCGTCCTCGACGAGCCGGGAGACGATGTCGAACTGCGGCTTGTTCTGCAGCGGCCCCAGCACGTTGGCCTCGTCCAGGCCGTTGCCCATCGGAACGCTTGCGGCGATCCCGGCGAGCGCATCCACGACCTCGTCGTAGACGGAGTCGTGCACATAGAGGCGCTTCATCGCGGCACAGGTCTGGCCGGTGTTGATGAACGCGCCCCAGAACAGGTCCTCCGCGATCGCGGCCGGGTCCGTGCCCGGCAGGACGATACCCGCGTCGTTCCCGCCCATCTCCAGGGTGAGGCGCGCGAGGTTGCCCGCGGACGCCTCGACGATCTTGCGCCCCGTCGCGGTGGATCCCGTGAACATGACCTTGGCGATGTCGGGATGCGCGCTGAGACGCGCGCCGATCTCCCGATCCCCCGAGACCCCGATGAGCACGTCGGGCGGGAGCACCTCGTTCATGACCGAGAGCATCGCGAGCACGCTGAGCGGGGTGTACTCGCTCGGCTTGACGACGACCGTGTCGCCCATCCGCAGCGCAGGACCGATCTGCCAGATCGTGATCATGAGGGGCCAGTTCCACGGCCCGATCGCCCCGACCACGCCCGCCGCCTTGTAGACGAGCTCGGCATGCAGGTTCTCGTCGTCGACGAGCACCTGCGGCTCCAGGACGGTCGTGGCGTTCGTCCGCAGCCAGGCGGAGCACGCGCCGAGCTCGAACCGGGCGTTCGGCCCGTTGAGCGGCTTGCCCTGCTCCCGGGAGAGGAGGTGCGCGAGGGCCTCGGCGTTCGCGTCGATCGCATCGGCGGCGGCGAGCAGCAGCTCGCTGCGTCGTTCGTGACCGAGCGCCTCCCAGCCGGGCTGCGCGGCCTTGGCGCGGGCGATCGCGTCGTCGAGGTCGGCGACCGTCTGCACGGGGGCCCGGCCGATCGTCTCGCGCGTGGCGGCGTCGGGGATCTCCCGCCCCTCGCCCTCCGGCGGCTGGATGCGGTCGAGCAGTGCGGACACTGCAGACGAATCGGTCATCGTTCTCTCCTTCGAGCGTTCTGTCGACGATGCGTCTTCCATTGTCGATCCGCGACCGGCGCCCCCACTTGTCGGCGAGCGCGCCGCGCATGTCCGCCCGCGAAGGATCCGCGGACGAGGAGCGCCGCCGCCCCGGTACGCTGTGGACGGTGACCCGCATCTTCCCCGCCCATGCCGCCCTGCTCGACATGGACGGCACCCTCGTCGACTCGACCGCCGTGGTGGAACGGCTCTGGCTGGCGTGGGCGGCGTCGCACGGGCTCGATCGCGATCACGTCCTGGGGGTGATTCACGGACGCCAGGGGCATCAGAGCATGGCGATCCTTCTCCCGGATCGCCCGCACGCGCAGAACCTCGTGGAGAACAGGGCGATGCTCGCGGCCGAGAGCGACGACCTCGACGGCGTCGTCGAGGTGCCGGGCGCTGCCGCGTTCCTCGCCGCGCTCGCCCCCTACCCGCACCTCGTCGTCACGTCGGCGGACGACCGCCTCCTCCGGGCGCGCATGGGGGCGTCCGGCCTCGACGTTCCGGCCGACCCGGTGACCGCCGAGCAGGTGTCCGCCTCCAAGCCCGATCCGGAGGGCTTCCTCCTCGGCGCTCGGCGACTCGGCATCGCCCCCGCCGACTGCGTCGTCTTCGAGGACTCCGCCGCCGGGATCCAGGCGGCCCGGGCCGCGGGCATGCGCGTGATCGGCGTCGGCACCGGCTCCGCGGCGCACTCACCCGACGCCGTCGTGGCCGATCTCACGCACGTCCGGATCGCTCCGGACGGCGACGGCTTCGCGATCGCCGTCGACTAGGCCGTCCGACCTCGCGCCCGCTCGACCCGCCGCCGCCGCGCGCGGCAGGAGACGTGCTCCCATCGCGCGCGGCCGCCGTCACTCCTGCTGTCTCCGGCGACGGGAGATCACGAGCGCACCCGCTCCGACGACGATCAGGGCGATCGCGGCGATGACCGCGGCGACGCTGAACTGTCCGCCCGTGGTCGGGAGATCGTCACCGCCGGGCGCCGTCACCGCGGGCGGTGCGACGGTGGGGATGTCCACGCGCGACTCGTTGGAGGTGACCGCCACCCCGGTGGTCGTCTCGGCCGTGCTCGCGGCGGTGTTGCGCAGGTCGGCGCCCGTCAGATCCGCCGCGACCACCGCGTAGTCCGCGGTGCAGACGATCGATCCGCCGGGCGCGATCCGCGCGTCCGCGGGGCACGCCGCGGCGCCGAGCGTCCCGTGCCCGGTGAAGCTCACCTCGACCACGCGCGGGGCGACCAGTTCGACGTTGCCCGTGTTGCGGAGCGTGAAGGTGTAGTGGATCGTCTGACCGATGCGGGTGATGCGGTCCGTGTCCGCCGCCTTCACCAGGGCGAGGACGGGGTTTCGCACCGTCACGGTCGCCGAGGAATCGTTCGAGCGCGGAGGGGTCACCCCGGTCGGCGGGGTCGCGGTCGCGTACGCCGTGTTGTTCACGACCTCGGCGGAGCGATCCTCATCGGTCACCGTGTAGTAGCCCACGCAGTCCGCGGAGGCACCGGGCGCCAGCATCTCCTCCAGGCACACGATCCCGCTCAACGCGCCGGAGCCGCTGAACGTCGTCTCGACGACCTGCGGCCGCACGACCGACACGTTGCCCGAGTTCGTGATGCGGAAGCGATATTCGATGGACTCACCGCTCGACGCCTCGACGGGATCCGCCGTCTTGTCCAGGTGGAGCGTCGAGGCCTGCACGGCGGGAATCGTCACGTCGCTCGGCGCGGTGTCGATCGGGTCGGATCCGCCCGCTGGGGTGCCGTGAGCGGTCGCCCTATTGAAGAGCGATCCTGCGTCGAGGTCGCCCTGCTGCACAGAGTAGACGGCCGAGCAGGTCATCGACGCGCCTCCGTCCAGGGTCGAGCGGGGGCAGTCGACGGCGCCGATCCGCCCCGCCCCGCTGAACTCGTCCTCGGTGACCGTGATCCCGGAGATCGAGACGTTGCCGGTGTTCGTGATCGCGAACCGGTACGTGATCGTCTGAGCGGTGGCCGAGTAGGAGGTGTCGGGCGAGGACTTCACCAGAGCGAGCCCCGCCTCCTGGGGGATGCGCACCGCGGCGCTCGAGGAAGGCGAGTCCACCGGACCGTCCGAGGGGCTGTCGGCGGTGGCGACCGCGGTGTTGTCGACCGCGGCCGCATCGATGTCGGCCTGCGTCAGCAGGTAGGACGCGGTGCAGTCGACGGAGGCTCCAGGGGCCAACGGTCCCGCGGGGCAGGTCGCGGCGGGGATCCCGCCCGTTCCGGAGAAGGTCGTCTCACGGATCCGCGGGTCGGACAGGGTCACGTTGCCGAGGTTGGTGACGTGGAACGTGTAGTCGACCCGGTCTCCGGCGACGTGCGCGACGTCGGGCGTGACCGACTTCTGCAGCCCGAGCGCGGGGTGAGCGTCACCCGGGATCTCGACCGTGGCCGGGGGCGTCACGAGCTGTGCACCGCCGCCGACCGGATCCCCGCTCGCCGTCGCGGTGTTGCGGATCGGTTGCGGCAGGGCATCGACGTCGGCCTGCGTGATCGTGTAGCTCGCCGTGCAGGTGAGGGATGTGCGCACCGCGAGTGCAGTCGTGCTCGTGTCGGGGCAGTCGATGACGGGGGCCGTGCCGGTGCCGGTGAAAGCGGTCTCCGTGACCGCGATGTCGCGCACCGGCACGTTGCCGGTGTTCGTGACGACGAAGCTGTAGGAGATCACCTGCCCTACGACGAAAGACGCGGCGTCGTTCGGCGTGCCCACCTTCACGAGCGTGATCTCAGGACTCGGCGCCGTGAGGGGCGTCGACGTGGAGGACGGGTTGGAGGTCACGGTGTCGGAGGTCCCCGTCGGATTCCCGGTCGCCGTGGCGGTGTTGTCGACCGACCCCGCCGACTGGTCGGCGAGGGTCGCCGTGTAGGGGGCGTCCCCCGTGCAGGTCACCGTCGCACCGGGGGCGAGCTCGCCCGCGGGGCAGGTCACCGCGCCGACCTTGGGGTCGTTCACGGCGACCCCGCTCATCGGCAGGTCGCCGGTGTTGGTGACGTCGAAGGTGTACGGGATCCGGTCGCCCGCGTCGGCGAGGCCGTTGCCGTTGACGTCATCGACCGTCCCGGCGTGCTTGCGCAGGAGGAGCGTGGTGGGTTTGGCCGTGTTGGTGATCGTGCAGGAGACGAAGTCCCCGATGCCGACCTGCACGGTCGCTGCGGATCCGACCCCTCGCCCGAGGGGCAGCGTGGGATCCGACTGGCCGTTGCGCGTACAGCTCCAGGAGATGTCGTAGCGGCTCAGGGATCCGCTCGTCGCCGCCTCGGCGAACTGGAAGGACGCTCCCCCGTCGGTCGCGATGACCGACTGTGCTCCGGTCGTCGCGCTCGTCCCCATCGGCCCGGTGGCCGCAGAGTACAGACCGGTGCCGTTCGCGTCCTTGATCGACAGCGCGAACGCGTCGCCGGTGAAGCGGGAGGCGACGGTCTTGGCCAGCTCGACGCGGGAGATCAGCACGCCGAACGCGACCGCCTGCCGGCCGCCGCCGACCATGCGCTGGGTGAAGGTGGCGGGCGCGCGGCTGGCGAGGATCGCGGTCCCGGTCTTGGTCGAGGACGAGCGGGCGGTACAGGTGACCTGCTGCGTCCCGACGCCCGTGAAGCCGCCGTTGCAGGCGTTGCCGATCCCGGGATCCGCGCCCTGCGCGGTGAGCGAGTAGATCGGGTTGTCCGAGCGCCAGGTGATGGACTCGTTGGTGTCCGTGCTCTCCGCGTCCGCCCCGACGAGGGAGAACGCCGTCGATCGGTCGCCGGTGGGGGTGCGGAAGGCGATGTCGCTGAGGCTGAGATCGGTCGTCGTGCCCGGCTGGCTCTGGTAGAACGCGGGGCGGCCGCTCACGCCCGTATAGGAGCCGTTGCCCAGGTAGGCGGCGCTGTAGGTGGGGAAGCTGCTGCTCGTGGCCGGGCCGCCCGACGCCTTGACCGTGAAGGCGAGCGTCGAACCGCCGGGCAGCGACACGACCATCGCCTGCCCCGCCGCGCTGGACGCCTGCGCGGGGTCGTAACCGGAGAAGTCGAACCAGCAGAGTGTGGACGCGTAGCGACCGGATCCCGGCGTCGCGGTCGAGCATGACGTGTTCGTCGCGGCCGAGGCCGCGGGAGCGACCACCAGCGCTCCCAGGATCAGGAGCAGGCTGGTCAGCAGCCCCGTCGCCCACATCCGCCATGATCTCTGCGTCCCGAACACGCGTGCCTCCCCGGCGACCGCCCGTGTTGCGCACATCGATCCGTGCCGGCCCGGTCCCTGTCAACATATCGGTATTGGGGATCGGCCGCATCGAACCCTCAGCCGAGTGCCTCCTCGGCGGCTCGCCGCGCGTCTGCGGCGGTGCGCGCGACGAGCGCGGCCCCCGCTGCCCGCCGGCAGTCCTCGGCGCTCACGGTGCGCAGCCGTGCCGCGACCGGAGCGAGCGAGCGCGCGGTCATCGACAGGCTCGTCGCGCCGAGGCCGAGCAGCACCGGGGCCAGAGCGGGGTCCCCTCCGGCCTCGCCGCAGACCCCGACCGGCTTGCCCGTCGCCCGTCCGGCCTCTCCGACGAGCCCGATGAGACGGAGCACGGCCGGCTGCCAGGGATCGTTGAGGGCTCCCAACGGCGCGGACAACCGGTCCGCCGCCATCGTGTACTGGGCGAGGTCGTTCGTGCCGAGACTCACGAAGTCGACGACGGCGAGCAGCTCCGTCGCCAGGAGCGCCGCCGAGGGGGTCTCGATCATGATGCCCGCGCGGGCGATGCCGGCGTCGCGACAGGCGCGCACGAACGCCTCGGCCTCGTCGATCGCGGCGACCATGGGCGCCATCACCTCGACCTCGGCGCTCTCCCCCTCCGCCGCCCGCGCGATCGCCTCGAGCTGGTGCGCGAGGATCTCGGGGTGGGCACGGGCGATGCGCAGCCCTCGGACACCGAGCGCCGGATTCTCCTCCCGCGCGGCGGTCGCGAACGGCAACGGCTTGTCCGATCCGGCGTCCAGGGTGCGTACGACGACCTTGCGCCCGGCGAACGGCGCGAACACCCCGCGGTACGCCTCGATCTGCTCGGTGACGGTCGGTTCGGTCGTGCGGTCGAGGAAGCAGAACTCCGTGCGGAACAGTCCGATCCCGTCCGCACCCGCCTCCGCCGCCGACACGGCACCCGCGGCGTCTCCGACGTTGGCGAGCAAGGGCACCGGGGAGCCGTCCGCGAGCCCGGCCCGCCCGTCGAACGGTGCGACGACCTCCACGGGGGCATCGCGCAGGGCCGCAGGAGGGTCGACGAGCACGGTCCCCGCGGAGCCGTCGACGAGCACCACCGTGCCCGCCGGGAGCGCGGTCGCCCCGGCGAGGCCGACGACGGCCGGCAGGCCGAGCGCACGCGCGAGGATCGCGGTGTGCGAGGTGGGTCCGCCCTCCTGCGTGACGAGGGCGACGCAGGCGCTCTCGTCCAGCGCCGCCGTCTCCGCCGGGGCGAGGTCGGCCGCGACGAGGACGAACGGATCCTCGCGCTCCGGGACCCCGGGGAGCTCCTGTCCCGTGAGCTGTGCGAGGAGGCGATCCCGGACGCTGCGCACGTCGGCGACCCGTTCGGCCATGCGTCCCCCGAGGCCGTGCAGGATGCGCTCCTGCGCGTGCGCCTGCTCCCACACCCCTCGGGCCGCGGTGACGCCGTCGGCACGGACACGGGCGGCGGCGCCCTCGGCCAGATCCGGATCGGCGGCCAGCTGCGCCGTCGCGGCGAGGATCTGCGCCGCCTCGCCCGTGCTCCGGGCGGCGCGTTCGCGCAGCGTCTCGGCGACGGCGGCGGCCGCGGGCGCGATCCGTCCCGCCTCTGCGCCCCTCGCGTCCTCCGCGATCCGCACCGAGGCGTCGGGCTCGGCGAGCGACGCCCCGAGCGTCACGACCGGTCCGACAGCGCGCCCCGGGCTCACCCCTCGACCCCGCAGCGCCGTCCCCGCATCGACCGGGGAGGCCGTCCCCTCCTCGGAGGAGGCGATCTCGCCGCCGCGGGTCGGGCTCGGCTCGGCCGGTGACGGCACCGGCGGAGACGGAACAGGGGCGGCGCCGCCGTCGCCTGCTGGGGCCAGCTCGCCGAAGCCGTCGTCGAAGAGGGCCGTGACGCGGTCGACCGCCGCGGGATCGCCGCGCACCTCGATCTCCTCGCCCTCGCGCACACCGAGCGCCAGCAGCCGCATCATGCTCGCCGCGGGCACGGGATCCCCGTCGGGCAGACGACGAAGGCGCAGCTCCTCGCCCTGTGCCGCCTGCGCGATGAGACTCGCGGGCCGCGCATGCACCCCGAGCGGATTGCGCACCCTCACCGTCCGCACCGTCTCGGCGTCTGACCCGCCCCCTTCCGACACGGGGACGTCGGGCGCGGAGGCGTCGGGCGCGGGGGCGTCCGGGGGGAGCGTGTCCGCTGCGCCCTCCGGGGAGCCGCCGGCGTCTCGCAGCTGCGCGACCTTGGCGACGAGGGCGCCGTCCGCCTCCGCCGCCACGTCGGCGAGCGAGGCGCCCTGGGCGGCGGTCACGCACGCCGCGAGCAGCCCTTCCACGAACGGCGCGGTACTGAGCCGCACGGGGACGTCGCTCTCCCGCAGCTCCAGGGCGAACTCGGCGCTCATCACGGCGGACCCGAGGTCCATCACGACGAGCACGCCGTCGCACTCCGACGCGATCTCATCGATCGCCGCGGCGACCCGTGTGGCGTCCGTGCCCAGGATCGGGGTGCCGTCCGGCTCCTCGCCCGCACCGGCGGCGAGCCGGACCGGCACGGCGCCGTCCGGCACCATCTGACTCGCGAGCTCGCGCGCCGCCTCCGCGAGACGTCGGCTGTGCGAGACGACGACGATCCCCGTGCCCATGCGACCGATCCCGTCGATCCGTGCCCGTCCGCGTCCCGAGCGCGCGCTCAGGCCGCGACCGCCGCCGCGAGCGCCTCGAACAGCAGCGTGGCGGACGCCGATCCCGGATCGACGTGCCCCGCGCTGCGCTCGCCGAGGTAGCTCGCCCGTCCCTTGCGCGCGACGAGGTCTGTCGTCGCATCCCGTCCGTCCGCGGCCGCGGATGCCGCCGCCCTGGCCGCGGTTCCGGCGGAGGCGCCCTCGGCGAGCGCCGCGTCCATCGCCTGCAGCGCCGGCGAGATGGCGTCGAACAGCGTCTTGTCGCCGGCCTCGGCCTTGCCGCGCGCGACGATCCCGTCGAGCCCGGCCCGCAGCCCGGCGGCGAGCGCGTCCGCGGTGACCTCGGTCACGGCTCCGAGCGAGGTGCCGAGGCGAAGGAAGAACGTGCCGTAGAGGGGCCCGCTCGCCCCGCCGACCGTCGAGACCAGTGTCATGCCGACCGCCTTGAACAGCTCGTCCGCGGTCGCCGGCGCCGTCTGGTCCACCTTCTCCACCGCCGCCGTCATGCCGCGCGCCATGTTGGCGCCGTGATCGGCGTCCCCGATCGCCGAGTCGAGCTCGGTGAGCCAGTCGCGTTGCGCGACGACGGCGTCGCGGAAGCGGTGGAGCCAGTCGACGAGGACGGTGAGCGGGATGGTGTTCGACATGCAGCTGTTCTCCTTCGATCGGGTCTGCGGATCCGTCGCGCGATGCCGTCGGAGACGGCACCCGATGACCGCGCGCGGGAGGAGGGGATGCGGACGGCTCACGCCCCCCAGCGCAGGCCGGGGGTGACCACGGGCGCGTCCCAGAGGCGCAGGATCTCGTCGTCCGCCTGCAGCACGGTGAGCGAGCAGCCGGCCATGTCCAACGAGGTGATGTAGTTGCCGACGAGGCTGCGCGCGATCCGCACCCCGGCCTTCTCGAGCAGCGCCGCGACCTCGCCGTACATGAGGTAGAGCTCGATGAGGGGCGATGCGCCCATGCCGTTGAGCATGACGATGGATCCCGAGCCCGTGAAGTCGCGGTCGGCGAGGATCGGCTCCACCAGCTGGACGGCGATGTCCCGCGCCGGCGCCAGCGGCTCGCGGTGCCGCCCCGGCTCGCCATGGATGCCGATGCCGATCTCCATCTGGTCGTCCGGGAGGTCGAAGGTGGGCTTGCCCGCCGACGGCACCGTGCAGCTCGTGAGCGCCATGCCCATCGAACGCCCCTGCCCGTTCACGCGCGCCGCGAGGTCGGCGACGGACGCGAGATCCCGCCCCTCCTCCGCGGCGGCCCCGACGATCTTCTCCAACAGCACCGTGAGTCCGACGCCGCGGCGCCCGGCCGTGTAGAGCGAGTCCTGGACGGCCACGTCGTCGTCGACGACGACCGAGCGCACGTCGATCCCGTCCGCTCCGGCGAGCTCAGCGGCCATCTCGAAGTTCATGACGTCGCCCGTGTAGTTCTTGACGATGTGCAGGACCCCGGCGCCGCGGTCGATCGCCTGCGTCGCGAACTGCATCTGGTCCGGCGTCGGCGAGGTGAACACCTCCCCCGCGCAGGCCGCGTCGAGCATGCCCCGCCCCACGAACCCGCCGTGCAGCGGCTCATGCCCGGATCCTCCGCCGGAGAGAAGGCCGACCTTGCCCTCCTCCTTGCGCTCCCGGCGCAGGATGACGCGATGGTCCAGATCGACGTCGAGTTCGGGATGCGCGAGGGCCAGGCCCCGCAGCGACTCGATGAGCACGTCCTCCGGGGCGTTGATGAGCTTCTTCATCCTGCAACCTCCTTGTAGCAGTGGCTTCGACGAGACGACGGCGCCGGCCGAGGAAGACCTGTCGGCGGGTCGTTCCGCGCGCGGATCGACGACACAGGTTTCGTCAATGTCGAATATGCGTGCATGATGTCGGAAAGTCAAGGATGATCCGGGAGGGAGCAGAAGCGGATGATCCAAGCGATCGACCGGGCCGCGAAAGTGCTCCAGCTGCTGCAGGGCGCGCGCCATCTGGGCATCACGGACCTCGCCGCGGCGCTCGACCTACCGCCGTCCACGGTGCACGGCATCGTGTCGTCGTTGCGGGAGCACGGGCTCGTGGCGAAAGAGCGCGGCGGCCAGCGCTACATGCTCGGCCCGACGCTGCTGGCCCTGAGCAACGTCTACCTCGACACGCTCGACGTCCGCTCCCGCGCCCTGCGCTGGACGCAGGATCTCGCGCGCCGCACCGGCCTGGCCGTGCGCCTGGGCGCCCCCCACTTCTCGGACGTGCTCGTGGTGCACCACGTGCTGCGCCCCGACGACACCCCGCAGATGCTGGAGACCGGCATGGCCGTGCCCGCGCACGCCTCGGCGATGGGCAAGGTCCTCCTCGCCCACGACCAGGCCTTCCGCGCCGCCGTGCTCGCCCGGCCCCTGCGCAGTCTCACGGCGGAGACCGTCACCGACCCGTCCGCGCTCGCCGCGCTCCTGGATCCGATCGCGCACCGCGGGTGGGCCGCGGAGGAGGACGAGGCCGTGCTCGGCGAGTCGTCGCTGGCCGCGCCGATCTGCGACGCGCGCGGCGACGTCATCGCGACGGTGGCCGTCGTCTTCGCGACCGCGGACGGCCCGGCACCCGCGACCGTGCTCACCGCCCTGCGCGATACGGCGCGCAACGTCTCCCGCGAACTGGGCGGCACGTCCTGGCCGCCCCGCGCCGCCACGGCACAGGATCGGACCGGGTAGCGGTTCCCCCGCGCAGCGCAGTCGCTCGTCAGGCGGTCGGATCCAGCCCCAGGTCCTCCTCGCGCACCGTTCCCTTCGCCGACCACGGGAAGTCGATCCAGCGATCGGTGTCCTTCCACGCGAAGTCCGGCTGGATGATGGTCGTCGGCTTGGTGTAGATCGTGACGGAGCGCACGTCGGCGCCCTTGCCCCGCAGCAGTTCGACGGCGAGCGCAAGGGTGCGCCCCGAGTCGGCCACGTCGTCCACGAGCAGCACCCGTCGCCCGTTCAGGTAGTCCATGTCGAGTGCGGGAGGCAGCACCTCCGGCGCATCGAGCACGGTGCCGATCCCGGTGTAGAACTCGACGTTGATCGCCCCGCAGTTCTTCGCCCCGAGCCCGTAGGCGACGGCCCCCGCCGGGAGCAGTCCGCCACGCGCGATCGCGACGACGACCTCCGTCTCGAAGCCCGAGGCGAGGATGTCGCGGGCCAGATCCCGCGTCGCCTCACCGAAACCGTCCCAGGTGAGCACTTCGCGCTCGATCGCCGTGTCCGTCATGGATCCATTGTGCCGCGTGCGCGCCGGCGACGCGCGCCCGTCAGGAGGGGATCCGGTTCAGGCGCGGGCGAAGTCCTCGAAGATGAGCGTCGTGCGCGTGGAGCGCACCGCGGGGATCGCCTGGATGTCCTCCAGGACGATCCGGCGCAGGTCGCGGGCGTCGCTCGCCCGGACGAGCAGGATGACGTCGAAGTCCCCGCCCACGAGCGCCATGTGCTCGACCTCCGGGATGCGCTGCAGCCGATCCCGCACCTCCTGCCACGCCGGCTGCTCCAGCGCCAGCATGACGTAGGCCGAGGCGTGGTGCCCGAGGAGCACGGGATCCGTGCGCACGGAGTAGCCGGTGATGATCCCGGCGTCGGTGAGGCGCTTGATCCTGGCGTGCGCGCCGGCCCGGGAGATGTGCACGGCGTCGGCGATCGCCGTCATCGAGACGCGCGCGTCTCGGCGCAGCTGCTCCAGGATGGCGTGGTCGATGTCGTCCAGGGTGTGCACGGCCCGTGGTCCTCTCCGTCGTCGCGTCGATGTGACACTTCGTACGATTCTCACGCACTTCAGCGCCAATCGTCCACACTCGGGCGGATCAGATGGGATGACTGCACTCCGTGCGCGCACACTGGAGGGGTCCCGTTCGGCAAGGAAGGCGAACCAGATGAACACCGCGTCCCTGGACGACCCGCAGACGCTCCTCCCCCGCGAGACGCCCGTGCGCCTCGTCGACGCGGACGGGCGGGCGACCGCCGATCCGACGCACGCCCTGCCGGATCCGGCGCTGCTGCTGCGCGCCTACCAGGGACTCGTCGAGGGCAGGCGGATCAACGAGCAGGCGCACGCGCTGGTGCGTCAGGGCCGTCTCGCGGTCTATCCGTCCTCGCACGGCCAGGAGGCCTGCCAGGTCGCGGCCGCCCTCGTGCTCGCCGAGGACGACTGGCTCTTCCCGACGTACCGCGACTCGGTCGCCGTGATCGCGCGCGGGGTCTCCCCCGCGGACGCCATGGTGCTGCTCAAGGGCGACTGGCACTCCGGATACGATCCCCGCGCCCGCCGGGTCGCCCCGCAGTCCACGCCTCTGGCGACGCAGCTGCTGCACGCGGTCGGCTTCGCGCACGCGGCGAAGCTGCGCGGCGAGGACACCGTCGTGCTCGCGCTGTGCGGCGACGGCGCCACGAGCGAGGGCGACTTCCACGAGGCGCTGAACTTCGCCGCGGTCTTCCACCTGCCCGTGGTCTTCTTCGTGCAGAACAACGAGTTCGCGATCTCGGTCCCGCTGAGCCGGCAGAGCGCCGCGCCCTCCCTCGCGCACAAGGCGGTGGGCTACGGCATGCCCGGCGAGCGCGTCGACGGGAACGACGCCGCCGCTCTGCTGTCCGTGCTCGGGGCGGCGGTGGCACGTGCCAGGCGCGGCGGCGGCCCGTCGCTCGTGGAGGCCCACACTTACCGCATGCAGGCGCACACGAACGCGGACGACGACACCCGCTACCGCGAGCGCTCCGAGGTGCAGGCCTGGCTCGCGCGGGATCCGCTCTCGCGGCTGCGCGCCCACCTCCGCTCGACCGGCGTGCTCGACGACGCGATCGAGGAGCGCCTGGCCGCCGGAGCCGAGGGGATCGCTGCGGCCCTCCGCGACGCGCTCAACGCCGAGACCGCTCCCGACCCGGAGGACCTGTTCCGCTTCGTCCGCGACACGCGCTCCCCGCAGCTCGAGGAGCAGTGGCGGCAGCTGAAGGACGAGATCGACCGCTCCGCAACCGCGGCAACGCCCGGCGGATCCGGCCCGGCAGGAGGCGCACGATGACCATCGCCCACGACGACGTCCGGCTCGACCCGGCGCCCGCGTCCGCTCGGACGCAGACCATGACCATGGCCGCCGCCCTCAACCGTGCGCTGGCGGACGCGATCGAGGCCGATCCCGCCGTGCTCGTGTTCGGCGAGGACGTCGGCGCTCTGGGCGGCGTGTTCCGGATCACCGACGGACTCACCGCGCGCTACGGCGAGGACCGCTGCTTCGACACGCCGCTCGCTGAGTCCGGCATCGTGGGCGCCGCGGTCGGGATGGCCATGAACGGCCTGCGCCCTGTGGTCGAGATGCAGTTCGACGCCTTCGCCCTTCCGGCGTTCGAGCAGATCGTCAGCCACGTCGCCAAGACGGGCAACCGCACGCGTGGTGCGGTGCGGCTGCCCCTGGTGATCCGCATCCCGACGGGCGGCGGCATCGGCGGCGTCGAGCACCACTGCGACTCCTCCGAGGCCTACTACGCGCACACGCCGGGACTCACGGTGGTCTGCCCCTCGACCCCGCAGGACGCTTACTCGCTCCTGCGCGCGGCGATCGCGTCGCCGGATCCCGTCGTCTTCCTCGAACCGAAGAAGCTGTACTGGACCAAGGGCGAGGTGGACACGTCGGTCGTCGCGGAGCTCGGATCCGCCCGCATCGCCCGGGAGGGGACCGACGTCACGCTGGTGTCCTACGGATCCTCCGTCGCGACCTGTCTGGAGGCCGCGGAGATCGCCGCAGAAGAGGGTCGCAGCGTGCAGGTCATCGACGTGCGCACGCTCTCCCCGATCGACGACGAGACGCTGACCGCCGCCGTGCGTGCGACGGGCCGTGCCGTCGTGGTCGCCGAGGCGCCCGGCTTCGCGAGCGTCGCGAGCGAGATCCAGTCGCGACTCTTCGAGCGCTGCTTCGAGCACCTCGAGGCGCCCGTGCGGAAGGTGACGGGGTTCGACACGCCCTACGCGCCGCCGAAGCTGGAGCACTGGTACCTGCCCGACGCCGATCGGGTGCTCGACGCGATCGACACGCTGCACCTCGACGAGGACGCCGCCGACGCGGCGAGCAACGCGGGAGGCGCCCGATGACCACGCTGACCCCTCGCGTGTTCCGCCTTCCCGATCTCGGCGAGGGCCTGACCGAGGCCGGCCTCGTGCAATGGCTCGTGCAGGTCGGCGACACGATCCGCACCGACCAGGCGATCGCCGAGGTCGAGACGGCCAAGAGCGTCGTCGAGCTTCCCTCCCCGTTCGCCGGCGTCGTCACCGCGCTGCACGGCGCACCGGGCGACACGATCGACGTGGGCGCGCCCGTGCTGGAGGTCGCGGACGCGGCCGCGGCGGACCCTGCCGCCTCCTCCGCCGGCGTCGCGGCGGAGGCCGTCGAGACCCAGGCGCACCGCACGGAGGAACGCGCGGGATCCGGGAACGTGCTGATCGGCTACGGCACGAGCGAGCGCGCCGGATCGGGACGCCGCCGCGCCCGCCGCACCGGATCGGTCGGCTCCGCGCCGACGGCTGCGACGTCCGTCCCCGGCGCCGAGGCGTCCGAGGAACCCGCGGATCGCGGCGCGCCCGCTCCGGCCGGGACCCCCGCGCCGGCCGATGCGGCGACCCGCACTCCCGTCGCCGTCCGCTCGCCGCTCGTGCGGCGTCTCGCCCGCGACCTGGGCCTCGACGTGCGCGCGATCCCGCCCACCGGCGTCGACGGCGCGATCACCCGGGCCGACGTGCTCCGCGCCGCCGTGGACCACGCGGTGGACAGCGGCGCGCTGCACGCGGTCGCCGCGCAGACGCCCGGTTCGCACCCCGCGGCGCCGTCCGCGGGAGAGACCGTCGACGGTCTGACCGTGCTCTCCCGGGATCGGCTCTCCCCGCTGCGCAAGGCGGTGAGCGCACGGCTCAGCCGGAGTCGCGCGGAGATCCCCGAAGCCACGGTGTGGGTCGACGTCGACGTCACCGAGCTCTGGTCGTTGCGCGCGCAGATGGCGCCGCGGGACGGCAGGGCGCCCTCGGTGACGGCGCTCGCGGCACGGTTCGTGCTCATCGCGCTCGCCGAGCATCCGCTCCTCGCCGCGCGTCTCAGCGAGGACGGCGCCGAGCTCGTGCGGTTCGACGGCGTCAACCTCGGCATCGCGGCCGACACCGACCGCGGACTCCTCGTGCCGGTGATCCCGCACGCCGACGGGCTCAGCATCGACGAGCTCGACGCGGCCCTGCGCGAGCTCGCCGCGACCGCCCGCTCCGGGGCCACGCCGCCGGAGCGGCTGCGCGGCTCGACCTTCACCCTCAACAACTACGGCGGCCTCGGGGTCGACGGATCCGCGGCGATCATCAATCACCCCGACGTCGCGATCCTCGGGATCGGGCGGATCATCGAACGTCCCTGGGTCGTGGACGGGGCGATCGTCGCCCGGCGGATCGCGCAGCTCTCCCTCGTGTTCGACCATCGCGTGTGCGACGGGGGCTACGCGGCCTCGTTCCTGCGGCGGGTGGTCGAGCTGCTGGAGCATCCGGTCCGGGCGTTCGGCCGCGTGCGCTGAGGCCCCTCGCGCACGGGCCTCGCACTCCCGGCGGGGTTAGGCTCGAACGATGAGCCGTCGTCCGTCCCTCTCGCGCGGGAGCGCGCGATGATCACCCGCGAGCGCGCGGCGGCCCTGCGCGACGCCGGTCTGCGCTGGCATCCCGCCGAGGGCGATCGCTTCCAGCTCGATCTGCCCGACGACGTCGAGCTCGAGGCGGAGGCCGAGGTCTTCACCGTGAGCGAGATGACGATCGAGGCGCGCCGGACGCCGAGCGGCACCGAGCTCGCCTTCAACGGCACGACGGAATGGGCGCTCGACGCCGTCACGCTCGCCGAGGCGGTCTGGCTGCCACGGGAGGATCAGCTCCGCGACCTCCTGCGCGGCACGTTCCGACGCCTCGAACGCCTTCCCGACACCTTCGAGGTCACCGTCGAGATCGCCGGCACGTCGCTGCGCTTCGAGCATCCGGATCCTGCGGAGGCCTACGCACAGGCGCTGCTCGCGCTCCTCGAGCGCACCCGCTGAGCCGGGCGCGGGCGGATGTCCGACCCCGGTGGGAGGATGTGGCCATGAGGCTCGCCGCGCTCGTCACCGCCACCGCGGAGGTCGCCGCCACGCCCTCGCGCAACGCCAAGATCGACGCCCTGGCCCTCCTGCTGCGCGCGGCCGCCCCGGACGAGATCGGGCCGCTCGTGGGCCTGCTGCTGGCCGAACCGCGCCAGGGCAGGCTCGGCGTCGGCTGGCGCGGCCTCCAGGCCGTCGACACGACGCATCCCGCGGAGGGCGCGCTGACCCTCGGCGAGGTCGACGCCGTGCTCGACGCGCTCGCCGACGCCTCCGGATCCGGATCGGCCGCGCGCCGCAGCGCGCTGCTCTCCGACCTCTCCTCGCGGGCCACCGCGCAGGAGTGGGATCTGCTCGCGCGCGCCCTGGGGGGCGAACTGCGCACGGGAGCGCTGGCCGGGGTGCTCCTCGACGCGATCGCCCGCGCCTCCGGGCGGGGCAAGGACGAGGTGCGCCGGGCGGCCATGCTCTCCGGAGACCTCGCCGAGACCGCCCTGCTCGCCCTCACGGGCACCGAGGCGGAGCTCGCGGCCGTCGGCCTCGCGGTGGGCCGGCCCGTGCTGCCCATGCTCGCCGCGTCGGCCGGCACGCCGACCGCGGCCCTGGAGATCACGGGTGAGGCGTCGGTCGAGTACAAGCTCGACGGCGCGCGCATCCAGGTGCACCGCCACGGCGACGACGTCCGCGTGTACACCCGCAGTCTCGCCGACGTGACGCACCGCCTGCCCGAGATCGTCGAGGTCGTGCGGGGGCTCCCCGCGCACGACCTGATTCTCGACGGCGAGACGCTCTCGCTCGACGAGGACGGCGGCCCGCGTCCGTTCCAGGAGACCATGTCCCGGTTCGGCGCCGAGGCGTCGCGCGAGCTCGTCCTGCGACCGTGGTTCTTCGACCTGCTGCACGTCGACGGACGCGACCTCATCGACGAACCCCTCGCGCTCCGCCTCGCCGAGCTCGACCGCGTGGCCGGGCCCTGGCGGGTTCCCGGCCTCGTCACCGCCGACGCCGAGGCCGCGGAACGGCTGTCGCGCGATGCCCTGGCGGCCGGTCACGAGGGCGTGGTCGTGAAGGCGATCGACGCGCCCTATACGGCGGGACGGCGGGGGAAGTCCTGGGTCAAGGTCAAGCCGGTGCTCACGTTCGACCTCGTCGTGCTCGGCGCGGAGTGGGGCTCGGGACGACGTCGCGGCTGGCTGTCGAATCTGCACCTCGGCGCCCGCGACCCCGACGGCGAGTTCGGCGAGCCCGGCGGCTTCGTCATGGTGGGCAAGACCTTCAAGGGACTCACCGACGAACTGCTGCGCTGGCAGACCGAGGAGTTCCCTCGTCACGAGGCGAGCCGCACCGCCGGCACGGTGATGCTGCACCCCGAGCTGGTCGTGGAGATCGCCATCGACGGCGTTCAGCGGTCCCCCCGCTATCCGGGCGGGATCGCCCTGCGCTTCGCCCGGGTCAAGCACTACCGCCCCGACAAGACCCCCGCGGACGCCGACACGATCGCGTCCCTGCGGGCGCTTCTGCGCGGCTGATCCGTCCGGGCGGCACCGAGGAGCCCACGAGGAACGGAGCGATTGCCCCGGTGGCGGTAGAATGGCGAGGTCCGGCGCGCGCGTCCCGCTCATGCGCCGGTGCTCGAAAAAGGGGCACGAAGCCCGCAGCGCGACGCCGCGCTCCGGCGAGACACATACGGATCCTCTTCCGTTGTCGTCTCGAAAGGACGTTCCGCATGCCCTCCGTCTCCGCGCACGTCGCCCTCACCCTCGCCCAGCACCTCGACGCCGTCTTCGGCGTGATGGGCAACGGCAACGCGTACTTCCTCGACGCGATCGAGAAGCAGACCGATGCGTCCTTCACCGCCGTCCGCCACGAGCAGGGCGCCGTGGTCGCCGCCGACGCGCATTTCCGCGCCTCCGGCCGCATCGCGGCCGCCACGAGCACCTACGGCGCGGGGTTCACCAACACGCTCACCGCACTCGCCGAATCGGTGCAGGCCCGCATCCCCCTCGTGCTCGTGGTCGGCGACGAGCCGACGAGCGGTCCTCGCCCCTGGGACGTCGACCAGATCGCGCTCGCCTCCGGTGTCGGCGCCCGCACGTACACTGTGGGGCGCGCGGACGCGGCGGCCACCACGGTCATCGCGATCGAGCACGCGCTCACCTACCGCGTCCCCGTCGTCCTGGCGATCCCCTACGACGTGGCGGCCCGCGAGGCTGGAGAGGTCCCGGCCGCCCCGGCTCCCCGCGTGCCCGCGCCGCTCGCCCCGACCGGGGAGTTCGCGGAGGGGATGCTCGACCGCGTCGCCGAGGCGCTCCGCACCGCGCAGCGGCCGTTCCTGCTCGCGGGCCGCGGCGCCTGGCTCGCCGGGGCGGGAGAGGCGCTGGGCGCGCTCGCCGACGCCACGGGAGCGCTCACCGCGTCGTCGGCGCTGGGCCGCGGCGTCTTCCCCGACGAGCGCTACGACCTCGGCGTGACCGGCGGCTTCGGCGCCGAGGGCGCGATGGAGCTCATCCGCACGGCCGACGTCGCCGTCGTGTTCGGCGCGTCGCTCAACCAGTTCACGATGCGCTTCGGCGACCTCTTCGCCCCGGACACGCAGGTGTTCCAGATCGACGTCGCCCCGTCCGCCACGCACGCGCACGTGGGCGGATACGTCCGCGCCGACGCGCGTGTCGCCGCCGAGGCGCTCGTCGCCCGCCTGGACGGGGCGAGCGGATCGGGCTGGCGGGAGAACGTCGACGTCGCGGCGGCGCGCGCGTACGAGCCGGGCGACGAGATCGCGCCCGACGGCCGCCTCGATCCCCGTTCGGCCGCGCGACGGATCGCCGAGCTGCTCCCGGAGGACCGCGTCGTCGTCTCCGACGGCGGGCACTTCATCGGCTGGGCGAACATGTACTGGCCGGTCGCCTCCCCGGACCGGATGATGATGATCGGCACGGCGTTCCAGGCGATCGGCCAGGGATGGCCGAGCGTCGTCGGCGCCACGCGTGCCCGCCCCGAGGCGACCGTCGTGCTCACCTCGGGCGACGGCGGCGGCCTCATGGCGATCGCGGACCTCGAATCCGCCGTGCGCAGCGCCCGCGGGCACGGACTCGCGGTGATCTGGAACGATGCCGCCTACGGCGCCGAGGTCAACCTGTACGGCCTCAAGGGTCTCGCCCGCGAGCCCATGCTCATCCCCCAGGTCGACTTCGCCGCCTTCGCCGCCGCCGTCGGGGCGGAGGGGGTCGTCGTGCGCACCCTGGCGGACCTCGACCGGCTCGCCGAGTGGGCGCAGCAGGATCCGCAGAGCCGCCCGTACCTCGTCCTGGATCTGCGCATCTCGGGCGAGGTCATCGCGCCGTACCAGCAGGAGATCATCCGCGTGAACTCCTGAGGCCCGCGGACCGCGGACGCCCTAGGCTCGGTCTCATGAGCGCCACGCCCGACGTCCTCCGCTACGCCGCCTTCGCCGAGACGCCCGAGGGCGGCAACCCCGCGGGGATCGTGCTCGACGCGGCGGGACTCGAGGACGCCGACATGCTCGGGATCGCGGCGCGGATCGGCTATCCGGAGACGGCTTTCCTGCTCTCCTCTACCAACGCCGACGGGGTCCGCCGCCACCGCATCCGGTACTGGTCGCCCGAGGCGGAGGTGCCGTTCTGCGGGCATGCGACGGTCGCGACCGCCGTCGCCCTCGCCGAACGCGACGGCGAGGGCGCGATGGTCTTCGAGACCCCGGTCGGCGAGGTGGCCCTCACGGCCGCCACGGAGT
This sequence comes from uncultured Microbacterium sp., assembly GCF_945952435.1. Lineage (GTDB taxonomy): Bacteria > Actinomycetota > Actinomycetes > Actinomycetales > Microbacteriaceae > Microbacterium. Next base: position 94,968 of record NZ_CAMFHZ010000001.1, read on the forward strand.
CCGGCGCGATCCTGGTCTCGTTCACGAGCGTCGACCCGATCGTGCGCGAGCTCGATCCGCAAGTCCTCGCCCGCACCCTGGAGCTGTTCGGCCTGCGCCCCGACGACCTGGATCCGGCGTACCCCGCCCGGGAGTCGTTCGCGGGCAACTGGCACCCCGTGCTCGTGCTGACCGATCGCGAGCTCTTCCACCAGTTCCGGTTCGCGCCCGAGCCGGTCGCCGCGCTCATGCGCGCGCAGGGCTGGTCGGGCACGATCACGCTGCTGCACGCCGTCGCGGACGACGAGTTCCTCGCCCGCAACGTCTTCCCCGTCGGCCGGATCACGGAGGATCCCGCGACGGGCTCCGCCGCCGCGGCGACCGGCGCCTACCTGCGCGAGACCGGTCGCGTCCCGCCGTCGCGTCGCATCCGGATCCACCAGGGCGCGCACGTCGGACGGCCGAGTCTGCTGACCGTCTCGATCCCCGAGACGGGCGGGATCGTCGTCACGGGCGGCGCGACCCCGATCCGCTGACGCCCCGGAGGGAGGCTCACGCCTCCCGGAAGGCACCGCCGAGGAAGGCGTCGAGCTCGGCGACCGCGTCCAGGGGAAGGATCGCGGCGACGTACTGATCGGGGCGCACGACGACCACGACGCCGTCGCGGGAGAGCCCTCGCGCCTCGAAGATGTCCGTGCTCGACCAATGCGACGGGGCAGCGGCGTAGACCTTCTCCCAGTCGGTCAGCCCCAGCGGACCCGTCTTCGGCTGGAACAGCGCGGGCGTCCGGGTGACGTCGACGTCCTCGTAGGGCTGCTGATAGACGGCCTTCACGTCGAACACGGCGTCCACGTCTGCGTCCGCCGGCGTGAACCGGGCGAACACGGGCGCGGCGGCCGCGGCCCACGCGTCCAGTCCCGATCCGTCGCGATCCCCGAACGCATACACCCGCCAGCGCCCGTCCGCTTTCGCGTGGTGCCCGAGGTGGATCGCGTTGCCGTCGCCGACCCGCACGACCTCCGCGCTCTTGAACCGCTTGCCGAGGGGGAAGCCTTCGGCGAGCGCCTGGTGCGCGGCGGACCCCGTGATCATCGACTCCGTGTACTGCGTCATGAAACCGGACGGGAACTCGGCGGTGGCGAGGTAGTAGGTGGCGAGTTCTTGCGGGTCCGAGATCTCCTCGGGCTTGCGGGCCATGAGCGAGGACCACTCGCGGTCGAAGTCGATGAGCTGCTGCGCCACCGGCCGCCGCTCGGCGCCGTAGGTCTTCAGCAGCGCGGCCGGGGCGCGACCGGTGAGCACGGATCCGAGCTTCCAGCCGAGGTTGAATCCGTCCTGCATCGACACGTTCATGCCCTGCCCCGCCTTGGCGCTGTGGGTGTGGCAGGCGTCACCCGTGAGGAACACGCGGGGAGTCGCCTCGGAGCCCTCGTCGACGTCGTCGAAGCCGTCGGTGATGCGGTGGCCGACCTCGTACACGCTGTGCCAGGCGACCTGCTTCACGTCGATCGAGTAGGGGTGCAGGATGTCGTTGGCCTTCGCGATGATCGCCTCGATCGGCGTCGAGCGCACGGCATGGTTGTCGTCGGCGGCGACCTCGCCGAGGTCGATGTACATGCGGCTGAGGTAGCCGCCCTCGCGGGGAATGTGCAGGATGTTGCCCGCCTCGGCGTTGATCGCGCACTTGGTGCGCCAGTCCGGGAAGTCGGTGTTGACGAGCACGTCCATAACGCCCCAGGCGTGCGCGGAGATCCCGCCGACATGCGTGCGGCCGATCGCCTCGCGCACGCCGCTGCGGGCGCCGTCGCAGCCCACGACGTAGGCCGCCCGGATCGTCCGCTCGACGGCGTCCCCCGTCGCGGGATCGCTCTGCCGCACGCGGACCTCGACGGGGTACTCGCCCTCGTCGTGGACGGTGAGGCCGAGGAACTCGACGCCGTAGTCGGGGCGGATGCGACCGGGGCCGTCGGCGGCGGCCTCGGCGAAGTAGTCCAGCACGCGGGCCTGGTTGACGATCAGGTGCGGGAACTCGCAGATGTCGTAGGCATAGTCGGCGGTCCGCGCAGTGCGGACGATGTTCTGCGGGTTCTCGGGATCCGGGCCCCAGAAGTTCATCCACCCGATGTTGTAGGCCTCCGCAACGATCCGCTCGGCGAAGCCGAAGGCCTGGAACGTCTCGACGCTGCGCGGCTGGATGCCGTCCGCCTGCCCGAGCACGAGCCTGCCCTCGCGCTTCTCGATGATCCGCGTCGTCACGCTCGGGTACTGCGACATCTGCGCGGCCAGCAGCATGCCGGCCGGGCCGGATCCGACGATCAGCACGTCGGTCTCATCCGGGAGGGCGTCGGGGCGGTCGATCCCCGCCCCCGCTGCGGGAAGCACGCGCGGGTCGCCGGAGACGTATCCGTGGTGGTGGAACTGCATCGTCGTCGATTCCTTCCTGACGGCGCCGTCGGGGTCGGGGCTTCGGAACGGCGGTTGCCCGGAGGCGTCATCCGCTCTTGCGTATGAGCACCCAGTGTTCTATATTCGAACACACCGTTCTACTATTGAACACAGCGTAACCGAGCCCCGGGGATCGGGCAAGGTCTCACCCCGAGGAGGAGCGCCGATGGCCGAAGCGCCGGCGTCGCAGACACTGAGTCGCGGCATCAGGATCCTGGAGATCCTCGCAGAGGCCCGCGGATCCCTGTCGATCGACGACATCGCCGCACGCCTCGACGTCCACCGCTCGATCGCCTACCGCCTCCTGCGCACCCTCGAGGATCACGGCCTCGTGGATCGCGACCGCGCGGGGCTCGTCGCGCTCGGCGCCCGAATGGCGGCCCTCGCGGCCGGGGTCGCCCACGATCTGCAGTCCGAGGCGCTCCCCGAGCTGACCTCCGTCGCGAACGACCTCGGGATGACGTGCTTCCTCGTCGTGCTCGACGGGCAGGAGTGCATCACCCTGGTCAGCGTCGAGCCCCGTCATGCCGTGGCCAGCGTCGCCCAGCGCCCCGGCGCACGCCATTCCGTCACGGTCGGCGCCCCGGGCAAGGCCATCCTGACCCAGCTCGTCGAGGCCGAGTGGCCGGCTCCCGTCCCGCGCGGGCTGCGCGAGTCGGTCGCGGCGGCCCGGCTCGACGGCTATGCGACGAGCCACGACGAGGTCATCCCCACGGTGCAGTCGGTGGCGGTGCCGCTCGCCCTGCGCGGCCGACGGCCCGCGGCGATCGCGGTCGTGCACGTGGCGACGGATCGCACCGACGCCGAGATCGCCGGGCGGCTGCTGCGCTCTGCAGAGGCCATCCGCGAGTCCCTCGGGGCCTGAACACGGCCAACACCGGGATCCGTCCCCGCGCCCTGTCGCCGCGACCCAGCGCACCCGTCTCAGGACGGATCCGCCGTTCGGGGCAGATCCGACGTGGATCCTCCCCGAACGGCGGGACGAGCCTGAGAACGCGATGCGTCAGGCGCGGGACAGGCCGTAGATCGGACTCTTCGCCTGCTCCTCCTCGGCCTCCGGGCCGAGCGGGATCCCGCTGCGGTCGCGCAGGAGCAGGGTCGCGATGAGACCGAGGACGGTCATGCCCGCGAGATACCAGGTCACGGCCTGCGTCGAGCCCGTCGCCTGGACGAGGGTCTGGGCGATCGTCGGCGCGAAGGCTCCGCCGAGGATCGCGCCGATCGCGTACGAGATCGAGACGCCGGAGAAGCGGATCGAGGCGGGGAAAAGCTCCGTGTAGAGAGCGGCCTGCGGGCCGTAGGTGAGGCCGAGGCCGACGGTGAGGATCACGAGGGCGAGCGCCAGCATCCCGACACTCCCCGTGTTCACGAGCGGGAACAGCAGGAACACGCCGACGAGCTGCAGGATCCAGCCCGCGATGTACGTCGTCCGGCGACCGATCCGATCGGCGAGCAGACCGGCGATCCACGTGAAGATCAGCCAGGTGACGCCGGACAGGGTGACGGCCCACAGCACGTCCGAGGTGCTGAGGCCGATCGGACCTTTGGGGTCGGTCGCGTAGCGCTGGATGTATCCGCCGGTGGTCATGTACCCGACCGCGTTGTTGCCGGCGAAGACGAGCGCCGCGATGATCACGAGCAGAGCGTGCTTGCGGAAGAGCTGCACGATGGGCATGCGCGCTTCGGCCTTGCGCTCCGCGAGCTCCAGGAAGACCGGGCTCTCCTCGACCCTGCGGCGGACATAGTAGCCGATGAGGATCAGCACGACGCTCAGCCAGAACGCGACGCGCCAGCCCCAGGCCAGGAACCAGGCCTGCCCCGGGATCGCGAGCAGCGCGAGCACCGCCGAGGCGAGCAGCAGACCGAGCGGGACGCCCATCTGCGGCGACGCCCCGAAGATGCCGCGCTTGGCCTTCGGCGCGTGCTCGACGGCCATGAGCACCGCGCCGCCCCACTCGCCGCCTGCCGAGATGCCCTGCAGGATCCGCAGCAGCACGAGCAGGATCGGCGCCGCGACGCCGATCTGCGCGAACGTGGGCAGGAAGCCGACCAGCGTCGTCGAGGCCCCCATGAGCACGAGGGTGAGCATGAGGACGAACCGGCGTCCGTGCTTGTCGCCGAGGTGTCCGGCGAGGAAGGCGCCGAGCGGACGGAAGAGGAAGCTGATCCCGACGGTGATGAACGACAGGATCTGCGCGAATCCCTCCCCGGCCGGGGCGAAGAAGAGCTGGCCGAAGACGAGCCCCGCCGCCGAGGCGTAGATGAAGAAGTCGTACCACTCCACGGTCGTGCCGATCACCGTCGCGAAGACGACGCGGCGGCGGTCGGCCGGCGAGGCGATGGTCCCCGTGGGAGTGAAGCCTCCTGGCTCTGCGGACATTGTCTGCTCCTTTGCATGACGTCGTGCGTGGTGACGTCGTCGTCGCGGCCCGTGGTGGCGGGCCTTCCGAGGCGACCGGATCGGTGCTTGCCGCCCTCCTGCACGATAATATACGATTTCGAATACGACGCCAAGGAACCGATCCTGGCCGATCCGCGCGAGGAGGCGCCCTCTGATGACCGACACGTCCGTCCCGATCCCCCGGCCCGGCAAGATCATCGCGATCCACCTCAACTACCGCTCGCGGGCGGACCAGCGCGGACGCACCCCCGCCGCCCCCTCGTACTTCTTCAAGCCCTCCTCCTCGCTCGCGGGCAGCAACGCCACGGTGGAGCGTCCCGCGGGCACCGAGCTCCTCGCCTTCGAAGGCGAGATCGCGCTCGTGATCGGCACCGCGGCGCACCGCGTCGGGGTCGAGGACGCGTGGTCGCACGTCGCCTGGGTGACCGCTTCGAACGACCTCGGGCTCTACGACCTGCGCGCGAACGACAAAGGGTCGAACGTCCGTTCCAAGGGCGGGGACGGCTACACCCCGCTCGGCCCCGACCTCATCCCGGCCGCCGAGGTGGATCCCGGCTCGCTCCGGGTGCGCGCCTGGGTCAACGGGGACCTCCGTCAGGACGACGAGACCTCCGGTCTGCTCTTCCCGCTGCCGCAGCTCGTCGCCGATCTGTCCCAGCACTTCACCCTCGAGCCGGGCGACGTGATCCTCACCGGCACCCCGGCCGGATCCAGCGTGATCGAGCCGGGAGACGTCGTCGTCGTCGAGGTCGATGCGCCGCACTCCGCGAAGACCTACACCTCCGGAGGCCTGCGCACCACGGTCGCGCAGGGCGACGTGCCCTTCGACGGCGCGCTCGGATCCCTGCCCGCCGTCGACGATCTGCAGCGCGCCGAGGCGTGGGGCTCGCGCGAGGAGGCGGGTCTGCCCCCCGAGGACCCGTCGACCGAAGCCGCCCACCCCCAGGCGTCGTCGACCGAGACCACCGAAGCCGCCCACCCCCAGGGGTCGTTGAGCGAGGACGGCGAAGCCGACCGAGACGAAACGCCCCGCACCGCGCCCCGGCTGAGCGACGAGCTGCGCACGAGGCTCCTCGCCGCACCGACCGCCGGGCTCTCGGCCCAGCTGCGCAAGCGCGGCCTGCACCACTGCTTCATCGACGGCGTGAGCGCGAACCTCCCCGGCGCGAAGATCGTCGGCACCGCCAAGACGCTGCGCTTCGTGCCCGCCCGCGAAGACCTGTTCGCGAGCCACGGCGGCGGATACAACGCGCAGAAGCGCGCCTTCGACACAGTCGAGGAGGGCGAGGTCATCGTCATCGAGGCCCGCGGCGACGCCACCTCGGGCACCCTCGGCGACATCCTCGCGCTGCGCGCCAAGGCCCGCCGTGCGGCCGGCGTCGTGACCGACGGCGGCGTGCGCGACTTCGCCGCGGTCGCCGAGATCGGGCTTCCGGTCTTCTCGCAGGGCGCTCATCCCTCCGTGCTCGGGCGCAGGCACGTCCCGTGGGACGTCGACGTCACGATCGCGTGCGGCGGGGCGGCGGTCCAGCCCGGCGACGTGATCGTCGGCGATGCGGACGGCGTCGTCGTGATCCCTCCTGCGCTCGTGGAGGAGGTCGTCGACGCGACCCTCGCCCAGGAGGACGAGGATGCATGGATCGCCGAGCAGGTCGAGTCGGGCCACCCCGTCGACGGACTGTTCCCGATGAACGCCGCGTGGCGCGCGACGTACGAGGCCTGGCTCGCGGACGGCCGGGAAGGCCGGCGATGACCGACACCGCCCTCACCGGGAGCAAGTCGGAGCAGGCATACGAATGGATCCGCTCCCGCATCGCGTCGCGCGCCTTCGGCCCGGGATTCCGCCTCGTGCTCGGCACGATCGCCGAGGAGCTCGACATGAGCGTCGTCCCGGTGCGCGAGGCGATCCGGCGGCTCGAGGCGGAGGACCTCGTCACGTTCGAGCGGAACGTGGGCGCGAGGGTCTCCCTCGTGGACGAGAGCGAGTACGTGCACACGATGCAGTCGCTCGGGCTCATCGAGGGCGCCGCGACCGCTCTGTCCGCCCCCTTCCTCGACGCCGAGGCGCTGGATCGGGCCGCCGAGGTCAACGACCGGATGACGCACCTGCTCGCGCACTTCGACGCGCACACCTTCACCGAGCTGAACAAGACCTTCCACTCGGTGCTGTACGAGCCCTGCCCCAATCCGCACATCCTCGACCTCGTGCACCGTGGCTGGGCCCGCCTCAGCGGGATCCGCGACTCGACGTTCGCCTTCGTGCCCGGCCGTGCCGAGCACTCCGTCGAGGAGCACGTGCAGATCCTCGACCTGATCCGCTCCGGCGCCGATCCGCTCGAGATCGAGCTCGCGGCCCGCAACCACCGCTGGCGCACGATGGACGCGTTCCTCGCCAGCCGCCATCCGCACGCCGACTGACCACCCGAACCGCACGAACCCGACAGAACCCCCTCGGAAGGACGATGATGACCGACGTCTACACCCCCGCGGACCTGCCCGCGACCATCCAGCACTACATCGACGGCGCGTTCGTCGACTCGATCGACGGCGACACCTTCGAGGTGCTCAACCCCGTCACGAACGAGACGTACGCCCACGCCGCCGCCGGCAAGAAGGCCGATATCGAGCTCGCCGTCGCCGCCGCGAAGCGCGCCTTCGACGAAGGCCCCTGGCCGCGGATGCTCCCCCGCGAGCGTTCGCGCGTGCTGCACAGGATCGCCGACATCGTCGAGTCGCGCGACGCGCGCCTCGCCGAGCTCGAGTCCTTCGACTCCGGCCTGCCGATCACCCAGGCACTGGGTCAGGCCCGACGCGCCGCCGAGAACTTCCGCTTCTTCGCGGACCTCATCGTCGCCCAGGCCGACGACGCGTTCAAGGTCCCCGGCAAGCAGATGAACTACGTCAACCGCAAGCCGATCGGCGTCGCCGGCCTCATCACGCCGTGGAACACGCCGTTCATGCTCGAGTCGTGGAAGCTCGGCCCCGCGCTCGCGACCGGCAACACGGTCGTGCTGAAGCCCGCGGAGTTCACCCCGCTGTCCGCATCGCTGTGGGCCGGCATCTTCGAGGAGGCGGGGCTGCCCCAGGGCGTCTTCAACCTCGTCAACGGACTCGGCGAGGACGCGGGCGACGCCCTCGTCAAGCACCCCGACGTCCCCCTCATCTCGTTCACCGGTGAGAGCCGCACAGGGCAGATCATCTTCGGCAACGCCGCTCCCTTCCTCAAGGGGCTGTCGATGGAGCTCGGCGGCAAGAGCCCCGCAGTCGTGTTCGCCGACGCCGATCTCGACACCGCGATCGATGCCTGCATCTTCGGCGTGTTCTCGCTGAACGGCGAGCGCTGCACGGCCGGATCCCGCATCCTCGTCCAGCGCGACGTCTACGACGAGTTCGTCGAGCGCTACGCCGCCCAGGCCAAGCGGGTCAAGGTCGGCCTGCCGCACGACCCCACGACGGAGGTCGGCGCGCTCGTGCACCCCGAGCACTACGAGAAGGTGATGAGCTACGTCGAGATCGGCAAGGAGGAGGGCCGCCTCGTCGCCGGCGGCGGGCGCCCCGAGGGCTTCCCCACGGGCAATTACGTCGCGCCGACGGTCTTCGCCGACGTCTCCCCGGACGCCCGCATCTTCCAGGAGGAGATCTTCGGACCGGTCGTCGCCATCACCCCGTTCGACACCGACGAGGAGGCACTGGCCCTCGCGAACAACACGCGCTACGGCCTCGCCGCCTACATCTGGACGAACGACCTCAAGCGCGCGCACAACTTCGCGGGCGCCGTCGAGGCCGGCATGGTGTGGCTGAACTCGAACAACGTGCGGGACCTGCGCACCCCGTTCGGCGGGGTCAAGGCCTCGGGCCTCGGACACGAGGGCGGCTACCGCTCGATCGACTTCTACACCGATCAGCAGAGCGTGCACATCACCCTGGGCGAGCCGCACAACCCGGTCTTCGGCAAGCAGGCGCCGCCTGCCGAGCAGGACCTCGACGACCCGGACCCCCGCTGACCGGATCCCCTGCTCGGACCCGCTCGCTCCCCCTGCTCCCGTCGCGATTCCTGCCGCTCTGACGCGCTCATACCGACAGCCATCGCGACGGGAGCAGAACCCGAACCGACTTTCTCTCACGCAAGGACGCTGACATGACCAACCGCGCCGACATGACGCTCACCTCCTCCGGCTTCTTCACGAGCCAGGAGGCGCCCATCGCCACCGACAACCCGATCCCGACGCCGCAGGCGAGCCCGCCCGACGTGCTGCGCTGCGCCTACATGGAGCTCGTCGTGACGGATCTGACGGCCTCCCGCCAGTTCTACGTCGACGTGCTCGGCCTGTACGTGACCGAGGAGGACGACGAGGCGATCTACCTCCGCTCCACGGAGGAGTTCATCCACCACAACCTCGTGCTGCGCAAGGGTCCGGTCGCGGCCGTCGCCGCGTTCTCGTACCGCGTGCGGACGCCCGAGGATCTCGATCGCGCCGTCGCGTTCTACACCGAGCTCGGCTGCGATGTGCGCCGCAACCCGGACGGCTTCGTCAAGGGCATCGGCGACTCGGTGCGGGTGGTGGATCCGCTCGGGTTCCCCTATGAGTTCTTCTTCCAGACCGACCACGTCGAGCGGATGAGCTGGCGCTACGACCTGCACATCCCGGGCGAGCTCGTGCGCCTGGATCACTTCAACCAGGTCACGCCGGACGTTCCGCGCGCGGTGAAGTACATGCAGGACCTCGGCTTCCGCGTCACCGAGGACATCCAGGACGAGGAGGGCACGGTCTACGCCGCGTGGATGCGCCGCAAGCCCACCGTGCACGACACCGCGATGACCGGCGGCGACGGCCCGCGCATGCACCACGTGTGCTTCGCGACGCATGAGAAGCACAACATCCTCGCGATCTGCGACAAGCTCGGCGCGCTCCGCCGCTCGGACGCGATCGAGCGCGGCCCGGGCCGCCACGGCGTCTCGAACGCGTTCTACCTGTACCTGCGCGACCCCGACGGCCACCGCGTCGAGGTCTACACGCAGGACTACTACACGGGAGACCCGGACAACCCGGTCGTCACCTGGGACGTGCACGACAATCAGCGCCGCGACTGGTGGGGCAACCCCGTCGTCCCGTCCTGGTACACGGACGCGTCGCTCGTGCTCGACCTGGACGGCAACCCGCAGCCGGTCGTCGCACGCACGGACAGCAGCGAGATGGCGGTGACGATCGGAGCCGACGGCTTCAGCTACACCCGCGCCCCCGAGGACGGCGCCGCCGCGGAGGGCATGCCGGAGTGGAAGCAGGGCGAGTACAAGCTGGGCCACCAGCTCTGAGGTCTCGGAGACGCCGTTTCGTCTCGGTCGCCTTCGGCGTCCTCGCTCAACGTCCCCGATTCGCCTCCCCACCCGCACGGTCGTTGAGCGAGGACGCGCAGCGACCGAGACGAAACGCCCCACCCGCACGGTCGTTGAGCGAGGACGCGCAGCGACCGAGACGAAACGCCCCACCCCACGGTCGTTGAGCGAGGACGCGCAGCGACCGAGACGAAACGCCCCATCCGCACGAGAGGATGTCCCCATGCTTCCCGCAGACACCATCGCCGCCCTGGCCGCCGAGCTGGCCGAGGCGGACCGCACCCACGGCGTGATCCCGCGGATCACCGCGCGCCATCCCGAGGCGACCGTCGAGGACTCGTACGCGATCCAGGGCGTCTGGCGGGACGCCCAGATCGCCGCGGGCCGCCGCCTCGTCGGCCGCAAGATCGGCCTCACGTCCAAGGCCATGCAGCAGGCCACGGGCATCACCGAGCCCGACTACGGCGTGATGTTCGACGACACGGTCTACCCGTCCGGATCCGTCATCCCCACCTCCGACTTCTCCAACGTGCGCATCGAGGTCGAACTCGCGTTCGTCCTGAAGACCCCGCTGGAGGGCCCGGACTGCACGCTGGACGACGCTCTGGCCGCGATCGACTACGCCGTCCCCGCCCTCGAAGTGCTCAACTCGCACATCGAACTGGAGGGGCGCACGATCGTCGACACGATCAGCGACAACGCCGCGTACGGCGCCATGGTGCTCGGCTCCGTGCACAAGCGTCCCGACGAGATCGATCTGCGCTGGGTGCCCGGCGTGCTCAGCCGCAACGGCGAGATCGAGGAGACGGGCGTCGCCGCGGGCGTCCTCGGCCATCCGGCCACGGGCGTCGCCTGGCTCGCCAACAAGTTCCACCAGCACGGCGCCCGGCTCGAGGCGGGCGAGATCATCCTCGCCGGATCCTTCACCCGGCCGATGTGGGTGTCCGCCGGCGACGAGGTGCGATGCGACTATGGCGAGATGGGAGTCATCGAATGCCGCTTCAACTGAACCCGACGTTCCGCGAGCAGCTCGGCGTGGCCGTGCGACCGCTGTTCGGACTGTGGGCCTGCACCGGCAGCCCCCTCGTGACGGAGATCGCCGCGGGCTCGGGGCTGGACTGGCTGCTCATCGACGGCGAGCACTCCGCGAACACGCTCGAGACGATCCAGACGCAGCTGCAGGTCGCCGCCGCCTATCCGGTCACGCCGCTCGTGCGCGTGCCGTTCAACGACGCCGTCGCGATCAAGCAGGTGCTCGACCTCGGCGCGCAGAATCTCATCGTGCCGATGGTGTCGTCCGTGGACGAGGCCCTCGCCGCCGCCGCCGCGACCCGCTACCCGCCCGAGGGGATCCGCGGAGTCGGATCCGCTCTCGCCCGCAGCGCCCGCTGGAACAGGGTGGAGAAGTATCTCGTCGATGCCGATCAGTACGTCTCCCTCACCGTGCAGATCGAGTCCGTCGCGGGCGTCGAGGCGGCGGAGGGGATCGCCGGCGTGGACGGCGTCGACGCCGTGTTCGTCGGACCGTCCGACCTCGCCGCGTCGATGGGGCTCCTCGGCCAGCAGACGCACCCCGCCGTGGTCGAGGCCGTCACAGACGTCTTCGCGGCCGTGAAGAAGGCGGGGAAGGCCGTGGGCGTGAACGCGTTCGATCCCGCGGCGGCGGACGCGTACGTCGCCGCCGGCGCCGACTTCGTGGCGGTGGGCGCGGACGTCGCCCTGCTCGCGCGGGCGTCCGAGGCGCTCGCGACCCGCTACCTTCCGTCCACCGAGGACGCCGAAGCCGACGAGCCGCGTCCCAGCTACTGACGCGGCGCCGGGCCGTCGCGACGCTCCTCCCGGGATGCGACTGGCGTTTTCATAGCCACGGACGGCAGGATGATGCCATGACGTTCCCCGCTCTCGCGCCCCTCGCCGACCGTGCGGCCCTGTTCGCCGCTCTCCGTCAGGATCAGCTCGTCACGGCGACCGCCGCCCTCGGCGAGCACCGCTGGGACGCGGATCTGGCCGCGGGCACGCTGACGTTCACCGCAGAGGCGGATCCGAGCCGGCAGCTCGTCGCCCGCGCCTCGCTCGTCGCGACGATCGCACCGGGTCCCCGCTCGCTGATGTGGGCCTGGGCGCACCCGCAGGGAGGAGCGGACGCGTCGATCGCGGGGCTGCGCGACTACGGGACGACCTACGCGATCGCCGAGCTGTCGGAGCCGGAGCTTCCGTTCCCCGCCGAGGCGGACGCGGACGTCGAGGCCTGGATCGCTGCGGCCGCGCACCAGGTGGGCGCGGTCGCGGAGGAGATCACCGGTCGCTCCCCGTACTATTCGGCACCGGTCGGCAGCGGCACCCGCGCCGTGTTCCTGCTCGACGCCCCCCTTCCCCCGCTTACCGTGGCCGACGCCGTCCTCGCGCTGCCGCGGGTCCTGAGCGGGCTCGATCTCTCCGACCCGCGCTCCTCGGTCTGGGACCTCGCGCGCCTCGCCGGATGGTCGATGCAGTGGACGGACGACGCCTACTCGGGTGCCGTCGTGAGCGACGCCAGCGGCAGCGCGACGTTCCGTTTCGACGAGTACGCGCGCATCGCGGGCGTCGAGTCGCAGCTCGGTCAGCCCGCGCAGGCCTGATCCCGGCCCCCTCGTCCTCCCCCGCGGAGCACGACCCGCCGGTTAGCATGGCCGGCATGGGCGCCCTCGACACCATCCCCGCCGGCCGCACGTTCGCGCTCGACGACATCGTCGTCTACGCCGATCCCGCACATCGCACCCTCGACGAGGCGTTGCAGGACGCCGACGTGCTCGTGAGCGCCCCGCACGCGGGCGCTGCGATCCCCGAGGAGCTCGCGGAGTTCCTGTCCCCCGCCCTGACCCGTCGGCTGCAGTACGACTTCACGGACGTCTCGACCGCCTCGGTCGTGCGGCGGTGGGCCGCGCAGGATCCGCACGTCGTGGCGGTCGTGAATCCGCACCCGCGTCTGGTCCGGGATCCCAACCGCCCGAAGCCCGCCGACGTCGCCGCGGATCTCACGGAGGCGCTCCGGCGCGTGCGCGCGGCCGGTCCGGGGAACCCGGTCGACCTGAGCGGCGTCGACGCGATCCGTCCCGTGACGTTCTCGTTCTTCCCCCTGCTGCGCGTGCCCGACACGGATGCGGAGATGCGCCGGCTCGTGGAGGCGTTCGCGGAGGTCGCCGAGCGAGGCCTCGGCGTGTACGAACAGATCCGGGACGACCTCACCGAGCGGCTCCTGACGGCCCGGCTCGCGCACGGCGGGCGGCTCACCCGCCTCTCCTTCCACGACACGATGAACACGACGACGACCCGCCAGGGCGCCGTGGACGTGCCGCGCGCGGAGAAGGACCGGCTGCCCCGGGTCGTCGCGCTGTCGAATCGCGGGGGCGAGCGCGGCGAGGAGCGTGACCCGGCCGATCCGCCGACGATGGATCCGGCGCGGCTGCGCGCCCTGGCGGAGGCGCATCGCGCGGGCTTCCGGGTGGAGGCCGCGGGCGACGTCACGCTGAACCGGCCGTATCTGGGCAGCCAGGAGATCCGCTCGGCCGGCGCACGCTTCCGCGAGGTCGGGGATCAGGCGCGGGAGTCGGGCGCGGAACTCGACGCCGTGCAGGCGGAGTTCCTGCGTGAGTTCCTCCTCGGCGACGCCGCGACCGCGCAGCTGCACCGTCCGGGATCGGACTGGGTGTCGGAGGATCCGGAGCGCGTTGACGCGCTCGCCGCGGCCTGCCGGCGGACGTGGGACCTCTACCGCGCGCTTTGAGGACGCCGGAGGATCGGGGCGGGCGTCATCCTCCCCAGAGCACGCCGAACAGCGCGCCGAACGCGATCGTCGTGACCGCCAGCACCAGCGTCGGGACGAAGAAGGAGTGGTCGACGAGCTTCGTGCCGAGCTTCGTCGTGCCGGAGGTGTCGAAGTTCGCGGCGGCGATCTGGGACCCGTTCGTCGGCAGCAGGTAGATTCCGGCGAACGCGCCCGCCCACATGCCCGACAGCAGGCCCAGAGGGATCCCGGCCGCGAGACCGATCGGGACGATGGTGCGCGTGGCGGTGGACTGGCTGGTCGTCAGCACGCAGACGAGGAACACGCCGAGCGCGAAGATCCACGGCGCAGCGCTGACCAGTCCGCCGACGCCCTCGGCGATGAGGCGGGAGTGCGCTCCGAGGAAGGTGTCGGTCAGCCAGGCCAGGCCGAACAGCGCGATCGCGGAGACCATACCGGCCCGGAACACCGTCATACCGGGGATCTCCGCGACCTTCGGACGCGCGACGAGCAGGATCACCGTGCCCGCGACGAACATCACGATCTCGATGATCGGCGTCATCGCGATCGGCATCCCGGCCGCGTCCAGCGGGCGGAGGGGCTTGAACAGCCCGAAGAGGACGATCAGGGCCACGCCGAGGAGGAAGATGATCGCCGCGTTGCGGCCGGCCGGAGTGACCGTGACGTCGGCCTTCACCTCGCCCGCCCCCGACCGCGGCGGCGCGAGCTCGCCGCGGGCGATCTTCGCCTGCACCTCGGGGTCGTCCGCGAGGTTCTTGCCCAGGCGGTTCACCACGATGCTGGACACGACGATCCCGGCGATCGCCGCGGGGATCGTGACCTTGAGGATGTCGACGAGTTCGAAGTCCCACGGCGCGGTGTCGGTGAGGGTGACCATCGCGGCCATCGCAGCGGAGACGGGGCTGCACGCGAGCGCCACGCCCGTCGCGACCACGGAGAGGGACAGTGGACGGGAGGGACGGATGCCGTTGCGGTAGGCGAGATCCTGGATGACCGGCAGCAGCGGGTAGAGGATGTTCGAGGTGCCGGCGCCGACGGAGAACAGGAATGCGACGAGCGGCGCGATGAGGGTGATCTGCCGGGGGCTGCGCGAGATGATGCCCGCCGCGACCGAGACCATCCAGTCGATCCCTCCGGCCAGCTGCATCATCGAGGCGGCCAGCACCACGGTCAGCACGATCAGCAGCGCGTCGACCGGCGGAGAGCCGGGGGCCACTCGGAAGACGAAGACGAGGATCGCGACCCCGGTCCCGCCCCAGAGGCCGAGCCCGACGCCGCTCGAGCGGGTCCCCATCACGATGCAGCCGAGGACCACGATCAGTTCGGCGATGAAAAGCGCGATCTCCACAGGATGCTCCTCCGGTCACGGTCAGCGTCATCCTAGTGACCCGCCGGCCGGGGGGGCCGGGTCATCGCGGCCGCGATTCCCGCCGCGGCCACGCGCCCCCGATCAGCGTCCGAGGCGCTGTCGGGCGGTGTTGCGGCCCGCGGTGATCGGCACGTGCGCGGTCGCGGCGGCCAGGCCGAACAGCGGCATGTCGGCGTAGACGGCCTCGAGATCCCGCGCGGGGACCTGATAGGTCTCGTGCCACACCCCGACGCTGCCCGAGCCGAGCAGCGTCTTCATGTAATCGCGCCACGGCTGCAGGTGCGGTGCGTCGCGATCGGCGGCGAAGCGCTGCAGATGCTCCGGGCTCTCCCAGTAGGACAGCAGGATCGTGGTGCGGCCCAGCCAGCTCTCGGCGCCGAGCATCCCCGCCTCCGGGTGCGTGGCGAGGTGGCGCAGGATCTTGGGCATGTTCCGCGCGACGCGCTGCACGCGGGCGAACTGCCACCACCTGTTGGCCCGCATGCCGATCACGAAGACGGTGATGCCCTCGCGGTCGACGGAGGCGGTGTAGCGGCCGGGGAAGACGTCGGCACCCATCGCGGGATCCCTTCATCACGTTGTTATGGAACACTGTTACAGAACGACGTTACGATAGATTGGACCTCATGGCAAGACCTGTCACCCACGATGCGACCCTGCGCTCCGCGTTGCTCGCGGCCGCGGCCGCGATGATCGACCGGGACGGACCGGAGCGGTTCTCCGTGCGGGAGGTCGCCCTGGCCGCGGACACGTCGACCTCGGCGGTCTACTCGTTGTTCGGCGGCAAGGCCGAGCTCTTCGCGGCGGTCGTCGACGACGCCTTCGCGTCCTTCGGACGAGCACAGCGCGAGGCGGAGCCGCACGGCCTCCGGGCTCTCGGGGTCGCCTATCGGGCCTGGGCGCTCGCTCACCCGGACCGTTACCGGCTGATGTTCAGCGGCACGGTCGATCCGCGCGGCGGCGCCGCGGAGCCGCCCAGTGCGCGCACCGCGCTGCTCCCCCTCATCCGCACGCTGACCGGATCCGCCGAGATCGATTCCGAGACCGATCTGCGCGACACGATCGCCGTCTGGGCGCAGGTGCACGGCGCCGTGAGCCTCGAGCTCTCCCGGGTCTGCCCGCCGGTCGTCGACGCGGACGCGGTCTACGAGACCGTGCTCGACGCGATCCTGGCCGTCCACCCCGGACGCTGAGTCTCCCGTCGCGACGCGGGCCGCCCGCCGGAGCCGTCAGACTGCGGCGGCGCGCTCCGCGGCCTCGACCACGTTCGTCATGAGCAGGGCGACCGTCATCGGTCCGACGCCACCGGGATTCGGCGAGATCCAGCCCGCGACCTCGGCGACGGCCGGATCCACGTCGCCGAGCACCCGACTCTTCCCCGTGGCGGGATCGGTCTCCCGCGTGACCCCCACGTCGAGGACCGCCGCGCCGGGGGCGACGTCCTCGGGGCGGATGAGATGCGCCACGCCCGCCGCGGCGACGATGACGTCGGCCTCGCGGAGGAAGCGGGGCAGATCGACCGTCCCGGTGTGGGTGAGCGTCACCGTGGCGTTGAGGTCGCGACGGGTCAGCAGCAGCCCGATCGAGCGTCCGATCGTGACACCGCGTCCGACCACCACGACGTGCTTCCCCCTGAGGTCGTAGTCGTTGCGCAGCAGCAGCTCGATGACACCGCGGGGAGTGCAGGGCAGCGGGGTGTGGATCGGCGCGTTCACGTTGAGCACGAGACGTCCGAGGTTCGTCGGGTGCAGTCCGTCCGCGTCCTTGGCCGGGTCGATCCGTTCCAGGATCGCGTCGGTGTCGAGGTGCTTCGGCAGCGGCAGCTGCACGATGTAGCCGTGGCAGGCCGGATCGGCGTTGAGCTCGTCGATCAGCGCCTCGACCTCGGACTGGGTCGCGTCGGCCGGGAGCTCGCGCTGGATCGAGTTCATGCCGATCGCCTCGGACTGCCGGTGCTTCATGCCCACGTACAGCTGCGAGGCCGGGTCGGCCCCGACGAGGACGGTGGCGATGCCGGGGACGATCCCGCGCTCCTTCAGCGCGGCGACGCGCTCGGCGAGCTCCGCCTTGATCTCGGCCGCCGCCGCCTTGCCGTCAAGAATCTTCGCGGTCATCGCGTCTCTCCGTTCTCTGGTCGAAGGTGTTGTCGCCCGTCCCCGGGCAGTGAGGGAGGACGACGGCGGGCGGGCGAGACGAAACGCGCGCTCTTGCGACATTGCCGCGTTTCGTCTCGGTCGCCTTCGGCGTCCTCGCTCAACGATCCCGGGGCGGGATGCGGCGATGCCTACTGCTGCAGGTCGGGGTAGAGCGGGAACGCGGCGGCGAGCGCGTCGACACGGGCGCGCAGCGCCTCGACGTCGGCGCCGGGCTGCAGCGCGAGCGCGATGACGTCGGCCACCTCGGTGAACTCGGCGTCGCCGAAGCCGCGGGTCGCGAGCGCGGGCGTGCCGATGCGCAGGCCGGAGGTGACCATCGGCGGACGCGGGTCGTTCGGCACCGCGTTGCGGTTGACCGTGATGTGGATGTCGTGCAGCAGGTCTTCGGCCTGCTTGCCGTCGATATCGGCGTCGCGGAGGTCGACGAGCACGAGGTGCACGTCGGTGCCGCCCGAGCGCACCGCGATGCCCGCATCGGTCACGTCCTGCTGCGAGAGGCGGTCGGCGATGATCGCCGCACCGCGCAGCACGCGCTCCTGGCGCTCCTTGAACTCCGGGGTGCCGGCGATCTTGAACGCGGTCGCCTTCGCGGCGATCACGTGCATGAGCGGTCCGCCCTGCTGTCCCGGGAAGACCGCCGAATTGATCTTCTTCGCGATGTCGGCGTCGTTCGTGAGGATGAAGCCGGAGCGCGGGCCGCCGATCGTCTTGTGCACGGTCGACGAGACGACGTGCGCGTGCGGCACGGGGTTGGGGTGCAGCCCCGCGGCGACGAGACCGGCGAAGTGGGCCATGTCGACCCAGAGCAGGGCGCCGACCTCATCGGCGATGGCGCGGAACGCGGCGAAGTCGAGCGTGCGCGGGTAGGCCGACCAGCCGGCGATGATGACCTTCGGCTTGTGCTCGATCGCGAGACGGCGCACCTCGTCCATGTCGATGGTCGAGGTCTCCGGGTTCACGCCGTAGGCGACGATGTCGTACAGGCGGCCGGAGAAGTTGATCTTCATGCCGTGCGTGAGGTGACCGCCCTGGTCGAGCGAGAGACCGAGCAGGGTGTCGCCGGGCCGCGCGATCGCGTGCAGCACGGCGGCGTTCGCGGTCGCACCGGAGTGCGGCTGGACGTTCGCGAACTCGGCGCCGAACAGATCCTTGGCGCGGGCGATCGCGAGCTCCTCGGCGACGTCGACCTCCTCGCAGCCGCCGTAGTAGCGGCGGCCGGGGTACCCCTCGGCGTACTTGTTCGTCAGCACGGAGCCCTGCGACTGCAGGACCGAGACGGGGACGAAGTTCTCCGAGGCGATCATCTCGAGGAAGGTCTGCTGACGCGTCAGCTCACGGTCGAGGACCTGGGCGATCTCGGGATCGACCTCGGCGAGAGGCGCGTTGAAATAACGGTCGGTCATGGCGTGCTCCTTTGACATAGCGAAGAGAAGGGTGCTCATCGGCCCAGGCGCGCGGTCGAATCCATGACGGTCGCTCCCCGGTGGTGACCCACCCAGACGCCAGTCGCGACGTGCACGAGCCTACCCGATCGGCGACGGGATCCCGCGGGACATGACGCGAGGACGCGGCTCGCGACGGACCGCCACGGCGGTACATTTTGTTCAGCGTCCTGCCACAGGACCGCGCGCTCCGTCCCGGGTGCGCGGCCGCGCAGGATCGCCTCGCAGCCCCCGCATCGAACCCGGAGAGAACGCATGAGCCAGCCCGAATCCTCAGAGCACGGATCCCTCGTCATCCACTCCGCGCGGATCGTTTCCGCCGGCTCGGTGACCGAGGACGGCTGGGTCCGCTTCGAGCGCGGCGTCGTCGCGGCGCGCGGAACCGGCCGCGACTGGACCGTGGCGGACACGGTCGTCGACGCGACGGAGGTCGCCGGCGTCGGCGCGGTGCTCACCCCCGGCTTCATCGACATCCACGGCCACGGCGGGGCCGGCGCCGCCTTCGACGACGGCGCCGAGGCCATCCGCACCGCCCGCGCCATGCATCGCTCGCACGGGACGACCCGCGCCGTCGTGTCGCTCGTGACGGCGTCGGTGGACGAGCTCGCGGCGCGCGCCGGAGCGATCGCGGATCTCATGGAGACCGACGGCGACCTGCTCGGCTCGCACCTGGAGGGCCCCTTCCTCGACCCGGGGCACAAAGGCGCGCACGACCCCGGCCTGCTGCGCGCGCCGGAGCCCGACGACGTGCGGCGCCTGTTGCAGGCTGGACGGGGAACCGTGCGCCAGGTCACGCTCGCACCCGAGCTTCCCGGCGGGCTCGAGGCGATCCGGATCGTCGTGGCGGCGGGCGCCGCGGCCGCGGTGGGCCACACCGATGCCGACGACGCCACGATGCGCGCGGCTTTCGACGCGGGCGCGACCATCCTCACGCACGCCTTCAACGCGATGCGCCCCGTGCACCACCGCGAGCCTGGCCCCGTTCTCACGGCCGCGAACGACGAGCGGGTCACCCTCGAGGCCATCACGGACAACTTCCATCTGCACCCGCAGGTCATCAAGCTCGTGTTCGACGAGGCACCGGGGCGCGTCGCGCTGATCACCGACGCGATGGCGGCGGCGGGATCCGAGGACGGCGACTACATGCTCGGCTCCCTGCACGTCACGGTCGTCGACGGCATGGCGAGGGTCGACACCGGGTCGATCGCCGGCTCGACGCTCACGCAGGACGTCGCGCTGCGCAACACGGTCGCCGCGGGGGTTCCCCTGGTCGACGCGGTGCGGGCGTTGACGCGCACACCGGCCCGCGCGATCGGATTCGCCGAGGGACTGGGAGAGCTCGATCCCGGCTTCCTGGCGGACGCGGTGCTGCTCTCCGCCGACCTGGACGTGATCCGGGTCTGGACCGGGGCGCCGCTCGCCCGCTGACCGCGCGGGCCGGAGCGGAGCGCCGCCGAGCACGACGGAAGAACGACGGAGGGCCGTCGCACCCCACTGCGACGGCCCTGCTCGTGCCCCTGTTTCCCTCCGGTTTTCAGAGAGGTCGGCCCGGAACTCCTCCCCCGAGGCGCCGGGCCGACCTGGCCGACGGATCCCCATCCGTCGGAGTCCTGGCGTGCCGCCCCCCGGTGGCGCGCGCAGACCGTCTCTATGGGATGAGAGCGCGGTATCGCCGATCCATTACGCGAATCCCAGAACTTTTTTTCTGCACGTCTCCGTGGGCCTTTCGCCCCCGCTCCCGGCCGCGGCCGCGGATCATGCGGGCGAATTTGTACGCACCCTGGCGTTCTCCCTGTTGACGGGTGGACAATGGAGAATCCGCGTAATGATTTCCCGGGTGTCGCGTCTGTCGAATGAGAGACCTCCACGAGACCGCACCCGCATGAGAACCGAGTGATGACCGACCAGACCGCCCTGTCCCAGAACGACGCCGAAGAGACCCCGGCGCGCAGCGACGCCGACCTCGTGCTGCGCAGCCGCTCCGGCGACGCAGAAGCGTTCGGCGAACTCTGGCGTCGGCACTACCGGTCGGGGATCGCCGTCGCGCGCTCGGTCACGGGCGCATTCGACCCGGACGATCTTGTCCAGGAGGCGTTCGCCCGCATCTACCAGGCGATCAGCGCCGGCGGAGGGCCGACGGGCTCGTTCCGCGCCTACCTCTTCACGAGCATCCGCAACACCGCGGCGAGCTGGGGTCGCGCACGCCGGGAGGATCCGATCGACGAGCTCGACAGCGTCGCGGATCCGTCGTCGACGACGCAGGCCGCGGAAGAGGCGCTCGATCACAGCCTGTCCGCGCAGGCGTTCCGCAGTCTGCCCTCCCGCTGGCAGGAAGTGCTCTGGTACTCCGAGATCGAGCAGATGAAGCCCGGGGAGATCGCCCCGCTGCTCGGGCTCAGCGCCGGCGCGACCGCCCAACTCGCCTTCCGTGCCCGCGAGGGACTCCGCGAGGCCTGGATCCAGGCGCACCTGCGGACGGCGGAGCCCGGTTCGGCCTGCGCCTGGACGATCGAGCATCTCGGCGCCTACGCCCGTGACAATCTGGGCGTCAGGGACCGCGCGAAGCTCGACGCCCACCTCAGCGAGTGCGCGCGCTGCCTCATCGTCGCCGCGGAGGCCAAGGAGGTCTCGCACCGGCTCACGTTCGTGCTGCTGCCGCTGGTCATCGGGGTCGGCGGATCCGGAGCGTACCTGGCCGCGCTGCAGAGCGGCACCGTGCCGACCATCGCGCTCGCCGCGATGCCCTCGGGCGTCGTCGAGGGCGCCGTGCTCGTCGGCGGTTCCGGGGCGGCGGCCGCGGCAGGCGGTGCGGCGGGCGCCGGGTCCGCAGGCGGCGGCACGACCTCCGGAGGCGCGTTCGCCGGCTTCGGCGCCCTCGTGGGTGCGGGATCCGTCGCCCTCGTCATCGCGGGCGCGATCGTCGCCGCCGCCGTCGTCCCGTCGTTGAGCTCCGATCCGTCCTCGACGTCGGCCCCCTCCGCATCGGACCAGGACGAATCGGGGATCGTGGCGCAGGTCGCCGCCCCGGCCGGTCCCGTCTCGTCGCCCGCGCCGCTCGCTCCCGTGACGGCGCCCACGACCCCGCCCGCCGCTCCCCCGGCGCCTCCCGCCGCCCAGGACGCGCCTCCTGCCGCCGCACCGGCCGAGAGCGCGGCGGTCGCTCCGCCGCTGACGGTGACCCCGACCGAACCGCCCACGGTGCCGGGAACCGACCCCGGAAAGGGTCCGGGCACCGACCCCGGCACTGATCCTGGAAAGGACCCGGGCACCGACCCCGGAACGGACCCCGGCATCGACCCCGGAACGGACTCTGGCACCGATCCGGGAACGGACCCCGGCACCCCGGCCCTGCCGACCACCCCTCCGCTCCTCGGTGCGGGCCAGCTGAGCTGTCAGATCGTAGGCTGGCACCGGGACGTCACGGTCACCGTTGCGCTCACGGGTGTCCCCGGCACCACCGTCCGTGCCACGATCGAGACCGCGGACGCGGGCCGCGTCGTCCTCGACGGCACGGGTGCGGCGACGTTCGTGCTGCACCCGACGGCCCGGCAGGTCAACCGGCACGCCACCGCCACCTTCTCCTACGTGCGCGGTGACGAGGTGGGCGGATCGACGACGTTCGACCTCGGCTCCCTGGGATCGGCGCACTGGTGGGAGTGCCTGGCCGGATCCGGAACGACTCCGCCGAACCCCGCACCCTCGGACCCGGTCACGCCGCCCACGACCGACCCCGCTCCCGAGGAGCCCGCGCCGGGCGCGGCGCCGGCGAACCCGCCTGTGGCCGGCGACGGCGAGACCGCCTCCACGACCGACTCGGCCCCCGATGCCCCCGCAACCTCGACCGAGGCCGCGCCGACGGAGAGCGCCGCCACGTCTTCGCCTGCCACGTCGTCGCCCGCCCCGGCGGACGACCCCGATGCGCAGAGCCCCGCTCCCGCGGACGCCTCGGCCATCACGCCCGGCGCGTAGAATCGAGGCATGTTCGCCGACACGCCCGTCCCCGAGAAGCCTGCGGGGACCGTCCCTCGCGCGACGCCCCTCGACATCGTCCGTGTCGTCGTCCTCATCGCCGCACTGGCCTCGCTCGTGCTGTGGGGACTCGTCTCGTGGCCGATGCCGTGGAACCTCGTCCTCGCCGTCGGGACCCCGGTCCTCACGCTCCTGTTGTGGGCGCTGTTCCTCTCCCCGCGTCCGGTTCTGCGCGTGCATCCATTCGTGCGCGCGGCGGTCGAGCTGGTGGTCTACGCCGGGGTGACGATCGCCTGGTGGAGCATGGGCCAGGCCTGGATCGGCCTCGGCTTCGCGGTCGTGGCCGTGGTCTCGGGGCTTCTCGCCGGCCGTCGCGCCCTGGTCTGAGGTCATGCCGGACCGGCGGATCGTCCAGCGCCTTCAGGCCCTCCTGGGCGAGCGCGTCGACACCGCACCGGAATCGCTCGACGCCGCCCGCGCCGACCGCTCCGGTCATGCCGCGCCGTCCGCGCCGCTCGCCGTCGTCCACGCGGGGAGCACGGAGGACGTGCAGGCGGTGCTGCGGATCGCGCACGAGACGCGCACGCCCGTCGTCGTGCGCGGCGCCGGGACCGGGCTCGCCGGGGCCGCGAACGCGGGAGCGGGCGAGATCGTGCTCTCCACGTCGCGTCTCCGCCGAGTGCGCGAGATCCGGCCCGACGATCTGCTCGCCGTCGTCGAGCCGGGGATCCTCAACGGGGAGCTCGACGAGATCCTGGCCCCGCACGGGCTCTGGTGGCCGCCCGATCCGGCCAGCAAGGACATCTCCACGGTCGGCGGCAACATCGCCACGGGTGCCGGCGGACTGCTGTGCGCGAAGTACGGCGTCGTCCGCGACGCGGTCCTCGGCCTCGACCTCGTGCTGGCCGACGGACGCCTGCTGCACCTGGGCCATCGCAGCGTGAAAGGCGTCACCGGGCTCGATCTCACGTCGCTCGTGATCGGCTCGGAGGGTCGCCTCGGGGTCATCGTCGGCGCGACGCTCAAACTGCGTCGGATCGTGCCCGGCTCCCCGTGCACGATCACCGCCACGTTCCCCGACGTGCACAACGCCGCCCGAGGATCCGCCGCCGTGACGGCGAGCGGCGCGGAGCCGGCGATCATGGAGCTCATGGACGCTCGGTCCCTCGCCGCCGTGCACGCGCTCCTCGGGCTGCCCTCCCCGGCTTCGGGCGTCGCGCAGCTCACGATCCAGACCGACGGCCCCGTCGCCGCCGACGAGGCCGCCCGGATCGCCGACGTCCTGCGGGCGGTCGGCGGCACCGTGTCCGTCACCGACGACGCCGCGGAGGGCGAGGAGCTGCTCCGGATCCGGCGGTCGATGCACGCCGCGATGGCCTCCCTCGGCACCACGCTCATCGAGGACGTCGCGGTGCCCCGCAGCGCCCTGCCGGACATGTTCGACGAGATCGCCCGGATCGAGCGCGAGTACGACCTCGTGATCCCCACCGTCGCGCACGCCGGTGACGGCAACCTGCACCCGAACTTCATCGTCGACGGCCCCGTGGTCCCTCCGCACGTCTGGCGCGCCGCCGACGACCTCTTCCGCTCGGCCCTGCGGCTCGGCGGCACGCTGACCGGCGAACACGGCATCGGCGTGCTGAAGAGCCGCTGGCTCGCGGAGGAGCTGGGCGAGGATCAGTGGGATCTGCAGGAGCGCATCGTGCGCGCCTTCGACCCCGCGGGGATCCTCAACCCCGGCAAGGTCTTCGCGCCTCGACCGGAAGGAACTCATGCCTGACATCCACGTCTCCGCCGCCGTCATCACCGCGCGCGACGGCCGGGTGCTCGTCGTGCGCAAGCGCGGCACGGAGCGGTTCATGCAGCCCGGCGGCAAGCCGGAGCCCGGCGAGGACGCCGCGCAGACCCTCGCCCGCGAGTTGCACGAGGAGCTCGGACTCCGCGTCGAGGAGGCAGCCCTCACCCCGCTCGGCGTCTTCGTCTCCGCCGCCGCGAACGAGCCGGGCCACCGCGTGATCGCGACCGCGTTCGCGATGACCGCGGAGCCCGAGGACGTCCAGGTGCAGGCGGAGCTCGCCGAACTGCGCTGGATCACCCCGGACGACGCCATGCGGATCCCGCTCGCCCCGCTCAGTGAGGAGCACCTGCTGCGGCTCGCCTGGCCCGAGACCCGCTGAGGGCTCGGGCCCGGCGCGGCTCAGATCCCCTGCCAGGCCGGCTTGTTCTCGTAGGTGTAGCGGTAGTAGTCCGCGAGTCGGAGCTTCGAGGCGGCGGCCTCGTCGACGACGACGGTCGCGTGCGGGTGCAGCTGGATCGCCGAGCCGGGCACGAACGCCGTCAACGGCCCCTCGACGGCGTCCGCGATCGCCTGCGCCTTGCCCTCGCCGTACGCGAGCAGCACGAGATGGCGGGCCTCGAGGATCGTGCCCAGCCCCTGCGTGATGCAGTGCATCGGCACCTGCTCGATCGAGTCGAAGAACCGGGCGTTGTCCTCGCGGGTCTGCTGGGTGAGCGTCTTGACGCGTGTGCGCGAGGCGAAGGAGCTCCCCGGCTCGTTGAACCCGATGTGCCCGTCCGTGCCGATGCCGAGGATCTGCAGGTCGACGCCGCCCGCGGCACGGATCCGCGCGTCGTACTCCGCGCCGGCGTGCTCGATCCCCCGTTCGTCGCCGTCCGGCACGTGCACGAGCGCGGGGTTCAGTCCCAGCGGCTCCACGACCTCACGGGTGATGACGGAACGGTAGCTCTCGGGGTGCGAGGGGTCGATGCCGACATACTCGTCGAGGGCGAAACCGCGCACGTGCGAGACGTCGACGCCCGCGAGCCGGGGACGCAGCGCCGAATACACGGGCAGCGGCGTGGACCCGGTCGCGAGGCCCAGCACGGTGTCGGAGCGACGCCGGATCAACTGCGCGATCTCCTGCGCGACCAGCTCGCCGGCGGCCGCCGGGTTCTCGACGATGACGACTTCAGCCATGAAGGGCTCCTTCGGGGGTGTTCGACGCGACCGGAACGGATGCGGACGCAGGACGGGAGGGAGGGGTCGGCTGCGACGCGCCCACGAGCGCCGCGCCCAGCGCCGCCGCCGGAGAGCCCGGGGGCAGCAGCTCGACGCGATCCTCGAGGCGGAGCGAGCCGATGAAGGCCGAGGACGCGGCCTCGGCCCGCAGGCGCCGGCGGAGGTCGTCCAGCAGGCGATCCCCGAGCGCGGTGACGCCGCCGCCGAGGACGACCGTCTCCACATCGGCGCCGAGGACGAGCGCCCGCACCGCGGAGGCGGCCCCGTAGGCGACGCCTGCACGGAGCTCGATCGCGAGGGGATCGCCCTGCTCCGCGCGGTCGAAGATGTCGAGGATCGGCAGCGCGCCGCCGCGCCCCCACGCCTTCGACACGGCGCCGCCGCCGCAGAACGTCTCGATGCAGCCGCGCTGGCCGCAGCCGCAGACGCGCCCCTCGGGATCCACGGACAGGTGCCCGACCTCGCCCGCCGTCCCTCGGGCGCCCCGCCAGAGCCGTCCGTCGATCACGATCCCGGCCGCGACGCCCGTGCCGAGGTTCAGGTACGCCATCGAGTGCGCGTCGCCCCGGAGCGAGCCCGCGCCGACCGCGGCCGCCTTGACGTCGTTCTCGACCGCCACGGGCACGGCGAGCCTCGCACGGACCGCCGCGGCCAGATCGAGCTCGGCGACGCCCAGGTTCACGGCATGCAGCACCCGGCCGCGCTCCGCGTCGACGAGTCCGGGGATCCCGATGCCGATCGAGGCGACGTCCGACACGGGGAAGCCGCCCTCGGCGGCGAGTGCGGCGATCGCGTCGTGCACCGCGGCCACGACCCCGTCGTCGCCCCAGCCGGTCGGGATCCGCGTGCGCGCCGCGATGCGCCCGTCGGCGGTGAGCGCGAGCGCCTCGATCTTGGTGCCCCCGACGTCCAGTCCGGCGCGGATCGCGGTCACGAGACGCCCAGCTGGCTGGAGAGCACCATGACCGCGGCGCCGCGCAGGACGATGTCCTCCTGCGCGGTCAGGCGGATGACGACGTCGTCGTATACGCCGTCGAGCGTGCGCTCGGTCAGGGTGCGCGTCGCGGCCTCGATGAGCGGGCCGTCGAGCAGATCCGCCGGCCCGGACAGCACGATCTCGGACAGGTCGAGGGCCGCGACGATCGGTGCGATCCCGATGCCGAGCCGCGTACCCGCTTCGCGCAGCACCGCGTCGGACTCTGCGACCGGCGCCTCCGCGAGCCGGGTGCGCAGGGCCGAGGCGCCCAGCCAGGCTTCGAGGCAGCCGCGCTTGCCGCAGCCGCAGAGGGGTCCGCCGTCGGTGCCGACGACGACGTGCCCGATCTCTCCCGCCGCGAACCTGCTCCCCACGAGCGGCTGGCTGTCCGAGATGAGTCCGCCGCCGACGCCCTTGCCGATCCGGACCAGCATCATGTCGTCCCTGGCCTGCCCGAACGTGAACTCGGCGAGCACGGCCGCGTTGGCGTCGTTGCTCACCAGCACGGGGAGGTCGAGGTCTGCGCTGAGCAGGGATTCCAGGGGGAGGTCGACCCAGTCCAGGTTGGGCGAGCTCAGCACGACGCCGTCCGGTCGGACGATGCCCGGCGCGCCCACGCCCACGCCCAGCACGGGTGCGGGCGACAGCGCGACGAGCTGCTGCGCGAGCGTCCGCACGGCGGCGTACGCCGCCTCGCCGCCCTCGACCGGACGCGCGATCTCCCGGCGCTCGAGCACGACGCCGTCGAGGCTCAGCAGCGCGCCTTCGAACGCGCCGGGTCCGGAGAGGTCCAGACCGACGATGCGGTGCCCGTCGCGGTCGATGTCGATGAGGGTCGGCGGCTTGCCCGGTCCGCTCGTCTCGCGGATCCCCTTCTCGACGACGACGCCGTCCGCGATGAACTCCCCGACGAGATCGGAGATCGTCACCCGGGTGAGGCCCGTCTCGCGGGAGAGGTCGGCGCGACTCATGGCACCGGCGTGGAAGAGCGTCTGCAGCACGAGCGCGCGGTTGTGCCCTCTCGCGTGCTCCGGGAGCACCTTGGCGCGGGTGCGCAGCCGTCTCGAGGGTCCGAAGCGGTGCGGATCGCCCTCGCCGTGCTCCACGCTCATCCGCGGACCTTCTTCCTCGGGACCATGTTTGTTAGTACACCTTACGAACAGAGGATGCGCAAGCCGCCGCGCACGCGCGGTCCGATCGGGTTACGCAAACGTTACTGCCGTGCCCGCGTCGGGCTCCCCGCGCCCCCGTGTGCGCGCCCCGGCGGATCCTCGGTCTCCCGGAGCACGATCCCAGGAGAGCGTGCTTGGATGCAGGTCGCAGCGGTCGGCGGACACCGCGTGGCCGACCGATCGCCACCAACCGATCCCCACCGCCCGCACCCACCACCCGCACCCCACACCCGCACCGAGGAGCCCCATGCCCCTTCGCCTCCGACGTCCGCTCGTCACCACCCTCTCCGCCGTCGTCCTCGCCCTGGGCCTCGCGGCCTGCGCGCCGGCTCAGAGCACGCCGCAGAACGCGCCGTCGGCGTCGACGACGAGCGGCGACACGCAGAGCGCCGTGGACGCGTGCGCCGCCATGACCTCCACGCTCGGCGCCGTGGGCGAGGACGTGGCGGGATGGGATCCCGCGAGCGCCGCGAAGGACCCGGCCGGCACCCTCCAGCGCTTCCAGGCCGACGCCGACAAGGTCTCCGCCGCCGTGCAGGCGCTCGGCAACGGCCGGGTGAGGACGGCGGCGGAGAGGGTGCAGGCCGTGTGGCAGAAGTACGCCGACCTCGCGACGAAGGCCGCGCAGGACAAGGATCCTGCGAGCATGCTGCCGCTACTGCAGGGGCCGAAGGACCTCGCGGACGCGGCTCAGGATTTCCGGGACGTCTGCTCATCCTGAGCGGAATCGCCCGCGCCGGGCCGGTCGTTTCCCGTCCGTTGCCATTCTGTGATATGGGATCCCGTATCCTGAGGAGTGAGCAGACGCCTACGGGCGGAGGGGGGTGCGCACGTGACGGATCTGGCAACGGAAGCGGGGGCTTCGACAGAGGGTTCCCCGATCGTCGATGCGACCGACGCGGCGAAGGGGGGCGCGGTGAACGACGACGTCACCACGCCGACCGAGTCGGGAGACGGCGGATCCGGCGATCGCCACGCCGAATGGGCGCCGACGGCCGACGCACCGAAGAAGAGACGGCGGCTCGGGCTGTGGATCGGGCTGGGTCTCGGCGTGCTGGTGCTCGGGGTCGGCGCCGCATCGACCATCCTCATCGCGCCCGGCACCGCCATCGCCGGAGTGCAGGTCGGCGGGATGACGGTGGGCGCCGCGGCCGAGGCCGTGAACAACCACGTGTCAGGCATGCAGGTCACGCTGACCGGTGAGGGCGACGGCAGCAAGGTCACGGGCAGCGACCTCGGTGCGCACATCGATGCGACCAAGCTCGCCGAGAAGGCCTTCGCCGAGCATCCCCTCTGGAACGTGACGTCGTGGATGTCCGCGCCCGTCGCAGGCGACATCACGTTGGATCAGCGGGCGGCGGAGCACGCCCTGCGCGCACAGGTCCCCTCCGTCTACACCGACGCGACCGATGCGACCGTCGCCTTCAACCCGGCGGCGGGCGGCTACGTCGCGAGCGCGGCGAAGAACGGGTCGGGCATCGATCTGGACAAGCTCACCGCCGCGCTCACGAAGGCCGTGGAGAAGGGCGACAACGCCCTGTCCTACCCCGCCACGGCTGACGTCGTGACGCCGGCGATCACCGACGCGACCGCGGCCGACACCGTCAAGCGCCTGAACACGATGCTGGCCTCGATCGGGTTCTACGTCGGCAGCGAGCGCACCGTCCCCGTCGACGCTGCCACCGCGGCGAGCTGGATCACGGTCACGCCCGACGACGGCAAGCTCACGATCGACGCGAACCAGGCCGCGATCCAGAAGTCCGTGAGCGGGCTGGCCCCGCTGGTGAACCGCGCGCCCGTCAACGCGACCTCGATCGTGAACTCTTCCGGCGAGGTGCTGCAGGACCTCACGCCCGGCGTCGCGGGACGAGAGCTCGGCGACGTCTCCGGGGTCGCGGCCGCGTTCGCCTCGCAGCTGCGCACGGGGAACGGGCACTACGCACTGACCGTGAAGGACACGCCCTTCACGACGACGTCGCTCCTGCGCAAGATCGACGTCAACCTCAGCACCGAGACCGTCAGCGCGATCGAGAACGGCAACGTCGTCGACTCCTGGTCCGTCTCGTCGGGCCGCGAGGGCTTCGCGACGCACACCGGCTCCTTCGCGGTGAACTGGAAGCTGACGTCCCAGAACATGGGCAACACCGATCTCACGAAGGCGCCGTATTACTACCAGCCCGACGTCAAGTGGATCATGTACTTCAACGGCGACGAGGCCCTGCACGGCGTGTACTGGCACTCCAACTGGGGTACCCCGATGAGCCACGGCTGCGTGGGCATGCCGGAGTGGCGCGCCGAGTGGCTGTACGACTGGAGCCCGCAGGGCACCGAGGTCAACGTGCACTACTGAGCTCTTACTGAGCTCGAAGGGCCTGTCGCCTGGCGCGGCGGGCCCTTCGACGTTCCACGGCCGACGTTCCACGGCCGACGTTCCACGGCCGACGTTCCACGGCGCCTCGGCCCGGCGCAAGGCGTTCGTCGATTCGCCGTGACCGTTCGACCCCGGGAACGCCGGAGGGGCGGACGCCCGCGCGCCCGCCCCTCCGAGGATCCCCGATCCGCTCAGTCCAGAGCGTCGATCACCGCGTTCAGCGTCGCGGACGGACGCATGACCTTGGCCACGAGCGCGCCGTCCGGGCGGTAGTAGCCGCCGATCTCGGCGTGCGAGCCCTGCACGGCGTTCAGCTCCGACACGATGCGCTGCTCGTCCGCGGCGAGCGCGGCGGCCACCGGCGCGAACGCCGTGGCGAGCTCCGCGTCCTCCGTCTGATTCGCCAGCTCCTGCGCCCAGTACAGCGCCAGGTAGAAGTGGCTGCCCCTGTTGTCGATCGTGCCGAGCGCGCGGCCGGGGGAACGATCGTTCTCGAGGAACGTCCCGGTCGCGGCGTCGAGCGTCTTCGCCAGGATCGCCGCCTTCGCGTTGCCCGTCCGATCCGCGTAGTGCTCGAAGGACGCGGCCAGAGCGAAGAACTCACCCAGCGAGTCCCAGCGGAGGTAGTTCTCCTCGACGAGCTGCTGCACGTGCTTCGGCGCGGATCCGCCCGCTCCGGTCTCGAACAGCCCGCCGCCCGCGAGCAGCGGGACGATGCTCAGCATCTTGGCGCTGGTGCCGACCTCGAGGATCGGGAACAGATCCGTGAGGTAGTCGCGCAGCACGTTCCCCGTGACCGAGATCGTGTCCTCGCCCTTGCGCATGCGCGCGAGCGAGTAGCGGGTCGCGTCCTCGGGCGTGAGGATCTCGATCGTCAGCCCGTCGGTGTCCAGGTCCTTCAGGTACTTGGTCACCTTGGCGATGAGCGCCGCGTCGTGCGACCGCGCGGGGTTCAACCAGAACACGGCCGGGGCGCCGGTCGCACGGGCGCGGCTCACGGCGAGCTTCACCCAGTCGCGGATCGGGACGTCCTTGGTCTGCGTCGCGCGCCAGATGTCACCCGTGTGCACCGCGTGCTCGAGGACGACGTCCCCCGCCGCGGTGACGACCTGCATCGTGCCGTCCGCCGCGACTTCGAACGTCTTGTCGTGGCTGCCGTACTCCTCGGCCGCCTGGGCCATGAGGCCGACGTTGGGGACGGTGCCGATCGTCGCGGGGTCGAGCGGGCCGTTCTCGATGACGTCCTCGATCGTGGCCTGGTAGACGCCCGCGTAGGAGGAGTCGGGGATGACGGCGAGGGTGTCCGCCTCGCTGCCGTCCGCACCCCAGAGCTTGCCGCCGTTGCGGATCAGCGCCGGCATCGACGCATCGACGATGACGTCGCTGGGCACGTGGAGGTTCGTGATGCCCTTGTCGGAGTTCACGTAGTTGAGACGGGGTCCGTCCTGCATCGCGCGCGCGAACGCGGCGGCGATCTCCTCGCCGCCCTCGACGTCCGCGAGCCCGGCGAGGATCGAGCCGAGTCCGTCGTTCGCGGTGAGCCCGGCGGCCGCGATCCGGTCGCCGTAGCGGGCGAAGACGTCCGCGAAGTAGGCGCGCACGACGTGGCCGAAGATGATCGGGTCGGAGACCTTCATCATCGTGGCCTTGAGGTGCACCGAGTACAGCACGTCCTCGGCCTTCGCCTCGGCGAGGGTCTCGGCGAGGAAGGCGTCGAGCGCCGCGGCGTCCAGGAAGGTCGCGTCGATGATCTCGCCGGGGAGCACCTTGAGGTTCTCCTTGAGCACCGTGATCTGACCGTCGGTCGAGACGTGGCGGATCGTCAGGACGTCGTCGCCCGGCGACACCCAGCTCTTCTCGTTCGCCTTGAAGTCGTCGTGACCGAGGGTCGCGACGTGCGTCCGGGACCCGGCGGCGAAGGCCTTGTTGCGGTGCGGGTGCTTCTTCGCGTAGTTCTTCACCGCGAGCGGGGCGCGACGATCGCTGTTGCCCTCGCGCAGCACGGGGTTCACGGCCGAACCCTTGATCCGGTCGTAGCGGGCGCGGATGTCCTTCTGCTCGACCGTGGACGCGTCGTCCGGATAGTCGGGCACGTCGAAGCCCTGCTGCTGCAGCTCGGCGATCGCGGCCTTGAGCTGCGGGATCGAGGCCGAGATGTTGGGCAGCTTGATGATGTTGGCCTCGGGCGTGGTCGCCAGGCCACCGAGTTCGGCGAGAGCGTCGCCCACCGCCTGGCCCGCGGTCAGCCGCTCGGGGAAGGCGGCCAGGATCCGACCGGCGAGCGAGATGTCGCGCGTCTCGATGTCGATGCCCGCCTGGTGGGCATAGGCCTGGACGATCGGCAGGAGCGAGGCCGTGGCCAGCGCCGGCGCCTCGTCCGTGTAGGTGTAGATGATCGCGTCGTCGGTCACCGGGGCTCCTTTTCGCACAGGAAGCGTCCGCACGAGTGTTCGCGCGGGGATTCACGCAGGATTTTGTCTCGATACCAAGATACCTGAGCGGCCGGGCGCGCCGCGGGGCGGTTCTGTGCGCCCTGTGCGCCCTGTTCATCCCGGATGAACTTTCTTCCCTCGTTCCGACTTCGGCCCGCCCTGCCCCCGTGCAGGGGTTAGCCTTGGGCTATGACGGAACTGCGACTGGTCGAACTCTCCGCGGCGACGATCGTCGCCGTCAACAACCTGTCCCTCAAGCCCGGGCAGGAGCAGTTCCTCGCGCCCGTCTCGTACGGGATCGCCGCGACCGTCATGAACCCGCAGACCACGTGGCAGCGGGTCGTGCTGGACGGCGACGAGGTCGTCGGCTTCGTGAGCGCCAACTTCGACCACGACGCGCCGGAGGAGCATTTCCGCTCGGTGCTGTGGCGCATCAACGTGGCGGCCGACGAGCAGGGCCGCGGCGTCGGACGCTTCGCGGTCGAGAGCCTCATCGCCGAAGCCCGCGACCGCGGCTTCGAGCACCTCAACGTCATCTACGAGGCCGGCGACGGCGGCCCCGAGGCGTTCTTCCAGCGCGTCGGCTTCTCCCCCGTGGGCGAGACCGAGTATGCCGAGGTGATCGCGGAGATCCGCTTCGCCTGACCCCGGCCCGAGCCCGATCCGCACACGCTGAACCGGCGGCGGGGCTTCGAATCCCCTCCCCCATCGAAGCCCCGTCGCCCTCTCTCCCGATCGCCGTGCTCCGCCCCGCCCCCGCCTTCGTCCTTACCGGCGCGATATGTCGGCCCGGCGCATGAACTTCGGACGCTGTGCGCTCTCGCGCCCGCTTTTCGGTGAGCGATCCGACATATCGCGATCGTCTCGCCACCGTCGCGGCCGGGCGTTTGCTCCTCCACTCCCGCCGTGAACTGATGCGATCCCACCGCTTCCGTGATCGGCGTCTTCACGACCGCCGATCCCCGGCACAGTCTGCATATGGATCTGGACACCTGGTTGAGCAGGCGAGGCGGCATCGCGCACCGACGTGTCGCAGCAGCGCACGGGTTCGCTCCGTCGGCCGTCCGGACGGCGATCCGCGCCGGGACGGTGCGTCGTGTGCGCGCCTCCTGGATCACGGACGAAACGGCTTCCTCCGATCTCGTCACGGCGGCCTCAGCAGGAGGCCGGCTGACCTGCCTCTCGCTGGCTCGGCCGCGTCATTGGTGGATCCCCGAGAGTGCGGACTCCCGGATCCCTGTCCAGCTTCCGGCGAATGGACGGCGCACGGCAGGCGAGGTGCGGCCGCACTGGTCGCGACCTCTCGTCGACACCGGACCTCGAGCTCTGCACGCCTCGATCGAGGATGCGCTCGCGCACATCGCCCTCTGTCTCGGGGAGGAGGACGCCCTCTGCGTCTGGGAATCCGCGATCCGGATCGCGCATCTGGATCTGGAGTCCCTCCGTACGGTCGCGTGGCCCGAGCCACCGAGTCGGCGCTACGCGCAAGCGGTACGGGGCCGGTCAGACTCGGGCGTCGAGACCTTGTTCGTCGTGCGCCTGCGACCCTGGGGCATCCCGATCCGCCAGCAGGTCCGCCTCGGAGGGCACGATGTCGACGCGCTGATCGGAACGCATCTCGTCGCGCAGCTCGACGGATTCGCCTTCCACAGCTCCCCGGCCGCACATCAACGCGACGTGAGCCATGATGCCGAGCTTCAGCTGCGCGGCTACACCGTGCTTCGCTTCACCTACGCGCAGGTCGTGCACCACTGGGATGACGTCGAGCGCACCATCGCGGCCGCGCTCGCCCGACGTCTCCACCTCGCACCACACCTGCGGCGTACCCTGGCCTGACCGCCGCTTCGGCCCGCATCGCGCACGCGACCCGTCTCGGTCGAAGTCCCGGCCGCACACGTCTGGAGCACTCGACTCCGTCCAGGACGCTCGGCTCCATTCAGACTGGCCGACCCGATCCAAGACGGTCGACTCCGTCCAGACTGGCCGACTCGATCCAGACTGACCAACTCCCTCTAGGACCCCCGACTCGATCTACATCGCCCGATATGTCGGATCACTCGAAGAGAATCGGGCGATAGGTCCCCATGGGTCCGACATTGCTGAGGGAACCCGACATATCGCGCGTGCACAGCGCAGCGCGGCACAGCGCATCCCGCACCCCGGCATCGCCCACCCAGTCCGACATATTGCGCGTGCGCTACACGGCCCCGCCGACGCACTCCCGCCCCCGTGCGCGGGACACGGGGGCGGGAGCGGCGATCAGACGAGCGTCGCCTGCCAGGCGCGGTGCAGCTGGGCGAACTTGCCGGTGCCGGCGATCAGGGCGTCCGGGGCGTCGTCCTCGATGATGCGCCCGTGCTCCATGACCAGCACGCGGTCCGCGATCGCGACCGTCGACAGGCGGTGCGCGATGATGATCGCGGTGCGGTCGGCCAGCAGGGTCTGCAGGGCGTCCTGGATCAGCCGCTCGGACGGGATGTCGAGCGATGCGGTCGCCTCGTCGAGGATCAGCACCGCCGGATCGGCGAGGAAGGCGCGCGCGAACGAGATCAGCTGCCGCTGCCCCGCCGACACACGGCCACCGCGCTTGTTCACGTCGGTGTCGTAACCGTCCGGAAGCCCCTCGATGAACGCATCCGCACCGACCGCCGCGGCGGCCGCACGGATCTCGTCCATCGTCGCGTCCGGTTTGCCGAGCGCGATGTTGTCCGCCACCGTTCCGCTGAAGAGGTACGCCTCCTGCGTGACCATGACGATCGCACGCCGAAGATCCTTCGGGTGCAGCGCGCGCAGATCCACGCCGTCCAAGGTCACCGCGCCCGCGGTCGGATCGTAGAAGCGCGACACGAGCTTGGCGAGCGTCGACTTGCCTGCGCCCGTCGTGCCGACGAGGGCGATCGTCTGCCCCGCCGGGATGTCGAGCGAGAAGTCCGGCAGGATCGTGTGATCCGCCGAGTATCCGAACTCGACGTCGTCGAAGCGCACGTGACCCGAGGCGTTCCAGAGGTCGGTCGGCTTCGCCGGATCCGGCACCGTGGGAACCTCCTCGAGAACGCCGGACACCTTCTCCAGCGCCGCCGTGGCCGACTGGAAGGAGTTCAGGAACATCGCGATCTCCTGCATCGGCGCGAAGAAGTTGCGCACGTACAGGACCGCGGCCAGCAGGATGCCGACCTGGATCTGGCCGTCCGCCATGCGCACGCCGCCCCACACCACGACGACGCCCAGGGTGAGCGCCGCGACTGCCATGAGTCCCGGCTCGAACGTGCCGAAGAGCAGCATCGAACGCCGGTTGACGTCGCGGTACTCGCCCGCGACCTCCTGGAACGACACGTCGTTGCGCGGCTCCTTGCGGAACGCCTTGACCGCGCGGATCCCGGTCATCGTCTCGACGAACTGCACGATCACCTTCGCGCTGATCACCCGCGACTCGCGGTACACGAGTTGCGAACGACGGTAGAACCAGCGCATCAGGAGGACAAGGGGGACCCCGGCGACGATGAGCACCGCCCCCGACTTCCAATCCACGAGCATGAGTGCGATGAACGTGAACACGCCGTAGAGCAGCCCGGAGACGAGCTCGTTCAGGCCGCCGTCCAACAGCTCACGGATCGAGTCCAGATCGCTCGTCTGACGCGAGATGATGCGACCGGACGTGTAGCTCTCGTGGAACTCCAGGCTCAATCGCTGCGTGTGCAGGAACATGCGCTTGCGCAGATCGAGCAGGATCGCCTGGGTGATGCGCGCGGTGAGCACCGCGTACCAGCCGATCAGCGCCGATCCGACCAGACCCGTCACGAGGAACACCAGGCCCACGACGATCGTCGGTGCCCAGTCCGCGTGCTGCAGCACGGCCGGAAGCGCGGTGTTCAGGCCATAGGCGACCAAAGCAGGTCCGGCGACCTGGGCGGCCGTGGAGACCACCAGCACGAGCGCCGTGAGCGCCATCTGCACCTTGAGCGGCGCGACGAGCGATCCGAACAGCCGCAGCGAGCGACGGCGGATCGTCGCGCTCTCCTCGCGGGTCAGATCGGAGCGGTCCTCGTCCTGCGTTCCGACGACGCTCATGCCTGCACCTCCTGGGTCGTGGGTCGGGAGCGGGATCCTTCCGCCGGGTCCGACGCGGGGATCACCGGGATCGCCCCGGTCCGCGCGGCCTCCTCCGCCTCGAGACTCGAGATCACGTGACGGTAGTGCGCGCTCGTGCGCAGCAGTTCGGAATGGGTGCCGACGACGGTCACCCTGCCCTTCTGCAGCAGCGCGACGCGATCCGCGAGCGCGACCGTCGAGGGACGGTGCGCGACGATGAGGGCGGTGGTCTCGGCGAGCACGTGGCGCAGCGCCTCCTCGACGAGCGCCTCGGTGTCGACGTCGAGCGCCGACAGCGGGTCGTCCAGGACGAGCACCTTGGGCTTGGCGGCGACCGCGCGAGCGAGGGCGAGCCGCTGACGCTGCCCCCCGGAGAGGCTCAGCCCCTCCTCCCCGATCATCGTCTCGACGCCGTCGGGAAGGTCGTCGACGAAGCCCGCCTGGGCGACGTCCAGGGCCTCGCGAAGGACGCGCTCGGCCTCGGGGCTGTGCGGGTCGAGGTCGGCGCGACCGAGGAGGACGTTCTCGCGCACGGTGGCGGAGAACAGCGTGGCATCCTCGAACGCCATCGCGATGTGCGTGCGCAGCTCCGCGAGGGTGAGGTCGCGCACGTCCACGCCGTCGAGAGTGACGCGACCGCCCGTGACGTCGTACAGGCGCGTGGGCAGCGTCGTCAGCGTCGTCTTGCCGGATCCGGTGATGCCGACCAGCGCCATCGTCTCCCCCGGCTGCAGCACGAGATCGATGCCGTCGAGGAGATCCCTCTCGTGCGCACGCGCGTCTTGGTAGCGGAAGTGGGCGTTCTCGAACGCCAGTTGGCCGCGCGGCGCGGCGATCGTCTGCGGATTCTCCGGATCGGTGATCGTGTTCTGCTCGTCGTAGATCTCGAACACGCGATCCGTCGCGGTGCGCGCGTCGAGCAGGAACGAGAACAGGAAGCCGATCGACTCGATCGGCCAGCGCAGCACCGTCGCCATCGCGAAGTACGCGAACAGCTCCGGCGCGCTCAATGCACCCTGGGAGATCAGCCAGATCCCCACCACGAGGTTGACCGCGAAGGCGACCTCCGGCATGAACACGAGCCAGAACCAGATCCAGCCCACCGAGCGGGCCTTGCTCAGCTCCGTCTTGCGCAGCGACTCGGCCTGACGGGCGAACTTCACGAGCGCGTGCTTTCCGCGGCCGAAGGCTTTCAGCACGCGGATGCCGTGCACGCTCTCCTCGACGCTCGTCGCGAGATCGCCGGCCTGATCCTGGCTGCGGCGGGTGAGCACCCCGTAGCGCTTCTCGAAGAGGAAGCCCGAGATCCACAGCGGCACGGCCGTGACGAGGAAGATCGTCCCGAGCAGCCAGTGCCAGCGGAACAGCAGGCCTGCGCCGATGACGATGGTGAGCAGGTTGACCACGAGCAGCACCAGCCCGAACGCGAGCCAACGGCGGATGAGCCCGATGTCCTGCATCATCCGGCTGAGCAGCTGACCCGACTGCCAGCGGTCGTGGAAGGCGACGGGCAACGTCTGCAGGCGCGAGTACAGCTGCGTGCGCATCGTGTACTCGACCTGGGTAGCCGGGTTGAGCACGAACTGGCGGCGCAGCCACACCATGACGGCCTCGCCGAGTGCGAGAGCGGTCACCGCGACCGCACCCCACACGATCGCGCTGATCTCGCCCGTGGCGATGGGGCCTTCGAGCACGGCCTGCAGCAGCAGCGGCACGCACAGCGCGATGACCGCGGCAGCGAGCGCCGACGCGCCGCCGCCGACCAGACGCCAGGCGACGGGCCGGACGAAGGGAGCGAGGCGGGCGAGAGCGCGGGGGGTGGAAAGGGTGTTCGTGGGGGACGGGGACGTGGATTCTTCAGACATGACTCTCAGCAGATGCGTGTCACAGGGGAGGGCAGGGGACGACGAGGAGCGGACGCGGAAGATGCATCCGAGCGAAGTGCGACGGCCGGTGGGCCGGGAGGGATCCGGAGCGGATCAGTACCCGACGAACGCGGAGGGCGAACCGGCGGCGACAGCGCTGATCGACGATGCGGTGTTGATCACGGGCATGGTGTCCTCCTCGGTTCGGCTGAGATCGGCCGGATCGGCGCGACAGCCCTCCAGCCTAGAACTGTGATCTTGCTGAACGCAAGCGCTTTCCGAGATTCGTGCGGCGGATCCCGATCAGGCCGCCGCCTCGCGCTCCAGGAGGCGTCGCTTCACGCTCTCGCCCCAGGCGAAGCCCCCGAGGGTGCCGTCCGCGCGCAGCACCCGATGGCACGGGACGAAGAGCGCGGCCGCGTTGCGCGCGCAGACCGAGGCGGCGGGGCGCACGGCTCCCGGGCGACCGATCGCGGCGGCGAACTCGGTGTAGCTGAGCGGCCGACCGGGAGCGATCCGCCGCAGCGCCGCCCAGCCCGCGCTCTGGAGCTCGGTGCCGAACTGGCGCACCTCCACGGCGTCGATCGCCGCGACGTCGCCCGCGTAGTACGCCGCGACGGCGTCGCCCGCCCGAGTGCTCCCCTCCGAGATCTCGGTGGGCCGGTGCGCCGCAGGGACGCGCTGCAGGATCTCGTCCGCGTCAGCGGTCCATCCGGAGGCGAGAACGCGATGCCGGGCATCGCTGAGGATCGTGAACGGGCCGTCGGGGGTCTCGACGGTCTGGATGAGAGCGGTCATCGGGAACCTTCTTTCGGAGGGGTGGTCGGGGAAGGGTCGGCCGAGCGGACGGCTCGGGTGCGAGACGGGCGGACGGGGGCGGCGCGCCAGAGATGCGCCGTGAGATAGCTGCGCCACGGAGCGGTCCGGGCGGCCCACGCGTCGAGGGGCGCGGCTTCCGCCGGAAGGCCGGCCCCTGCCGCCCCGGCGCGGGCGGCGACGTCGCCGGGAAGGAACACGTCGGGATCCCCGAGCACGCGCATCCGCACGTAGTCGGCCGTCCAGGGTCCGATCCCGGGCATCGCGAGCAGCGCCTCCCGTTGCGTGCGTCCGTCATCGCCGGCCGTGAGCATCAGGGAGCCGTCGGCGAGGGCCGCCGCGGCACCGGTGATCGCGCGGATCCGCGCGGCGGGGCCGCGGAGCACGACGGCGCCGCGGTCGGCGATGGCCGACACCGTGGGGAAGAGGATCCCGCCGTCGACGGTGCGCTCCCCCAGCTCCTCCGCGAGTCGTGTCAGGGCGGTGCGCGCGGCCGCCACGGTGATCTGCTGGCCGATCATGGCGCGGATGAGCATCTCGTGCGGATCCGCCGCCCCGGGCACCCGGATGCCGGGCGTGGCCTCGACGAGCGGGCGGAGTGCCGGATGAGCCGCGAGGGCCGCATCGACCGCCTGCGGATCCGCGTCCAGATCGAAGAGGCGCCGGGCGCGGGCGACGAGCGGCGCCAGATCGGCCAGGCGCGTCAGGCGCGCGCGCAGATGAAGACGCTCGTTCTCGTCCAGGCGCAGCTCGAACCATCCCGGGCCGCCGTCCAGACGAAGATGCCGCGAGAAGCGCCGCTCGCCCGCCTCCTCCACACCGGGCAACGCCCTGGCGCGCATCCACGCGAACAGCCCGTCCGCGTCGAAGGGGGCACGGTACGGGAGCAGCAGGTCGAGCTCGCCGGGCGTCTCGGCGGAGGTCGATCCTGTGCGGTGGCGCCGGGCTCGCAGCTCCCCGGGCGCGAGCCCGAAGACCTCGCGCACGGTGTCGTTGAACTGACGCACGCTCGCGAACCCCGCGGAGAACGCGACGTCGGAGATCGGCAGATCCGTGCCGACGAGCAGCATCCGCGCGGTGTGCGCCCGATGCGCTCGCGCCAGCGCGAGCGGGCCCGCCCCGAGCTCTGCCGCGAGCAGTCGGGTCAGATGCCGGGACGAGTAGCCGAGACGTGCGGCGAGGCCCGGCACGCCCTCGCGCTCGACCACCCCGTCGGCGATGAGCCGCATGGCCCTCGCTGCGACGTCGCCGCGCACGTTCCACTCCGGCGACCCGGGGGCCGCCTCGGGCAGGCAGCGCTTGCACGCCCGATAGCCTGCCTCGTGGGCGGCGGCGCTCGTCGGATAGAACGTGACGTTCTCGGGGCGGGGCGTGCGCGCGGGACAGCTCGGGCGGCAGTAGATGCCGGTCGAGCGCACCGCCGTGACGAACTGGCCGTCGAAGCGCACATCGCGCGCATCGATCGCCCGATACCGCTCGTCGAAGGTCATCCCGGAGAAGGTCATGACCTCACTCTGTCACGTCCGGAACCCGCACTCTCGCGGAAATCGGACACGACAGTCGGCCCCCGGATCCCGCGCACCGACCGCATTCCGGACGCCCGGCGCACACGTCCGCAGGTCCGCGGCCCGTCCGCCGCACTCCGCAGATCCGGCTCACGCGCCCGGCTCGAACCCACGCCCGACACGGACCCAACACACCCGCGCGATATGTCGGCCCGGGGCGACATTGTCGGTCCTCAGCCGCACTCCCGGCCGAGCAACATGACCCGGGCCGACATATCGGCACCGATCGAGCGGGGTCCTTGCTCGCGCGCGGCCCCACGTCGGCGGGAGAGCCCTACGGTCGCGGGGAGAGCCCCACGTCGGCGGGAGAGCCCTACGTCGCAGGGAGAGCCCTACCCCCGCGTCCGGCGGCCGGGGGCGGGAGAACCCCGCGTCAGTGGAAGAAGTGGCGCTCGCCGGTGAAGAACATCGTCACGCCGGCCTTGCGGGCGGCGTCGACGACCTCCGCGTCGCGGACGGATCCGCCCGGCTGCACGATCGCGGTGATGCCGGCGTCGATGAGCACCTGCGCTCCGTCGGCGAACGGGAAGAACGCGTCCGAGGCGGCGACGGATCCGGCGGCGCGGTCCCCCGCACGCTCGACCGCGAGGCGGCACGAATCGACGCGGTTGACCTGCCCCATGCCGACGCCGACGGTCGCGTTGCCCTTGGCGAGCACGATCGCGTTGGACTTGACGGCGCGGCACGCCTTCCACGCGAAGATGAGGTTCTCCATCTCCTCATCGCTCGGCCGCTCCCCCGACACGAGCTCCCAGTCCTTCGCGACCGAGACGATGTCGTCCGGGAAGCGATCGGCGTCCTGCAGCAGGAGACCGCCCGAGACGAGGCGCACGTCCATGCGCTCTTGCTGCCAGTCGTCGGGAAGCTGCAGCAGGCGAAGGTTCTTCTTCGCCTTGAAGACCTCGAGCGCCGCGGGCTCGAACGCCGGGGCGACGATGACCTCCGTGAAGATGTCCTTGAGGTTCTCGGCCATCTTCAGCGTGACCGTGCCGTTCGCCGCGATCACGCCGCCATAGGCCGACACGGGATCGCACTCGTGCGCGCGCAGGTGGGCGCTCGCGATCGGGTCCAGGGCGTTCGGAGCGGTGGTCGCGATGCCGCACGGATTGGCGTGTTTGATGATCGCGACGGCCGGGAGCACCATGTCGTACGCCGCGCGCAGCGCCGCATCGGCATCGACGTAGTTGTTGTACGACATCTCCTTGCCCTGCAGCTGGGTGGCCTGGGCGATCCCGTGCCCGCCGGCGCGGGTGTAGATCGCGGCGCGCTGGTGGGAGTTCTCGCCGTAGCGCAGGGTCGCGAGGCGCTCGGCGTTGATCGTGAGGTGCTCGGGCAGGTCGATCTCGCTGGACAGGGTCCCCTCGGAGAACCACTGCGCGACGGCGGTGTCGTACGCCGCGGTGTGCGCGAAGGCCCGCGCTGCGAGCTCCCGGCGCTGGGACAGCGTGGTGCCGCCGGTCTGCAGGGACGCGATGAGGGACGGATACGACTCGGGCGAGACGACGATCGCGACGTTGGCGTGGTTCTTGGCCGCCGCCCGCACCATCGCCGGGCCGCCGATGTCGATCTGCTCCACGACGTCGTCGCCGACCGCCCCCGAGGCGACGGTCTCCACGAACGGGTACAGGTTCACGACGACGAGCTCGAAGGGATCGATGCCCCGCTCGGCGAGCTGCCGCTCGTGGTCCTCGAGGCGGAGGTCGGCGAGCACCGCGCCGTGGATCGTGGGATGCAGGGTCTTCACCCGGCCGTCGAGCATCTCCGCGACACCGGTGACGGCGGCGACGTCGGTGACCTCGAGTCCCGCGTCGCGGATGGTCTGCGCGGTGGACCCGGTCGAGACGATCTCGATGCCGTTCGCGGCGAGCGCCTGAGCGAGCGGGAGGAGGTCGGTCTTGTCGCTCACCGAGACGAGGGCGCGGCGGATGCGCACGGCGTCGCGCGGGCGGTAGAGGGACGGGTCGTGGGCGGGACCGGCCATCGGGGGTTCCTTCCGGAGAGGTTCAGTGCGGCTGAGGGCGCGCGCCGAGGTCGAGG
Source organism: uncultured Microbacterium sp. (assembly GCF_945952435.1). Classification (GTDB taxonomy): domain Bacteria; phylum Actinomycetota; class Actinomycetes; order Actinomycetales; family Microbacteriaceae; genus Microbacterium. Next base: position 138,190 of record NZ_CAMFHZ010000001.1, read on the forward strand.
TCGCCCTCGGCGATGCGGCGGACGACGTCGATCAGCAGACGCCGCTCGACGGGCTTGATGCGCGCATGCAGCGACGACTCGGTGTCGTCGGGGAGCACGGGGACGTGCTCCTGCGCGAGGATCGGTCCGCTGTCGACGCCGTCGTCGACCACGATCACGCTCGCCCCCGTCTCTGCGACGCCGGCCGCGAGCGCGTCGCGCACGCCGTGGGCGCCGGGGAAGGAGGGCAGGTAGGCCGGGTGCGTATTGATGATGCGGGGAGCCCAAGCCTGCACGAGCGCGGGCGGGAGCAGGCGCATGAGCCCGCTCAGCACGACGAGATCGGGCTTCCAGACCTGCAGTTGTGCGTCCAGCTCCGCGCCCCAGGCCTCACGGCTGTCGAACGCGTCCCACGGGACGACGAAAGAGGGGATCCCGAAAGCCTCGGCATGGGCGAGCCCCTCGGCCTCCCGGTCCGCGCCGATCAGGATCACCCTGGCCGGGTATCCGGGGTCGGCAGCCGCGTCGAGCAGGGCACGAAGATTCGAGCCGGTGCCCGAGATGAGAACGGCGACCGTCAGCACCTGGACAGTCTAGCCGGGCGTCAGGAGGTGCCCGCGCTCGTCGAGATCGAGGTCCGCGCCGCTCCGGCGGCGAGGGGCGAGCAGCAGGATCGCGGCGCCCACGAGGACTTCGGCGCCGAGCGCGAGAGCGACGGTCCAGGGCTCGGGCCCCGCCTCCGCGAGCCGCCCGGGGCCCAGCGAGCCGTGCGAGAGCGCGGCGAGCGCGGCGCCCGCACCGGCGCTCACGGCCGCGATACCGACCGCGGCAGCGACCCGCGGCAGCAGCGGCGCGTCGATCCCGGCGGACACCTGGCGCGAACGGACGACCCACCCCGCGAACGCCCCCGCCCCGATCGGGACGAGCACGACGATCAACAGCCACGGCGACGAGCTCTCCGGGACCAGCCCGAACAGCGGGACGCCGGGGACGACGCCCAGGGCGGTGCCGGCCGGAGACACCGCGGTCCCCGTACCGATCGCGAACCCCGGCCCGGCGAGCCACGCGACGCCCCAGGCGAGGAGGGTCGGGAGGAAGGCGAGCTGTGCCAGTCCGATCACGATCGTCCCGAACGCGTCGACGCGCAGGGACTCGAAGAGCGCCACCACCTGGCCTCCCCGGGTGAGCGCGGCGATCGCGAGGGCGATGCCCGCCGCGCCGACGACGCCCGCCATGACGACGGTCGCGCCGCGCACGATCTCGCCGGGGACCTCGACCCAGTCCGGGTGGCGCTCGAGAGCGTCCTGGACGCGGTCGACGACGCCGCCGTCCCCCTCGGCCCACGCGGTCGTGAGCGCACCGAGGAGCGCGCCCGCGAGGAAGACCAGCGTCGGGGCGAGGATCGCGAGCGGGAGCGGCGTGGAGAGGATCGTGCTGCGCCCGGTGAGGGCGACGCCCACCGCGACGACGCCGAAGACCGCCGTTCCGCTCCCCACCCCGGTGATCCAGGATCCGGCGAGCGCCGCGCGGCGTCCCGACCGGGCCGCGAGGAACGCGGTGATCGCGAGGAACAGCAACGGGGGGACCGAGAGCACGAACCGTGCCGCCTCGGGTGCGATCCCCGCGGCGCGCACGAGCGCGTCGGGCAAAGACACGTCCAGCGGCGCCCCGTGGCCGTATTGCCACAGCGACACAGTGCTCGGCCAGAGCGCGCCCCAATCGGCCGCCGCGCCCTGCGAGATCGCCCAGAACAGGGTGAGCGGGGCGAGCAGCAGGCCGAGACCGACGGCCGCGGCCACGACCGCGTCGACGGCCGCCAGGAGCACGATGAGGAGGCGTTGCATGACGGGATCGAGCCTACGGGCACAACCCTTCGCGCTCCCGTGGGCGCGCGGGGCTCCGGAGGCGATACGGTTTTCCGCGGAGGTCCTGCCCATGACTACTGTCCCCCCACCCACGGCCGACGAGGCCCCTGCCGCTCCGAAGAACGCGATCGACCGCTTCTTCGAGATCACGAAGCGCGGTTCCACGGTCGGCACCGAGGTGCGCGGCGGCATCGTCACGTTCGTGACGATGGCCTACATCGTGATCCTGAATCCGATCATCCTGTCGACCACGAAGGACGTCGCGGGCACTCAGCTCGGCTTCGCACAGTTGAGCGCCGTGACCGGCCTGACGGCAGCAGTCATGACGATCCTGTTCGGTCTCATCGCCCGCCTGCCGTTCGGCTTCGCGGCGGGGCTGGGCATCAACGCCTTCCTCGCGTTCTCCGTCGTGGGCGAGGTCACCTGGCCGGAGGCCATGGGTCTCGTCGTGATCAACGGTCTCGTCATCGTGCTGCTCAGTGCCACGGGCTTGCGCCGCATGATCTTCACCGCCGTGCCGATGCAGCTGAAGATCGCGATCACGGTCGGCATCGGCCTGTTCATCGCGTTCATCGGGTTCGTGAACGCCGGGTTCGTGACGTCCACCAAGAGCGACTCCCCTCCGGTCGGTCTCGGCCTCGGCGGATCCGTGGCGACCGTGCCGACCCTGATCTTCGTCGTCACCCTGCTGCTGACCGCGATCCTCGTCGCGATGCGGATCAAGGGCGGGATCCTCATCGGGCTCGTCTCCGGCACCGTGATCGCGGTGATCGTCGAGGCGATCTGGCACCTCGGCCCGAAGGTGAACGGCGACAAGATCAACCCCGGCGGGTGGAGCCTGACCGAGCCGACGCTGCCGGCCAACCCGCTCGCGATCCCCGACCTCTCCCTCGTCGGTCACGTCGACCTGTTCGGCGCCTTCGGCCGGATCGGGGCGGTCGCCGCCCTCATGCTCGTCTTCACCCTGGTCTTCACGAACTTCTTCGACGCGATGGGCACCATGACGGGCCTGTCCAAGGAGGCGGGTCTGGCCGACGACAAGGGCGAGTTCCCCCGTCTGCGCTCTGCGCTCATCGTCGAGGGCGTGGGGGCCGTCGCCGGCGGTCTCACGTCCGGATCCTCCAACACCGTGTTCATCGAGTCGGGCGCGGGCATCGGCGAGGGCGCGAGGACAGGCCTCGCGAACATGGTCACCGGACTCCTGTTCCTCATCGCGATGTTCTTCACGCCTCTCGTCTCGATCGTGCCGACCGAGGTCGCGGCGGCGGCACTCGTGATCGTCGGAGCGCTGATGATGAGCCAGATCCGCCACATCGACCTGAGCGACTTCTCGGCGCTGTTCCCGGTCTTCGTCACCGTCACGGTGATGCCGATGACGTATTCCATCGCGAACGGCATCGGGGCCGGGTTCATCAGCTGGGTGCTCGTGCGCTCGTTCTCGGGCAAGGCGCGCGAGATCAGCCCGCTGCTCTGGATCGTCACGCTCGGCTTCGTGATCTACTTCGTCCGCGGGCCGATCGAGCAGCTGCTGCACTGAGCCCGCCTGGCCCTGGGCTCCGCGTGGGGCCTGCGCGCCTCCGACGGGAGCGCGCAGGCCCTTCGCCGTCGCCGAGAGCGCTCAGGGGCGGAGGACGAGCGGCGTTCCCGCCTCGGGCACCCGGAGCCGATCCGCGAGGCCGGCGTAACCGAACTCGCGGACGAGCCTCTCCCTGGTCTCGGTGAAATGGTGCCAGCCCTCGGCGTGGACGGGGACGATCACGGCGTCGCCCAGCGCTCGCGCGGCGGCGACGGCGGTGCGGGCGTTGAGCGTCAGGTCCGCATCGCCGAAGCGACCGACGTTCGCCGCGCCCGCGAAGAGCACCGCGACGTCGATCCGACCGACCCGGCGGGCGATCTCCTCGACGAGGGCGACGGAGGCGTTGTCCCCGGAGACGTAGACGACGGGCTCGCCCGGCGCGCGGAGCACGAACCCGGTGACCGTGCCGGAGAGTGCCTCCGCTCCCTCCGGCCCGTGCAGCGCCGGCACCGCGGCGATCTCGACGTCGCCGTGCCGGTGCGTCTGCCACGGCGTCAGGCCGAGCACGCCGTCGATCCGCTCCGCCGCCTCGGGCGTGGACAGCACGACGCCGGCGCGGGGCAGGAACGCGCGCCCCGCCCCGTCGAGGTTGTCGGGATGCTGATCGTGGGAGAGCAGCACCACGTCGACCTCGCCCACCTCGTCGACCCCGAGCGCGGGTCCGACGAGCTTGTGCAGCGGGATTCCCCCGTCGTACGTGCCCGGGGCGTCGAAGGTGGGGTCGGTGAGCAACCGAAGACCCGCATAGTCGATGACGGCCGTCGGACCGCCGACGAGGGTGAGGGTCAGTGGAGTCTGGGTCATGGGTCCATCGTGCCGCCCCTGACAGTCCCTCCGGCCGCACCCGGACCGTTTCCCTCGACCGTTCTCCCTCGACCGTTCTCAGGATCGACGGCCGAGATCCGCGCGGCGCGCGGCGGCCCGGCCGGATCGCGCGCTTCCATCCTGGGAACGGACTGCGCGGCACGCGGACCAGCCGGCACGCGACCCCCGCGCGCGGCGCACCGCGCCGAGCACGTCGAAGGGCCCCGGGCGGATGCACCCGGGGCCCTTCGATGCAGCGCTTACAGCGCGGCGTAGACCTCGCGGAGGAGGGCGGCGGTCTCGGACGGCGTCTTGCCGACCTTCACGCCGGCGGCCTCGAGGGCCTCCTTCTTCGCCTGCGCGGTGCCCGCGGAGCCCGAGACGATGGCGCCGGCGTGGCCCATGGTCTTGCCCTCGGGGGCGGTGAAGCCCGCGACGTAGCCGACGACCGGCTTGGTGACGTTGGCCTTGATGAACTCGGCCGCGCGCTCCTCGGCGTCGCCGCCGATCTCGCCGATCATCACGATCGCCTTGGTCTCGGGGTCGGCCTCGAACGCGGCGAGCGCGTCGATGTGCGTCGTGCCGATGACCGGGTCGCCGCCGATGCCGATCGCGGTCGAGAAGCCGAGGTCGCGCAGCTCGAACATCATCTGGTACGTGAGCGTGCCCGACTTCGAGACGAGCCCGATCGGGCCCTTCCCGGTGATGTTCGCCGGGGTGATGCCCGCGAGCGCCTCACCCGGGGTGATGATGCCGGGGCAGTTCGGGCCGATGATGCGGGTCTTGCCGCCCTTGTCGACGGAGTAGGCCCACGCCTCCGCGGCGTCGCCGACCGGGACGCCCTCGGTGATGACGACGAGCAGCGGGATCTCGGCGTCGATGGCCTCGATCATCGCGTCCTTCGTGAACGCGGGCGGGACGAACGCGACCGACACGGTGGCACCGGTCTTCTCGATGGCCTCCGCGACCGAGGCGAACACGGGCAGCTCGACCGTGTTGCCGTCCTTGTCGGTGTGGGTGACGGTGGTCCCGGCCTTGCGCGCGTTGACGCCGCCGACGACGTTCGTGCCCGCCTTCAGCATGAGCGCGGTGTGCTTGGTGCCCTCGCCGCCGGTGATGCCCTGGACGATGACCTTGGAGTCGTTGTTGAGGTAGATCGACATCTCTCTAGTCCTTTGTCTCTCGTCCGGCTCAGGCGTTCGCCAGCTCGGCGGCCTTGTCGGCGCCCTCGTCCATGGTGGCGGCGAGCGTGACGAGTGGATGGTTGGCGGCCGCGAGGATCGCGCGGCCCTCTTCGACCTGGTTGCCGTCGAGGCGGACGACGAGCGGCTTGGTCGCCGCGTCACCGAGGATCTCGAGCGCCTTGACGATGCCCTCGGCGACCGCGACGCAGGAGGTGATGCCGCCGAAGACGTTCACGAAGACGCTCTTGACCTGCTCGTCGCCGAGGATCACGTCCAGGCCCGCGGCCATGACGGTCGCGGACGCGCCGCCGCCGATGTCCAGGAAGTTCGCCGGCTTGACGCCGCCGTGGTTCTCGCCCGCGTAGGCGACGACGTCGAGCGTCGACATGACCAGGCCCGCACCGTTACCGATGATGCCGACCTGTCCGTCGAGCTTGACGTAGTTCAGCCCGGACTCCTTGGCCTTGGCCTCGAGCGGGTTCTCGGTCGCCTTGTCGGCGAGCTCCTCGTGCTCGGGGTGGCGGACCTCGCTGGCGTTGTCGTCGAGCGTGACCTTGCCGTCGAGAGCGATGATGTCGCCCTCCTCGGTCTGCACGAGGGGGTTGACCTCGACGAGCGTCGCGTCCTCACCGGTGTAGACGGCGTAGAGCTTGACGAAGACGTCGGCGACCTTCTCGGCGAGGCCGGGCTCGAAGTTCGCGGCCTTCGCGATCTCGAGCGCCTTCTCGGGGGTGATGCCCTCGAGCGGGTTGACCTCGACGCGGGCGAGCGCCTCGGGCTTCTCGACGGCGAGCTGCTCGATCTCCATGCCGCCCTCGACCGAGGCGAGGCTCAGGTAGGAGCGGTTCGCGCGGTCCAGCAGCACGGAGAAGTAGAACTCGCGCGCGATGCGGGCGCCGGCGGCGACCATGACGCGCTTGACGACGTGCCCCTTGATGTCGAGACCGAGGATCGCCTTCGCGGCCTCGTACGCCTCGTCGGGGTTCTTGGCGACCTTCACGCCGCCGGCCTTGCCGCGGCCGCCGGTCTTGACCTGGGCCTTGACGACGACCACGCCGCCGAGCTTCTCCGCGGCTGCCTTCACCTCCTCGGGGGTGTCGGCGACGATGCCGGCGAGCACCGGCACCTCGTACTTCTCGAAAAGGTCTCGTGCCTGGTACTCGTAGAGGTCCACGTGCAGTCCTTCGCTGGTTGCGACGAATGGGACGCGACAGGAATTCTGTCGGGTGTCGGCTGCGCGCCGACCCGATAGGCCAGCCTACTACCGCGCGATCGGGCCGCCTGACAGGCTCCCGAGGACCGTCCTGCGCCCCGGTCGGACCCGCCCGCGACAAGCGCCCCGACGCCGAGGGCGGAGGGGCGGCACCGGATGACTAGGCTTTGCTGCTATGACCGAGCACGCCGACGTGTCCCCCGCCCGCACCGCCGTGGCGCGCGCCGCGCTGGAGCTGTTCTCGGCGCAGGGCTTCGATCAGACCTCGGTCGAGCAGATCGCCCGGGCCGCCGGCATCTCGCGCTCGACCTTCTTCCGCCAGTTCGGCGGGAAGGACGACGTGGTCTTCGCCGACCACGAGGAGCTGCTCGCGGGGCTGCGCAGGTATCTGGATCGCCCGCACCCGAACCCCTGGACGGCCGTGTGCGACGCCAGTGTCATGGTGTTCCGCGCCTTCGCCGCCGATCCGGAGCTCGCCCGGCTCAGGTATCAGGTCGTGCGGCAGGTGCCGACGCTCCGCGACCGCGAGATCGTCACCGTCTTCCGCTACGAACGGCTGTTCGACGAGTACCTGCGTCGTGCGATGCCGGATCTGGATCCGCTCGACGCCGTCGGGTTCGCGGCACTCGTGACCGCGGTCCACAACCACGTGCTGCGGCGGCTGCTGCGCGGATCGCGGACCTCTGCGGCCGCTCTGCGCCGCGCGCTCGACGACGTGCTGCGCCGCTACAGCGTGCACCCGGACGCGGCCGCCGACCCGGGCGAGGACGCGGTGGTGGTCGCCGTATTCCCCCGGTCGATGCCGATGGCCGAGATCACCCGGCGCCTCCGCGACGATCTCACCTGACCCGTCCCGATCCGGATCCGGATCCACCGGCCGTGCCGCGCAGGGCTGATACGTCGGCGACCTTTCGCGACCGCCATTTCTTCGCGGTACGCTGTCTCAACAACTCTGAGACTGAGTCTCACCCTTTCGATGGAGACACCATGAGCGACGACGCCCTTTACCCCGGCGAGTCCGTCACGCGCTACGACGTGACGGATCGGCTCGGCAGCGACTACTACGAGGTCTTCTCCGACATCCCCGCGGCGGATCGTGCCCACTGGGAGCGCGCGCAGGCGTACATCGACGAGGTCGGGCCGCAGATGCTCGACGCCTGGGACCGGGCGGAGTACCCCCTCGCCGCGGCGCGTCGCATGGGCGAGATGGACCTCGTCGTCGACGGCATCGAGCACCCCGCGCTCACCCGGATGAGCCCACTCGCGGCGGGTCTCGTGAACATGGAGATCTCCCGCGGCGACGGTTCACTGGGCACCGTCCTCGCCGTGCAGGGAGGCCTCGCGCTGCGCACGCTCGCGCTCTTCGGCAGTCCCGCGCAGCAGGAGCGCTGGCTCGTGCCGCTCGCGGACGGATCCGTCTTCGGATCCTTCGCGCTCACCGAGCCCGACCACGGCTCCGACTCGGTCTCCCTCGAGACCGTCGCCCGGCGGGCCGGGGACGAATGGGTGCTGCGCGGCGCCAAGAAGTGGATCGGCAACGGCGCGTCCGGAGGGATCACCCTCGTGTGGGCACGGGTCGACGATCCCGAGGCCCCGGAGCACGGGGCGGTGCGGTGCTTCCTCGTGGAGCAGGACCGGCCCGGCTATCGGGGCGAGGTCATCACGGGAAAGGCGTCGCTGCGGGCGATCCACCAGGCGCACATCCGCCTCGACGACGTGCGCGTGCCGCTCGATGCCGTGCTGCCGGGCACGCACAGCTTCCGGGACGCGTCCGTCGTGCTCTACGCGACCCGCTCCGGCGTCGCGTGGTCGGCGCTCGGGCACGCGACCGCCTGCTACGAGGCCGCGCTCTCGTATGCCAAGACGCGGATCCAGTTCGGCAAGCCGCTCGCGCGGTTCCAGATGGTCCAGGAGCGCCTCACCCACATGCTGGAGGACCTCACCGCGATGCAGCTGTACTGCCGCCGCATGGCCGACATGGACGAGGCCGGCACGCTGCGACCCACGCAGGCGTCCCTCGCGAAGTTCCACAACACGCGCGCGGCGCGGCGGATCGCCTCGAGCGCACGCGACCTGCTCGGCGGCAACGGGATCCTGCTGGAGAACGGCGTGATGCAGCACATGGCCGACATCGAGGCCATCCACACGTACGAAGGCACCGAGAGCGTGCAGGCGCTGCTCATCGGACGCGACATCACGGGCATGAGCGCCTTCGCCTGAGACGCGCTCGGATCAGTCGCAGCCGCAGCCGCCCGACGGGGTCTTCACCATGAAGCACACGTCGCAGACGCCGTACTCGCGGTCCTCGCGGGCCGTCGCCTTCGGAGGGCGCGGCTCCGCCTTGGGCGCGGCCGGCGCACGCCTGCCCGCAGCGGTCCGGGGGGCGGACCGTCGCGGGGGGGAGGAGACGCCCGGCAGCTCGCTGGGGTGGACGACGTAGAAGTACGGCGCGCGCCCCTCGCTGGGCAGGAGAGGCAGGACGCGTCCGCCGACGAGGATCTGCTCGTCCTCGGCGAAGCCGTTCGTGTAGGTGCGACCGATGTGCAGCGACGTGCCCGGAGTGCGGCGGACCGCCTCGATGTACCGACCCCGGTCGATGAAGCTCGAGATCCCGACGGCCGCGACGACGGCGTCGATGAAGTCGTGGTTGATCGGGTCGATGCGGTGCGCGCGCAGCGCCTCCGCGAGCGAGCGGTACGGACGGGAGTTGCCGGTGGGGGTCGGGCCCTGGACTTCGTTCATCGCTTCCAGGATCCCACGTCCCGCTCGGCACCGGCTGCGTGCGAGACTGACGGCATGCCCCGCGCCACCGTCATCGGCAGCGGTCCGAACGGACTCGCCGCCGCCGTCTCCCTGGCCAGGGCGGGCTACGCGGTCGAGGTGGTCGAGGCCGAGCCGACGATCGGCGGCGGCGTCCGCAGCGCCGAGTCGACACTGCCGGGGTTCGTGCACGACGTGTGCGCGGCCGTGCACCCCGCGGCGTACTCGTCGCCGTTCTTCCGCGCCTTCGGCCGGGACCGGATCGACTGGATCATTCCGGAAGCGGCATATGCCCATCCGCTCGACGGCGGTCGGGCCGGAATCGCCTGGCACGACCTCGAGCGCACGGCCGAGGGGCTCGGTCGCGACGCCCGCGCCTGGCGGGCGCTGTTGCGCCCTCTGGCCGCCCGGATCGAGGGCGTGCTGGATCTCACGGGATCCGCGCTGCTGCGTCTCCCCGAGGATCCGATCGCCACCGTGCGTTACGGGCTGCGCGTGCTGGAGCAGGGGAGCCGAATGGCGCGGCGCACATTCCGCACCGAGGAGGCCGCGGGGCTCGTCGCCGGCGTCGTGGCCCACGCGAACACCGCCCTGCCGTCGGCGAGCGGCGCCGCAGCGGGACTGCTTCTCATGGCCCAGGCGCACGTCGGCGGCTGGGCGTTCCCGCGCGGCGGCGCGCAGCGGATCGCGGACGCGCTCGCGGAGGATCTGCGTGCGCACAGCGGCACGCTCCGCGTCCACGCCCCGGTCCGCGATCTCTCCGCGCTGGACTGGGGCGATCCTCGGGCCGGCGATCTGCTGCTGCTGAACACGTCCCCGCGGCTGGCCCTGACGCTCCGCGACGTCCCGGCCGGCTACGCACGGGCGATCCGCCGCTACCGCTACGGCGCGGCGGCCGCCAAGGTCGACTTCGCCCTCGACGGACCGGTGCCGTGGACGAACGCCGACGTCGCCCTGGCCCCGACCGTGCACCTCGGCGGCACGCGCACGGAGGTCTGGGCGAGCGAGAACGCGGTCGCGCGGGGGCGGGTGTCCGCGCGTCCCTACGCGCTCGTCGTCCAGCCGTCGATCCTCGACGACACCAGGGCGCCCGCGGGGAAGCAGTCGCTCTGGGCGTACATCCACGCGCCCGCGGACTCCGAGATCGACGCGACCGAGCTCGTCACCCGCCAGATCGAGCGGTTCGCCCCGGGGTTCCGCGATCGGATCCTCGCGACGCACGCCGTGCCCCCGCGCGACCGCGTGCGGCTGAACCCGTCCGAGATCGGCGGCGACATCTTCGGCGGCGCCTTCACGCTCCGCCAGGCCGTGGTGCGGCCCGTGCTCTCGCCGACGCCGTGGCGCACGCCGATGCCCGGCGTGTACCTCGCCTCCGCGGCGACGCCGCCGGGACCCGGTGTGAACGGCATGGCGGGCTGGCACGCCGCGCGCACCGCGCTCGCGGACGCCGGGCACCGCGTCGCCCTCGCGGACCTGTTCGGATCCTGAGCCGCAGGGCAGGATGGGCACCATGCGCTACGAGATCCCCGCGCCGATGCTGGCCAAGGCCTCCGATACCGTCCCCGAACCGGGACGGTTCCCCGGCGGACTTCTGTACGAGCCCAAATGGGACGGCTTCCGAGGGCTCGTCGCCTGGGACGGGACGGACGTCGAGATCGGCTCCCGGGGGGCCAAACCGCTGACCCGGTACTTCCCCGAGCTCGTCGAGGCGATCCCCCGCATCCTTCCTGAGCCGTGCCTGCTCGACGGCGAGATCGTCGTCGCGACGGGCCCCGCCGGTGCGCAGCGGCTGGACTGGGAGGCCCTCAGCCAGCGGATCCATCCCGCCGCGTCGCGCGTGCGGACCCTCTCGCAGGAGACCCCCGCGATGTTCATCGCCTTCGATGTGCTCGCGATCGGCGACGAGTCGCTGCAGGACCTTCCCTTCGCCGAACGTCGGCGGCGCCTCGAAGGCCTTCTCGCCGTGGTGCCGCATCCGCTGCACCTCAGCCGCACGAGCACGGACCCGCAGACCGCGCGGCGCTGGCTCGCGGAGTTCGAGGGGGCGGGACTCGACGGCGTCGTCGCGAAGCCGCTGGACCAGCCCTACGCCCCCGGCAAGCGCACGCTCCTCAAGGTCAAGCATCACCGCACGGCCGACGTCGTCGCCCTCGGCTATCGCGTGCACAAGAGCGGATCCGGCGTCGGATCCCTCCTCGTCGGCCTCTACGACGAGGAGGGAACCCTTCGTCAGGTCGGGGGCGTCGCCGCCTGGAGCGACGCGATGCGCCAGCGACTCGTGGAGGAGCTCGCCCCGCTCGTCGAACGCGACTCCTCGGGCGCGGCCGTCACGGGCGAGGGCGAGCGCTCGCGGTTCAGCGGCTCCAAAGACACGTCTTTCGTGCGCCTGAGGCCCGAGCGGGTGCTGGAAGTGCGCTACGACCAGCTGGAGGGATGGCGCTTCCGTCACACCGTGCAGTTCGAGCGCTGGCGCGACGACCGGGAGCCGCGCTCGTGCACCTATGCACAGCTCGACACGGTCGACGGCTACGACCTCGCCGACGTGATCGACTGATCCGATTCCGCTCCGCGCTCCGCGCGGGGATCGCGCTCCCCCCGCTCAGGCGCCCTGCACCCGTTCGCCGTGCTCGTCCCAGTGCGCCGCAACCTTCTTCGACGGCTGCACCCGCGGCGGCTCCCCCGGCATCTTCGGGAACTCCGGAGGGAACGGCATCTCGCCGAGCCCGTTCCCGACGTCCCGTTCCCACCAGTCCAGGAGCACGTCGATCCGCCCGGGGCGCTCCTGCATGCGCGCCCAGGGATCGCCGACGTCGGCGAGACGCTGCGGCACGGTACGAACGGTGAAGCGGGCCGGATCCACGTCGTCCAGCTCCTCCCACTCGATCGGCGTCGAGACGGTCGCTCCGGGCAGGGCGCGCGGACTGTACGCCCCCGCCATCGTGCGATCGCGGTTGGCCTGGTTGAAGTCGACGAAGATGCGCGTCCCGCGCTCCTCCTTCCACCAGGCCGTCGTGACGCGATCCGGCATCCGCCGCTCCAGCTCCCGGCCCGCGGCGATCACCGCGTGCCGGACGACGAGGAACTCCCACTCGGGCACGATCGGGCAGAAAACGTGCAGACCGCGGTTGCCGCTGGTCTTGACGAACGCCTCGAGTCCCGCCTCGCGCAGCACCGCACGCAGCTCATGGGCGGCGGGGATCGCCTCGGCGATGCCCGTGCCGGGCTGCGGATCCAGATCGATGCGCAGTTCCACCGGGTTGTCCGTGTTCGCGGCGAGCGACGCCCAGGGGTGGAACACGACCGTGTTCATCTGCACGGCCCACACCGTCGCCGCCGTCTCCGTGAGCACGATCTGGGGATGCCTCCGGCCGCTGTTGTACGTGCACATCACGCTCTGCACGTAGTCCGGCGTCCCCTTCGGCGGGTTCTTGGAGAAGAAGCTCTCCCCGCCGATGCCGTCGCGGAACCGTTCGAGCGACACGGGTCTGTGCCCGTTCGCCGATAGGAACGGGACCGTGACCGCCTCCGTGTACGCGGCCAGCTCGGCCTTCGTGATCGGACCGCCGGGTGCCTCCGGCCAGACCTCGCGGTTGGGGTTGGACAGGTCGACCGTGCGGTCGCCGTCCGGGCCCGGGATCGTCAGCCTCGTGCGCTCGGTCGCCATGCCTCGAGCGTAGGGCGGGGCGGGGCGGTCGCGCCAGGGTCCGCGGAGTCCGGCGCGACGGCCCTCAGGCCGCGGTCCGCGCCGCGCCCAGGTCTTCGAAGACGGCGGTGTTGAACCGGTAGGCGCGACGCACCTCGTTGAGCATGCGCTGCTGCTCCGCCGGGGAGAGCTCGGCGCCGAAGGCGTCCAGCGCGCTCCGGTACGCGGCCTTGAAGGCGGCCGGATCGCCGATCGCGCCGAAGTCGTAGAACGCGGCACCGGCGTCGTCGAAGCCGAACTGCGCCGAGACCCGGCGGGCGATGTGCTGGCCCCCGGAGAGGTCGCCGAGATACCGCGTGTAGTGGTGGGCGACGAGACCCGCCGTCCAGCCCTCCGCGGCGATGGCACGGATCCGGGCGACGTACGCCGTGGTGGCGGGCACCGCGGCGATCCGGCGACGCCAGTCCTGCCCCCGCAGTCGCACGAGGTCGCGGTCGAGGGCCGCGCGACGGGTCAGCCCCTCGGGGTGGAGGGTCGCCAGACGCGGATCCGAGGACAGGGCTCCGGCGGCCTCCTCCAGCGCGTCGTAGAGGAACCAGTGCTGCGCGACGAGCTCCGCATAGTCGTCGAGGGTTCCGCGGCCACGCAGGATGTCGGCCATGAAGGACGCTCCCTCGCTGTCGCCGTGGTCGCTCCAGGTCGCGGAGCGCAGGCGCGCGGCGAAGCCTTCCGCGGATCCGTCCGCAGCGGCAGCAGGACCGCGCCCGGCGGCAGCAGGAGCGTGGCCGGCGGGGGCGGAGCCGTGCTCCTCGCGCGGCGTCACGCCGAGCCGCTCGCAGGCCGTGCGATAGAGCGTCACGACCGCGCGGCGGATCTGCGGACGCTCGGTGACAGGACGGTGCGACCAGGGCACGACGAGCTCCTGTCGGCCGGACGGGACCTCGGCGATCCACGTGCCGCCGTTCTCGTCGAGCCCCGCCATCGATGCGGCGGAGGCCTCGGGGAGACCGAAGGCGCGCACGATGAGGAGGTTGTCCTCGGGGTGGTCGTCGTTCATGTGCGCGGTCACCGCGGCGACGACGGACGGGTCGAAGGTCAAGGCGGACCCCCTTCGGGTTAGGCGAGCCTCACCCGATTCAATCACGTCGCGATGCGTCGCGACGCACGGCGATCACGGGCGGCTCCGGGACGGTCAGCGCAGCACGCGCGCAGCCTCCGCACCGATCTCGGCGGCGATCGCGTCGAGGAGGTCGGAGCGCAGGTTCCACTGCTGCCAGTAGAGCGGCACCGCGGTCTCCGCGGCGTCCAGCCGGAGGAGCCTCCCGTCGGCGAGCGCCTCCTCGGCCTGCGGCACGGGGAGCAGCGCCCACCCCATCCCCAGCTCGACGGCGACCGCGAAGTCGGCCGAAGCCGGGACGTAGTGGCGAGGCACGGTCCAGGAGTCGACCCCGCGCGCGGCCAGCCAGTCGTGCTGCAGGAGGTCCCTCCGGTCGAAGTCGACGAAGGGAGCCACCGCGAGCGCCTCGGCCGTGACCCCGCCGCCGAACCAGCGCCCGACCACGCCGGGCGTCGCGACCGCCGCGTAGCGCAGGGCCCCGAGCGGTTCGACCCGGCAGCCGCCGACCGCCTCGGCCTGGGAGGTGACGGCCGCCATGACGGCGCCCGACTCCAGCAGGCGTGCGGTGAAGTTCTGATCGTCCCTGTGCAGGTCGAACTCGACGTCGTGGGACTCCGCGAGCCGCGCCAGCGGCGGCAGGAACCAGGTCGCGAGCGAGTCGGCGTTGACGCCCAGCGGGATGCGGATGCGCGCGCCGTGCCTGCCGGCGGCCAGACCGAACCCCGCGATCGCGTCACGTTCGAGCAAGGCGATCTGCCGCCCGAACCGGGCGACGGCCTCCCCCGCCTCGGTGGCGCGCACCGGCTTCGAACGCACCAGCAGGATGCGCCCGAGCTGCTGTTCGAGCGTCTTGATGCGCTGGCTCACCGCGGAGGGGGTGAGCAGGAGGCGACGCGCGGCCAGATCGAAGCTGCCCTCGTCGAGGACGACGGCCACGGTCCGCGCGAGATCCGGATCCACCTGCACATCACCGATTCTAATGTGAGGTAAGGAATCTTCGCTGGTGCTGAATCGCGTCCCCGGCCTAGCGTGAGAGCGTGCTCACGCTGCTCGCCGGTCTCGGCCTCATGTTCTCGCTCATCATCGCGGTCGGTGCGCAGAACGTCTTCGTGCTGCGGCAGGGCCTGCGCCGGGAACACGTGCTCCCCGTCGTGGTCATCTGCGCCGCCTCCGATGCCGCCCTCGTCCTGGCCGGCACGGCCGGCCTCGGCTACCTGGTCACCTCGATGCCCTGGTTGGTGGTCCTCGCGCGGTGGGCCGGCGGGATCTCGCTCGTGATCTACGGCGTGCTCGCGGCGCGGCGGGCGTGGAGGTCGGGCGGCGAGGCGCTCGCGGCGGATCCGGGCGGCACCGACGCGGAGGCCGGATTCCCGTCCGCGGCGGACGGCTCCGGAAACGTCGCCACCCGCACCCGGCCGGCGCTGGCGCCGGTGATCCTCGCGACGCTCGCGTTCACGTGGCTGAACCCGAACGTCTATCTCGACACCGTGCTGCTGATCGGGTCGATCGCGGCGACGCATGGCGAGGGACGCTGGCTCTTCGCCGCGGGCGCGATCGTGGCCAGCGTGATCTGGTTCTTCGGCCTGGGCTTCGGCGCCCGTCACCTCGGCCGGTGGCTGCGCACGCCGCGCGCCTGGCGGATCCTGGACACGGTCATCGCGGTGATCCTGGTGGTCATGGGAGTGGGGCTGGTGCTGCCGGTGCTCGTCGGCTGAGGACCGGTCCCGCTCCGCTCAGCGCCCTTCCGGGGATCCCGGGCGAGCGGAGCCGCGGGGTTCCGAGTCTTCGGGGCGCTCGGGGGCGGGGCGTTCGGATCCCTCTGCGTTCTCCGTGGCCGCGAGGTCGCGGAGGAACCGCGTCACCACCCGGCGTTCCTGGGAGGTCATGCGCGCGCCGACCTCGAAGCGTCGCGCGTGCAGACGGCCCACGCCCGCGCGTGCGGAGCGGCGCGTCTCGGGCGTGATCTGCAGCACGATCGAGCGACGGTCGGCGGGGTGAGGCAGGCGGCGCACATGGCCGCCCCGTTCGAGCCGGTCCAGCATCTTCGTCGTCGCGGCCGAGCTGATCCCCAGGTGCTCCGCGAGCGCTCGGGCCGTCGCGAGCTCCCCCGCGTTCTCGCAGGCCATGAGGTAGCGGACCGCGCGCATGTCGTTCTGATTCAGCTTCATGTACTGGCGGGACGCCGCACTCATGCGCTCGTCGGCTTCGCGCCAGGCGCGCAACGCCGTCATCATCCCGACGATCTCGTCGACCTCCGCCTCCGCCAGATGCGCCCGCGCGACGAGGTCGGCGTCGGGATCGATCACACGTGGATCGATCATCGCGCGCCCGGCGCGGGCTTCGGAATCGGGGACTTCCACGTGAGGACCCTATGCCATAGGGTTTACTTCTAACAAGGTAATTATCTAACCTGGTTAGCCAAGGAGGCCTGTCGTGACCGCAGACATCGAGAGGGTCGTCCTCCTGAGCGCCGACGGATCCGAGATCGGCACGGCTCCCAAGAGCAGCGTGCACGGCGCGGACACCCGCCTGCACCTCGCCTTCTCCTGCCACGTCTTCGATCCCCAGGGGCGCCTGCTGGTCACCCGGCGCGCGCTCACCAAGGCCGCCTGGCCCGGCGTCTGGACCAACTCCTTCTGCGGACACCCCGCGCCCGGGGAGGAACTCGTCGCCGCGGTACGCCGCCGGGCGGAGCACGAGCTCGGGCTCCCTCTCGACACCGTCGAGCCGGTCCTGCCGTTCTTCCGCTACCGAGCGACGGATGCGGCGGGCATCGTCGAGAACGAGATCTGTCCCGTGTACCTTGCCACCACGTCGCAGGCCGCGAGGCCGCATCCCGATGAGGTGATCGAGCACCGCTGGGTGGACCCCGACGATCTCGCCGAGTCGGTGCGACGGGCGCCCTGGGCGTTCAGCCCGTGGCTCGTGCTGCAGGCGCAGCTGCTCCCGTTCCTCGGCGGAGGCAGCGGGCTCGAGGAGCTGGCTTCGTGATCGACAGCACCCTCTCCTCCGACGTGCTCGCCGATGTCGAGGCGGTCATCGACGGGTCCTTCCAGGACATCGCTGCGCGCATCGACGACGCGGAGGGCTTCGACGCGGTCTGGGAGCAGGCGCGCGGTGCGGCCGCGGGGGGCAAGCTCCTGCGGCCACGCCTGCTGCTGGCCGCGCACGCGGCCTTCGCCGATGCGCCCACCGAGAATGCGATCCGCGCCGCGGCGGCGCTCGAACTGCTGCATCTCGCCTTCCTCCTGCACGACGACGTGATCGACCGCGACCTCGTCCGCCGCGGCGCGCCCAACCTCATCGCCCGGCGCCGCGACGCGGCCCGCGCGTCGGGGGTCGGCGAGGCCGAGGCGCTGCGCTACGGCGGAAGCTGCGCGATCCTCGCCGGCGACCTCCTGCTCTCCGCCGCGCACAGGATCATCGCGGAGCTCGACGCCCCCGTCGCCGACCGGCGGGCGCTCACGGGGGTGGTCGCCGACGCGATCGACGCCGCGGCGATCGGCGAGCACGCCGACCTCGTGCTGAGCCTGCGCGGCCACGCCGACGAGGGGGCGATCCTGCGCACCATGGAGCAGAAGACCGCCCGCTACTCCTTCAGCGCCCCGCTGCGGATGGGCGCGCTGCTCGGCCGCGCGGAGCCCGCCGTCATCGAGGCGCTCGGGTTCATCGGCACCACGATCGGCGTCGCCTTCCAGGCGCGGGACGACGTCCTCGGCGTGTTCGGGGATCCCTCGCTGACCGGCAAGTCGGTGGTCTCCGACCTCCGCGAGGGCAAGCTCACGCTGCTCGTCGCGCATGCCAGGAGTCATCCGGCCTGGATCTCGGCGGCATCCCTCTTCGGCGATCCCGCGCTCGACGACGAGGGCGCGGCCGTGCTCCGGAGCGCCATCGAGCGCTCGGGCGCGCTGGCGCGGACAGAGGCGGTCATCTCCGGCCTGGCCGCCGAGGCCCGGGCGTCGATGCTCCTCGCCGCGCTCCCCGCCGCGCTCGTCGACGACCTGGATCGCATCATCGACGCGGCCACGGAGCGCGGCCGATGACCGGGGCCGCGGGCCTCGCCCTCTACGACCGCGCCGCAGCGCGCGGCTCGGCGCAGGTTCTGGAGAGCTATTCGACCTCGTTCCGCCTCGCGACGCGGCTCTGCGGCCCGTCGGTACGGGCGGATCTCGCCGCGATCTATGCGCTCGTGCGCGTCGCCGACGAGGTCGTCGACGGCTGCGCGGCCGACGCCGGACTGTCCTCGCCGCAGTGCCGCGAGGTCCTGGACGGCCTGGAGCGCGAGGTCGAGGCCGCGCTCGCGTCGGGCTACAGTGCCAACCTCGTCGTGCACGCCTTCGCCACGACGGCGCGCGCGACGGGCATCGGCACCGACCTGACCCGTCCGTTCTTCGCGTCCATGCGCCGCGACCTGACCCCGCTCGCCTTCACCGAGGAACGCGAACTCGACGAGTACGTGTACGGATCGGCCGAGGTGGTCGGACTCATGTGCCTGGCCTCGTTCCGGCGCGGGCTGCGACCGGACCCCGTCCGGGACGCGCGGTGGGACCGCGGCGCGATCGCGCTGGGATCGGCATTCCAGCGCGTGAACTTCCTCCGCGACCTCGGCGAGGACGCCGATGGGCTCGGACGACGCTACTTTCCGGGCATCGACCCGCACTCCTTCTCGGATGCGCAGCGCGACCGGATCCTCGACGGGATCGACGCCGAGCTCGCGATCGCGCAGGCCGTGATCGGCGAGCTTCCGGCCTCCTCCCGCCGCGCCGTCACGGCGGCGCACCTGCTGTACTCGGAGCTCTCGGCGCGGCTGCGCCGCACGCCCGCGCGCGAGCTCGTCGAGCGCCGTGTGCGCGTGCCCGCCTCCCGCAAGGCGACGCTGCTCGCGCGCGCGGCACTGTACGGTCGCACCCGCGCGGGCCGGGATCGCCGCGCGGGCGGTGACCCCCGATGAGCCGCGTCGCGGTCCTCGGCGGAGGCATCTCCGGACTGGCCTCGGCGGCCCTGCTCGCCGCGGATGGACACGAGGTCTCCCTGTTCGAGCAGTCCGACCGGCTCGGCGGCCGGGCGGGACGCTGGGAGCAGGACGGATTCCGCTTCGACACCGGCCCGTCGTGGTACCTCATGCCGGAGGTCTTCGACCACTGCTTCCGCCTCCTCGGCACGAGCGCGGAGAGGGAGCTCGACCTGGTCCGGCTGGACCCCGCGTATCGGGTGTTCTACGAAGGGGCGGCGCCGCTCGACGTGCGCTCCGACCGGGAGCGCTCGCTCGCCCTGTTCGAGTCCGTCGAGCCGGGTGCGGGCGCCGCGCTCGCCCGGCACCTGGACTCGGCCGCGCGGACGGCCCGGATCGCGAACGACCGCTTCCTCTACACCGACTTCTCCCACCCGCGCGCGTTCCTGCCCGGACGCGACCTGCGCGAGCTGCCCCGGCTGGCGCGCCTGCTGGGCACCTCGCTGCAGAGCATGGTCGAGGCCTCGTTCACCGACCGGCGGCTGCGGCAGATCCTGCAGTACCCCGCCGTCTTCCTGGGCGGCGCACCGGGCATCGCCCCCGCGCTCTTCCATCTGATGAGCTCGTTCGACCTCGCCGACGGCGTGCTGTACCCCCTCGGCGGTTTCGGCGCTGTGATCGACGCGTTCGCGCGGCTCGCCCGCGACGCGGGGGCGGCGCTGCACACCCGGGCGCGCGTGCAGCGGATCCTCGTCGAGGCGGGCGCCGTGCAGGGCGTCGCCGTCGCGCACGACGGCCTCGTGCGCGAGGAGCGGTTCGACCAGGTGGTGAGCACGGTCGACATGCACCACAGCGACACCGCCCTGCTGCCGCCGAGGGCTCGGGAGCGCTCCGCGGCGCACTGGCGCAGGGCCAATCCCGGAACGGGCGCGGTGCTCGCGATGCTGGGCGTGCGCGGGCGGCTTCCCGCACTCACCCACCACAACCTCGTGTTCACCGCAGACTGGGACACCAACTTCGACGCGATCTTCGGAACGGCTCCCCGTGTCCCCGATCCGGCCTCGTTCTACGCCTGTATGCCGAGTGCGACCGATCCCGGCGTCGCGCCGGACGGGGACGAGAACCTGTTCCTGCTCATCCCCGTGCCGGCCGATCCGGGCATCGGAGCCGGCGGTCTCGACGGGAAGGGCGCGGCGGGGGTCGAGGCCATCGCAGATCGCGCGATCGCCGAGCTCTCCGTGCACGCGCAGGCGCCCGATCTCGCCGAGCGGATCGTCGTCCGCCGCACCGTGGGGCCGGCCGACTTCGCCCGGGATCTGCACTCCTGGAGGGGATCGGCGCTGGGCCCCGCGCACACGCTGCGCCAGAGCGCGTTCCTGCGCGGACGCACCCGCTCTCGCACGACGAGCGGCCTCTTCTACGCGGGCGCCACGACCCTGCCGGGGATCGGGCTGCCGATGTGCCTCATCAGCGCGGAACTCGTGCTCAAGGCGTTCCGCGGCGACCGCACCTCCGGCCCGCTGCCCGTTGTGGAGGAGGCACGATGAACATCCTCTACCTCGGGCTGCTGCTCGTGTCGATCCTGTGCGTCGGACTCGTCGACGCCCGGTGGCGGCTGTTCCTCTGGGCGGATCCCCGACGCGCACTGCTCGTGCTCGCCGTGGGCCTCGCGTTCCTGCTGCTCTGGGACGGCGTGGGGATCGCGACGGGCATCTTCTCGCGCGAGGGGAACCCGATCTCGACGGGGATCCTGCTGGCCCCGCACCTGCCCGTCGAGGAGCCCGTGTTCCTGCTCTTCCTCGTGCAGGTCACGATGGTGCTCTACACGGGTTCGCGGCGGATCCTGCAGACGAGGGCGGAGCGGCGCTCGTGACCGGGACCTACCTGCTCGTCGACGCCGTCTTCCTCGCCCCCTGCGTGATCGTGCAGGCGGTCCTCTGGCGTCGCCGACCCCCGGGGCACGCGCGGGCGCTGGTCCTCGCCACGCTCGGACTGATCCTGCTCACGGTCGTCTTCGACTCCCTCATGATCGCCGGCGGCCTCTTCACGTACGCGCCGGAGCGGATCAGCGGGATCCGGATCGGCCTCGCCCCCGTCGAGGACCTCGCCTATCCGCTCGCCGCCGCCCTGCTCGGCACCGCGCTGTGGAACCTCCGCGGACCCGCCGACCGCGCCCGCCGATCCCCCGCGGATCCCGGATCCGCCGCCCGCTCCTCGGCGGGACCGCGTCCCGAGGAGCCCCGCCGATGAGCACGATCGCCGCCCGCCCCCTCCTCCGCGACCTGCTGCTCACGTCGCGCCCCCTGAGCTGGATCAACACGGCGTTCGGCTTCGCCGCCGCCTACGTCCTCACGACGGGGCGGATCGACGCGGCGTTCGTGATCGGCACGCTGTTCTTCCTCGTGCCCTACAACCTCACGATGTACGGGATCAACGACGTCTTCGACTACGCCTCCGATCTCGCCAATCCCCGCAAGGGGGGCGCCGAGGGCGCCGTGCTCTCCCCCGCTCGCCACCGCGCGGTGCTGGCGTGGTCCGTGCTCCTGCCCGTCCCGTTCGTCGTCGCGCTCGTGCTTCTCGGCGATCCGCTGTCCTGGCTCGTGCTGGCGATCAGCCTGTTCGCGGTCGTCGCCTACTCGGCGCCGGGGCTGAGGTTCAAGGAGATCCCGTTCCTCGACTCCGCGACCTCGAGCGTGCACTTCGTCTCTCCCGCCGTGTACGGCCTCGTGCTCGCAAGGGCGACGCCGACCGTGCCCCTTGTCGTGCTGCTGCTCGCCTTCTTCGCCTGGGGCGTCGCGAGCCACGCGTTCGGCGCCGTGCAGGACGTGATCCCGGATCGGGAGGCGGGGATCTCGTCGATCGCGACCGTGCTGGGCGCGCGGTGGACCGTGCGCTTCGCCCTGGCCCTGTGGGCGCTCGCCGGGGTGCTGATGCTCTTCACCGCCTGGCCCGGCCCGCTCGGTGCGGCGCTGGCCATCCCGTACATCGTCGCGGTGTGGCCGTTCCGAGGGGTCACGGATGCGGACTCCGCGGCCACGAATCGCGGGTGGCGCCGTTTCCTCCTGCTCAACTACGTCTGCGGGTTCCTCGCGACCATGCTCCTCATCGGGTGGGCCGCGCTCGGCGGCTCGGCCTTCTGAAACCCCGCCGGATCGGCCCGGAACCCGCCGGATCGACTCGAACCCGCCTGGTCGACTCAGAAGAGCGGCGCCGCAGGTGCGCCCAGGCCGCTCGCCAGCACGATCCCGAGACTCACGACGCCGACGAGCGCCACGAATCCCGCGACGGCGGCGAGCAGCATGCCGCCGGGCATCCTGGCTTGCTCGTCCTCCGCTCTCAGCGCATCGTTCGCGGCCCCCATCCGCCGGCCGGACCCGATCCACAGCGCTCCTGTCGCGATCAGGCCCGCGATCCCGCCCAGGATCCACCACGCGCTCCCGAAGGCGTGCGGCAGCAGCCTCATGGCCGCGAGGGATCCCGCCGCGAGGGCGAGACAGGTGCGACGCCAGGCCAGCTGGGTGCGCTCGGGTTGCAGTCCGGGGTCGAAGAGGGTCATCGCAGCAGGATCGACAGCAGCACGAGCACGCCGGAGCCCGCGACGGCGACCGCGAGGAGCACGCCGAGGAGAGAACCGGGCAGGGGCAGCCCGAGCCGGAGCGCGCGCTCCGCGCGCATCCAGGTGCGCCAGGCCAGCACCGGCGTGAGGATCCCGGTGATCACGAGCACGAGGGAGGCGGCGAGACGGAACCCGGGATGCAGGTCGAGCGCGAGCACCTCGAGCGCCACGCCGCCCGCGATCAGGGCGAGCGCGGTGCGGATCCAGGCGAGGAAGGTGCGCTCGTTCGCGAGCGTGAACCGCGCATCGGGCTCCTGCCCGCGCGAGAACACGGAGCGAGGGAACCGTGGGCCGCTCATGCCGCCACCGTCCGGAATCCGGCGTTGCCCATCGAGTCCGTCGCCCGCGACGGACCGCCGCAGACACAGGCAGGACCGCAACCGCCCCGATCGACCATGTGTCCTCCGTCCACGCGCGCGTGCCTCCATTCTCCCGCCTCCCGAGCCGGGGACACGACGAGATCCGCGCGGGTGCCGCGCCGGACACGACGAAGGTCCGCCCCGAGAACGGAGCGGACCTTCGAACGAGCCCTGTGCGGGCTTCCGACCGGATGGTCAGATGGCGTTGACGTCCAGCGGGATGCCGGGGCCGAACGTGGTCGACACGGCGCCCTTCTGGATGTAGCGGCCCTTGGAGCTGGACGGCTTGAGGCGGACGATCTCCTCGAGCGCGGCCTTCATGTTCTCGTCGAGCTGCTCGGCCGAGAACGACGCCTTGCCGACG
This sequence comes from uncultured Microbacterium sp., assembly GCF_945952435.1. Classification (GTDB taxonomy): domain Bacteria; phylum Actinomycetota; class Actinomycetes; order Actinomycetales; family Microbacteriaceae; genus Microbacterium. The sequence goes on from NZ_CAMFHZ010000001.1 coordinate 161,621, forward strand.
ACGAAGTGCACGTTGGCGTGCTTGTCGACGCGGAACTCGATCTTGCCGCCCTTGATCTCCTCCACGGCCTTGGCCGGGTTGGGGGTCACGGTGCCGGTCTTGGGGTTCGGCATCAGGCCGCGGGGACCGAGGACCTTACCGAGTCGACCGACCTGGCCCATGAGCTCCGGCGTGGAGACGGCCGCGTCGAACGCGGTCCAGCCGCCGGCGACCTTCTCGATGAGCTCGGCGCCGCCGACCTCATCGGCACCCGCGGCGATCGCGGCCTCGGCGGCCGGACCGGTCGCGAAGACGATGACGCGGGCGGTCTTGCCGGTGCCGTGCGGGAGGATGACGGTGCCGCGCACCATCTGGTCAGCCTTGCGCGGGTCGACCGAGAGCTTCAGCGCGACCTCGACGGTGGAGTCGAACTTCGCGGAGCCGGTCTCCTTCGCAAGGACGACGGCCTCGGACGGGGTGTAGAAGCGGTCTGCCTCGATCTTCGCGGCAGCAGCGTTGTAAGCCTTGGACTTGGTAGCCATTGTTCTCTCCTCAGCCCTCGACCGTGATGCCCATGGAACGGGCGGTTCCTGCGATGATCTTGGACGCGGCCTCGACGTCGTTCGCGTTCAGGTCGGCCTGCTTCTGCTCGGCGATCTGACGGACCTGCTCGGCCGTGATCTTCGCGACCTTGACGGTGTGCGGAGTGGCGGAGCCCTTCTGCACGCCCGCGGCCTTCTTGATGAGCTCGGCGGCCGGCGGGGTCTTCAGGACGAAGGTGAAGCTGCGGTCCTCGTAGACGGTGATCTCGACGGGGATGACGTTGCCGCGCTGCGACTCGGTCGCCGCGTTGTACGCCTTGCAGAACTCCATGATGTTGACGCCGTGCTGACCGAGCGCGGGGCCGATCGGCGGGGCCGGGTTGGCGGCGCCGGCGTTGATCTGGAGCTTGATCAGGCCGGTCACCTTCTTCTTCGGTGCCATGATGATTCCTTTCTCGAGCGGATGCCCTGGGGCGTCCCTCTCCCGCGGATCCGGCATCTCCGGAACGCGGTGGCGTTCGCGCGCACGATGAACGGGCGCACAAACCACACAAGTCTACCGGATCCGGGGTTCCTCCGCATCCCGGGCCGCCCCCACATCGGCAACAGGAACTCCGGAAGCTCACCGGAGACTTCGTGAGTCACCTGCTCCGGAGTCCCGAACGCGAGAATGGCCGCCCCTCGCGGGACGGCCGTTCTCGATGCGCTTCGCGAGGAAGCGTCAGATCATCTTGGTGACCTGGTCGAAGGAGAGCTCGACCGGGGTCTCGCGCTCGAAGAGCGAGACGAGGACCGTGAGCTTGCCGCTCTCGGGCTTGATCTCCGAGATCGTGCCGGGGAGCCCGGCGAACGAGCCCTCCTTGATCGTGATGGTCTCGCCGATCTCGAAGTCGACCTCGGCCGCGACCGGGCGCGCCACCGCGGTGCCGCCCTTGGCAGCCACGGCCTTGGCGGTCGGGACGTCCTTGACCTCGACGAGGGACTTCAGCATGGTGAAGGCCTCTTCGAAGCGCAGCGGGGTCGGGTTGTGCGCGTTGCCGACGAAGCCGGTGACGCCGGGGGTGTGCCGCACGACGGACCAGGTGTCCTCGTTGAGCTCCATGCGCACAAGCACGTAGCCGGGGATCCGGACGCGCGTGACCATCTTGCGCTGACCGTTCTTGATCTCGACGACGTCCTCCATCGGGACCTCGATCTGGTAGATGTCGTCCTCGACCTCGAGCGTCGACTTGCGCTGCTCGATGTTCGCCTTCACCTTGCGCTCGAAGCCGGCGTAGGAGTGGATCACGTACCACTTGCCCGGGAGCATGCGCAGATCCATCCGGAAGGCCTCGTACGGGTCCTCCTCGGCGTCGGCGGGGTCGACGTCGGTCGGGTCGCTCGCCGCGTCGGCGGCGTCGACCGAGGACTCGACGGCGTCCACCACGTCGGCGGCGTCGTCGATCTCGGCGACCTCGTCCGGGTCGAGGACGGGAGCGTCCTCCTCGCCGTTCACGTCGGGGCCGTCGTAGGGGGTCACCGTGTCGGCGGCCTTGGCCTCGCGGTCGGCCTCCTCCTCGGCGGTCGAGTCGTTGAGGACCTCGGCGGCGGCCTCGGACTCCGCGGCCTGGTCCAGGTTGAGAGCGTCGTTCACGATCGCGTCTGCCTCCGGGTCTTCGATGTCGATGTCTTCGTCGTCCGCGTCTTCGTCGTCATCGCCCTCGACGTGCAGGGCGATGTGCTCGGCGGCGGTCACGGCGCGCTCCTCGAAGGCGAGGATGTCGCCTTCCTGCGCCTCGTCGTCCTCACTGGACTGCTCGGCGGCGGTCGCCCAATCGACGTCGTCGCCGAGGTATCGTTCGCGTTCGGACACTTGCTTCACTCCTTCAGGTTCGGCCGGATCGGAGGATCCCGGCCGCGGGATCACGCGGTCTTCCCGGGAACCCCGAAGACTTGCGTCGTCAGCCACGAGAAGGCCATGTCCAGCCCGTACACCAGGGCCATCATCACGATGACGAAGCCGAGGACGACCAGCGTGTACTTGACGAGCTCCTTGCGCGTGGGGGTGACCACCTTGCGGAGCTCCGCGATCACCTGACGGATGAACAGCGCGATGCGCCCGAAGAAGCCGAGCTTCTTGTCGCGGCCCGCGCCGCCGTTCGCCGTGGAGACCACAGCGCCCGATGCGTCCTGAACCATCCTCGAGTACCTTTCGTGTGCCAGCTACGCGCTGACGCGCAGGGCGGACAGGAATCGAACCTGCAACCTGCGGTTTTGGAGACCGCTGCTCTGCCAATTGAGCTACCGCCCTAGAGGCCGTGTGGCCTCTGCCCGCCTTCTCCCCCGGACCGACCAGATGGACGGCACGGCGAAAGAATGCAGACAACAACTGCTCGTCCAGTGTACGGCATCCCCGGACGGCCACCGAACCCGCGGGCCATCCCGGGCGCGTTGCGGCGATCCATCCGACCGCTCCCGTCAGAACAGTTGCCGCCAGTTCGCCTTCGCGAGATCGAGCAGTTCGTCGCCGCGGCCGGAGAGGACGGTGCGGATCGCATAGAGCGCGAACCCCTTGACCTGTTCCGCGTTGACCGCCGGGGGCATGGACAGCTCCTGCCGCTCGCAGACCACGTCCAGCAACGCGGGGCCGTCGTGCGCCAGCACTTCGCGCAGGGCGTCCGGCAGATCCTCGCTGCGCTCCACGCGCCGACCGAAGATGCCCATCGCGTCGGCGACCGCCGCGAAATCCGGATTGACCAGCTCGGTGCCGTAGTTCACGAACCCGGCGGCCTTCATCTCCAGCTCGACGAAGTTCAGCGACGAGTTGTTCACGACGATCGTCTTGACCGGCAGGCTGTTCTGGGTGAGCGAGATGAGCTCGCCGAGCATCATCGTCAGCCCTCCGTCGCCCGCGAGCGCGACGACCTGCCGCTCCGGCTCGGAGGCCTGGGCACCGATCCCGTGCAGCAGCGCGTTGGCCATCGAACCGTGGTTGAACGAGCCGATGAGACGGCGACGCCCGTTCATGTGCAGGTAGCGCGCGGCCCAGACGGTGGGCGAACCGACGTCGGCGGTGAAGACGGCGTCGTCGGCGGCCGCCTCGTCCAGGAGGCGGGCGAGGTACTGCGGGTGGATGGGCTTGCGGCCCTTCGACGGCACCGCCAGCTCGTCGAGCTTGGCCCTCGTCTTGCGGTAGTGCGCGGTCGCGTCGTCCAGGTGTCCTCGGCGTCGATCGGTCTTCAGCCGTGGGAGCAGCGCCGCGGCGGTGGCGCCGACGTCTCCCACGAGCGCGAGGTCGACGGGATGGCGCCGGCCGATGTTCTCGCCGCGGATGTCGACCTGGATGGTCGTCGCGCCGGCCGGGTAGAACTGGGGATAGGGGAAATCGGATCCGAGGACCAGCAGCGCGTCCGCGCCCTCCATCGCCCGGTAGCCCGAGGCGAAGCCGAGCAGCCCGGTCATGCCGACGTCGAAGGGGTTGTCGTATTCGACGAACTCCTTGCCGCGGAGGGCGTGGACGACGGGCGCCGCGAGACGGTCCGCCAGCGCGACGACCTCGTCGTGCGCGCCCTCCGCCCCCGCACCGGCGAGGATCGTGACCTTGGCGGCGGCGTTGAGCAGCGTCGCCGCACGCTCCAGCTCCCCCGGACTCGGCACGACGATCGGCCGGCTCCGCTCGATCATGGCGATCGCATCGTCCGCGGCCTCCGCGAGGGCGATGTCGCCGGGGATCACGAGAACGGCTACGCCGCGCTTCGCGATCGCCTGCCGCATCGCGACCTGCAGCAGCCGCGGCATCTGCACCGGGTCGGAGACGTACTCGACGTACACGCTGCACTCCCGGAACAGCTCCTGGGGGTGCGTCTCCTGGAAGTACTGCGTGCCGATCTCGCTCGTCGGGATGTGCGCGGCGATCGCCAGCACCGGCACGCGCGAGCGGTTGGCGTCGTAGAGCCCGTTGATGAGGTGGAGGTTGCCCGGACCGCAGGATCCCGCCGCGACCGCGAGATCGCCGGTCAGCGCCGCCTCCGCCGCGGCCGCGAAGGCGGCGGTCTCCTCGTGGCGGACGTGCACCCAGCGGATGGTCCCGTCCTTGCGCAGAGCGTCGGTGAACCCGTTCAGCGAATCCCCCGGGATCCCGTACACGCGCTTCACCCCGTTCGCGCGGAGTGTGGCGACGATGTTCTCGGCGACGGTGGTCATGGCGGCTCCCTCCGGAAACGAACAGGACGTCTCCACGCTACGCCCCGCGCACGACGAAGGGCCGGTCGATGCGGATGAGCATCGACCGGCCCTTCCCCGCGCGGTGTGCGGCGCGGGCGTTCTGCGGCCGGGGTCAGGCCACGCGGATGAGCTTCTTGTTGACGAACTCGTCGGCGGCGAGCAGGCCCAGCTCACGGGACGTGCCGCTGCGCTTCACGCCGCCGAAGGGCAGCTCGGGGCTATCGGCGAGCACGACGTTCACGTAGACCATGCCCGCGTCGATCGCGTCGGCCACGCGCTGCGCCTGTGCAGGGTCGGTCGTGTAGACGTAGGACCCGAGGCCGAACGAGGTGTCGTTCGCGAGCGCCACGGCCGCATCCTCGTCGGCGACGCGGTAGACGACGGCCGCGGGGCCGAAGAGCTCCTCGCGGTACACGTCCATCTCCGGCGTGACGTCGGCGAGCAGCGTGGGGGCGAAGAACGCGCCCTCACGCGTGCCTCCGGTGAGCAGCGTGGCGCCCTGGGCGACAGCGCCGTCCACCTGCTCCTGCAGCCGCTCCGCCGCCTGCGTCGAGACGAGCGGGCCGAGCACCGTGTCGTCCTTGGCCGGATCCGACGGGACGACCGCCGACAGCGCGGCCACGGCCTTCTCCACGAACGCGTCGTAGAGCGAGTCCACGACGATGAAGCGCTTGGCGCCGTTGCACGCCTGGCCGTTGTTGTCCAGGCGCGCGTCCACGGCGGCCTGCACGGTCGCGTCGAGGTCGTCGGTGGACAGCAGGATGAACGGATCGGATCCGCCGAGCTCGAGCGCGACCTTCTTGAGGTTGCGGCCCGCGACCTCGGCGACCGCCGCACCCGCCCGCTCGGATCCCGTCACCGACACGCCCTGCACGCGGGGGTCGGCGACGATCGTCGCGGACTGCTCGTTCGTCGCGTACACGTTCACGTACCCGCCGTCCGGCAGGCCGGCGTCGCGGTAGATCTCCTCCAGGAGCGCCGCGGACTCGGGGCACTGCGGCGCGTGCTTGAGGATGATCGTGTTGCCGACCGCGAGGTTCGGGCCGGTGAAGCGGGCCACCTGGTAGGCGGGGAAGTTCCACGGCATGATGCCGAACAGCACGCCGAGCGGCGCGCGCCGGATCACCGCGGTCCCCTCGCCGAGGATGTCCAGCGGCTGGTCGGCCGTGATCTTCTCGGCGTTGTCCGCGTAGAACTCGATGATGTCGGCGGCGAAGTCCACCTCGCCGAGAGCGGCGGCCAGGGGCTTGCCCATCTCCCGCACGATGATCGCGGCGAACTCGTCGCGGCGGGCCCTGTGGCCCTCGGCGATCGCACGGATCACCCGGGCGCGCTCGGCCACCGGCGTGGTGCCCCAGATCGCGGCGGCCGCATGCGCGCGGGCGATCGCGTCCTGGATCTGCGCATCGGTGGCGGTCTCGTAGGTCGCCAGGGTCTCGCCCGTGGCCGGGTTGACGACGGCGTAGTCGGTCATGTCCGGTTCCTTTCGTTGGTGTGAGGGGCTCAGTCGACGGGGATCAGCGTGTACTTGGTGGACAGGTACTCGTGGATGCCCTCGAGTCCGCCCTCCCGGCCGACGCCGGACTGCTTGACGCCGCCGAACGGCGCGGCCGCGTTCGAGACGACGCCCACGTTGAGCCCCATCATGCCGGTCTCCAGGCGGTCGATCATGCGCTGACCGCGCTGCAGGTTCTCGGTGAACACGTAGGACACCAGCCCGTACTCGGTGTCGTTGGCGAGGCGCACGGCCTCGTCCTCGTCCGCGAACGTCGCGATCGCGAGCACCGGTCCGAAGATCTCCTCGCGGAGGATCTCGCTGCCGGCCTGGACGTCCGCGAGCACGGTGGGCTCGTAGAAGGATCCGACCCCGTCGACGGCCTTGCCGCCGGCCAGCAGGGTCGCGCCGCGCTCGACCGCGTCGCCGACGAGCTCTGCGGCCTTCGCCACGGCGTCGTCGTCGATGAGCGGACCGATCGTGACGCCCTCCTCCGTGCCCCGGCCGATCTTCATCGCCTTCACGCGCTCGGTGATCCGACGACCGAACTCCTCGGCGACGTCCTGGTGCACGATGAACCGGTTGGCCGCGGTGCAGGCCTGGCCGATGTTGCGGAACTTGGCCGCCATCGCCCCTTCGACGGCCTTGTCCAGATCGGCGTCGTCGAAGACGACGAACGGCGCGTTGCCGCCGAGCTCCATCGAAACGCGCAGGACGCCCTCCGCGGCCTGGGCGATGAGCTTGCGGCCGACCTCCGTCGACCCCGTGAAGGAGAGCTTGCGCAGCCGCGGGTCGGCGATGATCGGCGCCGAGAGCGCCGAGGAGCGCGAGGTCTGCACGACGTTCACGACGCCGGCGGGAAGTCCCGCCTCCTCCAGCAGCTTCACGAAGTACATCGTCGTCAGGGGGGTCAGTGCCGGGGGCTTGATGACCACGGTGCAGCCGGCCGCGAGTGCGGGCGCGATCTTGCGCGTCGCCATCGCGAACGGGAAGTTCCACGGGGTCACGAAGAACGAGGGTCCGACGGGGCGCTGCGAGACGACCATGTGCCCCGTGCCCTCCGGGTTGAGGCCGTAGCGGCCGGCGATGCGGACCGCCTCCTCGCTGAACCAGCGCAGGAACTCCCCGCCGTAGCCGACCTCGCCGCGGGCCTCGGCCAGGGGCTTGCCCATCTCGACGGTCATCAGCAGCGCCAGATCCTCCTTGTGCGCCTGGACCAGGTCGAAGGCGCGGCGGAGGATGTCGCTGCGCGTGCGCGGCGCGGTCGCCGCCCAGGACTCCTGCGCGGCGACCGCCGCGTCGAGGGCCTTGACGCCGTCGGCGGGAGAGGCGTCCGCGATCGTGCGGATCACGTCGTTCGTGGCGGGGTCGCGCACGTCGAAGGTCTTCCCCCCCTCGGCCTCGACCCACTCGCCGGCGATGTACAGCCCGGTGGGGACGCTGTCGAGCAGCGACTTCTCCTGATCAGTCATGGCGGATCCTTCCTTCGTCTTCTGTCGTGTCTTCGGGGGGCGGCCCTCAGGCCGGGTCAGGGGCGTCGTCGGCACGGGTGCGCGGGACGACGATCATGGGGACGGGGATCACATCGAGCATCTTCGCGGCGGTGGAACCCAGGAAGAGACGGCGGGGCTGGGCGAGGCGGCTGGAGCCGACGAGCATGATCTCACCGGGCCGCCACTCCAGTTGCGCGACGGCCTGCTCGATCGTGTCCCCCTGCGCGACGGCGAGCTCGGCGCGCACCCCGTCGGGAAGCTCGGCCTCCGCGCGGGCGAGCACTTCCTCGCCGTGCGCGGTGCTGACCAGCCGTACCGCCTGCACGTCCATCCCGCGCGGCACGTCGAGCGCGACGAGCGAGACGAGACGCAGCGGCGCACCGCTCGCCGCGGAGAGCCCGACCGCCGCGTCCAGCAGGAGGTCGGCGCCGGGCCGGTGACCGACCGCGGCGGTGATCCGCGAGAGCGGGGCGTCGACGTCGGCCCTGCGGGCATAGGCCGAGGGGGCGAGGGCCACCGAGATCGGCGAGGAGTGCAGCAGGGCCCGGGCGACGCTTCCCATCCGGTGCAGCCCGAACGTCGCGCCGTTCGCGGCGCCGACGACGATGAGTCCCGCGTCGAGCTCCTCCGCGGCCTGGACCAGACCCTCCGCGAACGAGTCCGCGACGCGCACATGGCCGGTGTGCAGCACGTCCGTGGGGATGTGCTGCGCCGCCTCGTCCAACCACTGCTTGGCCTGACCGCGGATGAGGCCCTCGTACGAGGGCTCCGTCGCGACGACCGCGCTCGTGGCTCCCTCATCGGGCAGGACGATGAGCACCCGCAGGGCCCTGCGGGTGCTGCGCGCGATGCGCACGCCCAGGGCGAGCGCATCCGCGCCGGCATCCGTCGCCGTGTAGCCGACGACGATGGCCGTGGTCATCAGCCGTTGTCGCCCGCCGCGCCGCTGGTGCGGCTCGCGTCGAGGATCTGCGCGGCGGCGAGACGACCCATCCGGATCGCGCCGTCGACGTGCTGGTAGCCGGCGCCGGCGAGATCCGAGCACGCGAAGTGGATCGGGCCCACGGGCGTCCGCAGGTCCTTGCCGTAGCGGTGCAGGCCGCCCATGTCGAAGCTCGCCGCGTATGCGCCGCGGGTCCACTCCTCGCTGCCCCAGTCGCTTTCGTAGTAGACGACCGGGTTCTTCGCCTCGGGGCCGTAGTAGTGCGAGAGCGATTCGAGGATCCGCTCCTTGCGCTCCTCGGCGCTCAGCGCGAAGAGGTCGTCGGCGTTCTGGTCGCTCACGAAGCCCACGAGAGTTCCGCGCTCGTCCCCGTGGTTGGTGTTGTCGTACGCCTCGTGCGAGAGCTCGTAGGGGCTGAAGGCCGTGCCGGACAGACCCTGCTCGCGCCAGAACGGACGGTCGTACACGGCGTGCACCTTGATGACGAAGCCCATCGAGATGTGCTGGTGCATCTGGTGCTGGCGGCGCGGGAGCGGCGGCACGAACGAGATCCGGTTGTAGAGCACGGGCGCGAACGCGAGGACCGCGTAGCGGGCGCTGACCGTGAGCGAGTCGGTGACCGCGGTCACGCCGTTGTCGTTCCACTCCAGGGTGCGCACCGGCTGGTCGAGGAGGACGTCGTCGCCGAGCCGCTCCGCGAGAAGGATCGGAACCTGCTGCAGACCGCCGACGACGCGCTTGTCGAGGATGAAGTCGGCGTCGACGAGGTGCGAGTACGAGCCGGCGGACGCTGCCATGAGCAGGGACTGCAGGAGCGAGAACGTGTGGGTCGGCTTGGTGAGCATCGCGGATCCGGTGGCGAAGGCGAGGTTGCGGACAGCCTCGTCGTCGTCGGTCTGGGCGCGCAGCCACGCATCCCAGGAGATCGAGTCCCACTCGGCGGCCTTCGGGTGGTCGTAGGGACGGTCCGGGTCGACCTCGGCGACCATCGCGTCGAGACGCTCGGTGATCTCCGCGATGACCTTCTCCGTCTCCGGGCTCACCGGGAACATCTCACCGGTGAAGCGGTGCACCTCTCCGTCCGGGCCGACGTAGACGCTGTCGCCCTCGCGGTACCGGCTGAAGGTCTCCAGCCCCAGCTCGTCGATCGTCTCGATCAGCGCATCCTGGTCGGGCGAGACCCACTGGCCGCCGATCTCGAGCATCGCGCCGTCGATGACGTCGGTCCACAGGCGGCCGCCGATCCGGTCGCGCGCCTCGAGGACGACGACCGAGAGACCGGCCTTGCGCAACTCGTTCGCGGCGGTGGTGCCTGCGGCGCCCGCCCCGATGACGAGCACGTCACGCGTGATGTCTGCCATTTCCAGCTCCTTCGTCGGGGGAGGCACCACGTGGTGCGTCAATGAGAGAGAAATTGCCGGGCGCGATCCAGCATCCCCCGATCCCGATCGCGCCCGGACGTCTTCATGCCCCTGCGGAGGAGGGGTGGGCCGCGAGGACCTCTGCGACGACGTCGAGTCCTTCGTTCAGGAGCTCGTCGCCGATCGTCAGCGGCGGGAGGAAGCGGATCACGTTGCCGAACGTCCCGCAGGTCAGGACGATGACGCCCTTCGCGATGGCCGCCTTCGCGACCGCGCCCGTGAGGGCCGCGTCCGGGGCGCCCGTCGCCGGATCCACGAACTCGGCGGCGATCATCGCCCCGTGTCCGCGGATGTCGCCCAGGCGGGGGTCGGAGGCCTGGATCTCGGTCAGGCGGCGCTTCAGCAGCGTGCCGATCTCGCCGGCGCGCTCGACGAGCCCGTCGTTCTCGTAGGCGTCGATGGCCGCGAGGGCCGCGGCGCAGGCGACGGGGTTGCCCCCGTACGTGCCGCCGAGGCCGCCCGAGTGCGAGGCGTCCATGATCTCGGCGCGGCCCGTGACCGCGGCGAGCGGCATGCCGCCGGCGATGCCCTTGGCCGTGGTGATCAGGTCGGGCTCGATGCCGAAGATCTCGCTCGCGAACATCGCACCGGTGCGACCGAAACCGGTCTGCACCTCGTCGGCGATGAAGACGACGCCGTTCGCGCGGCACCAGTCGACGATCGCGGGGAGGTAGCCGTCGGCGGGGACGATGAAGCCGCCCTCGCCCTGGATCGGCTCGATGATGACCGCGGCGAGGTTGTCGGCGCCGATCTGCTTCTCGAGCTGGAGGATCGTGCGCGCGGCCGCCTCGGCGCCGGAGAGACCGTCGCGGAACGGGTAGGACGCCTGGGCGCGGTAGACCTCGGGGGCGAAGGGGCCGAAGCCGCTCTTGTACGGCATCGCCTTGGCGGTGAGCGCCATGGTCAGGTTGGTGCGGCCGTGGTAGCCGTGGTCGAACGCGACGACGGCCTGACGGCCGGTGTGCTTGCGGGCGATCTTGATCGCGTTCTCGACCGCCTCGGCGCCCGAGTTGAACAGGGCGCTCTTCTTGGCGAAGTCGCCGGGGGTCAGCCGGTTCAGCGCCTCCGCGACCTCGACGTACGACTCGTACGGGGAGATCATGAAGCAGGTGTGGGTGAACTGCGCGGCCTGCGCGGCGATGGCTGCGGCGACCTTGGGGTGCGCGTTGCCGACCGTGGTCACGGCGATGCCGGATCCGAGGTCGATGAGCGAGTTGCCGTCGGCGTCCACGACGACGCCGCCGCCCGCGGCCACGGCCGCGACGGGGACGGTGTGGCCGACGCCGGCCGCCACCGACTCCGCCTTGCGGGCGAGGATCTCGGCCGAGCGCGGACCGGGCAGCGCCGTGACGAGGCGTCGCTCCTGCGGGAGCGAGGGGCCGCCGAGGGGAAGCGTCTCTACCTGTGCGTCGATGGTGGTCATGGCGTCGAGATTACGGCGGCGAGAGCCGGGATTCATTCGCCGGCCCGTACAATACAGGGAAGGATTTCGCCGATACGGCCAGGACGAGAAGAGAGTGCCCCGATGGATCAGGATCCCACGCTGCGCACGCTCCTGGGGCGCCGCGATCTGCACCTCTCCCTCGTCGGCGCCGAGACCGCGCTGCCGCAGGGCGCCCTCGATCGCCCGCTGCGCTGGGTGCACAACTCCGACCTCACCGATCCCACGCCGTTCCTCGTCGACGAGCTGGCGCTGCTGACCACGGGGACCCAGTTCGTGGACGGCGATGCGCGCGGCACCGACGCGTATGTGCGCCGACTCGTGGACCGGGGCGTGGTCGCGCTCGGCTTCGGCACCGACGTGCACCGCAGCGGGATCCCCGGCGAGCTCGCCTCCGCCTGCGCGCGCGAAGCGCTGCCCCTGTTCGAGGTCCCCTACGGCACCCCGTTCCTCGCCGTCGCGCGGGCGCACGCCGAGGCGATCGCCGCGCAGGCCTATGCGCGGCGCACGTGGGCGCTCGAGACCCAGCGCGCCCTCTCCGTCGCAGCACTGCGCCCGAGAGGACTCGAGTCCACCCTCACCGAGCTCTCGCGTCGGCTGAGCAGCCCCGTCGCGATGTACGACGCGGCGGGGCAGCTCGTGCACGAGCATCCCGCGGGGAGCGCCTCGGGCGACGTGGAGGAGGCCGCCGGCGACCTCCTCGCGCGCGGCGGATCCGCCAACCGGGTCGTCGAAGGCCCCTCCGGCGCCCACACGCTGCTCACCGTCGGGCGCGCGGGTCACCTGCGCGGCGTGATCTCGATCGGAACAGGCTCGCTCGATCCCGAGACGCGCGCGGTCGTCACGTCCGTGATCGCGATGGCGGGGCTTTCGCTCGAACAGAGCGAGCAGCTCGCCCGCAGCAGACGGCGCCTGCATCGACAGCTGCTGTCCTCCCTGCTCACCGACGATCCCGCGCTCGCGCGGCGGGTGCTCGGGGCGCTCCCCCCGGCTCCCGTGGTCGTGGCGATCGCGGCGGGCGAGCGGGAGGGCGCCGTCGCGGAGTGGTGGGAGCGGCGTCGGGGGGACGGCGCCCCCGCGGTTTTCCTGGCGGACTCCGAGGACGGCACCGTCCTCTGCCTGTCCGCCGCGGAGGCCGGCGTGCTGGACGACCTCTCGGCGCAGGTCGGCGTGGCCGTCGGGGTGTCGGCGCCCGAGGAGTACGCGGGGTTCTCGCGCGCGCACGCGCAGGCCCTGACCGCCCTGCGTCGCGCCGGATCGGGGATCGCCCGCTACGCCGACACCGCCGAGTCGAGCGTCCTGGCCGCCTTCGCGACGGACGAGGCGCGGCTGATCGCCGAGTCCCGCCTCGCCCCGCTACGCCGCCACGACGCCCGCGACCACGCCGAATTGGAGCGCTCGCTGCGCGTCTGGCTCGAGCACGACACCCGCCTCGAGCCGGCCTCGGCCGCCCTGGGCGTGCATCGACACACCCTGCGGACCAGGATCGCTCAGGCCGCCGCGATCCTGGGCACCGATCTCGGGTCCTTCCCGGCACGCGCCGAGCTGTGGGCCGCGCTGCGCACCGCCGGGGACTGAAGGGACTAAAGGGGGCCGTCCTCAGACGCGCAGCGCGGCCAGCATCTCGGCCGCGGTCCCGTGGAAGATCGGGCCGTGTCCGACGACGATCGCGCGCTCGGGCAGGTCCCTCAGACGCTCCAGGCTGTGCGGCGTCCGGGCCGGATCGTCGGTGAACGGGCCGAGCTGCATCGCGGTCGAGCCGTTGAGCACGTGACGGGTGGTGATGGCGTCTCCGACGAAGATCGCGTCGACCGCGGGGATCCGGATCGCGACGGAGCCGGGCGAGTGCCCGGGCAGCCCGATGATCTGCGGGGACCCGGGGAGGGCGAGCACCTCGCCGTCGCGCACCGTGCGGACCTCTCCGAGGTGCACGGTGCGCAGCGCACCACGGCGGATCGCCCCGCCGAGGAATCGCAGCGCCGGCCAGAGCCTCCAACGGCCCCCCGGAGCCGGGGGCGTCTTCGCACCGCGAGCGCGTGCCGCGTCGGCCTCGTGCACGAAGGTCGGCACGCCGTAGTCAGTGCGCAGCCACTCCGCGACGCCGATGTGATCGCTGTCCCCGTGCGTCAGCACGATGCCGCGGATGTCCTCGACCGAGCGTCCCGCGTCGGCGAGGGCGCGTCGCAGGATCCGGCGGTCGCCGGGGAGGCCCGCGTCGATGAGTGTGACGCCCTCGTCGGTGACGACGGCGTGCATCGCGACGATGTCGTCGCCGATCCGGAGAAGCTGTGCGTTCATGATGGCTACGATACGTAGCTATCATGGCTACTGTCAATAGCCTTAGAATCGTGCGAGGAGGATCCCATGCCCGCACCGCAGCGCGTCACGACGTCCGCGCTCACCGACGCCGCCCGCGCCCTCGCCGAGCGCGAGGGCGTCGACGCGGTCACCATCAGCGCCGTGGCCGCGGCTGTGGGCGTGCGCGCGCCGAGCCTCTACAAGCACGTGGCCCACCGCCACGATCTGCTCCGCCTCGTCGCCGACGCCGCCGCGCGGGACCTGGGCGAGGACGTCGCCCGCCGCGTCGGGACGTCGCAAGATCCGGCCACCGTGCTCTCCGCGATCGCGGTCGCGGTCCGCGCCTTCAGCACCCGCTCCCCGCGCACGGCCGCCCTGCTCTTCGCCGCCCCCTCCGCCGAGGCAGGGCCGAGCCCGTCCGGCATGGAGCCCCTCGTCCAGACGATGCTCGACGCCGTCCGCCGCGCGGTGCCGGGCGACCCTCTGCCCGCCGCGCGCACCCTGACCGCCTGGGTCTACGGCTTCTGCACGATGGAGCAGGCCGGCGCGTTCCAGCTCGGGGGCAGCGTCGACGAGGCATTCGCGTTCGGGCTCCGCGTGCTCGTCGGCGCGCTCACGGATCCGCGTCCCGACGCCGCATGACATCCCGACGGCGTGCCGCGCGGATCCCGCCCAGGCAGTGAGGATCCGAGGCGCGCGCGGGATCAGGACGCCCGCGACGCGGCCCGCCCTCCCGTCCGTCCCCGGCATGCCCCGGGGCGCGCTCACACCGGGGCGTGCGCCTCGAGGAACTCGTACACGTCGGTCGTGTCGACGCCCGGGAACGCCCCGGTCGGCAGCGTCGCGAGCAGCGTGCGCGGAGTGCGCACGTTCGGCCAGGACTGCTCCCGCCACCGCGCCTCGAGCTCGGCGGGTGCACGCCGGCAGCAGACCTCGACCGAGTGCTTCGAGACACCGCGGTTGGGCGTGTCGCGCCCGATGAACCACTTCGTGTCGTCGAAGCGCACGCCCACGCTCACCGAGTGCAGGCCCTCGCTCGACGGCTCCACGCGCGCGGTGCACCAGTACGTGCCGTTGCCGGTGTCGGTGTACTGGTAGTACGGGTTGAACCGGTCCTCCTCCTCGAAGACGACGCGGCTCGTCCATTTACGGCAGCACATCTGCCCCTCGATCGAGCCCAGCCTGTCCGTCGGGAAGTTCACGTCGTCGTTCTCGTAGGCCTTCGTGATCGTCCCCGACTCGTGCACCTTGAGGAAATGCACCGGGATGTCGAGGTGCCGGGTGGCGAGGTTCGTGAACCGGTGCGCGGCGGTCTCGTAGGAGACCGAGTAGGCGTCGCGGAGGTCCTCGATCGAGATCGCACGGCGCTCCTTCGCGTCCCGCAGCACGGGCACGAGGTGCTCCTCCGGCATGAGCAGGGCGCCCGTGAGATAGTTCGTCTCCACGCGCTGGCGCAGGAACTCGGCGTAACTGCGCGGCTCCGCATGCCCGAGGATCCGGCTCGACAGCGCCTGCAGCACCGCGGTCCGCGCATCCCCCTTCCCCGGCACCCTGCTCGACAGGTACAGCCGCCCGTGCGCGAGGTCCGCCACGCTGCGGGTCGACTGGGGCAGGTCGGGCGCGTAGTGCAGGGTGAATCCGAGGTGCGCGGCGATGTCGCTCGCCGTGCGCTGCGTGAGCGGACCCCCGGGGTGGCGGACCGCGGCGAGGATCTCGGCCGCCTTCGTCTCGAGATCGGCGAAGTGGTTGTCCTGACGCCGCATGAGGTCGCGCAGCTCGACGTTCGCGCGACGCGCCTCCTCCGGCGTCGCGGCGCGTTCGTCGCGGAGCCGGTCGATCTCGCCGTGCAGTGCGAGCAGGGCCCTGAGCGCCTCGTCCGGCACGGTCTTGGCGATGCGGAAGGGGGAGATCCCCAGCGCCTGGAACGTCTGCCCCTTCATCGCACGCTCGACCGCGATCTCCATCCCCGCGCGCTCGTCGAGCGGTTCTGAGGCGAGGATCCGGTCGATCGTGGTGTCCAGCGCCCGCGCGATCGCCTGAAGCTGAGTGAGCCTGGGCTCGCGCTTGCCCGTCTCGATCATCGACAACTGGCTCGGGGCCCGGCCGATCGCCGCCGCGAGCTCCTCGAGGGTCCTCCCCCGCGCGGTGCGCAGCTGCCGGATGCGGCGTCCGATCGTGAGGGCATCGGCCTCGTCGCTCATGCGGATCTCCTTGGTCTCGAACGTGGTCGGCGGGCGCGGAGGGGACGACGCACGGCACGCGACCCCGCGTGGAGGTGATTCTGTCACGAAAAGAGAAATACGAGAAAACTTCTGTGCGGATTTGGTCAGTTCACGCCGTGAAGTTCACACAGAGTGGTGTCACACCCACCGGTCGACACCGCAGACCGGCCGACATCTCACGGAGGAGACAGATCATGACCATTCCCACCGCGTCGCCGACCTCCCCGATTCGCGTCGTCGGCACGGCTCCCGCCGCGCACGAGGGTCCGACGATGCGCATCACCGGCCCGCTGCACGACCGCTTCGGCGAGATCCTGACACCGGCCGCCGTCGCCTTCCTCACCGAGCTGCACCATCGCTTCGCCGGGCGCCGCCACGATCGCCTCGCCGACCGCATGCGCCGCCGCTTCGAGATCGGCAACGGCCACGACCCGCGCTTCCGCGACGACACCCGGCACATCCGCGAGGACGCGGACTGGCGGGTCGCCGGCGCCGGTCCCGGCCTCGAGGACCGCCGCGTCGAGATCACCGGCCCGACCGATCCGAAGATGACGATCAACGCCCTGAACTCGGGCGCCAAGGTCTGGCTGGCGGACCAGGAGGACGCCACGAGCCCGACCTGGCGCAACGTGATCGGCGGCCAGCTGTCCCTGCGCGACGCGATCCGCGGACGCCTCGTCCACACGAGCCCCGAGGGCAAGGAGTACCGCGTCACCGCCGAGCGCACGCCCACGATCGTGATGCGCCCTCGTGGCTGGCACCTCGTCGAGAAGCACCTGGCCTTCACGGACCGCACCGGGCGCACGATGGACGCCTCCGGCTCGCTCGTCGACTTCGGCCTGTACTTCTTCCACAACGCGCAGGCCCTGATCGACGGCGGCCGCGGCCCGTACTTCTACCTCGCGAAGATCGAGTCGAGCGAGGAGGCGAAGCTCTGGAACGACGTGTTCACGTTCAGCGAGGAGTACTTCGGAATCCCCCGGGGCACGATCCGCGCGACCGTGCTCATCGAGACGCTCCCCGCCGCGTTCGAGATGGAGGAGATCCTCTTCGAGCTGCGCGAGCACTGCGCCGGCCTCAACGCCGGGCGCTGGGACTACATCTTCTCGATCATCAAGAACTACCGCGGCCGCGGCGCCCGCTTCGTGCTGCCGGACCGCAGCGAGGTCACGATGACGGTGCCGTTCATGCGGGCCTACACCGAGCTGCTGGTGAAGACCTGCCACCGGCGCGGCGCCTTCGCGATCGGCGGCATGAGCGCGTTCATCCCCAATCGGCGCGACGCGGAGGTCACGGCGCGGGCGATCGAGAAGGTCGCCGCCGACAAGAAGCGCGAGGCCGCCGACGGCTTCGACGGCACCTGGGTCGCCCACCCGGACCTGATCCCGACCGCGCAGGCCGAGTTCGACGCGGTGCTCGGGGATCGGCCCAACCAGGTCGATCGGCAGCGCGACGACGTGCACGTGCGCGCCGAGGATCTGCTCGATGTGCACATCGGCCGGCCGATCACCGCGGACGGCGTACGTGACAACGTCTCGGTGGCGATCCGCTACATCGAGGCCTGGCTGCGGGGCCTCGGCGCCGTCGCGATCGACGACCTCATGGAGGACGCGGCGACCGCCGAGATCAGCCGTTCGCAGGTCTGGCAGTGGATCCACCAGGGACAGACCCTCGAAGACGGCACGCCGATCACGGTCGACCACGTCGAAGGGCTCATCGCCGAGCTGCTCGCCGCGCTCCCGCGCACCGACGAGGACCGCTTCGACGATGCGGCGGACGTGTTCCGCGAGGTGGCTCTGCACCCCGAGTTCCCGGCGTTCCTGACGCTGCCCGCATACTCGCGCTTCCTCGTCGAGCCCGCGTGATCCTCCCGGATCCCGTGACCGACCCCCCGCACATCCCCGAAACGAAGGACAGGACATGACCCGCTACCAGGACGACATCGACGACATCCAGGCGCTGAAGGACGAGCACGGTTCCCCGTGGAAGGCCATCGACCCCGAGGCCGCGGCCCGCATGCGCGCGCAGAACCGCTTCCGCACCGGACTCGAGATCGCGCAGTACACCGCCGACATCATGCGCCGCGACATGGCGGAGTACGACGGCGACTCGTCGCTCTACACCCAGTCGCTCGGCGTCTGGCACGGCTTCATCGGGCAGCAGAAGCTCATCTCGATCAAGAAGCACCTCAAGTCGACGAACAAGCGCTATCTCTACCTCTCCGGGTGGATGGTCGCCGCGCTCCGCTCCGAGTTCGGGCCGCTGCCCGACCAGTCGATGCACGAGAAGACCGCGGTGCCCGCGCTCATCGAAGAGCTCTACACGTTCCTGCGCCAGGCGGACGCGCGCGAGCTCGACCTCCTCTTCACCCAGCTCGACGCGGCCCGCGCGGCCGGCGACGAGACCGGTGCCGAGTTCATCCAGTCGCAGATCGACGACTACGAGACCCACGTCGTGCCGATCATCGCAGACATCGACGCCGGCTTCGGCAACCCGGAGGCGACGTACCTGCTGGCCAAGAAGATGA
Organism: uncultured Microbacterium sp.; assembly: GCF_945952435.1. Taxonomy (GTDB): domain Bacteria; phylum Actinomycetota; class Actinomycetes; order Actinomycetales; family Microbacteriaceae; genus Microbacterium. Next base: position 180,185 of record NZ_CAMFHZ010000001.1, read on the forward strand.
TCGAGGCGGGCGCCTGCGCGATCCAGATCGAGAACCAGGTCTCGGACGAGAAGCAGTGCGGACACCAGGACGGCAAGGTCACCGTGCCGCACGAGGACTTCATCGCGAAGCTCAACGCCGTCCGCTACGCCTTCCTCGAGCTCGGCATCGACAACGGGATCATCGTCGCGCGCACCGACTCGCTCGGCGCGGGGCTGACGCAGAAGCTCGCGGTCACGCAGGAGCCGGGGGATCTGGGCGACCAGTACAACTCCTTCCTCGACGCCGAGGAGATCGCGGAGGGCGACCTCCGCAACGGCGACGTCGTCATCACCCGCGACGGCACCCTGGTGCGCCCGAAGCGCCTGGCCAGCAACCTCTACCGGTTCCGTCCCGGCACGGGCGAGGACCGCTGCGTGCTCGACTGCATCACCTCGCTCCAGAACGGTGCGGACCTGCTGTGGATCGAGACCGAGAAGCCGCACGTCGAGCAGATCGCCGGCATGGTGGACCGGATCCGCGAGGTGATCCCGAACGCGAAGCTGGTCTACAACAACAGCCCCTCGTTCAACTGGACGCTGAACTTCCGCCAGCAGGCGTACGACGCGCTCGCCGAGCAGGGTCAGGACGTCTCGGCGTACGACCGCGGTGCGCTGATGAGCGCGGAGTACGACGACACGGAGCTCGCGCGGCTCGCCGACGAGAAGATCCGTACGTTCCAGCGGGACGGATCGGCTCGCGCCGGGATCTTCCACCACCTCATCACCCTGCCGACCTATCACACGGCCGCGCTGTCGACCGACGACCTGGCGAAGGGCTACTTCGGCGACGAGGGCATGCTCGCCTACGTCAAGGGCGTGCAGCGCCGGGAGATCCGCGGCGGCATCGCGACCGTGAAGCACCAGAACATGGCGGGCTCGGACATCGGCGACAACCACAAGGAGTACTTCGCCGGAGACGCCGCGCTCAAGGCCGGCGGTCAGCACAACACGATGAACCAGTTCAGCTGACACCCCGCTCCCCTCGCCCCCGGGGTCGTTGAGCGAACTCTCTTCCCCCGGGGGTCGTTGAGCGAGCGAAGCGAGACGAAACGCGGTCCCCTCCCCCGGGGTCGTTGAGCGAGCGAAGCGAGACGAAACGCGGTGACCGGACGACCTCGTCGGATCACCGCGTTTCGTCTCCGTCGCGCTTCGCGCGTCGTCGCTCAACGACCCCGGGACCGAACGACTTCGCGCGTCGTCGCTCAACGACCCCGGTACCGAACGACTTCGCACGTCCTCGCTCAACGACCCCGGAACCTCTGAAAGGATCCGTCACATGACCTCCACCGCAGACCTCTACGACCAGCACGGCGACGCTCTGCAGTCCCTCCCCCTGCCCCTGCGCGACTTCGGCGGGGTCACCGCGTTCGACGGGCCGATCCGCACCGTCCGGTGCTTCCAGGACAACCAGCTCGTGAAGCAGCTCCTGGCGTCCCCCGGGGACGGATCCGTGCTCGTGATCGACGGATCGGGATCCCTCGGCACCGCGCTCATGGGCGACCTGATCGCGGCGAGCGCGGTCGAGAACGGTTGGGCCGGTGTCGTGATCCACGGCGCGATCCGCGACAGCACCGCGATCGGGCGGCTGCCGCTCGGGGTGAAAGCCCTGGGCACGAACCCGCGCAAGAGCGCGAAGGACGGGGTCGGCGAGGTCGATGCGGTGCTGCGCTTCGGCGACGTCGTGTTCCGCCCCGGCGCCCGGCTGTTCGCGGACGAGGACGGCGTCCTCGTCGAGCGCTGACGACGCCGGGCGCGCCTACTCTGGACGTATGACCGACACGTCCGCCCGCGCTCTGCTTCTCCACGCCCTCGCCGACGAGTTCCTGCGCGACTACCCCCGGGGGGCCCGGTTGCTCGCCGTGGCAAGCCCCGACCCCGATCGATCCGCGGCGTTCGCCGAGGAGCTGGCGGCGGTGCTGCACGAGCGGGAGGTGCCGGTCGACGTCGTCGCCCAGGACGGACGCGACCTCGACGCGCTGCGTGCCGAGGTCGTCGCTGCGTTCCGTGCCGAGAGGACCGACGCCGTGCGGGTCGTGTCGGGCGTCACGAGCCTGCTCGCCGAGCGCACGCGCGGGCTCTGGCATTTCTCGATCTGGCTTCTGGCCGGCGACGAGGTGCCGCACACCGCCGCGACCGCGCTCGTGGACGTCACGGATCCGGATCGCCCCACCCGCCGTCTCGCGGACTACTGCGCGGTCCCGCCCTCGTATCTGACCTGATCCACCCCTTCCGCCGTCGTTCGCCGTGTCGGAGAAACCGGGTGTCTTCTTGTCCGCCTCGGCCATTTCACGACCTCGCTCCCCGAGTACGCTGGTGGCGTGACCGAACGCGCGCCTCTCTCCCGCAAACTCTCCGCCATCGCCGAGTCCGCCACGCTGAAGGTGGATGCCAAGGCCAAAGCCCTCAGGGCCGAGGGAAAGCCCGTCATCTCCTACGCCGCGGGCGAGCCCGACTTCCCGACCCCGGCGTTCATCGTGGACGCGGCCGCGGAGGCGCTGAAGAACCCGGCGAACTTCCGCTACACGCCGGCCGCAGGGCTGCCGGAGCTGCGCGAGGCGATCGCGGCGAAGACCCTGCGCGACTCCGGCCTTGCGGTCTCGCCGTCGCAGGTGATCGTCACCAACGGCGGAAAGCAGTCCGTCTACCAGGCGTTCCAGGCCGTGGTGAACCCGGGCGACGAGGTCCTGCTGCCCGCGCCGTACTGGACCACGTACCCCGAGGCGATCCGCCTCGCGGACGGCATCCCTGTCGAGGTCTTCGCCGGCGCCGACCAGGACTACAAGGTCACGGTCGACCAGCTCGAGGCCGCACGCACCGACCGCACGACCGTCCTCGTGTTCGTCTCGCCCTCGAACCCGACCGGATCCGTCTACTCCCCCGAGGAGACCGCGGCCATCGCCGCCTGGGCGCTCGAGCACGGGATCTGGATCGTCTCGGACGAGATCTACCAGAACCTCACGTACGAGGGCGTGACCGCGACCTCCGTCGTGCAGGCCGTTCCGGAGGTCGCCGGACAGACCATCCTCGTCAACGGCGTCGCGAAGACCTATGCGATGACCGGCTGGCGCGTGGGCTGGATGGTCGGACCCGCCGACGCGATCGCGATCGCGGGCAACCTGCAGTCGCACCTCACCAGCAACGTCAACAACGTCGCGCAGCGCGCGGCCATCGCCGCGCTGAACGGTCCGCAGACCGAGGCGGAGCAGATGCGCGAGGCGTTCGACCGCCGCCGCCGGCTGATCGTCTCCGAGCTGTCGAAGATCGACGGCCTCGTGGTCCCGAACCCGACGGGCGCGTTCTACGTCTACCCCGACGTGCAGGGTCTTCTCGGCCGCACCTGGGGCGGCGTGACCCCGACGACCTCGCTCGAACTCGCCGACCTCATCCTCGACCAGGCCGAGGTCGCCGTGGTTCCCGGCGAGGCGTTCGGCCCGTCCGGCTACATCCGCATGTCGTACGCGCTCGGCGACGACCAGCTGCTCGAGGGCGTGCAGCGCCTGCAACGCCTGTTCGCCTCCTGAACCGCGTCCGCTTCCGTCTATTTCTGTCAAGCCGTGGCTTTCAGGTCCCGAACCCCACGGTTCGGCGCAAATAGACGGATGGACGAACGAGGTCAGCCCTCGTAACCGATGAGCCAGCGCACCCCGAAGCGATCCACGAGGGTGCCGTCGTGCGCGCCCCACGGACGCTCCTGCAACGGGTCGAGCACGCGTCCACCGTCGCCGAGTCGCGCGAACCAGTGCGTCAGGGTCTCGGGATCGGCCGTCCCGAGGAGGGAGAAGAACAGCCCGTTCATGTGCAGGGCGTCCTCGTCGGCGGCCGCATCGGAGAGACCGAGCTCGACCGGGCCGTTCAGGAGCATGCCGTGCGCGATGGCGTCGGCGGGACCGTCCGCACGTCCGAACTCCGCGTACGTGTGCGCCACCGTCTCGCCGCCGAAGACCGATCGATAGAACGCCAGCGCCTCCGCGGCGGTTCCGGGCAGAAGCAGGTAGGGCACGAGTGCGGTCATGCCCGCGATCCTACGCCGGAGGATCCGGCACAAAGCCGGATCGGGGTCCCTGGCCTTCCCTCCTCGCGCACTCGCGCGGAGGCGGTTACAGCTCGACGTCGACGAGCACGGGCTCCGGCTGCAGCACGAGGCCGAACTCGGCATGCACGCGGCTCTGGATGAACCGCGCGAGCTCGGCGATCTCCGCGGCGGTCGCGCCGCCGCGGTTGGTGAGAGCGAGCGCGTGCTTGGTCGAGACGCCGGCGCGCGAACGCGGAAGCCGGAAGCCCTTGCGGATGCCCGCGTTCTCGATGAGCCAGGCGGCGCTCACCTTGACGTCGCTCGGGGGCGCTGCGGGCTTGGGCGCGAGGCCGTAGTAGGAGTCGAGCGGGATGATCGTGACGGCGTCGAGGTCCGGCGTCACGGGCCACCGCGGGCACTGCGGCGGCAACGTGCGCGCCACGGCGTCGGAGACGATCGCGTTCTGGAAGAACGAGCCAGCGCCATGCGTATCCGGGTCGTCCGCGTCGAACAGCATGCCCTTGGCGGCGCGCGTGGCGAGGATCCGCTCCCGCACCCACGCGAGCGGTACCGGCTCGTCGTCCGTGAGGCCGAGGGCGCGGCGCAGTTGTTCGCCGCGCACGACACGACGTCCGTCCTCCGTGGCGGCCAGGTCGAGCGTCACGGAGAGGATCACCGCGCGTCGCTCGGGCACGGACCCGTAGTGGTGTTTGAGCACCGAGGTGCGGAAACCGAGCCCCAGATCCCCCGCCGGGACGGTGGACACCTCCCCGGTGTCCTCGTCGACGAGCTCGACCTCGACCAGGGTCTCCTGGATCTCCTGGCCGTAGGCGCCGACGTTCTGCACCGGCGCGGCACCCACGGTGCCCGGGATGCCCGACATCGCCTCGATCCCGGCATAGCCGTGCTCGACCGCGTAGGCGACGAGGTCGTCCCAGTCGTGACCGGCCTGCACGCGCAGCCGGATCCGCCCCTCGTGCGGCGAGGGGATCTCCTCGATGCCACGGGTCCGCACGCGGACGACGGTGCCGTCGAAGGCGTCGTCCCCGGCGAACAGGTTGGATCCGCCGCCGAGGACGAACCACGCGTCCCCGGTGCGCCACACGTCCCGCAGCACCTCGACGAGCTCGTCCGAGGTCGTCGCCTCGCGCATGCGCGCGGGCGCGGCGCCGGTCTGCAGCGTGGTCAGGTCGGCGAGGCGGATCGGTGCGACGTCCGTCATCTCAGAGCGAGTCCGCCGCGACCCGGAGCTGCGCCTTGACGAGCACCGTGGTGTCGGCATGCTTGACGGTCAGATCGATGCGCACCGCGGTGTCGTCCACGGCACCCACCTTGGCCGTGATCGAGAGCTCGGCGCCGGTGATCGGATCGACGACGACCGGACGGGCGAAGCGGACGCCGTAGTCGAGGACACGGGCGGCGTTGGGCAACTCGGCCAGGGCCACGGAGGACGCGACCCCCATCGTGAGCATGCCGTGCGCGAGGACACCGGGAAGGCCCACCTCCGCGGCCACGTCGTCGCGGTAGTGGATCGGGTTGAAGTCGCCCGATGCCCCGGCGTAGCGGACGAGCGACTCGCGCGTGAGCTGCACCGTGCGCTCGGCGATGATGTCTCCGACGTTCATGCCCGTGCCTCCTCGGCGTCCGCGGCGGCATCCGGCGCGTCGGAGACGAGCAGCACCGAGGTCGCGGTCACGACGTGCTCCCCCGCGGCGTCGCGGATCTCCGCCTCACTGGTGATCATGGAGGCCGGTCCCATCGCGCGGATCCCGGTGACGCTCAGGGTGGCCACGAGCTCGTCCCCTGCGACGATCGGGCGCGTGTACGCGAAACGCTGCTCGGCGTGGATCGTGCGGCTCAGGACGATACCGGAGTCCGCGAGGCCGAGGAGCTGCTGCAGAGTCTGGTCCTGGATGACCATCGCGAAGGTCGGCGGCGCCACGAGGTCCGCGAAGCCGAGCGCCTGCGCGGCGGCGACGTCGGTGTGCTGCGGCGAGTCGGCGAAGACGGCGCGGGCGAACTCGCGCACCTTCTCGCGGCCGACGAGGTACGGAGCGGTCGGCGCGAACGCGCGGCCGACCAGATCAGGATTCACGGGCACGACTCGATCCTACCCAGCGGAGCCGGGCGACCTCCGGGAGCACCCTCCACTGCCCTCAGGCGCGACGGCGCCCGCGGATCGCCTTCATCGCCATCTGCACCGCGATGAAGGCCAGGAACAGCGCGAACAGGATGTTGCTCGCGAGCGGATCGAGCAGGGTCGCGATCCAGGCGCCGAGCGCCGTGGTGGTGCAGGCGGCGACCCCGACGAAGCCCGCCGCGACGAGGTCGACGTTGTGGTTGCGGATGTTACCGATCGTCCCGGACAGGGCGGTCGGGATCATCATGAGCAGGGACGTGCCCTTGGCGACGAGATCGCTCGTGCCGAAGGCGAGCATGAGCGCGGGCACCACGATCACGCCGCCGCCGACGCCGATCAGTCCCGCGAGGATGCCCGTGACGAGGCCGACGACGAGGAGGAGCGCCCCCGTCAGCACGCTGAGCTCGAGCGCCGAACCACGGGACGGGATCACCAGGAACAGGGTCACGATCACGATGACGAGGAAGCCCACGAAGCCCCAGCGCAGCGCCGTCTGCGAGATCCGCGGCAGCAACCGGGTGCCGATCTGCGCGCCGACCACGGATCCGACGGCGAGGATCAGCGCCGGGATCCAGGCGACCGCGCCGTGCACGGCGTAGGAGATCACTCCGACGGTCGCCGTCGGCACGATGGCCGCGAGCGAGGTCCCTGCGCCGAGACGCTGGTCGAACCCCAGTAGCAGCACGAGGAGCGGAACGATCACCGTGCCGCCGCCCACGCCGAACAGGCCAGACAGCAGCCCTGCGCCCAGACCGATCCCGATGAAGGCCGCGATCGCACGAGGCCCGCGCATCCGCTCGAAGCCGTCGCCCACGCTCACTCCCGTCCGCCGTCCCTGTGGAACAGCACCGTCCAGCGTATCGGCCGCCCGGTCGTCCGCCCTCGTCCCCGGCGCCCATCACACCCGCGCCCATCGCATCGCGCGCCGTCCGGCGGACACGGGCGGGATCGGGCCGCGTCAGCGTCCGTGGAACTGCGGCGGCCGCTTCTGCTGGAAGGCGGCGAAGCCCTCGCGATAGTCCTCGGTGTCGCAGAGCGCGGCCTGGGCGGCGTTCTCCTGGCTCATCGACGCCCAGAGACCCAGTCGCTCGTCGCGGATCGCCGCCACGAGGCGCTTGCTCGCGAGGAACGCCTGGGTCGCCCCGTCCGCCGCACGCGCGGCCGCGGCCAGGGTCGTCTCGCGCAGGTCGTCCGCCGGCATCGACTGGGAGAACAGCCCTGCGGCGACGGCCTCCGCACCCGTCATCAGACGACCGCTGTAGACGAGATCGAGCGTACGATGCGCGCCGAGACGCTCCACGAAAAGAGCATGCCCACCCGAGTCGAGCGTGGCGCCGAGGGCGGCGAACGGCGATCCGATCTTGGCGCTGTCGGCGACGTAGACGACGTCCGTCGCGATGAGCAGCCCCAGCCCGACCCCGAGACATGCTCCCTGCGCGGCGGCGAACGTCGGCGCGGGGAAGGCGGACATGCGCTGCAGCACGGGAGTGACGAGACCGTCGAGATAGCCCCTGACGTCGTCGTCGCGCGGATCGACGTGCGAGATGTCGCGGCCGGCGCAGAACGCGCGCCCCTGGCCGCTCAGCACGAGCGCGCGTACCTCCGCGCGCTCGGCCTCCGCGTAGGCGTCGCCCAGCTCCCGCACCGCCCGCTCGTCGAGCGCATTGAGCTTGTCGGGCGCGTTCAGGGTGACGTGCGCCACGGCGGCGCCGCCCGAGGTCGTGGCGATGTCGAGGTCGATCATGCGTGCTCTTCTCTGGTCGGGCGTGGTCAGACGTCGTAGTCGACGATGACGCGCTCCGACGTGGGGTGGGACTGACAGGTGAGGACGTATCCGCGGTCGAGTTCGTCCTTCTCCAGCGCGTAGTTCTCGGTCATCGTCACGGATCCCTCGACGAGCCGGGCCCGGCACGTGCCGCAGACCCCGCCCGCACACGCGAAGGGCACGTCGGGGCGCACGCGCAGCGCCGCGTTGAGGATCGACTCGTCCGCCGACACCGGCGTCTCGACGGATCCGGACTGCCCGTCCAGCGTGAACGCGATCGTGCGCACCGGCTCGTCCGCGGAGACCACCACGGGTCGACCGCCATCGGGCCGCTCCTGCCCCGGCTCCCCCGTGGTGAAGAGCTCGTAGCGCACGTGGTCGCCGTCCACGCCGACGTCGGCGAGCGTATCCCGGCAGAGCTGCACGAGGTCGAACGGACCGCAGAGGAACCACTCGTCCACGGTCTGCGGGCGCACGAGGTCGTCGAGGATCCCGCGCAGCCGCGCCTCGTCGATCCGGCCGCTGAGCAGAGGGGCGGACCGCTGCTCCCGGGTCAGCACGTGGTGCACCACGAAACGCGAGGGGTAGCGGTCCTTGAGGTCCGCGAGCTCGTCCAGGAACATCACGTCGGTCGCGCGCCGATTGGTGTAGACGAGGGTGAACGCGCTCGTCTCCGAGCGGGCGAGCACCGCGGAGGCCAGCGCCATGAGCGGCGTGATCCCGGAGCCTGCCGCGATCCCGGCGACGTGCGCACCGTCGAGCGCCGCGAGTCCGGAGGTGAACGTGCCCTGAGGGCTCATCACGTCCAGTTCGTCGCCGACCTGCAGCCCCGTCTGCGCCCAGGTCGAGAAGCGCCCGCCCTGATCCCGCTTGATCGCGACACTGACCGAACCGGCGACGGGCGGCCGACAGAGGGAGTACGACCGGCGCACCTCGCGGCCCTCGATCTCGGTGCGCAGCGCGACGTGCTGGCCGGGAAGGTAGTCGAACTCCTCCTCCAGCGCCTCCGGCACGGCGAACGTGACCTCGATCGCGTCCGCCGTGAGCGGGCGGACCTCCTGCACGGCCAGCGCGTGGAACCGCGCGCGACGCCGCACGGACCCCGTTCCGTCGGGATCGGATCCGCTCGGGCCGCCGACGACGCCGGCGAGCAGCGTGTCGGCCATCCGATCGGCGCGGTCGTCGGCCGGGGATGGCGCGGAGGCGCCCAGGTGCCAGAGCGCCATCAGATCGCCTTGAAGTGGTCGAAGGGCTCGAGGCAGGCGTGGCACTCGTAGAGCGCCTTGCACGAGGTGGAGCCGAAACGAGAGAGCTCACGGGTGTCGAGCGATCCGCAGCGCGGGCAGCGGACGGCCAGCACGAGGCGGATCGGTCCGTGCGGGGCCCGGCCGCTCGGCGGCGCGATGCCGTACTCGGTCAGCTTGCGCTTGCCGTCGGCGCTCATCCAGTCGGTGGTCCAGGCCGGCGAGAGCACGAGGCGCACGTCGACCTCGTCGAAGCCGGCCTGCGTGAGCGCGAGGAGCACGTCGTCCCGGATCGTGTCCATCGCGGGGCACCCGCTGTAGGTGGGCGTGATGTCCACGCGGATCCGCTCCCCGTCGACCGCGACGTCGCGTAGCACGCCGAGGTCCTCGATCGTCAGGACGGGGACCTCCGGATCCTTGACCGCGGCGGCCACCTCCCACGCGCGGTCGCGCCGGCTCACCACGTCGCCCCCGGGTGCCGGCGGGCGAGCACCTGCATCTCGGCGAGGATGTGCCCGAGCGCGGTCGCGTGGGCCCCGTGCCTCCCGCCGCCGGCGGAGGTCGAACCGCGGGGGAGCTCCAACTCGGCCTCGGCGAACACCGCCTCGACGACCGCGTCGAAGCCCGCGCGCAGCGACGAGGGCCGCACAGCGACTCCTCCGAGGCGATCCGTGAGGGCCTCGTCCCGGAACAGCTCCGCCGCGTACGGCCAGACGTCCCCGAAGGCCCTAACGATCCTCCGCCGGGACTCGTCGGTCCCCCCCGCGAGGCGCAGGGTCCATTGCACGGCGTGGTCGCGGTGGTAGTCGACCTCCTTGACGGCCTTCGCAGCGATCGCCGCGAACGTCGGATCGGCACTCGACCGCAGGGCGGAGTACAGCTCGCGCATGTATGTGCTCACCAGCAGCTGCCGTGCGATGGTCTGGGCGAAGTCGCCGTTCGGCTGCTCCACGAGCCAGCAGCTGCGGAACCCGGACTCGTCGCGGAAGTACGCGAGGTCGTCCTCACTGCGTCCGTCCCAGGATCCGGCGTAGCGGAGGAAGGAGCGGGCGTGCCCGAGCAGGTCGAGCGCGATGTTGCCCAGGGCCACGTCCTCCTCGAGTTCGGGGGCGTAGGTGATCCACGCGCCGAGCTGCTGGGACAGGATCAGGGCGTCGTCGCCGAGCCACAGCGCGTACTCCGCGACGTCGGCGGAGGCGGCGCGCTCCCCGCCACCCGAGAGCTCCGCGGCGAGCGCGAGCTCGTCGACCGAGACCTCGCCGTGCGGGTCCGACCACGACGCAGGAGATCCGGTCTCCGTAGCGGGTGCAGACGCGTCCTGGTGCAGGGTCTCCTGCGCCGTGTTCGCGGATTCGACGCTCACAGGTGCGGCACCCCCTCCGATGCCGTGTAGTACACGGCGTGACGGTAGTTCTTACCGGCGGGGCTCTCGAAGAACGCGCCCTTGTCGTCGGGGTCGCTCGTGGTGATGGCGTCGGCCTCGACGACCCAGATCGATGTGCCCTCGCCGCGGCGGGTGTAGAGGTCGCGGGCGTTGCGGATCGCCATCTCGGCGTCGGGAGCGTGCAGCGAACCGACGTGCACGTGGCTGAGACCGCGGTTGGCACGGACGAACACCTCGAACAGGGGCCAGCTCTCCTCGGGGGATGCTCCAGGCGTGGTCATGCCGCCACCTCCTGCCGCAGGGCCTGCTTGCGCGCGTACTCCGCGGCGGCCTCGCGCACCCACGCGCCCTCGTCGTGCGCGTCGCGGCGACGCTGGATCCGCTCCGCGTTGCACGGGCCGTTGCCGCGGACCACCTCGAAGAAGTCGTCCCAGTCGATCTCGCCCATCTCGTAGCGTCCGCTCTCCTCGTCGAAGCGCAGGTCCGGATCGGGCAGCGTGACGCCGAGGATCTCTGCCTGCGGCACGAGCATCGCGACGAAGCGCTGGCGGAGGTCGTCGTTGGAGAAGCGCTTGATCCGCCACTGCATCGACTGCGCGGAATTGGGCGACTGGTCGTCCGGCGGGCCGAACATCGCGAGCGCCGGCCAGTACCACCGATCCACCGCGTCCTGCGCCATGCGCCGCTGCTCCTCGGATCCCTGCATGAGCGTGAGAAGGATCTCGAAGCCCTGGCGCTGGTGGAAGGACTCCTCCTTGCAGATGCGCACCATGGCACGCCCGTACGGACCGTAGGACGCCCGGCACAGCGGCACCTGGTTGCAGATCGCGGCGCCGTCGACCAGCCAGCCGATCGCGCCCATGTCCGCCCAGCTCGGCGTGGGGTAGTTGAAGATCGACGAGTACTTGGCCCGACCGTCGATGAGCTGCTGCATCATCTCCTCGCGCGTGATGCCGAGGGTCTGCGCGGCGGAGTAGAGGTAGAGCCCGTGCCCTGCCTCGTCCTGCACCTTCGCCATCAGGATCGCCTTGCGCTTGAGGCTCGGGGCCCGCGTGATCCAGTTGCCCTCCGGCTGCATCCCGATGATCTCGGAGTGCGCGTGCTGGGAGATCTGACGGATGAGCGTCTTGCGATACGCCTCGGGCATCCAGTCGCGCGGCTCGATGCGCTGCTCGTTCTCGATGAGCGCGTCGAAGAGCGACTGCGGATCCGTCTCGGCCTCGAGAACCGCGGGTGGGGTGGTCATCCTCGACTCCTCCGTGAATTACCTACCGTTCGTACAGTTATTATGGCACACTCGTAACGTCCGCAGAAGGACAGCGTCGTTCGAAGGAGAACCCGTGACTGATTCCCCCCTGCGGCCGATGATGCGCCGCGATCGCGCCTCCGCCGCCCTCGGGATGCGTGTCGAGGTCGATGAGCCGGGCCGCGCCGTCGTGTCGATGACCGTGCGCGAGGACATGCTCAACGGCTTCGACATCACGCACGGAGGTCTCGTGTTCGCGCTCGCCGACACCGCGTTCGCGATCGTCTGCAACGAGGACGAGAACGTCACCGTCGCCGCGGGCGCCGACATCACGTTCCTCACCTCCACGCGCGAGGGGCAGGTGCTCACCGCGACCGGCACCCGACGTGCGCGCAACGGCCGCACCGGCCTCTACGACATCACCGTGACCGACGAGACGGGCGACGTCGTCGCCGAGTTCCGCGGCCGCTCCGTCACCACGAACCGCCCCGTCCCGGAGGAGCGCTCATGACCGACCTCGCCACCGGCCCCGTCCGCGACGGCGTCCTCGCTCTGAGCGCGGACGAACTGCAGGCCCTCCAGCTCGAGCGCCTGCAGTGGTCGGTGCGTCACGCGTGGGAGAACGTACCGTTCTCGCGGCTCGCGTTCCAGCGCGCCGGAGTGCACCCGGACGACATCCGCACCCTCGCCGACGTGGCGAAGCTGCCGTTCACGACCAAGGCCGATCTGCGCGAGTACTACCCGTTCGGGATGTTCGCGGTGCCGATGGCGGAGGTGCGGCGGATCCATGCCTCGTCCGGCACCACGGGACGCCCGACCGTGGTCGGCTACACCCAGACCGATCTCGACAATTGGGCCGACCTCGTCGCCCGTTCCCTGAGCGCCGCCGGCGTGCGGGCGGGGTGGAAGGTGCACAACGCCTACGGCTACGGCCTGTTCACGGGCGGCCTCGGCGCGCATGCGGGGATCGAGCGACTCGGCGCGACGGTGATCCCGATGTCGGGGGGACAGACGGCGAAGCAGGTCCAGCTCATCCACGACTTCGAGCCCGACGCGATCATGTGCACGCCGACCTATCTGCTCACCATCGCCGATGCGCTCGAGGAGGCCGGGATCGACCCGCGCTCGACGTCGCTCAAGGTCGGGATCCTCGGCGCCGAGCCCTGGACGAACGAGCTGCGCCACCAGATCGAACAGCGCCTCGACATCGACGCCGTCGACATCTACGGGCTCAGCGAGGTCATGGGACCGGGCGTCGCGATGGAGGCGGCGGCCACGAAGGACGGTCCGCACATCTGGGAGGACCACTTCCTCCCCGAGATCATCGACCCCGAGACCGGGGTGCCGGTGCCGGACGGTGAGCCCGGCGAGCTCGTGTTCACCTCGCTCACGAAGCAGGCGTTCCCTGTGATCCGTTACCGCACCCGCGACCTCACCCGGTTGCTGCCCGGCACCGCGTACCCCGCGATGCGGCGGATGGAGAAGATCACCGGTCGGGACGACGACATGATCATCCTGCGTGGTGTGAATCTCTTCCCCACCCAGATCGAGGAGATCGCGCTCGGCATCGAGACGCTGACCCCGCATTTCATCCTGGAGCTGACCCGGCAGGGGCACCTCGACGCCCTCACGGTTCGGATCGAACGGCATCCCGACATCGACCGCGCGAACGCGGTCGCGGCGGCCGAAGTGCTGAAGCTGCGCATCAAGACATCCATCGGGACCTCGGTCGGCGTGCAGGTCGAGGAGCCCGGCGCCCTCCCCCGCAGCGAAGGCAAGTACAAGCGGCTCTACGACCTGCGCTGACCCCGTGCCGTCGTTGCGGGGTCGTCGAGGGAGCGTGGTTCCCGGGGGCGTTGCGGCTATCCGGGGTCGTCGAGCGAACGTGGTTCCCTGGATCGGCGCGACTATCCGGGGTCGTTGAGCGAACGTGGTTCTCTGGGGCGGCGCGAGACGAAACGCCGTACCCGGGAGGCCCGCGTTTCGTCTCGGTCGGCTCCGCCGTCCTCGCTCAACGACCCCCACAGAGAACCAGCTCCGCGTCCTCGCTCAACGACCCCGCCGAGAACGAGCTCCCGCCATCCTCGCTCCCCCGGGGAACAACCCGTCGCTCATCAACGCCTTCGCGCGGCGGCACGACGCGACGCCGCGCTCCACCCTCGGATCGCCTCGAGGCCTCCGTCGATGAACGCCGCGCGCTTCGCATGGCTCCACCCCTGGATCCGCTTCTCCCAGGCGAACGCCTCGTCCACGCGCTCGAACTCGGCGTGCCAGACCAGCATGACGGGCAGTCGCCGACGCGTGTACGCCGCCCCCTCGCCCGCGGCGTGCTGATCCAGCCGGCGTTGCAGGTCGTTGGTGCTGCCGGCGTAGAACGTGCCGTCGGCGCACCGGAGGATGTATGCGTATCCCGTCATCCGCCGACCGTAGCGCCACCCTCCGACACCCTCCGGGGCCGCCCGAGCAAGCCTGTCCCGGGGCCGCCCGAGCGAGCCTGTCCCGGGGCCGTTGAGCAAGCCCGTCCCGGGGTCGTTGAGCGAGCCTGTCCCGGGGCCGTTGAGCAAGCCTGTCCCGGGGTCGTTGAGCGAGCCTGTCCCGGGGTCGTTGAGCGAGCACCGCCGAAGGCGGCGCGAGACGAAACGCCGTACCCGGGGGAGCCGCGTTTCGTCTCGGTCGGCTCCGCCACCCTCGCTCAACGACCCCAGAGAGAACCAGCCCCGCGCCCTCGCTCAACGACCACACAGAGCACCAGCCCCGCGCCCTCG
>NZ_CAMFHZ010000002.1 GCF_945952435.1 uncultured Microbacterium sp.
CGCCACGAAGACCCGTCTGCTCGACGCCGGACGCAACCCGGTGACCGACCTGAAGGTGGCGGACGTGGGCTCCTTCGCGGTCGATCCCGCGACCGGGAAGGTGACCTTCACGCCGGTGACCGGCTATTCCGGGACGGTGACCGTGCCCTACCGGATCGTCGACATCGATGGAGGGACGAGCGACGCGATCCTCACCATCGTCGTGGGCACCCCGCCGACGGCGCAGGACGACAGCAAGACGGGAACGCCGGGAGCGGTGGTCACGGTCGACGTGATCGGGAACGACAAGCCCGGCTCCACCCCGATCGACCCCAGCTCGGTCCGTCTCGTGGATCCGACGTCGGGTGCGCTCGTGACGACCGTGACCGTGCCGAACGAGGGCACCTACGTGGCCCACCCGGACGGCACGATCACGTTCACCCCGGTGCCCGGGTTCTCCGGCACGTCGAGCATCACGTACTCCGTCGCCGGCGTGGACGGCAGCAGGGCTGTCGCGAAGCTGACGGTCACGGTCCCCGCGGCACCGGCGCTCGCGATCACCGGCGGGGCGCTGGCCTGGCCCGCGGTGCTCGTCGGAGTCGTGCTGCTCGCGGGCGGCGCGTGGCTCCTCGTGATCCGCCGACGCCGGAGCAGGACCGCCGACTGAGGCCTGACTGACCCCTCAGGGCCGGGTGCGCGAGAGCGCACCCGGCCCTCGTCCGTCGACCGGAGCCGCCCACGGGATCGGGATCCTTAGACGTCGCATAGCCGCGTCACAGCGCTGGCCGCCCGCGCGGCGCAGAATGGAAGCCACGACGGACACGTCCTGCACTTCGGAGCATGGGCGCACGGGTCCGCATGAGGCACGGACGAGGGACGGACGAGGGGAGCAGCGTGGCCGATCCGCAGAACCCGCAATCGACGGAGCGACACGACGCCGCCGCCGGACCGCTCGGCCTGCCGCCGCTGGCCCGGGCCGACGGCTCGCCCGCTCGGGCGCTCGTGGTCGACGACGAGCAGGCCCTCGCAGGAGCCGTCGGAGGCTCGCTCCGCGCCGACGGCTGGGAGGTGCGGGTCGAGCATCGGGGGCGCAATGCGCTCATCGCGGTGCGCGAGTTCCAGCCCGATGTCGTCGTGCTCGACATCATGATGCCGGACATCGACGGACTCGAAACGCTCGACCGGATCCGCGCGATCCGGCCCGAGATCCGCGTGCTCTTCCTCACCGCGCTCGACGGGCACGACGACCGGATCGCCGGACTGCGTGCCGGGGGCGACGACTACCTCACGAAACCGTTCGCCGTCGCCGAACTTCAGGCGCGGGTGCGGGTGCTCGCGCGGACCGCTTCGGCGATCGGGCGGCCGGAGGCGGCCGTCCTCCGCGTCGGCGATCTCGCGCTGGACAAGCCCCAGGCCACCGCCGCGCTGGGCGGACAGGCGCTCGAGCTCACGCCGACCGAGTTCGAGCTGCTGCTCCTGATGGCCAACAACGCCGGGCGGGTGCTGCGCCGCTCGCAGATCCTCGAGGCGGTCTGGGGCTACGACTTCGGCGCGGAGTCGAACCTCGTCGAGGTCTACGTCTCGAGCCTGCGGCGCAAGCTGGCAGCCAGCGCGGTGCTGACCCTGGAGACCGTCCGCCTCGTCGGATACGTGCTGCGGGTCGGGGACGGGGGCTCATGAAGCACGCGCGCAGCCTGCGGCTGCAGGTCGTGCTCATCGCGTCCGCACTCGTCGCGGCGGTGAGCATCGTCGTCGGCGTGCTCGCCGTCGTGTCGTTGAACGAGTATCTGCTCGGCCAGCTCGACAACCGCGTCGACGGCGCCGCTCACCGGGGGGCGGAGATCGTCGACGGCTCCTTCCCCGGGCGCCCCGACTCCGGGTCGACGCCGCCCGCCCGCGACGACGTCGTCGGCGCCCCCGGGCAGTTCCCCGGCACCGTCACCGCGGTCTTCCGAGACGGCTCCTTCACGGTCGGCGGATGGATCGCGGCCGATGGCGTGCGGCACGATCTGAGCGCGGCGCAGCAGAGCAGCCTCGCCGCCCGCCTGCCGAGCGCGGAGGGAGCGGATGCGCGGCCCACCACGATCGACCTGGGCGGATCCCTCGGCGCGTACCGGGTCGTCGCGCGGACCGCCTCGACCGGGGCGGTCGTCGTGACGGGACTGCCGCTCGACTCGGTCGAGGCCGCGACAGGGCGGCTGCTGCTCGTCGTCACGCTGGTCGGGATCGTGTGCATCGCGCTCGCCGTCGTGGCCGCGGCCTTCGCGATGGGCAGGACGCTGCGGCCGCTGCGCCGGGTGGCCGGAACCGCGGCCGCGGTGACGGCCGTGCCGCTGGATCGCGGCGAGGTCAGGCTCGCGCAACGGGTGGAGGCGAAGGACATCGCATCCACGACGGAGGTCGGTCAGGTCGGCACGGCCCTCAACGACCTGCTGAACCACGTCGAGCAGGCGCTCTCGTTGCGCGAGCAGAGCGAGTCGACCATGCGACGCTTCGTCGCCGACGCGAGTCACGAGCTGCGCACGCCCCTAGCCACGATCCGGGCCTACGCACAGCTGTCGGGGCGCCCCGGTGCGGACGCCGGAGAGGTCCAGGGGCATGCCGCCCTCATCGACGTCGAAGGCGTGCGAATGGGCGCTCTCATCGATCAGCTGCTCCTGCTCGCCCGGCTCGACGCGCTGCCGGAGGTGGCGCGCGAGGACGTCGATCTGCGCCTGCTCGTCGCGGAGGCCGTGCTCTCGGCACGTCTGGCCGGACCGGAGCACACCTGGACGATGGAACTCGGCGACGCCCCCGCCGTGGTCCGCGGCGACGCCGGCGACCTCCGCCGCGTCGTCGACAATCTGCTCGCGAACGCCCGTCTGCACACGCCTTCAGGAACGACGGTACGGATCCGCCTCGATCCGGTCCCTGCGCCCGCCGACGTCCCGGGCGCCGGGGGTGAGGCGGACCGGGAGGTGGCCGCGATCCGTCTCACGGTCGCGGACGATGGGCCGGGGCTGCCTGAGGCCGTCCGCGACACGGTGTTCGAGCGCTTCGCCCGCGGTGAGACCTCGCGCTCCCGCGAGGGCGGTGGAACCGGCCTGGGCATGGCGATCGCACGCGCGGTCGTCGAGGCGCACGGCGGCACGATCGCGGTCGGGTCGGGACGCGGCGCGGTCTTCCTCGTGACGCTGCCGACCGCCGCCGACAGTGCCGGAACGACAGAGCGGGACGAGAGCGACGGATCCTGACCCCGGAGCCCCGCTCACGCGCCGCGACGTCGAGGGAAACGACGCGGGAACCGGGAGCCGCCCCGTCCGGCGGACTACCCTGGACAGGTGTCAGCGTACGTCTCGGCCTTCGATCTCTTCTCCATCGGCGTGGGGCCCTCCAGCTCCCATACCGTCGGCCCGATGCGTGCGGGTCTCGACTTCGCCCGGCGTCTCGCGGCGAGCGGCGTGCTGGATCGCGTCGCGCGCGTGACGTGCTCGCTGTACGGCTCGCTCGGGGCCACCGGGCTCGGGCACGGCACGCCCGATGCGGTCGTCGCCGGGCTGCGCGGACTCGCGCCGGAGACGTGCGATCCGGCCGACGTGCGTCGCGCCTGGGTGGACTGGGTCGACGGATCGGCGCTGGCCCTCGACGGCACGCACGAGATCGTCTTCGCGAAGGACGACATCACGCTCGAGCCGCGCACGCGCCTGCCCGGCCACCCCAACGCGATGACCCTCCGCGCCCTCGACGCCGACGGGATCCATCTGGCCCAGGAGACGTACTTCTCGATCGGAGGCGGCTTCATCCGTCGCGACGGCGACGATCCGGGGCGCACCCTGGACGCCGCCGCCTTCCCGTTCGCCTACGCCGACGCGGCCTCCCTGCTCGCGCAGTGCGACGAGAACAATCTGACGATCGCCGAGCTCGCCCGCCGCAACGAGACCGCGCTGCGCGACGAGGAGGAGGTCGCCGCCGGCCTCGACGCGATCTGGGACGCGATGTCGGCGTGCGTCGACGCGGGCCTGCACGCCGAGGGCACCCTGCCCGGGATCCTCAAGGTCAAGCGTCGCGCCGGCGCGATGCGCGCGCAGCTCGACGAGGTGGAGTCGGAGGGGCATCCGGCTATCCCCGGCGAGTGGCTGGGTGCGTTCGCGCTCGCCGTGAACGAGGAGAACGCCGCGGGAGGCCGGGTCGTCACCGCGCCGACGAACGGCGCGGCCGGCATCCTTCCCGCGGTCGCGATGTACTGGTGGCGCTTCCTCGCCGACTCGGGACTCGGTGCCGGCAACGCGGTCACGCCGTACGGCGAGCTCGTGGGCAGCGCGCTGCTGGGCTTCGGCGCGGAGGCCTCGCTCGTCGCGGTCGGCGCGATCGAGGATCCGGACGCGCTCGCCGAGGCCAACCGCCGCCGCGGGATCCGCCGGTTCCTGCTCACCGCGACCGCGCTGGGATCGCTCTTCAAGGCGAATGCGTCGATCTCGGGGGCCGAGGGCGGATGTCAGGCCGAGGTCGGATCCGCATGCGCGATGGCGGCGGGCGGGCTGACCGCGGTCATGGGCGGGACGAACCGGCAGATCGAGAACGCGGCCGAGATCGCGATGGAGCACCACCTCGGGCTCACCTGCGATCCGATCGGCGGGCTCGTGCAGATCCCGTGCATCGAGCGCAATGCGATCGCCGCCTCGACCGCCGTGACCGCGGCACGGCTCGCGCTGCGCGGCGACGGAGAGCACTACGTCTCCCTCGACGCGGTCGTCGAGACCATGCGTCAGACGGGGCTCGACATGTCGACCAAGTACAAGGAGACCAGCGAGGGCGGACTCGCGGTCAACGTCATCGAGTGCTGAGCCGTCGGAGCCGGGACGGGGACCATGACCACGACGAGGCGACGCGGGCGGCCCAAGGGGGAGTCCGGCGCACGCGAGCGCATCGTCGCGGCCGCCGAGCACGAGTTCGGTGAGCACGGCTACGACAGCGCCACGATCCGCGCGATCGCCGCTCGCGCGGGCGTCGATCCCGCCCTCGTGCACCACTACTTCGGCACCAAGGCCGATCTGTTCGCCGAGGTGATCGGCATTCCGCTGCGCCCTGACGTCGAGGTGCCGCGGATCCTGGAGGGGCCGCGCGACGGGGTGGGCGAGCGGCTGCTGCGCTACGTGCTGCAGGCGTTCGAGCAGCCGGACGTGCGCCGGCGCGGGGTCACGATGATCCGGGTGGCGGTGGGGTCGAAGCTCATGGCGCAGCCGCTCGTCGGTTTCCTCTCGCGCGAGCTGCTGGGCCGCATCGCGGGAGCGCTCGACGTCCCCGACGCCTCGTTGCGGGCCAATCTCGTCGCCTCGCAGATGGCCGGGCTGCTGCTCACCCGCTACGTCGTACGCCTGCCGGCCATCGCCGAGGCCCCGATCGAGGAGCTGGTCGCGCGCATCGGCCCGACGCTGCAGCGCTACCTCTTCGACTGACCCCGTGCGGCTTCGCTGGCCCCACGGCGCCCCGTCTCGGTGCTCCGTGCGGCCCGGACCGTTCCCAGGACGGTTCGCGCTCTTCCGGGCCATCGGTGCCGATGGGCCCGCCCGGTGACAGTCCGACCTGAGAACGGTACGACTCGCGTCGTGCCCTTGACCCCCTTGTCCGGCCGGCAGATAATTCATCGCATGATGAATAATGCGGTGACGGTCGAGGGGCTGCGGGTGCGCCGCGGCCGGCACGACGTGTTCGCCGGTCTGGATCTCGCCATCCCGCGCGGGCAGGTGACGGGCCTGCTCGGTCCGTCGGGCTGCGGCAAGACGACGCTCCTGCGCGCGATCGTGGGCGTGCAACGTGTGCGCGGGGGGCGCGTGGACGTGCTGGGCGAGCGAGCCGGATCCGCGTCGTTGCGCCGCCGCGTCGCGTACGGGACGCAGGGCGCCGCGGTCTATCCGGATCTGTCCGTGCGGCAGAACCTGCGCTACTTCGCGACGGTGATCGGCGCCGGCAAGGACGAGGCCGAGCGCGTCATGGATCGGGTGGGGTTGACGCCGTTCGCCGGTCAGACGGTCGGGGCGCTGAGCGGCGGCCAGGCGAATCGGGTGTCGCTCGGGGTCGCGCTGCTCGGCGACCCCGAGCTCGTCGTCCTGGACGAGCCGACCGTGGGGCTGGATCCCGTGCTCCGCGCGGAGCTGTGGGCGCTGTTCCGCGCGATCGCGGACGCCGGCACGACGATGCTCGTGTCGAGTCACGTCATGGACGAGGCCCTCCGCTGCGACCGACTGATCCTGCTCCGTGAGGGCAGGATCGTCGCCGCTACGACACCGGCCCGGCTCCTCCAGGACACGGGGACCACGGATCCCGAGCGCGCGTTCCTCGCCCTCATCGCGCGGGATGCCGAGGTTGCGCCGGAGCATCGGACAACCCGACGCGAACGTCGGACGGAGGCTGGATCATGAACCCGCGGCGGACGTTCGCGACCGCCCGGCGGGTGCTGGCTCAGCTGAGGCACGATCCGCGTTCGATCGCCCTCATGGTGATCGCGCCGAGTCTGCTCGTGGGCCTGTTCGCCTGGCTGTTCACCGACGAGAAAGGCGTGTTCGACCGATTCGGCGGCGCGATCCTGGCACTGTTCCCGTTCATCGTGATGTTCCTCGTCAGTTCGATCACGACCCTGCGGGAGCGTCGCTCCGGCACGTTGGAACGCCTCATGACCACGCCGCTCGGCAAGGCGGACTTCGTGCTCGGCTATGCGCTCGCGTTCGGGCTGATGGCCGTGCTGCAGGCGGTCGTGACGGTCGCGTTCGCGGTGGCCGTGTGCGGGCTGAGCGTCGACGGACCGCTCTGGCAGCTCGGGCTGGTCGCGGTCATCGACGCCCTGCTGGGCACCTCCTTGGGCCTGCTGGCCAGCGCGTTCGCGCAGACCGAGTTCCAGGCCGTGCAGTTCATGCCGGTGCTCGTGTTCCCGCAGATCATCCTCGGAGGGCTCTTCATGCCGAGGGACAGGATGCCGGACGTGCTCCACACGATCTCGGACGTGCTGCCGCTCAGTCATGCGATCGACGCGATCCAGGCGGTGACCGCCGGGACGGAGGGCTGGGATCTCTGGCGGCCGGTGCTCATCGTCGCCGCGTTCGCCGTCGCGTTCCTGATCCTCGCGCCGCTCACCCTGCGCAGGCGCACGCCCTGAGCAGCCACGGGGCACGGCACCCGTCAGCCGCCGCGGAGCTTCTCCGTCAGCGCGGCGAGAGCACGCAGCTCATCGTCGTCCAGGCGGGACATGCGCTCGGCGATCGTACGCCCGTGGACGGTCGCGATCTGGCGGAACGCCTTCGTGCCGTGTTCGGTCGCGTGGACGAGGGATCCGCGCTTGTCCGCCGGATCCGGGCACTTCTCGAGCAGCCCTCGCGCCACCATGCGGTCGACGAGACGGGAGACGCTGGGCTGGCTGATGAGCATGTTCGCCGTGACGTCGCGCAGGCGGGCGGTGCCGCTGTCGCACCGGGTCACCGTGAGCAGGACGTCGTACTCGGCCGGAGCGAGGTCGGTGCCGTCGAAGTCGCCCGACATCTCGGTGAAGAGCTCGTGCTGCGCGCGGAAGAGGCTCTCCCAGGCCTCGACGGCCAGCTTCCGATCGCTCATCGCCTCAGGATATCCGTCTGCGCCGACACGGCGTCCTGCCGGGTGCAGTAAGGGCCGGTCGGAGAGGCTTCCGGCCGGCCCTTGTCCCTTGCACCAAGAGTGTCCTGCAATCACATGCGATGAGAGCCACAGCAAACTTTCACCGTGCGATCACTGTATAACAGGGAGGTCACGACGGCAACGGTTTGATAACGGACTGGGGAGATTCATAGAGTGCGGCGGGCCCGTGTGACGACCGGGCCGCCGCATGTTCTGTTGTCGAGATCAAGACTACTACACGACGTAGAAATAAATCGGACGCGTCTCGTCAGGCGCTCGTGAAGAACTTCTTGAGCCGGGGGATGCGGCGGATCAGCAGCTGGTCCAACGCGAGGATGATCAGCACCGAGAGCCCGAAGAGCGGGAGGAAGACCCCGAGGACGACGAGGGCGGCGATGATGATCCCGTTGCCCCAGATCGGCAGCGCGGCACGCGGCGCGGCCATGCCGGACGCGGTCCCGCGTCGCGTCCACCACATGATCGGCGCGGACACGCACAGGAACATGACGGCCACGCAGAACAGCGTCGACAGCACGGTGTTCACCGGCCCGAGCCGCCGACCCTCGTGGATCGCGATGCCCTGCGACACGATCTTGGCCGGGAGGGTGTAGTCGGCGTAGCTGTACTCGCGCACGACCTCGCCGCTGTACCGGTCGACGTGGACCGTCTTCTCCAGGCTCACCTCGGACTCGGCGGGGTTGCCGTTGTCCGACCACTGGCTCGCCATGACGCTGAAGACCCCCTTCTCGCCGTCGGGGTAGATCACGGTGAAGGGCGGCAGCGCCCCCGCGGTGCGCGCGGCGGTCGTCGCGGCATCGATGGAGATGCTGTGCGTGCCGGCAGCGGTGCTCTCGCCCTGCGGTCCGTTGCCGATCGCCCAGCCTGCTTCGGCGCTCGTGCCGTTCGTCTTCTCGATCAGCGTGTCGATCTTGGACTCCGCGCCGGGGTCCTGTCCCCACAGGGAGACGTTCCCGCCCGATGCCACCTGCTGCGCGACGGAGCCCCACACCCCGGTCCAGGGCAGGCCGGAGACGACCAGCATCAGGATTCCGAGGCCGACCGGGAGCCCGACGATCGCGTGGAGTCCCCGCAGCCGGCTGCCCCGGATGCCCTTCTGCCGAGCCGTCCGACGGGTCCTGCGTCCCAGGAAGAAGATGAGGAACCCGGTGATGGTGAGCACGATCGCCCAGCTCGCGCCGAGTTCGACGATCCGGTCGCCGACGCCATCGGTGCCGATGAGGAGGTCGCCGTGGATGCGCTCCGCCCAGTCCGAGACGAGCTGGTCCGCCGTCAGCGCGCCGGTCACCTTCTCGCGGTACGGATCCACGTAGACGTTCACGCTCTCGCCGTCCGCGCGCTGGGTCACGAACACGGTCGCGCGGTCGCCGACGTGGTCGACGACCGAGAGGATCGGCCGATCCGGGAACGCGGTGCGCACGACCTCCTCCTGTGCGGACAGCGGCGCCCTCGTCGCACCCGCCGGCTGCGAGACCGTGAGCACGCCCGGGTGCGTGAACGCGTCGACCTGGGCGCGGAACATGTAGGTCATGCCGCTCACGGCCAGGACGAACAGTACGGGGACGACGAGGATGGCACCATAGAAGTGCCATCGCCAGAGTGCGCCGTACCAATTGGTGCGGCGTCTCCGTGGCGATGCGGGGCGATCCCCCGGGTGCGGATCATCGGCGGCCGGGCTCGTTTCGGGGGCGGTCTCGGTGCTGGTCATCGGGTTCTCCTGGACGGATGAATTTTGTTCTACATAATGTAGTACTAAACTCGCCTCGTGATCGACGCGCCGTGGAACATCGTCCTGACCCTGCTCTTCGTCTTCACGGGTGCGGTGTGCGCCCGGGAGCTGATCGTGCGGCGCGGGCGACCGCGGACGCAGAGCGGCGTCTCCGACGACGCCGTGATCGACATCACGCACCTCGTCATGAGCGCGGCCATGATCCTCATGCTCTGGGTCATGGTGATCGACGCCGTCACCTGGGCGCAGGTCGCGCTGTTCGCCGTCTTCGCGCTGGCGCTCGTCCCCGCGTTCCGGACGAGCCGGGATGGGGCGGCGCGCATCTCGCTCGCCGGACACGTCGTGCTCGACGCCGCGATGATCTGGATGCTCGCCGCGATGCCCCTGCTCATGTCGGACATGCCGATGTCCGGAGGCGGCCACGCCGCGCACCACGGCGGCATGGCGATGGCGGAGCCGACGCCCACCCCCGTCTGGGCCGATGTGGTCAATGGGGTTTTCATCGTCCTCTGCCTGGCCGTGGCGCTGTGGTGGGCCGTGCAGCTCGTCCGAGTCCGCGGCCACCGCCTGCATGCGTCCTGTCATCTGCTGATGGGCGCCGGGATGGCCGCGATGCTCTGGCTGATGAACGCCTGAGCTTCAGGCGCGGTCCCGGCCCGGAGCCCGCAGCTCCTCGACGAGCGGCGCCAGGAAGTCCCGGGACAGTGCCGTGAGCTCGGTGCCCGCCCGCTCGGGCGTCCCGGCGTCGAAGGGCGGCTCGGGGGCGGTTACGGTGGTGCCACGGCCCGAGCCGTTCCGCGCAACCGCGAACGGATCAGTGCGCGTGGGCCTGCTGCACGGCGTCCACGAAGACCGTCGAGACGGGCGGGAGCAGGCGCGCCGGGCGCCACGCGTGGCCCTGGAGGCGTTCCGCGCGGAGCTGTGTGAGCTCGTCGCCCGTCGCCGCGCCGACCCGGGTCAACGCGTTGGCGAGGTGCACGGCGCCCGACGAGCGGGCAGCGCTGTCGTCGGCGATGAGCTCGACGAGCAGTCCGGTGGCCCGCCGCAGCTCACGGGCCGCCCTGCTGCGAGGCAGGCAGGCCTGGTTGAGATCCGCGAGCCGGAGTGCCCAGTGGTGCTTCTGGCGCAGATGCGCGCGTTCGTGGGCGACGACCGCTCTCAGCTGCGCCGGGGTGAGCACACCGATGAGGCCGGTCGTGACGAGCACCGTGTCGCGTCGATCCGGGATCGAGCAGGCGATCGGATCGGCGGCGTCGCACACGCGGAGCTCGGTGCGCGGATCCAGTGCTCTGGCGGAGTGGGGGAGCGCGAGCAGCGCGCCGCGATTCATCCGCGAGGCGGTACCCACACCGTCGCCGCCCGCGGCGACCGCCATGATGATCCCCCCGACACCGGCCAGGGCGATCCATCCGAGGACGGTCGCGACGACCGCTTCCGCCGCGTGCGCGCTCGTCACCGCGAGGGTGTCCGCGACGGCCAGGGCGATCGCGGTGACCGCCGCTCCCGCTCCTGCGAGGAACGCGAGGTGCCAGAGTGCGAGCGCGAGGCGGGGGTGGCGCACCTGCCAGTGCCCGCGGGTGAGCGCCCGAGGGGCGGACCAGATCAGCGCGAGCGCGAGCGCGAGGAAGGCGACGATGACCACGTCGTCACCGCGGGTCCAGGGCTGCGCGCAGGAGGGCGGCATCGCCCTCGTCGAGGTCGCCGACGAACTTGAGCAGCACCGCCCGTCGATCCTCGTTCGCAGAGAGCGCCTGCATCATGCTCGCGCTCGTGCTCTCGGCGGCGGTCTGCGTCGCCGAGAACCGGACCTTGCGCGGGGATTCCTGGTGGCGGACGACCTCGCCCTTGTCGTAGAGGCGGTCGAGCGCCGTGAGCACGGTGGTCGGCGCCGGCGTCTCACCGGCGACGGCGTCGCGGATCTCGTTCGCGTTCAGCGGCGAGGCGGATGCGCGGAGCACGCGAAGGATCGCGGCCTCGAGCTCCCCTCGATTGCGGGTCCTGATTCCAGCCATGTGCTCGACCTCCGCCTCGATTCTACGAGATGTCGAAGAGGTGTCCTCGATCGGCTTAGACTACATGCGGTAGAGAACTGCGGATCTCCCGTTCGGAAGGAAGGCTTTCATGACCACGTCGGACGTCGCCGCCCATACCCTGACGATCGAGGGGATGACCTGCGGCCACTGCGTCTCCTCGGTGCACGATGCGGTGTCGGCGCTGCCCGGCGTGCGGTCCGTGCGCGTCGACCTCGGGGCGGGCACCGCCGAGGTCGAGCACCACGGGACGTTCGACGTCACGGCGGCCTCGGCCGCGATCGCGGACGCCGGTTACCGCGTCACGGCGTGAGCACGACGGCCTCCGCCGAGCTCCGCGGCTACGAGCAGCCGTCCCTTCGCCGCAACGGGGGGCTCACCCTCTTCGTCGTGGCCGGAGGTCTCCTCCTCGCCTTCGTTCCCGCACTGCTGACCGCCGCCCTCGCGGGCGACACCTGGTTCGACAAGCTGCTGCGGGGCTACCCCGGGTCCCTGGACGTGCTCATCGCTGCGGGGATGCGCACGGCGACGGATCTGGCGGGATGGGTGACGGCAGGAGCGATCTTCGTCCTCCTGTTCCTCGTCGCGCGGCCGGGGCGGGATCGGTGGTCGCTCGACGAGCAGCCGGAATGGCGGCTCGCGCGCAACGCGGCGTTCGCCTGGTGCCTCCTCGCCGCCGCGATGGTGCCGATCGACGCAACCGACGCGAACGGCGCGCCGCTGTCGCGCCTGCTCATCCCGGGGGGTCTGGCGTACCTGATCCAGAACACCTATCTCCCGGGCGCCTGGATCGTGGTCTTCCTGCTCGCGCTCGTCGTGACGGTGTGGATCCAGTTCGCCCGCACCTGGACGGGATTGCTCGTGCCCGCCGCACTGACGGCCCTCGGCCTGCTGACGCCCGTCGTCGTCGGCCAGGTGCTCGTCGGCCCCGACCACGACTTCGGATCCGATGCCGCCACGTTCCAGACCCTCGCGGCTGCGGTGCTGTTCGGCTCGGTCGTGGTCCTCGCGCTGCGCGCGGCGAGCGGACGCCTGCTCCGCCCGGTCACGATCGCGCGCGCCTGGTCGGTCGCGGCCGGCTGCTGGATCCTGATCGTCGGCTCCGACATCGTCCTCGCCGCCTTCAAGCTCGCGGGCCCTGCGGCGGGCAACCCCACGGCGGCGCTGATCGCCGCTCGGGCGGGCGTGACGCTCGCGGTCGGGGTCGTCCTGCTCGTCGCCCGCGCGCGCCGTCGCTCCCTCACCGACCGAACGGTCTGCACGGTGCTCGCCGTGCTCGCGCTCCTCGCTTCGGCGTTCGCGGGCCTGACCGCGGCGATGCTGCGCGTGCCGCCGCCGATGTACTTCACGCCGACGAGCGTGCAGCAGCTGTTCTTCGGTTACGACCTCCCCGATGCTCCGTCGATCGTCGTGCTCGCACTGCAGTGGCGCCCCAACCTGCTCTTCCTGGGGATCGCGCTCGCCGCCTCCGCGCTCTACCTGCTCGCCGTGGCCCGGCTGCGACGCCGCGGCGACGCGTGGCCCGTCGGGCGCACCGTCTCCTGGATCCTCGGCTGGACGATCGTGGTCGTCGCGACGAGCTCGGGAGTCGGCAAGTACGCCGGGGCGAGCTTCGCCGTGCACATGGGGGCGCATATGACGCTCAACATGCTCGCGCCGGTGTTCCTCGTCCTCGGCGGGGTGGTGACGCTGCTCCTGCGGGCGACCCGGCCGGCTTCCCGGCACGCGGCGGCGGGGCCGCACGAGTGGCTCACCGCCGCCCTGCACTGGTCGGGCATGCGCATGGTGTTCCATCCGCTGCGCGTCTTCGTCGTCTATATCGCGACCTACTACGTGCTGTACTTCACCCCGCTCTTCGAGAGCTTCATCCGCTTCCACTGGGCGCACCGGGCGATGGACCTCGAGTTCCTCGCGGTCGGCTATCTCTTCTTCGCGCTCATCATCGGCGTCGACCGC
Organism: uncultured Microbacterium sp.; assembly: GCF_945952435.1. Classification (GTDB taxonomy): domain Bacteria; phylum Actinomycetota; class Actinomycetes; order Actinomycetales; family Microbacteriaceae; genus Microbacterium. The sequence continues at coordinate 13,333 of NZ_CAMFHZ010000002.1, forward strand.
CCGCCGCGCCCCCTGCCGCCGATCGGCAAGCTCGGCTTCACGCTCGCCGCGATGCCGTTCCATGCCTTCTTCGGCGTCATCCTCATGACGGCCGCCTCGCCGATCGCCGAGAACTTCTACGAGACCGTCGCCGCGCCCTGGCTCCACGACCTCATGGGCATCCAGTACGTCGGGGGCGGCATCGCGTGGGCCGGCGGCGAGATCCCGCTCCTCATCGTCGTCACGGCCCTCGGGATCCAGTGGGCGCGGCAGGATCAGCGCGAGGGACGACGCAAGGACCGACACATGGACGCGGGGCTCGACGACGACTTCGAGGCGTACAACCGGATGCTGCGCGAGCTCGAATCCCGATCCCACCGACGCCGTCCCGCCACCGTCGGCGGCGGCAGCAGCGTCGAGACACAGGAGGACTCCGATGAGCGCACCCGCGCCGATCGCACCGACGCGTGAGCCGGTCGCCCCGATCGAGCTGTCGATCGGCGGGATGACCTGCGCTGCCTGCGCAGGCCGGGTCGAACGTGCGCTGAACAAGCTCGACGGCGCCTCCGCGACGGTGAACTACGCCACCGAAAGGGCCATCGTCTCGGGCCTCGGTCCCGACGGCGCGGAGCGCGCGCTGGCCGCGGTCCGAAAGGCCGGATACGACGCCGCCGTGCGGGCCGACGGAGACGACGAATGGTCTCGTCGAGCCGCCCTCGACCGGATCGGGTCGCTGCGCCGCCGGCTGCTCGTCGCTGCGGTGTTCGCGTTCCCCCTCATGGACCTCACGCTCGTGCTCGCCCTGGTCCCGCGATTCCGCTTCCCCGGATGGGAGCTGCTGTGCATCGCGCTCGCGGTGCCGATCGTGACCTGGGCGGCGTGGCCGTTCCATCGCGCGACCCTGCGCAATCTCCGGCACGGTGCGGTCACGATGGACACCCTCGTGTCGCTCGGCATCGTCGTGTCCTTCGGCTGGGCCTGTGCGACGGCGCTGATGGGCGAGGGCGCCGGCAGCTATTGGATCGGGTACGGGGCGACGCCGGCGGGCGCCAGCTCCATCTACCTCGACGTCGCGGCGGGCATGACGACGTTCCAGCTTGCGGGCCGCTACTTCGAGACGCGTTCGCGACGACGGGCGGGGGACGTGCTCGACGCCCTCGCCGCGCTCGCGCCCGACAGTGCACGGGTGATCCGGGACGACATCGAGGTCGTGGTCCCGGCGGCGGCTCTGCGCCCCGGGGATCTCGTCGTCGTCCGCGCGGGCGAGACGATCCCGGCCGACGGGGTCATCGTCGAGGGGCGCGCATCGGTCGACACCAGCACGATCAGCGGAGAGCCCGTCCCCCGCGATCTCACGACCGGGGACACGGTGTCCACCGGCTCGCTCAGCACGGACGGGCGTCTCGTGTTCCGGGCCTCGGCGGTCGGCGCGCACACCCAGCTCGCCCAGATGACCGCCATGGCCGAGCAGGCGCAGGCGTCCAAGGCGCGAGTCCAGACCCTCGTGGACCGAGTGGTCCGGTGGTTCGTCCCCGCCGTCATCGTGCTCGCCGTGCTCGTCGCTGCGGCCTGGCTGTTCGGCGGGGCCTCCGCGTCGCACGCCATCGGCGTCGGCATCTCCGTGCTGATCATCGCGTGCCCCTGCGCGCTCGGACTCGCCACGCCCACGGCGCTCATGGTGGGCATCGGGCGCGGCGCACAGCTCGGCATCCTCATCAAGGGACAGGCGGCGCTGGAGGCGTCGGGTCGGATCGACACGGTCGTGCTCGACAAGACCGGCACCCTCACCCTCAGCGTTCTGCGCGTCGGGGGTCTCGACGTCGACGACGAGGCCCAGCGGGACAGGGTGATCCGTCTCGCCGCCGCGGTCGAGGCGGGATCGGAGCACCCGGTCGCCGACGCGATCCGCGTCTACGCCGAGTCGCACGTCGCCGACCTTCCCGAGGCGTCCGACTTCCGCACGCTGCCGGGGCGGGGCGCCCGGGCCGTCCTCGGGAGGAGAGAGGTCGCGGTGGGGGGCGAGGCGCTGCTCGATCTGGTCGGCGCGACGGTCCCCGGCTGGGCCGCGCCCGCGGTCGAGAAGGCACGCGACACGGGATCCACCTCGATCTACGTCGTCGAGGAGGGGCGACTCATCGGCGTGTTCACGGTCGCGGACGACGTCCGCGCGAGCGCCCGTGCCCTGACCGATCGTCTGCGGGAGATGGGGTTGGCCACGGTGCTCCTGACCGGGGACAGCCCGGCGGCCGCGCACCGCGTCGGGCGGGAGCTCGGCATAGACGACATCCGCGCCGGCGTGCTCCCCACCAACAAGGCGGGAGTGATCGAGACCCTCCAGCGGCGCGGGCACCGAGTGGCGATGGTCGGCGACGGCATCAACGACGCGGCGGCGCTCGCGACGGCCGACCTGGGCATGGCGGTCGTCGAGGGGACCGACATCGCGATCCGCTCCGCGGACATCGTCCTGGTCCGCGACGACCTGACCGTTGTCGCCGACGCGATCGCCCTCGCGCAGCGCACGCTGCGCACGATCCGCGCGAACCTCGTCTGGGCCTTCGCCTACAACGTCGCGGCGATCCCGATCGCGGCCGCCGGCCTGCTCAACCCGCTGATCTCCGCTGCGGCGATGTCGCTGTCGTCGGTGTTCGTGGTGTGGAACAGCCTGCGGCTGCGGTCCGTGCGGCTCCACTCGCGCTGACGCGCTACGCCGCGGGAATCGCTGCGCCTCACTCCCCGCGGGACTCGCGCGCTGCCAGGAGGATCCGCTGCCAGTCCCCGGGGACGCGCCCCGCGGGCCCCGGCGTGGGCTGGTCGAGGGGATGGTGCTCGGGCGGCGGCAGGATCCCGCCCGCGACCGGCCGCTCGTCCCGGTAGTCCCAGAACCAGTTCTCTCCGGGCTCGAAGCTGCGCAGATAGCGATGGCCGGTGGTGCGGTAGTGCCCGGTCGCATGACGGCCCAGCGAGTCGTCGCAGCAGCCGATGTGCCCGCATTCGACGCATCGCCGGAGGTGGAACCACCATCCATTGTCGGCGTCGCACTCCTCGCATCCGGTGCCCGAGGGGAGGGGCGCCTCTGCGAGGACGTCCTCGGGGATCCTGGCCTCGTCGCTCATGCGGCCGAGTCTACGACTCCGCGGCGCGCCGGAGGAGAGCACGCAGAGGGAGAGCGCGCCGGAAGCGGCGGCGGCGCGCGATCACTCCGCGGCGACGGGCTCGCTGACGCCGAGCAGCAGCTCCGGCAGCGTCTGCTGCACGTAGCTGGATCGGGCGAAGGACTGCTCGTTGCCGCCCGACATGATCCACGATTCGAAGGAGCGCTCGTAGGTGAGGATGAGGACTCGCACCGCGAGCGTGGGCTGCCAGGCGAAGCGCCGGCCGATCCGCCCCAGGAGCAGCTCGAACGCGTCGAGCAGCGCGGGCAGGAACGCGCGCTCCGCTTCGAGGACGTCCTCGCTGCGGGCTCCCGTCGATGCGGCGAGAAGGCGTTCGCGCAGCCGGATCGTGAGAGAGCTCCAATCCAACGGATACGCCTGGGCGAGCGCGACCGAGAGGGCGACCTCGGGCGCCTCTCCGGAATGCGCGTCCGGGTCGAACGCCTCCGCCGCCGAGCGCACGCGTTGGGCGCACTCCTCGAGGAGGGCGTGGTCGACCGCCTGGAGCAGATCGCGGTCGTCCGGGAACAGCGTCCGGAACGGTCCCTCGGCGAAGCCCGCCTCGCGCTGGAGCTGTGCGCGCAGTTCGCTCAGCGACCCGTTCCAGGTCGGCAGCAGGATGCGCGCCATCGTCACGATCCGCGACCGGTTCGAGCTGCGGGTCGCCTCGACGCGCGGTGAGGGGGGCGTATCGGCGGGCACGGCGATCCTTCGGTCCAGGCGGTCTGTCCCTCTCAGCGTAGAGCGCCGCGCCTTTCCCCGGGCCGGGCGCCCGGCTTTGCGGCTTCGGGGACGGCGTGCGTCGTCGTCGCGCGACCCCCGCCTCCGCACCTACGCTGGAACTCACCGCCGGATCGGCCGGGATCGAAAGGATCGAGGATCGTGACCACGCAGCCCCCAGGCAGCCCCTTCCTCGCGGGCGCGTCCGCGCGCCTGCTCGTCTGCGTGCTGATCGGCGCCGTCGCGGGGGCGGTGTTCGCCGTGTTCCGCGACGCGGGTCACGGCCTGCTCCTCGGCATCGCGCTCGCGGAGGCCCTGTTCGTCGTCGTGGGCTGGATCGGCCTGTGGCGGATGGACTCGGCGGCGACGGAGCGCACGTCGCGGCGGGACGGCGCGCACGCGCGGATGGACGAGATCGCGGTCGTCGGCTTCGCGGTCGCGGGTCTCGTGAGCATCGTCCTGCTCCTGCTCTTCGGGAAGGGGAGCGACCACGCGCTCACCTCGGTGCTCTCGTTCCTCGGCGCCCTCCTCGCCTGGGCGAGCTTGCACCTCATGTACGCGAGCCGTTACGCCCGCGAGTACTTCGCGGCGCAGGGCGGCATCGACTTCAATGACGACGAGCCGCCCACCTTCCAGGACTTCTTCTACTTCAGCTACAACCTGGGCATGACGTACCAGGTGTCCGACACGAGCGTGTCGAGCAGGGCGATCCGCGCCGTGGTCCTCCGGCACACGCTGCTGTCCTACCTCTTCGGCACGGTGGTGCTCGCGACGACGATCAATCTCGTCGTCTCGGCGATCGCCTCCTGACGTCCGCCGCCTCACATCCGCGCGTACCGGGCCCGCACGACGCAGAACAGGCCGTACACGATGAGACCGGCGCCGACGGCGTACAGCAGCGCGCGACCGAACGGGAGTCCCGCGAGGGATCGGAGAGCCGCGTCCAGCCCCGCGGCCTTCTGCGGATCGTGCGTGAGCGCGGCAACGACCACGAAGACGCCGGTCGCGCCCACCGCGATCCCCTTGGCCGCGTAGCCGACCGTCCCGAAGGCGAGGATGCCGATCCGGGCCGCGCCGGACGGAAGCGTCAGCTCTCTGGTGAACGACCGGGTGACCGCGCCGAAGGCGAATCCGACGCCGATTGCGATCACGGACAGGCCGACCACCACGAGCAGGAACACCCCTCCGGGGGCCGAGAGGATCCGTGAACTCAGCGTCTGCGACGTCCGGGACGAGTCGGTGCGCCCTCCGACGGCGAAGACGAGCGCGGTCGTGGCGAGCGCGAGGTAGACGACGGCGATGCCGAGCCCTTTCAGCCGACGGCCCCACGTCGTCGTGCCCTTCGGTGCGCGGGTGAGGAATGCGTCGGCGATCTGCCACACCGCGAGGGCGAGCAGAGCCACCGCGATCGCGCCGAGCACGAGGCCGCCGACGGCACTCTGGCGGATCTGCTCCATCGCGCCGGTCTGGTCGGCCTTCGCCCCGCCGGATCCGCCGCGGACCGCGACCGAGATCGCGGTCGCGCCGATCACGACGTGCAGCAGGCCCAGCACCGCGAACCCGGCCCGCGCGGTACGTCGGAGCACCGGCGAACGCCGCACCGTCCGTGCCGCATCCTTCGCCTTGTCCGTCGCATCGTCGCCGGTCGTCATCCGAGCAGGCTATCGCCTGGCGGCGGGAGTGGTCCGGCGTGCGGTTGAGGTCGTCGGCCCGAGGTCGTCGGGCTCGCGGTCGTCGCGTCTTCGGCGCCGGCGGCTCAGGCCGCGACGAGGTCGGTCTCCGCTTCCCGGGCGTCCCTGGTCGCCTCGGCGACGACCCGCCGCGAGCGCTCGAGCGCCGCGCCGACCATGACCAGCGTCACCCCGGCCGCAGCCCACAGGGCGAGGCGCAGCGCGGCGAATCCGATGCTCTGGTCGGGGAAGTAGGTGAGGTCGCGAGCGGCTTCGAGCCACGCGGCGCCGTTCCAGAAGGAGTGCAGACCGGCGAAGAACCAAGGGGACAGGGAGGCGGGGTAGACCCCGCCGGAGCTCGTGAAGTTGAGCATCACGAACAGGGCGGTGAGGGTCGGCGTCGTCCACTTTCCGAGGATCGGGTGCAGCCCGATGCCGATCGAGACGATGCCGAAGACGTAGAGCGCGCCGAGGAGCCAGATGTTCCATTCGCCGCCGTTGAGCGCCCGGTAGACGCCGCCCGTGATGACGACGGCGATCCCGGAGAGGGCGAGGGAGACGACGGCGCCGATGCCGAGGCGCCACGCGGCGCGCAGCTTCGCCGTGGCCGCGGCGATCGCGACGGCGCTCGCATAGGCGCCGACGCTCAACGCCACGAGCAGGAAGAACAGGGTCTGGCCGCCGGGGTCCTGGGCCGTGCCGGGGCGCACGTCCACGACGTCGACCGGAAGGTGCTGCTGGTACGCGATCGGCAGGAAGATGCTCTGCGCCGCCGCCGCTCCCGCCTCGGATGCGGCGTGCGAGACGTACAGGGTCGCGCCCTGGGTGCCGGTCTCGTACGCCGCGAGGATCTTCTGATCCTCGATCTGCGCCTTCGCCTGCGCGGCGTCGGCCACCGTGCGCACGGCGACCGCGCCGTCGCCCTTGTCGTTGAGGGTCTGCGCGAACACCGCGGTCTCCGGGGAGGTGCCGACGACGGCGACGGGGAGGTCGTGCGCGCTTGGGGCGTGGAACGCGCCGAGGTAGGCGAATGCCATCCCGATCGCGAGGAACAGCGGGATGAGCAGGTGCGACCCGATCGAGCGCCAGGTCGCCGCATCCGGGACGCCGAAGCCGCGACGGCGGTGGGCGGTCGCGCGGGTCGGAGCGAGGACGGTCGCGGGCGGCAGGACTGCCGTGGGCAGGGCCGCAGGGGACGGTGTCGCAGTGGACGGGGTCGTGCGGAGGGGAGTGGTCGTCATCGTGCTCTTTCGACGGATCGGCGATGTTGCACAAAGCAACTGTTGCAATAAGCATCATAACACTTCGTTGCATAAAGCAACGAAGACGTCTAGAATCCGGGGATGAGCCCCGACGATCCCACCGATCCCTCGGCGGAGCGGGATGCCGCCCTGGCCCGCGTGCACGGCGGGCTGAGCGTGGTCGCGCGGCGCGGATCGGCGCGCAACCGCCCCGCGGCCGGAACGCTCTCCCACGTCGATCAGACCCTGCTGCGCATGCTCGCGGACCATCCCGGTGCGCGCGTCGTCGACATCGCCGAGTACTTCGGGTTCAACCGCTCCACGGCCTCGCGGCAGACCGCCGCCCTTCTCGACGCGGGGCTCATCGAGGAGGTCCCCGCCGGCGACGACGCGGTCAGCCGGAGGGGTCAGCCGCTGCGCCTCTCGACCCGCGGGCGGGAACTGCTCGCGGCCCAGGCGGGGGCGATGCGGGCCGTCACGGACCGCCGCATGCGCGAGTGGACGACGGCCGACATCGAGCGCTTCGCCGACGTCCTCGATCGCTACAACTCCGGCCCCGAGGCCTGAGCCGCGCCGGACCGGAGGTCGGCTGCACCTCCGCACCGGGCGGATCCGCGTCCTCCGCGCCCGCCGTCTCGCCGACGAGGAGCGGCGACGCCGCGGGGAGCGGGTGCTGGGTGCAGATCTACGACGGCGACGGCGACGGCTTCGACGACAGCGACGGCGAGTTCACGCTCACGACCGCCGGCCGATATGCGACGGTGGCGAAGCTGCCTGGCGCGGACAAGGACTGGACGCGGGAGGCGGACAGCGTGAAGGTGGGGGACGCGGCGACCGTGACGGTCTGGGAGAAGGACGACTTCTCCTCGCTGGAGCTCGCCTGCGGCTGAGAAGGGGGCGATCCCGCACGCCGTAACAGGCTGTTCATCGCAGCACGCCCGCACGAAACCGATCCGAAACATGCGGCGAACCGAGGCGCAATGCGCCGGTGGGAGGCTGAACGCCACCCGACGCCGCAGGGGCGTCCTCACCCGAGAGGATCGGTTCGAGATGGATCAAGGGAACACGGCTTTCGTGTTGATCTCGGCGGCGCTCGTGCTGCTGATGACACCCGGTCTGGCTTTCTTCTACGGCGGTCTCGTCAAGGCGAAGAGCGTCATCAGCATGATGATGCTCAGCTTCGGCGCGATCGGCCTCATCGGCGTGCTGTGGGTCGTCTACGGCTACGCCATCGCTTTCCCCGGTAACAAGGGCACGGTCGCTCCATGGTCGATCGACTGGTCCGCGATCGGCCTGAACAGTCTGCTCGAAGTGCCCAAGGGCGCCGCTTACCCGCCGCTCGCCTTCGTCGCCTTCCAGGCGACCTTCGCGATCATCACCGTGGCGCTCGTCTCCGGCGCCATCGCCGACCGGGCCAAGTTCGGATCCTGGATGATCTTCGCGGGCGTCTGGGCGACGATCGTCTACTTCCCTGTCGCGAGTTGGGTGTTCAACTTCGGCCTCGCGAAGGACGGCAGCTTCGCCTACGGCGGCTGGATCACGCACGGTCTGCAGGAGCTCCTGGGGGTGGGCGCGATCGACTTCGCGGGCGGGACGGCGGTGCACATCAACGCCGGTGCGGCCGCCCTCGCCCTCGCCCTTGTGCTCGGCCGTCGCGTCGGCTTCCAGAAGGGCGCGGACGTGCCGCACAACCCGCCGTTCGTGCTCCTCGGCGCGGGACTGCTGTGGTTCGGCTGGTTCGGGTTCAACGCGGGCTCGGAGCTCGCCGCCGACGGCACCGCCGCGGTCGCCTTCGTGAACACCATCGCCGCCCCGGCTGCCGCCCTGCTGAGCTGGCTGCTCGTCGAGAAGCTGCGCAACGGCAAGCCGACCTCGGTCGGTGCCGCGTCCGGCGCGGTCGCGGGACTCGTCGCGATCACGCCCGCGTGCGCGTCGCTCACGCCGATCTGGGCGGTCGTGCTGGGCCTCGTCGCCGGTGCCGTCTGCCAGCTCGCGGTCGATCTGAAGTTCAAGCTGGGCTTCGACGACTCCCTCGACGTCGTCGGCATCCACCTCGTCGGCGGCATCATCGGAACGCTCTACCTGGGCTTCTTCGCGAACACCACGGGCCTCATCTACAGCGGCAGCTTCGCGCAGCTCTCCGCGCAGGCGATCGCGGCGATCTCGGTGCTCGTCTACTCGTTCGTGCTGGCGTTCGCGATCGGCTGGGTCGTCGAGAAGATCTTCGGCTTCCGGATCAAGGACGAGGACCAGATCGCGGGGATCGACACGCTCGTCCACGGCGAGGAGGGCTATGTCCTCATCGGCGCACGGGTCTGAGCCGGTGAATCCGGTGCCCTCGGTGCGGGAGGCGGCGCAGACGCGGCTGCTCTCCCTGCGCATCCTCCCGCGGCGGGGGCTCGCCGCGGGAGGCGGGCACGTCCGCGAGATCCACGCCTGGACGGACGCGAGCGGCCGCCACGCCGGGTCGTTGCAGCTCGTCGAGCTGCGCGGCCCGGTCGGGGTGCTGGCCCTGGCTCCCGACGCGGTGCACGTGCTCGCCGGGATCGGGGGACCGCAGGTCGAGGTGGGGACGAACCCCGCGATCGGGCTGCGCAAGGAGCGCGTGCTGCGCTGCACGGGCTCGCACGTCGAGCTGAGGCGGCCCCGCCTGCGGGCCGCCGAACTCAGCAGGATCGTGGTGCTCTCCGCGGCGGCGGAAGTACCGGTGCCGTCGCTGGTGTTCGCGGATCTGCAGGGCACCGCGGCGCTCCCGGAGCGCACCCGCGCGATCCTGGTGCGCTCGGGACGGGTGACCACGGGGGTACTCACGGGGCGGGCGATGGACGTGCTGCTGCTCGCCGACGGGCAGACGACCGTCGAGGCGGCCGACGCCCGAGTGCTCCTGCTCGTAGGTTGAGCAGGAGCGCAGGGCCGTCGTCGACGTGCGAACCCGTCTGCGCGATCGCCCCGGGCGGCGGCGATGTCGGAGGCGGCGGCTAGTCTCGGGCCATGGTCATCACCGGTCCCGTCTCCCCGGCGGCCGAGCAGCGCGCCGGGGTCAGCCGTGGCGTGCTCGACACGCCGGTCGGTGTGCTCGTCGTCGAGAGCGACGGCGCGGCGATCCGTCGCGTGGGGTGGTCCGCGCGCGCGGCGCGACCGTCCGGCGGCGATCCACTGCTGGCCGAGGCGCTCGCGCAGGTCGCCGCCTATTTCGCGGGGTCACGCCGCGACTTCGATCTGCCGCTCGATCTCGGCCCCCAGACGGAGGTCACCCTGGTGGTGCTGCGGACGCTGTTCGAGACCGTCGACCACGGCGAGACCATGACGTACGGCGAACTCGCGGAGCGCAGCGGCACCGGGGTGCCGGCGAGGGCGATCGGCTCGATCATGGGCGCGAACCCGATCCCCCTCATCGTCCCCTGCCACAGGGTCGTCGCGAGCGACGGGCTGGGCGGCTACTCCGGGGGAGAGCCGGGGCAGGGGCTCTCCACGAAGCGCTGGCTGCTCGAGCACGAGGGTGCCCTCCCGGCGGCGCTGTTCTGAGGCGTTCGCGGATAGGGGTCCGGACGCGCGCGGCCGCTCAGCCGCGACCGAACAGCGCCCCGCCGTTGACCTGGAGGATCTGGCCGGTCGTCCAGCCGCCTTCGGGGCCGGCGAGATAGGCGACCGCCCCGGCCACCTCGTCGGGCGTGCCGGCACGGTTCATCGGGACCTGCGCGAGGCGCGAGGCGACGATGTCGGGGGTGCGGCGCCCGTCCCAGAAGCCGGTATCCGGCACGTAGCCGGGGGCGACGGCGTTGACGGTCACGCCCTCGGGGGCGAGATCGGCGGCGAGGCCCATCATCCAGCCGTGGATCGCCGCCTTCGCCGCGCCGTAGCCGTTGGCCCCGCGCAGCGCCGCGATCGAGCTGATCGAGACGATCCGGCCGCCGGGCCGGACGATGCGCGGCAGCAGCGCTTCGGTCAGGAGCACCGTGGTGAGCACGTTGAGGGAGAAGTTCGCCTCGAAGTTCGCGGCGATCCCGGCCAGTCCTTCGCCCCGGTCGAGCACGTTGCCGCCGGCGTTGTTCACGAGCACGGCGACGGGGCCCTCGATCTCGCCGGCCGCCCGGGCCACGTCGTCAGGATCGCGGAGGTCCGCCGGGATCGTCTGCACCCGCGCCTCCGGGGTCTGCCGCCGGACCCGTGCTGCCGCATCGTCGAGGACCTCGGCGCGGCGGCCCAGGAGGACGAGATCGAAGCCGTCCCTGGCGAGGCGGAGGGCCGAGGCGAACCCGATGCCCGTGCCCCCTCCGCTGATCACGGCCTGAGGGCGGGACGATCCTGCGTGCGGCGTACCGGTTGCGCTCATGCGCACCAGCCTAGGAGCACGTGCGCCGATCCGGAGAGCGGGAACGGCGATGCCGCACCGCTCTCCGGATGGCCGCTGCGCCTTACGGCGGGAAGGAAGCGCGCGCTACGAGGCCACGAAGAACGGGATCGCGCCGGTGAGAATGCCCACTCCGAGCATCACGAGCGAGACGATCGCCGCACGCCAGAGCACCTTGCGGTGGTGATCGCCGAGGTTGACGCTCGCGAGCGAGACGAGCAGCAGGATCGCGGGGACGAGCGGGCTCTGCAGGTGCACGGGCTGCCCGGTGATCGAGGCGCGGGCCATCTCGACGGGATCGATGCCGAAGTGCGCCGCGCTCTGCGACAGCACGGGCAGGATCCCGAAGTAGAACGCATCGTTCGACATGAAGAACGTGAAGGGGATCGAAAGGACGCCGGTGATGGGAGCAAGGAACGGTCCGAGCGCGGGGGGCAGCACGTTCGTGATCCACGTCGCCATCGCGTCGACCATGCCGGTGCCGGTCAGCACTCCGACGAGCACGCCCGCGGCGATCACCATCGAGACGACGCCGACGATGCTGGGCGCGTGGGCGACGATCTCCGCGGACTGCTCCTTGAGCCTGCGGAAGTTGACCACCAGGGCGACGGCCGCGCCCACCATGAACACGTACGGCAGCGGCAGCACGTCGAGCACCAGGAGCACCATGACCGCGACGGTGAGCACGAGGTTGAACCAGATGAGCTTCGGGCGCAGCGTCTTCCGGTTCGGGTCGAGCATCGTGTCGGCCATCGCCGTGTCGGCGAGATCGACGCCCGTCGCGACGACGGCCCCGTGGCCGCCCGCGACGGTGACGAGGTTGCCGGTGTGCAGCGCCGCCCGGGCGCCGGGCTTCGTGTCCCTCCCGCGGAAGAGCCGCGGGGCGGAGGCGAGCAGACCGTCGTCCGGGGAGCCGGAGAGGCGGCCGGCGTCGATGCTTCCCAGGCGGCGGCGCTCCTGCACGCCGAGCATCCAGGCGAAGGCCAGCGCGACCACGATGCCGACGCCGAGCGCGGGGAGCATCGGCACGAAGATGTCGGTCGGCTGCACGCCGAGCGCAGTCGCCGCGCGCACGGTCGGCCCGCCCCAGGGGACGATGTTCAGGGTTCCGTTCATCAGACCGGCCACGCACGTCAGCACCACGGGACTCATGCCGAGGCGCAGGTAGATCGGCAGCATCGCGGAGGTCGTGATGATGAAGGTCGTCGAGCCGTCGCCGTCGAGCGAGACCGCCGCGGCGAGGATCGCGGTGCCGAGCACGACCTTGGCCGGGTCGTTCCCGAGGACCCGGGTGATCACGCGGATGAGCGGGTCGAACAGGCCGACGTCGATCATGATCCCGAAGAACATGATCGCGAACATCAGCAGCGCCGCGGTCGGCGCCATCTTGGCGATGGAGTCGAGGATCATGTCGCCCAGGCCCAGCCCGGCGCCCGCGAAGAGTCCGAAGGCGGTGGGCACGAGGATGAGCGCCACCATCGGCGTCAGACGCTTCGTCATGATCAGCGTCATGAAGACCAGCACCATGGCGAAGCCCAGCAGCACGAGGACCCACTCCGGGGGCACGAAGGCCACGTCGTAGCTGGGTTTGTCGTCGGCCGCGTGCACGAGGGACGGCACAAGGGACAGCTCAAGGATCTGGGCGGTGAGCATGGGACTTCCTCGTCTTTCTCTCCTCCGTCGACGTCGACGGACAAGGCGACGCTAGGGGTGACCGGCCGGGGGGACCGGGTATGTCGCATTGCGAGGACTAATGCGCGTAGCGTGACTTCTGCGCATATTGCTCAACGACGAGGGAGGGGGCGACGATGCGGACACGGACGGGCCGGATCGGGGATCCTCCCGCGGCCGCCGAGCGCACCGCCGCGCGGGTCGTGCCTCGCCGCCGGCGCATGCGGCTCGCGACGCGTGCGCTGCTGCTGCAGCTCGGAACGGTGATCCTCGTCGTGGCGCTCTGCACGGGGGTGTATCTCGCGCTCGCCGTCCAGCAGCTCCGGGCCGAAGCGCAGTCCTCGGCGCTCGCGATCGCCCGCACCCTCGCCGAGGACCCGCAGATCCGCGCGGACGTCGCGCTCGCCTCTGCCGGCCCCGGCACGCCCTCGGCCCCGGCGCTGCGCGACGGCTCCCTCCAGCGCACCGCGCTCGCGGTCATGCATCGCACCGGGGCGCTGTTCGTCGTCCTCACCGACGACCACGGGGTGCGCCTGAGCCACCCGGATCCGGACCGCCTCGGCGAGCAGGTGAGCACGCCGTTCCGCGAGGTGCTCGCCGGCAAGGAGGTCGTCGAGTGGGATACCGGCACGCTCGGGGAGTCCGCGCGCGCGAAGGTCCCGGTGCGGAACGCGACCGGCACGCCCGTCGGCGAGGTCAGCGTCGGTTTCGCGCGGGCCGGGGTCTTCGACGACCTCCCTCCGCTGCTCGCGGTGGTCGGCCTCTCCGCCGCGGGCGCGCTCGTGCTCGCGACCGTCGCCGCGCTGCTGCTGCGGCGACGGTGGGAGCGCGTGACCCTCGGGGTGCAGCCCGAGGAGCTGGTGGCCCTCGTACAGAACCGGACCGCGGTGCTCGACGGCGTGGTCGACGGGGTGCTCGCGGTCGACGAGGACGGCGTGGTGCAGGTCTGCAACGCGGCCGCCCAGCGCCTCCTCCGAGACGGCGGCGCCGACGACCCCGTCGGGAGGCCCCTCTCCTCCCTCGGCCTGCCGCGCCCGATCCTCGACGCGGCCGCCGGTCGTCGCCCCCGCGCCGAGGCCGTGCTGGGCGCGCGCGTGCTCTACGTCGACGCGCACCGGGTCGTCCGGGACGACCGCAGCCTCGGCACGGTCGTGATCCTGCGCGATCGCACGGATCTGGTCGCGCTGTCCGAACGGCTGGAGACCGTGCGCGCCATGACGGCGGCCCTGCGTGTGCAGCGGCACGAGTTCGCGAACCGGATCCATGTCGCCGCGGGGCTCATCGACGCCGACCGGGTGCCGGAGGCGCGCGCGTTCCTCGACGACCTGCGCGAACGCGGATCCGTCGACTTCCCCGTCCCGGGGCTGGAGAGGCTGACGGATCCGTTCCTGCACGCCTTCCTCGGGGCGAAGGCGATCGAGGCGACCGAACGCGGAGTCGGGCTGCGCGTGGCCGAGGACACCCAGATCCACGGGACCGTGATCGAGGCGGAGGATCTCGCCGCGGTCCTGGGCAACCTCGTCGACAACGCCGTGACCGCCGCCGTCGCAGGCCGTGCCCCCCGCTGGGTGGAGGTCGCGTTCTTCGACGACGGGGACGCTCTCGTGTTCACGGTCGCCGACTCCGGTCCGGGCATGGACAGTGGCTCCGGGCTCCCCACCGCGGAGACCGGGTCCGGCGCGGACGCCTCGCGCAGCGCCGCGGAGCACGACGCCGGAGACCTGCCCGACACGGTGCACGGCCACGGCCTCGGGCTCCCGCTCTCGAGGGAGATCGCGCGTCGACGCGGTGGCGACCTCTGGATCGTCGACCGGGGCGGAGAGGGACGCGGTGCCGTCTTCGCGGCCCGGCTCGGCGCGGCCCTCGCGCCCGCCGCCGCCTTCCCCGCGGGCACCCCCGCGAGCCCCCGTTCCGAGGAGAACCCATGACCGACCCGATCCGCGTGCTCGTGCTCGACGACGACTTCCGTGTGGGCGGGCTGCACCACGGGGTCGTGGCGGCGCGCGCGGGGTTCGCCGCTCTCGACCCCGTCCGCACGATCGCCGAGGCGCGCGCGGCGATCCGCGACCATCGACCGGACCTGCTCCTCGCCGACGTGTACCTGCCCGACGGGGACGGGATCGCCCTCGTGCAGGAGGCCGCCGTCGACGCGGTGCTCATCTCCGCGGCGGACGATGCCGGGACCGTGCGGCGGGCGTTGCGCGCGGGCGCGATCGCGTACCTCATGAAGCCCTTCGAACAGCGACGGCTCGTCTCCGTGCTCGACCGCTACGCGCGCTATCGCAACCTGTTGTCCGGGGAGCACGCGATGCGGCAGCAGGACGTGGACCGGGCACTCGCGGTGCTGCACGGCGCAGGGGAGGCGAGCACGACGCCGTCACGCTCGGCGACCGAGCAGCTGATCCTCGAGGCGCTCGGCTCCGACGAGGCCTCCGCAGCGGAGATCGGCGAGCGGGTCGGCATCTCGCGCGCGACGGCTCAGCGCCATCTCACCGCTCTGGCAGAGCGGTCCGCGGTCGACGTGCGACTGCGCTACGGTGCGGCGGGGCGCCCCGAGCACCGCTACACGGTGCGCGGCTGAGGCGCGACGAGCCGACGCGGTGTGCGGCTCGCGCGGTGCGGCTCGGGCGGTGCCGCCCGGTGGGACCCGGTCCCGCGGGCGAGGACCTCCGGTCCCACCGGCGTCGCTTTCGCGGCTAGCATGACCTCGATGAACGCACCCGCCCCGGGCATCGCCGACCGGCTGTCCCGCATGATCCAGCTCCCCACGGTCTCGGCCGAGCTGGATGAGCGGGGATCGGAACCCTTCGACCGGTTCGTCGCCCTGCTCGCCGAGCTGTACCCGAGGGTGCATCAGGCGCTCACGCTCGAACGGCACACCGACTTCGGGCTGCTCTTCCACTGGCGGGGACGCCGTGTCGCGGCGGACGGCCCCCTCGTGCTCATGGCCCACTACGACGTGGTCCCGGTCGATGCCTCGGACGCATGGACCCATCCGCCGTTCGCGGGGACGATCGCGGGCGGATCCGTGCACGGACGAGGAGCGCTCGACGACAAGGGCCCTCTCATCGTGATCCTCGAAGCGGTCGAGAACCTGCTCGCCGACGGATTCGTGCCCGCCCGCGACGTCTACCTGTCCTTCGGAGGCAACGAGGAGACGTTCGGCGCCGCCGCGATCGCGATCGCCGAGGCGTTCCGTCGGCGCGGGATCGTCCCCTGGCTCGTGATCGACGAGGGCGGGGCGGTCGTGGACGCCCCCCTGCCCTTCGTGCCGGGGCGCGCCGCGATGATCGGGGTCGGGGAGAAGGGCGTCCTCACCCTCCGCCTCAGCGCGCGCGGGGAGGGCGGACACGCCTCCGCACCGCCGGCGCGCACGGCGGTGCGCCGGATCGCGCGCGCCGTGGAGAGGCTGGGGCCCGCCACTTTCCGCCCGCGCGCGCCCCGGGCGATCTCGCACATGCTCACGCGCCTGTCGGCCGGCGCGTCGGGTCCTGCGCGGCTGCTGCTGCGCACGCTCGGCGCCCTCCCGCCGGTGACCGCGCGGGTGTTCGCCGCGCTCGGGGGCGAACCGGCCGCGCTCGTGCGGACGACCGTCGCGGCGACCATGCAGTCGGGAGGAACCGCCGCGAACGTCCTCCCGTCCCAGGCGTCCGCGACGGTGAATCTGCGGATCGCGCTGGGGGAGAGCGTGCAGAGCGCCGTCGCGCGCGTGCGCCGGAGGATCGCGGACCCCGCCGTGAGCGTCGAGGTCGTCGAGGGCAGCGATCCTTCGCCGGAGTCGCCGACGGACGGGGCGCCGTTCGCGCTCCTCGCCGAGGCGCTCGCCGTCTCGCACCCCGGCGTGCCCGCGGTGCCCTACGTGATGATGGCGGCGACCGATGCGAGGCATTTCCACCGCTTCTCCCCGGCGGTGTACCGGTTCGCGCCGCTGGAGATGTCGAACGCCCAGCGTGCGTCGATCCACGGCGTCGACGAGAGCGTGGAGATCTCGGCGCTCGAACGCGGCGAGCGTTTCCATCGCACCCTTCTGCAACGACTACAGTGAGCTGACCCGGGGCGCGCGGACGCGCCCGCACCCGTCCGGTCCCTGGGGCCGGACTCGGAAGGAAGAGTCGCGATGACGCGCACCGCTACCCTCGGCACCCTCGTCGCCGTCGTCGGGTTCCTCGCCTTCGTGGAGTTCACCAGCGGGGTGCTGCAGGGGTACTACACGCCGATGCTCACCGACATCGCGAGACATCTGCAGATCCACGACGCCGACGTGAACTGGTTCGAGGGGGCGCAGCTCATGCTCTCCGCCCTCGTCGTCCCCGCCTTCGCGAAGCTCGGCGACATGTTCGGACGCAAGCGCATGCTGCTGGTGTCCACGGCGATCACCGCGGTCGCCGCCTTCGTGCTGCCCTTCACGACGAGCTTCGGCGTCTTCCTCGTCGCGTGGGCCTTCATGGGGTTCTACGTGGTCTGGCTTCCGCTGGAGATCGCGCTGATCTGGTCGCGCGCGCGTCGCGCCGAGGGCAGTGCGTCGGTCACGGCGAAGGCGGCGGGGATCCTCGTCGCGGCGCTCGAGGGCGGGGCGATCGTGGGCGCGCTCGCGGGCGGCGCGCTCGTCGACGTGCTTCCTCTCGCCGTCGTGCTCGCCGTGCCGGCGTTCCTCATCGCGGTGTGCTTCTTCGTGATCCTCTTCGGCGTGGCGGAGTCGCCGGAGGTGTCTGGCGGCCGGTTCGACACCACGGGGCTCGTGCTCGTGTCCCTCGCGCTTCTCGGTCTCACCGGCGGGCTCAGCCTCCTGCGCCTGCCCGGCGGCGTCGCCAACCCGCTGTCGTGGATCGTGATCGTCGTGGGCGTCGCGATTCTCGTGCCGTTCGCGCTGTGGGAGCTGCGCCATCCGGATCCGCTCATCGACGTGCGCATGTTCCGCAGCCCTGCGCTCGGCCCTGTCTTCCTGACCGCAGGGCTCTTCGGTGTGAGCGTGCTCGGCGCCCAGGCGCCGCTGTCCACGTTCGCCCGCACCGATCCCGCGGTCTACGGCTACGGACTCGGCACGACCGGATTCCAGACCTCGCTCATCATCGGGATCTACCTCATCGCGATGATCGGGGGCGCGCTGTCCTTCCCCGTCGTCGCCCGGCTCGCCACGCCGCGGATCACGCTCGTCGGCGCCTCGCTGCTCGTCGCGATCGGTTTCCTGCTGTTCCTGCGCTTCCACGCGACCTACGGGCAGCTCCTCACGAACATGGTCGTGGCGGGCATCGGGTCGGGCGCCCTGGTCGCGGCCCTGCCGGCCGCGGCCGCCTCGGCCGCTCCCTCGGCGCAGACCGGCGTCGCGACGGGACTGACGAACTCGGTGAAGACCGTCGGAGGCGCGGTCGCGTCGTGCGTCTTCGGGATCGCGCTCATGCACGCGGTCGCGGGATCCGGCGGCGGCGCGGAGGGCACCGCAGGATCGTTCTCCGGCTACGTCACCGTCTGGGTGGTCTGCGGGGTGACCGCGCTCGTCGCGGCGATCCTCCTGCTCTTCGTGCCCAAGCAGGCCTTCACCGACCGCGTGCAGGACCCGGTCGCCGCAGCCTGACGTCCTCGCCCGTCCTCCCGGGGTCGTTGAGCGAGGACGCCGCAGGCGCCCGAGACGAAACGCCGCCCCTCAGCGCTCGCCTCGGCTGAGCTTCGAGGGCCACCACACCGCGCGGCCGACGTCGTGCACGAGCGCCGGCACGAGCAGCGAGCGGACCACGAACGTGTCGAGGAGCACTCCGAACGCGACGATGAACGCGAGCTGGGCGAGGAACAGGATCGGGATCACCGCCAGGGCCGCGAAGGTCGTCGCGAGGACCAGGCCCGCGGAGGTGATGACGCCGCCGGTGATCGCCAGACCGCGGCGCACGCCCTCGCGCGTGCCGTGCCGGCGCGACTCCTCGCGCACGCGCGTCATGAGGAAGATGTTGTAGTCGATCCCGAGCGCGACGAGGAACACGAATCCGTACAGCGGCACGGCGGGGTCCGCCCCGGGGAAGCGGAAGATCCCGTTGAACACGAGCGCGGAGACGCCCATGGCCGCGCCGAAGGAGAGCACGGTCGTGAGGATCAACAGCACCGGAGCGAGGATGGCGCGCAGCAGCAGCATGAGGATCAGCATGATCACGACGAGGATCACCGGGATGATCAGCGCACGGTCGTGCAGCGACGCGTCGTTCGTGTCGATGGCGGTGGCGGTCACCCCTCCGACGAGCGCGCCCGTGGCGGTCAGGTCGGGGTCGGCGCGCAGTCGGCGCACGGTGTCCTCCGCCGCGGAGGAGTCGGCCGCGGCGGTGAGCGTGCCCTGCAGCAGCACGTCGCCGTCGACGACGGTCGGATCCGGCGCGGGGGTGCCGGGGCGGCCGACGGGCTGGATGCCGTCGGAGGTGACCGGTGCGGATCCCGAGGGAGAGTCCTTCGCGGTGACCGAGACTCCGTCGATCCCCTTGTCCGCGAGCAGCACGTCCGCGGCGCGCTGCAGATCGTCCTGCGCCACCACGACCTGCACGGGGCTGCCGGATCCGCCGGGGAAGTGCTCGCCGAGCGCCTTCTGTCCGTCGCGCGCCTGGGAGGTGCCGAGCACGAGGTCGGACTGCGGAACGCCCGAGGCGTCGAGCTGGGCGACGCCGACCGTGCCCGCGGCGAGGACGACGGTCGTGACGATCCAGACGACCCTGCTGTGCCGCCGGATCAGCTCGGCGAGCCGCGCCCACACGCCGCGGGTCGGCATGCCGCCCTCCGCGGCCACCGCCTCGGGGTCGTAGGCGGGTCGTCGCGGCCAGAACGCGGCCCGGCCGAACGCCATGAGAAGCGCGGGGAGGAGCGTGAGTGCGGAGAGCATCGCGAACACGATGCCGATCGCGGCCACCGGACCGAGGGCGCTGTTCGACTTCAGGTCGCTGAGAAGGAGGCAGAGCAGTCCCGCGATCACGGTGCCGCCCGAGGCGAGGATCGGCTCGACGGATCCCGTCCAGGCGGTCAGCACCGCCGTGGTGCGGCTCTGCTCACTGCGCAGGGCCTCTCGGAAGCGGGAGACGAAGAGCAGCGCGTAATCGGTCGCGGCGCCGATCACCAGGATGAACAGGATCCCCTGCGTCTGCCCGCTGAGGAGCAGCACGCCCCATTTCGCCAGCCACCAGACCAGCAGCAGCGCGACGCAGAGAGCGAAGAGGCTCGTCAGCAGCACGACGACCGGCAGGAGCAGCGAGCGGTAGACGAGGACGAGGATCACGAGGACCGCCGCGAGGGCGACCCCGAGGAGGATCCCGTCGATCCCGGCGAAGCCGGCGACGAGGTCCGCGCTGAATCCGGCAGGGCCGGTGACGTAGATCCGGACCCCGTCGGGCGCGGCGGCGGCCAGGTCCGTGCGCAACTCCGACACGACGTCGGCGATCTCGGCGTCGGCATGGATCGGCACGAAGGCCTGCATCGCCTTGCCGTCCTCGGAGGTGATCGCGGGGGAGACCTCGTCGGCGACGCCCGGGATGTCCGGCGTCTTCTCGACCGCGTCCGAGACGGCGGTGCGCTCCGCCTCGGTGAGAGCGGAATCGGAGACCGCGACGACGATCGCGGGAAGCTCGTCGGATCCGGCGAAACGGGTCTGGAGCTCCTGCACGCGCGTGGCGTCCGCCGAGGAAGGGAGGTAGGCCGTGCGGTCGTTGGAGGAGACCTCGTCGACCTTGCCGAACAACGGGCCCCCGAAGGAGGCCGCCGCGAACCAGGCGAGGATGATGACCGCGGGAAGGAAGACGCGCAGGATCCGGAAAACGGTGCCGGGACGTGCGGCGTGCTGCGGGGAGGTCATCGGGATCCTTTCGTCGCTTCCTCGAAGCCTAAAGCCCTTTCTCTAGCCAGGCAAGTAATAAACATGGTGTATAGAACGCTCGGAGTAGCATGGACGCATGATCCAGCGCGGAGCGGCGACGGATCGGGCGGCCAGAGAGACCGACGATCCGTCGCAGGACGGGGTCGAGCCTGACACGGTCTACGACATCGAGGCGACCGATCCCTCTGGCGTGCTTCTGGACCGCAGCGGTGTCGACCCCGGCTCGCTGCGGCAGATCGCCGTGCTGATGACGGCGCTGGCGGGCCTGCGCGATGCCGAGCAGCGACTCGCCGAGGCCTCCCGCGCCTACATGCGACTCAACGAAACCGATATGCGGGCCCTGCACTACCTCATCGTCTGCGCGAACCGCGGTGTGGTCGCGACCCCCGGCGGCATCTCGCAACACCTGGGCATCTCGACCGCGTCCACGACGAAACTGCTCGATCGCCTGCAGCGCGGCGGGCACATCATGCGCGAGCCGCACCCCTCCGATCGGCGCGCGCTGGCGATCTCGATCGCGGAAGACACGCACCGCGCGGCGATGGAGACGGTCGGACGGCAGCAGGCGCGGCGATTCCACGCCGCCGCGCGCCTCACGCCGGACGAACGCGACGTCGTGATCCGGTTCCTCCGCGACATGACGCAGGAGCTCGCGATCGTCGAGCTCGGCGATACGGGAGGCACCGGCTCTCGCGGGGGCTCGTCGTCCGGCGGCGCCAATGGGCATCGCGAGGACGACGAGCCCGCACGAGAGGCCTGACGCCGACCGTCGTCGTCGCCCGGTCTGGCCGGTGCGGATCGATCAGGCTGGGCTCTGACCGGCCGAGAACATCCACGGGGTCCCGAAACGGTCCACGAGCATCCCGAACTGATCTCCCCAGGGGGCGGGGCCGAACGGCAGCGTGATCGTCGCGCCCTCCGAGAGTCGGTCCCACACCGCACGCAGGGCGGACTCGTCGTCTCCGGCGAGAGAGACCGACATGCCCTGCGCGGGCTGATGGGACATGCTCGACGGGGTGTCGGAGCCCATGAGCACCATCCCGTCCGCCGTGGTCAGCTGGGCGTGCATGACGAGGTCGTTCTCGGACGGATCGGCCATGCCGGGATAGTCGCCGAACGAGAAGATCCGCAGCTCTCCGCCCAAGGCCTGCTGGTAGAACGTCATGGCCTCGCGCGCGTCGTCGCGGAAGGACAGGTACGGGTTGAGGATCGTCATGGCATGCTCCGTCGCTGCTCGAGTCGCGCGCCGAATGCGCGCACGATCAGTCTGAGCGCCGGGAGCCGAACGGGCAACGGGTTCGGGCCGCTATCTCAGTCTGCGGGCTTCTCGCGCGGCGGATTGTGCATGAACTCGAGGCGGATGCCGTCGTCGTCCTCCACGAAGGACGCGTAGTAGCGCTCGCTGAAGCGGGGATAGACCTTCGGATCCCGCACCGTCGTCCAGCCCGCGGAGGTCGCGATCGCGTGCAGGCGATCGACCTCCTCGCGCGAGTCGACAGCGAAGGCGAGGTGCTGCCAGCCGACGCGGCCGTGCCGATGCGTCTCCGGTCGATGCGGATCCTCGTCGTCGATGCGCGCGCGGTAGAGGATCAGCTCCGTCTCGCCGTCGCGCCACCAGGCGACCCCGCCCTCCAGCTCACCGCCCTCGGTCTCGCAGCCGAGGGCGGTGAGGACCGGGTTCCACTGGCTGAACGCCCGGTCGAGGTCGGAGACGGTGAGACCGAGATGGTCGAAGAGGGGCATGCGGTCAGTCTGCCGGATCGCGCGTCTTCGCGCAGTGGACCTTCGGTGCTCCGGCGGCGCGGCGCTCGACGCGGCGGGTGCGCATCTGACCGATGTCATCAGCACCCGGGTCCTGGTCGCATCGAGCGATCGCGAGGAGCTCAGGGCGGCTTGGGGCGTCGTGCGGGACGCGTTCGGAGCACATTCCGTGCCGAGCACGCTCCTGGGCGTCACCGTGCTCGGCTACGACGACCAGCTCGTCGAGGTCGAGGCGGTCGCCGCCGTCGTCGATTGATCAGTCGCGGTCGAGACCGAAGGTACGTTTCACGAGCGCCTGCACATCCCGGTCGATGCCGTCCATCCGCACGTTGACCGCGTCGAAACGGGCATTCATCTCGGAGCGGAGCCCGCCGAGCTGTCCGTTCATCTCCGACCGGAGCCCACCGATCTCGCTGCGGACCACGCGGACGAAGAGTGTGGAGACCACGGTGAGCATGCCGAACATCAGGGCGGTGAAGGCCCCGACCATCGTCCAGATCTGTGCGTCGTTCATGTGTCCCACTCCCTCATCGTCGCACCGTCTCGTCGAGCGTGCCAGAGAGAACACGCCCTCGGGTGCGCCAGACAGAATCGGTGCACTCTGGGGGAAGAGTGCGATCGGTGCAGGGGGAAGGATCAGTGCGGCGCGTGGTACTCCGCCTCGCCGCGCTTCCAGTAGCCCTTGACGACCGCGTGCGCGGCGTCGAGGCCCCAGTGCTCGAGCAGCGCACGGCCCGGCTTGACGATCGTCTGCTCGGCGGCGACGAACACGAACGGCACGGCGCCGGGGCGGTCGCCGACCTCGAGATCCTCCAGGAACGCGGAGAGCGCCGAGCCGGCCGGGTCCTCGCCGCGATGGATCCAGGTCACGTCGACGGGCGCATCGATCGCGATCTCGCCCCGCGCATCCCGCACCTCGATCGCGATGCGCGCGGGCGCGCCCGCCGGGATCCGCCCCGCGAACCGCCGGATCGCGGGGATCGCGGTCTCGTCGCCGGCGAGGAACCAGCCCTCCGGCTCCCCCTCGATCACGAGCGATCCGCGGGGGCCGCCGACGCCGATGGTCGAGCCCAGAGGGGCCTTCGCGGCCCACGGCGCGGCGATGCCCTGGTCGCCGTGCACGGCGAATTCGACGTCGAGCCAGTCCTTCCCCCAGGCGAGCGGCGTGTACTCCCGGCTCGGGAACGCCCGGAGCTCGTCGACCGTGGCCGCCGCGGCGTCGGTGCCGGGCTCGGCGATGAAGAGTCGCATGTGATCGTCTGCCCCGAGGGAGTCGAAGCCGGTGAGATCGGGTCCGGTGAGGCGCACCCGGACGTAGTCGGGCGTCAGCCAGTCCCGCGCGGCGAGGGTGAGCGTGCGGAAGCGCAGCTCCAGCGGACGACGGACGAGGGCGAAGGAAGCCATAAGGCAAGCCTAACCTCATCTCTGACCTGGTCGGCGTCGGCCCTGTCGGCGTCGGCTCTGGTCAGCGTCGGCGGTGATCCTCGGGCGCGAGCCGCGGACCGCGGCGCGGCTCGATCGCACCGCTCATCCGGATCAGTCGAACGACCCGCTGCCGATGCCCCGACCACGGGGCGAGGAGCGCGAGCATCCCGGCATCGTCCGTGCGCCTCCCGGTCAGCGCGTAGCCCACCTCGTGCGCCAGGTGGTAGTCGCCGACGCTCACCGCATCGGGATCGCCGAGGGCGCGGATCCGAGTCTCCGCGGCGGTCCACGCGCCGATCCCCGGCAGGCTGGTGAGGACGGCGTCCCTCGCCGGGCCGTCGAGTGCGGAATGCAGCGCCCGTGCGATGCTCGGGGCGCGCTCCGCGGCGCGGACGATCGTGCGTGCCTGCGGCGGTTCGACGCCGGCGCGATGCCACGCCCAGGACGGGATCCGTCGCCAGGTCTCCGCGGAGGGAGCGGCCTGCAGAGGGCGGGGCGCGGGCCCCGGCGCCGGATCGCCGAACCGGGTGACCAGCGCGCGCCAGGCGCCGAAGGCCTGCAGCCCGGTGACCTTCTGCTCGATGGTCGCGCCGGCCAGCGCGTCGAACACGGCGTCGGTGCGGGTCAGACGGACTCCGGGTCTGCGTCGCGCGGTCGCCGCGAGCAGCGGATGCGACGAGGGATCGAAGTCCGAGGGATCGTCCTCGGCCCCGCACAGCCGGGGAACCTGCGCGAGCGCTTCGCCGGCACCGGCGCCCCAGGCGGTCGCGCGCACCTCGCCGCCCGCCGCGCGCAGGGCGAGCGTCGCGATCCCGGCCGGCGTGCGCAGCGCCCGCCAGATCACCGGACCGTCGATCGCCATGGTCGGATCCCGCCGCCCGCGCTGCAGGATCCCGACGGTCGCGAGCAGATCCAGCGGGTGCCTCGGGCGGTAGGTCGTCGTGCGCGGCTCATCGGACGCGTCGGCGGGGAGCGCTGCCGGATCCGCCGCGAGAGTCATGGGAACACGATAGATCGCACCGCTGACAATCACGCGCGACGGACGATCACACGCGCCGGCCGCCCGGCCCGGAGGCGACGCGGGGAGCCGCGTTCCTGCCGCAGTGCCCGCAGCGGAGAAGGGTCAGAACCGGTCCGGAGACGGGGTGCCCACGCCGTAGCGGATCGCGACGTCCGCGTGCCGGTCGAAGCGGTAACCCACACCGCGGACCGTGCGCACGATGTCCTCGTAGCGACCGAGCTTGGCCCGCAGTCGACGCACGTGCACGTCGATCGTGCGCTCGCCGGGGGCCTCCTCGTCGGAGGTCTGCCACAGCGCAGAGACGAGTTCGCTGCGCTCGATCGTCGAACCCTCGCGCAGCACCAGGTACTGCAGCAGCTCGAACTCCTTGTAGGTGAAGGCCGCGGAGTCGCCGTCGATGAGCACGCGCTTGCGGGAGATGTCGACCACGACGCCGCCGCCGTCCTGGGGCTCGCGCTCCTCGGCCTCGGCCTTGGAACGGGCGATCGCGCCGGGCTCGTGCAGCGCCAGCCGCACGACGTCGAGATCGCGGCCGCCCGCGGTCTGCGGAGCGAGGGCGACGGTCGCGTGCGTCTCGGCGTCGGGGGCCAGCTCGGCGAGCGTGCGGCGCAGCGCGTCGACGAGGAGCGGAAGGCTCACGCCGTTCGTGGCGGCCTTGAGCTCGTCGATGCCGACGTAGAGGGCGAAGCCACGCGGGGAGCGGGTCGGCGCGGCATCGGCGGGCGGGGCGTCGATCTGCGTGCGGGGCACGGCGTGCAGACGGGGGGCGACGGATGCGGAGGGACGCTCGAGGAGGGCGGAGTTCGACATGATGATGGGTCCTTGGAAGGAAGGAGTCGGTCGACGACTCGGAGTGCGTTGCGAAGGTGGACCGGCGAGCCGGGGATCGAGCACGCGGATGGGTGCTCGAGGACTCAGCTCGCGACGATCACGACGAGCGAGTCACACGGAGTGTTGTGGCTTCAGCGACACATTCGGCAACACATGCCAACGCAACCGGGCATCATCATCCCGGTCGTCCCGTTCGCCTCCTGGGCGGACATGGGGCGTGCGTTGGTGGTCATGGGGCCGATTATTACCGAACACGACGCGAAGTGTCAAAACGAGCCCTCGGGCGTCCGCGCGGGCGTAGCGTGACGGGGTGGACATCGGAACGGGCCAGGGCGCACTCGTGATGACGCACGAGCCTGACGCCTCGCGCTACACGCTGACGCGCGACGGAGCGCTGCTCAGCGTCCTCGACTACCGCGACGACGGCCGCACCATGGCGCTCACCCGTGCGTACACGACCCCGGTTTTCCGCGGATCCGGATACGCCGGAGTGCTCGTGGAGGGCGCGGTCGACGAGATCGCCGCGCGCGGAGACCGGCGCATCGACGCCGTCTGCTGGTACGTCGCGGACTGGTTCTCCGCTCATCCCGAGCGCGCCGACCTTCTTCGCGTGCGCTGAACGGCGGTCGGGGACGCGGTGTGTGACGCCGTGTTACGACCCGGAGCGCCCAGGCGAACCCGACTTTCCGGACCGGGTCCACCATCGAGCGTGAGGGCCAGGGCGAGCGGATCCGGCACGCCTCGCCAGGAATGTCCGACGCCCTCCCTAGCGTTGAGGCATGAGGATCCTGCACACCTCCGACTGGCACATCGGCCGGGCGTTCCACGGGCATTCCACGCTCGACGCCCTCACCGCGGTGCTCGACGCGCTCGTCGCACAGGTGCGCGAGAACGACGTCGATGTGGTGATCGTCGCGGGAGACGTCTTCGATTCGGCGACGCCCGCCTCCTCCGCCTACACGGTGCTCACCGACGTCCTCGCCGCCATCCACGACGCGGGGGCGCGGGTCATCGTCACGAGCGGCAACCACGACTCCGCCGCGCGGCTCGGCTTCCAGGCGCGTCTGCTCCGAAGCGGGATCCACGTGGTCACGGACCCTCGCACGGTCGGCGAGCCGATCACGATCGAGGATGCGCACGGCCCTGTCCGATTCTTCGGCATCCCCTATCTGGAGCCGGCGATCATGCGCCGGCACTGGCCGACCGACGCGGAAGGGCGTCCGCTCCGCACTCAGGCGCAGGCGCTCGCGCAGGCGATGAGCCTCGTTCGCGCGGGAAGGGAGGCGAACCCCGGCCGTGCCGTCGTGATCGCGCACTGCTTCGCCGCGGGGGTCGACCCCACGGCCGGACTCGAGCGTGAGATCCGCCAGGGCGGGATCGACCTGGTCCCCGTGTCGGTCTTCGACGGCGCGGACTACGTCGCGCTCGGGCACATCCACGGACGACAGGTCCTCGACGAGCGCGTCCGCTACGCCGGCGCGCCGCTGCACTACAGCTTCGGCGAGCAGCACAAGGAGCGCGGATCCTGGCTCGTCGACCTCGCCGCCGACGGCACGCTCGCGACCGAGTGGCTTCCTCTGCCCGTCCCCCGCCGGCTCGTGACCCTGACGGGGACGTTCGACGAATTGCTCGATCCCGCCCTCGGGGAAGCGCATCGCGACGACTGGGTCTGCGCCGTCTACACCGACGACCTGCCGCAGACCGACCCGATGCGCCGGCTCCGCGACCGCTACCCGTTCTGCGCGCTCGTGCAGCACGCTCCCGTCATCGCCCCGGATTCCTCGGAGCGTTCGTACGGCGAACGTCTGCGTGCGGCACGGAGCGACGAGGAGCGGATCGACGCCTTCCTCGCCCACGTGCGTGGCGGCGTCGGCGCGACCGAGCGGGAGCGGGAGCTGATCCGAGACGTGCTCGGCGACAGGGCGCGAGCCGAGGCGCTCGTCTAGTGCGGCTGCACCGACTCGAGATCGAGGGGTTCGGCCCCTTCCTGCGCCGGCAGAGCATCGACTTCGACGCCTTCGCCGACGATGGGATCTTCCTCATCGGCGGGAGGACGGGCGCGGGCAAGTCCAGCATCCTCGACGCCGTCTGCTTCGGGCTCTACGGCGGGGTGCCGCGCTACGAGGGCGGGGAGAAGCGGCTGCGCAGCGATCACTGCGCACCGGGCGACCCCACCGAGGTGGTCGTCGAGTTCAGCACGACCGCGGGGCGGTTCCGGGTGACGCGATCGCCTGACTACGAGCGCCCGGCGAAGCGCGGCGGGGGGATGACCACGCAGGCGGCGGCCGTCGCGCTCGAGGAGCGGATCGACGGCGCCTGGATCGGTCGCGCGGCGCGCGCGGTCGACGTCGCGCACGAGCTCGACGGGATTCTGCAGCTGACCATGCAGCAGTTCCTGCAGGTGATCCTGCTCGCGCAGGGGCGCTTCGCGCGCTTCCTCCTCGCCGACAGCAAGGAGCGACAGTCGCTGCTGCGCAAGCTCTTCGGCACCGACCGGTTCGACGACTACCAGTCCCGGTTCGACGAGCGGCGCCGTGCCTCGGAGCAGACGCTCGGCGCGGGGAGGGCGACCACGCTCGCGCGGATCGAGGAGGCCGAACGCCTCGTCGACGAGAACGGCCTCGCGCCGGAGGGGGCCGGCGGCGACGTCCTCGCAGGCACCGACATCGGCGCGGCTGCGGCCGGGCCCGGCTCTGCCGAGAGGGCGACGGACGTGGATGGCCGCCTCGATGCGCTGGCCCGCGCACAGGCGCGTGCCGACTACCGTGCAGAGCGACGCGCGGCAGAGCGGGACGAGGCCGAGGCCACGCACCGGGCCGCCGCCGCGGCGCTCGTCGTCGTCCGAGAGGAGCGACAGGCGCAGGCCGAGCGGGACAGGGCGCGATCGGCGCTGGCGAGGTTGGACGCGGAGACGGACCGCATCGCCGCCGACCGACGCGCTCTCGACGATGCGCGCGCCGCCGAGGCGATTCGCGGCGCACTCACCGCCGCCGAGCGGGCGCACACGGTGCTCGAGACGGCCGCCGAGGCGGCGGAGACGGCAGCGGAAGGCTGGGCCCCGCTCGTCGTGGCGGATCCGACCCTGCCCGACGGCTCATCCGCTCGGGCACTCCGCGATTGGGCGCAGGAGCGCACCAGGGAGAGCGGCGCCTGGACGCAGGCGGCCGACGCCGAGAGCCGCCTTCCCGCTCTCGCCGCTGCGGTGCGACAGGCCGAGGCCGCGCTCGCGTCCGCCGAGGCGGCTCAGTCCGCAGCGGACGCCGAGCGCGCCGCCCTTCCGGCCGAGGTGACCGCGTTGATCGTCGAACGGGATACGCTGCGTCGTCGGGCGGATCGTGCGCCCGACCTCGCCCGATCGGTGGAGCAGGCGTTCTCCCGCCTCACCGGCGCCCGGGAGGCCGAGCAGCTCGCCCTGCGGCGCTCCGCCCAGGCGGATGCCGTGGCGCGCCGGGAGGACGAGGCCTCCGCCGCATTCTCCCGCGCGGCCGAGCTGCGCCGCCGTCGCGAGGCGGGGATGGCCGGGGAGCTCGCTCTCGCCCTCGTCGAGGGCGAACCCTGCAGCGTGTGCGGATCGACGACCCATCCCCGTCCCGCCGAGCACTCCGATCCCGTGTCCGCCGCCGACGTCGCGGCGGCCACGGAGGCGCGCGAGCAGGCCGCCGAGGTCGCCCGCCACGCCACCTCGGCGCTCGCGGCCATCGATGCGGAGCTGGCCGCCGCCACGGCCAGGGCCGACGGACGGACGCTCGCCCAGGCGGACGCGGAGCACGGGGCGGCCGTCGCCGATCACGCGGCGTCGCAGGACGCGCAGGCGCAGGCCGACCACGTCGCGGCGCGCCTGCAGGCCGTGCAGGAACGCTCGTCCGAGCTCGACGAGGAGGCGGCGGTCCTCGCCGGTCGGCGCGCGGAGACGGCTCAGTCGCTCGCCCTCGCGCGGCAGGCCTTGGGTGCGGCCGAGGAGATCGTCGAGGAAGCGCGAGGGGATTGCGCGACCGTCGCCGAGCGGATCGCCGCCGCCGCCGAGAGCATCGGAGCGGCCCAGGCGCTCGCGAGGGCGCGGGAGGAGGTCTCTCGGCGGGAGTCCGCGGCCGCAGAGGCCCGGACGGACCTCGCCCAGCAGCTCGCGAACTCGTCTTTCGTCGACGAGAGTGCTGCCCGGGCAGCCCTTCGTCCCGCCGCGGAACAGGCCGCTCTCGACGAGCGCATCACGGCGCATGCCGTCGAGCGCCGCAAGGAGCGCGAGATCCTGCTCGACCTCGAACTGCGTGCCCTCCCCGAAGACCCGATCGACGAGGCGCCCGCGCTCGCGGCCGAAGCGGCCGCCCGCACGGCGTGGACCGCCGCCGTCGACGCAGCGAGCCGCATCGCGACCACCGCCGCGCAGCTCGGCGCGCTCCGGGAGTCCGCCCGCGCAGCGCACGAGAAGGGCGCAGAGGCCGCGCGGGAGCACGAGATCCTGCAGGGGCTCGCGGACGCCTTCGCGGGACGCGGATCCAACTCCTATCGCATGAGTCTGGAGACCTTCGTGCTCGCCGCCGAGCTGGAGGAGATCGTCGACGCGGCGAACCTGCGTCTGAGCGACATGTCGTCGGGTCGCTACGCCCTGAGGCACAGCGACGCGCGCGCGGCCCGCGGCGCGGCGAGCGGGCTCGGGATCGTGGTGTTCGATGCGTTCACCGGGCAGACCCGTCCACCGCAGTCGTTGTCGGGAGGGGAGACGTTCCTCAGCTCCCTCGCGCTCGCCCTCGGACTCGCGGAGGTCGTCACCGCGCGCGCGGGCGGGATCCAGCTCGACACGCTGTTCATCGACGAGGGCTTCGGCTCACTCGACGGCGAGACGCTCGAGATCGCGATGCGCACGCTCGACGAACTGCGCGCCGGGGGTCGTACCGTCGGGGTGATCAGTCACGTCGAGGCGATGCAGGAGCAGATCCCCGCGCAGATCGCGGTGCGCGCGACCGCCGACGGCCCGAGCGTGATCGAGGCCTGAGGGCGAGGCGCAGAGCGCTCAGTTCAGATGCATGTCCGCGAGGACTCCGGTGCGGGTGCGCGTGAAGGCCGTGACGATGCCCCGGTCGCCGGTGCCGACCCAGAAGGAGGCTCCGTGGTCGGGCCGGTCGACCGGATCGCCCCAGAGCTCGCGGCACGCGGCGGACAGATCAGCGCGCCGACCATACCGGTCCCTCTCCTCGCCGCCGACGACGGTCACGTTCACGCGATGATGCTCCGCGACGGGAACCGTGGCGACGAGAACGTCGCGCAGCACGTCCGACGGCACGATGACCGTGTCCTCCGTGCCGTCGGCGGACGCGGAAGGATCGGTGGAGGAGGACGGATCCGGCGCGTCCGCCTCGGCGGCGGGCGATGTCGCGGGGGCCGACGGCCCGGGGAGGATCTGCACCTCGAGATGCAGGTTGCAGGCGCCCTCGCAGTCGTCCGACCCGCGCAGGGCGACGAAATCCCACCGTCCCTCACGGGTGTCGACATCGGTGAGGGCAGACTGCGCGGCTCGGACGGAGGCATCCGTCTCAGCGCGGCGAGCCCCGTCCGGCGAGTCGAACGGTGATCGCCCGTCGATCAGCGGAACCACGAAACATCCCGAAAGCGCGAGCGACGATGCGATCGCCAGCGCAGCGATGGCAAGGAGTCTCGGAACGGCACGTCGCAGGTCCATGGTCACGATTGTGATAGGGCGCACGGAGGCAGCGGATCAGAGCAGTTCGTACACGGTGGCGTTCGCCATTCCGCCGCCCTCGCACATGGTCTGCAGGCCGTAGCGGAGGCCATTGCGTCGCATGTGGTGCAGCAGTGTCGTGGTCAGCCGCGCCCCGGAGGCGCCGAGCGGGTGACCGAGCGCGATCGCGCCGCCCAGCGGGTTGACCCGCTCCGGGTCGGCCCCCGTCTCGCGGAGCCAAGCGAGCACGACGGGGGCGAAGGCCTCGTTGACCTCGAAGGCTCCGATGTCGTCGATGCCGAGCCCCGCACGGGCGAGCACCTTCTCCGTCGCCGGGATCGGTCCGGTCAGCATGAGGATCGGGTCGGATCCGACGACGCAGACGCTGTGCACGCGGGCGAGCGGGGTGAGCCCGAGTGCGGACGCCCTCTCGCTCGTCATCATCAGGACCGCGGCCGATCCGTCCGAGATCTGCGAGGCGCTGCCCGCCGTCACGACGCCGTCGGCGCGGAACGGCGTCGGCAGTGCCGCGAGCCGTTCGACCGTGGTGTCGGGGCGGATCCCCTGATCGGTGGCCACGGTGCCGTCCTCGGTCGGGACCGGCACGATCTCCTCGTCGAAGAGGCCCGCCGCCCGTGCGGCGGCGGCCCGGGTGTGGGAACGCGCCGAGAACGCGTCGAGCTCGACGCGGCTCAGGCCCCACCGCTGCGCGATGAGCTCTGCGCCCCGGCCCTGGTCCCCGAGCTCGGGGTAGCGGGCGTGCATGAGCGGCCCGAAGGGATCCACGCCGACGGTGCTCGAGAACATCGGCACCCGGGACATGGATTCGACCCCGCCCGCGACGATGACGTCGGCGTGGCCGGCGATGATCGCGGCGGCGCCGGCCTGGATCGCCTGCTGCGACGAGCCGCACTGCCGGTCGATGGTCATGCCGGGAACGTGTTCGGGCAGCCCAGCCGCGAGGGCGGAATTGCGGCCGACGTTGAAGGACTGCTCGCCGACCTGCGAGACGCAGCCCCATAGGACGTCGTCCACGAGAGCCGGATCCAGGCCCGTCTCGGCCAGGACGGCGCGGATCGGATGGGTGGAGAGGTCGACGGGATGGATCCCGTACAGCGCTCCTCGCTCCGGCTTGCCGATCCCGACGGGGGTGCGGCGCGCGGCGACGACGACGGCGTCTCTGGTCATGGCACCATTCTCGGTCACAGCCCGAGGCTGCGGGCGATCAGCATGAGCTGCACCTCGCTCGTGCCCTCGCCCACCTCGAGGATCTTCGAGTCCCGGTAGTGCCGGGCCACGCGGTACTCGTTCATGAAGCCGTTGCCGCCGAACACCTGGGTCGCCGCGCGGGCGTTGTCCATCGCGGCGTCGCTCGCGGTGAGCTTGGCGATCGCCGCCTCCTGCTTGAACGGCTTGCCCGCGAGCATGAGGGCGGCGGCGTGGTAGTACGCCCGGCGGGCGACCTGCGCCCTGGCCTCCATGCGCGCGATCGTGAACGCGATGGACTGGTGGCCGCCGATGTGCGTGCCGAAGGCCTGGCGCTCCTTCGCGTAGCGCACCGCCTCGTCCACGCACCCCTGCGCGGCCCCGACCGCGAGCGCCGCGATCGCGATGCGGCCCTCGTCGAGGATCCGCAGGAAGTTCGCGTAGCCGCGGCCGCGCTCCCCGAGCAGGTTCCCCGCGGGCACGCGCACGTCGTCGAACGACAGTCCGTGCGTGTCGGACGCGTTCCAGCCGACCTTGTCGTACGGCGGGGCGACGGTGAAGCCCGGGGTGCCCGAGGGCACGGTGATGGTCGAGATCTCCTTGCCCCGCTCCGTCTCGCCGGTGACCGCGGTGACCGTGACGAACGCCGTGATGTCGGTGCCGGAGTTGGTGATGAACTGCTTCGAACCGTTGATCACCCATTCGTCGCCGTCCAGGCGGGCGGTGGTGCGGGTGCGCCCGGCGTCGCTGCCCGCGTCGGGCTCGGTGAGGCCGAAGGCGCCGAGCGTGCTGCCCGCGGCGAGGGAGGGCAGCCAGCGCTGCTTCTGCTCCTCGGTTCCGAAGCGGAAGATCGGCATCGCGCCGAGCGAGACCCCGGCCTCGAGCGTGATCGCGACGCTCTGGTCCACCTTCGCGAGCTCCTCCAGGGCGAGGCAGAGGGCGAAGTAGTCGCCACCCATGCCGCCGTACTCCTCGGGGAAGGGCAGACCGAAAAGGCCCAGCTCCGCCATGCCGGCGACTACCTCGTACGGGAAGCTGTGCTCGCGGTCGTGCTGGGCGGAGACCGGGGCCACCACCTGCTCGGCGAAGTCGCGGACCGTCGCGGACAGCTCGCGATACTCCTCGGGGAGTTCGGACGGGATGGTCTCGGACACGCTGATCAGCTCCTCGGTGAACGATCGGTAACTGAAATAGATGTTATCGACCGTTCACCCGGCTGTCCAGGATCGCTATCCTGGCGGCATGACCACCGCAAGGGCGCAGGGGAAGGCGCGTACCCGACAGCGCTTTCTCGACGCCGCGGCGCACCTGTTCGCGGATCGAGGCTTCCACGCGGTCTCGATCGGCGAACTCGGCACCGCGGTCGGCGTCAGCGGTCCCGCGCTGTACCGGCACTTCCCGAGCAAGGATGCGATGCTCGAGGAGATCCTCATCGGCACGAGCGAGTACCTGCTGCAGGGCGGCCAGGACATCGTCGCGGCCGATTCCCCCTCGGACGAGGCGACGCTCGACGCGCTCATCGACTTCCACCTGACTTTCGCGCTCGGCCATCGGGACATCATCCGGGTCCAGGACCGTGAACTCGGGACGCTGCCGACGTCCGCGAACCGCCAGGTGCGCAAGCTGCAGCGGCAGTACCTGACGCTGTGGGCGGAGGTCGTGGGCCGGATCCGCCCCGAGACGACGCCCGCGGACCGTCAGGTCGCCATGCACGCCGTCTTCGGGCTGCTGAACTCCACCGCGCACAACCGGGACAGGCTCGCCTCGGCCGACGAACGGGGGATCCTCTCCGCCTCGGCGCGTCGCGTGCTCGTCGGCTGAGCCGTCCTGCCTCGCGGGTGCCGAACGCGGGTGCCGAACCGGGGGGACGCGGAGTCGGCCTGCACCGTTCTCAGGACGGGCGTGCCGTCCCGACGGCAGGGCGCGTCGGAACGGTCGATGTCGCGATTCCGGCCTGAGAACGGTTCGTCGGACGGGCGCTGAAGATCCGCACCAGCGCTGCAGGACCGCCTAGCGCCCCAGCACCGCTCTGGCCTGCCGCAGCACCGGTTCGTCGATCATGCGGCCCTCGAACCGGAAGACGCCGGGCTGATGCGCGGCCTCCGCGAGCACGCGCTCGGCCCAGGACCGTTCCTCGTCGGTCGCCGCGTAGCCGTCGCGGATCACGGCGACCTGGCTCGGGTGGATGCAGGCGGTCGCGTCGAAGCCGCTCGCGGCGGCATCGACCGCCTCTGCGCGCAGCCCCTCCCGATCGGCGATGTCGAGGTGGACCGCATCGATGGCCGCCCGCCCGAACGCCTTGGCCGCGAGCAGCACGCGCGCACGGGCGTGCCGCGCGACGTCGCGGTAGACGCCCGCGGAACCGCCCTCGTCGATGCGGCTGGACCGGCCGCCCAAGCTGGCGACGAGGTCCTCCGCGCCCCACATCAGCCCGAGCGTCGCCGGATGCGCGGCGATCTCCTCGGCGTGCACGACGCCCTTCGCGGTCTCGCACAGAGCGAGCACGCGGAGTCCCGCCGCATGCGCCGCGTCCAGATCCGCCGCGCGCTCGGCCTTCGCCAGCATCACCGTGTCGTAGCGCGTGGCTGCGAGCGCGGCGAGGTCGAGGGCGTGCTCCGGCGACGCGGCGGGGTTGATCCGCACGATCGTGCGCCGGGGATCCAGGTCGCTCGCCACGAGCTTGTCCCGGGCTGCCGCCTTTTCGCCGGGTGCGACGGCGTCTTCGAGATCGAGGATCACCGCATCCGCGGCGGCCAGGGCCTTGGCGTAGCGGTCATTGCGATCGGCCGGGCAGAACAGCAGAGCGGGACCGGGGAGGCGTCGATCCGCGGCCCCGTCGAAGGCATCCTCGGCGCTCATGACGGATCCCCCGCCGCAGGCTGGCACCGCACGAGCGTGGCGCGTGTGGCGAGCGCGACGACTTCGTCGCGCTGATTGCGCATCGTGTGTGCCAACTCCACGATCCCCTGTCCCGGCCGGGTCGACGAGAGTCGCTTCGAGACGATCCGGGTCTCGGCGTAGAGCGTGTCGCCGACGCGGACCGGGGCCGGGAAGGACACATCGGAGAAGCCGAGATTCGCCACGATCGTGCCCATCGTGAGCTGCGCGACTGAGAGACCGACGAGGGTCGACAGGGTGAACATGCTGTTCACGAGCCGTTCGCCGAACTCGGTCTGCGCGCTCCAGGCCGCGTCCAGGTGCAGCGCCTGGGTGTTCATGGTCAGGGTCGTGAAGAGCACGTTGTCGGCCTCGGTGACCGTGCGCCCCGGACGGTGCAGGTAGACCGCGTCCTCCGCGAACTCCTCGAAGAACAGCCCACGCTGTTCGATGCGTCTCTCGGTCATGCGTCCTCCTCGTTCGCGGCCGCGCCAACCAGCGGATCCGTTCCGTCCCCCGTCGGTGCGGCATCCGGATCCGCGGGCAGGATCACCGCGAGGGTCTGCCCGCGTGCGACGGTCTCACCGGGGGCAGCCTTCAGCGAGACCGTTCCCGCGACGCCGGCGCGCAGCACGTGCTCCATCTTCATCGCCTCGACGACGAGGATGGGATCGCCCTCGGCCACGGTGGCGCCGTCCTCGACCTGCACCAGCACGACCGTGCCGGGCATGGGCGAGTCGAGGTGCGGCGCTGCGGCCGCGGGCCCGCCCGGAGCGTGGGCGGTGCGCGCGAGGGACACCTCGAACACGGCGCCGTCGACAGCGATCGAGACGCGGTCGGATCCGTCCTGCAGTGCGGCGATCGTGCGGGTCGATCCGTCCACGGTCGTGGTGACGGCCAACCCGGCCGGGGTGCGGAGGGCCGCGGGCACGAACGCGCCCGATCGATCCGGGTCGCTCCCTGCCGCGGTATCCGCCGCGGGGTCGGCGACGACGGAGATCGCGAGATCGGCTCCTGAGCCGCGCACCCGAACCGCTGCGCTCCGGTCCTCGCTGACGAGCCGGTAGCGACGGTCGACGGCGGGTCCGAGGCGCCAGCCGTCGCGTCGCGCCCAGGGTCCCGCTCCCGGATGCCCCGCGCCCTCCGAACACGACGCAGGAGATCCGGCAGTAGCGGCCTCGGATCCGACACCCACACCGGCCGAACTCCTGCGTCCTGCACCGGAGGAGGCCGTATCGAGCAGCAGCGCCGCCTCGGCGAATACCCGGACGTCCGCCTCGGCGAACGCGAGCTCGGAGAACCGGCGTGCGATGAGGCCGGTGTCGAGGTCGCCCGCGGCCACCTCCGGCAGCTCCAGCAGGGCACGCACGAACTCGACGTTCGTGGGGAAGCCGAACACCGCGGTGTCCGAGAGGGCGCCGACCAGTCGTCGCCGCGCCTGCTCGCGGTCCGCTCCGTGCGCCACGATCTTCGCGAGCATCGGGTCGTAGTCGATCGAGACGTCCAGTCCGTCCGCCAGCGCCGTGTCGACCCGGATCCCGGCGCCTCCCGGGTGGATCACGCGGGCGACGCGTCCTCCCGTGGGCAGGAACCCCGCCGCGGGGTCCTCCGCGTAGATCCGCGCCTCGATGCTGTGCCCGTGCAGCTCCACGTCCTCCTGGGCGAAGGGGAGCCGCAGGCCGGCGGCGATGAGCAACTGCTGCTCGACGAGATCCAGACCCGTCACCTGCTCCGTCACGGGATGCTCCACCTGCAGACGGGTGTTCATCTCCATGAAGAAGAACTCGTCCGGACGGGTGGCCTCCACGATGAACTCGACGGTGCCGGCGCCGCGGTAGTCCACGCTGCGCGCGGTCTCGCACGCGGCCTCGCCGATCGCGGCGCGGGTCCGCGCGTCGAGCAGGGGGGAGGGTGCCTCCTCGATGACCTTCTGGTGGCGCCGCTGCAGCGAGCACTCGCGCTCGCCGAGGTGGACCACCGTGCCGTGGGCGTCGGCGAGGATCTGCACCTCGATGTGCCGCGGCGTGGTCAGGTAGCGCTCCAGGAACAGTGCGTCGTCGCCGAAGCTCGCCGCCGCCTCCCGTCGTGCCGCGGCGAGGCGATCGGGCAGGGCGGACGCGTCCTCGACGACGTGCATGCCCTTCCCGCCGCCGCCCGCGGAGGGTTTGATGAGCAGCGGGTATCCGATCTCCGGGGCCGCGGCGATGAGCTCGGCGTCCGTCAGACCGGGACGGGCGATGCCAGGGACGGTCGGCACGCCCCGCTCGGCGACGGCGAGCTTGGCGGTGATCTTGTCGCCCATCGTGCGGATCGCGGCCGGCGTCGGCCCGATGAACGCGATCCCGGCGTCGGCGCAGGCCTCGGCGAACGCCGCGTTCTCGGCGAGGAAGCCGTATCCGGGGTGGATCGCCTCCGCACCCGTCGCGCGCGCGGCGTCGAGCACGGCCTCGATCGAGAGGTAGCTCTGCGCGGCGGGGGCAGGGCCGATGCGCACGGCGACGTCGGCGAGCGCGACGTGGCGGGATCCGGCGTCGGCGTCGCTGTAGACGGCGACCGAGCGGATGCCGAGTCGGCGCAGCGTCGCGATGATGCGGCAGGCGATCTCGCCGCGGTTGGCGATGAGGACGGTCTGGAACATGCGCATCACATCCGGAAGACGCCGTAGCCCGGCTGGTCGGCCGCGGCGCGGGGCGCAGGGTCGGGGAAGGAGCGCAGCACCACGTCGAGCGCCAGGCCCAGCACGTCGCGGGTCTCCTCCGGCGCGATGATGCCGTCGTCCCAGAGCCGGGCCGTCGAGTAGTAGGGGCTGCCCTGCTCCTCGTAGGCCGCGCGGATGGGAGCCTGGAACTCGGCCTCCTCCTCGGCGGACCAGGATCCTCCGGCCGCCTCGATCTGGTCGCGGCGCACAGTGGACAGCACGGAGGCCGCCTGGGGGCCGCCCATGACCGAGACGCGCGCGCCGGGCCAGAGCCAGAGGAACCGGGGGGAGTACGCCCGCCCGCACATCGAGTAGGTGCCGGCCCCGAAGGATCCGCCGACGACCACCGTGAGCTTCGGCACCGAGGTCGTCGCGACCGCGTTGACCATCTTCGCGCCGTGTTTGGCGATGCCCGAGGCCTCGTACTCCCGGCCCACCATGAAACCAGTGATGTTCTGCAGGAACAGCAGCGGGGTGCGACGCTGCTCGCACAGCTGGATGAAGTGCGCCCCCTTGAGCGCCGACTCCCCGAAGAGCACGCCGTTGTTCGCGATGATGCCGACCCTGTGCCCGTGGATGCGGGCGAAGCCGGTCACGAGCGTGGTGCCGTACTCGGGCTTGAACTCGGCGAAGGTGTCCCCGTCGACCACGGCGCGGATGATCTCCCGGGCGTCGTAGGGGGTGGTGAGCTCGACCGGCACGGTCGCACGCAGATCGACCGGTTCCGGATCCACCACCGGGGCGGGCGCCTCGGCCGGCGCGGGGGAGGGCGGGAGCGTCGCGACGATGTCGCGGACGATCTCCAGGGCGTGCTCGTCGTTCTCGGCGAGGTGGTCGGCGACGCCGGAGATCCGCGTGTGCACCTCGCCGCCGCCGAGCTCCTCCGCGGTCACGATCTCGCCGGTCGCGGCCTTCACGAGGGGAGGTCCGCCGAGGAAGATCGTGCCCTGGTTGCGCACGATGACGGTCTCGTCGCTCATCGCGGGCATGTACGCGCCGCCCGCCGTCGACGATCCCATCACCGCGGCGATCTGCGGGATCCCGTCGCGGGACATCCGCGCCTGGTTGTAGAAGATCCGCCCGAAGTGGTCGCGGTCCGGGAAGACCTCGTCCTGCAGGGGCAGGAAGGCGCCGCCCGAGTCGACGAGGTAGATGCACGGGAGGCGGTTCTCGGCGGCGATCTCCTGAGCGCGGAGGTGCTTCTTGACCGTGATCGGGTAGTACGTGCCACCCTTGACGGTCGCGTCGTTCGCGACCACGCACACCAGCCGGTCGTGCACGAGGCCGATCCCGGCCACGACCCCTCCCGAGGGCGCGTCGCCGTCGTACAGGCCGTCGCCGGCGAGGGGGGCGATCTCGAGGAAGGGGCTTCCGGTGTCGAGCAGGTGGTCGATCCGGTCGCGGGCGAGCAGCTTGCCCCGTTCGGTGTGCCGTCGACGGGCCTTCTCCGGGCCGCCGAGGGCCGCGGCGGCGCGCCGCGCGTGCAGCTCGTCCACCAGCTGCTGGTAGGTCGGCGCTGGCGCGTTCGGGGCGGATGTCATCGACACGGGATCCTCCATCGGCACTGACGGCGTTCCCGTTTAGATTAGCGGCCGTTAACTGAAATGTCCACGGGTGGGAGCTCGTCGGACCGCCCGGTCCTCAGACGCCGTACTCGGCGCGGATCCGATCGCGCAACTGCACGCTGCACGCCGCCACCGTCTCGTCCCAGACGGTCGTGGCGCCGTCCTGCGCGGTGTCGGAGATCGCGCGCAGCACGCGGATCGGCACGCCGAACTGGTCCGCCACCCAGACGTAGGCGAAGGTCTCCATGTCCACGAGCACGCCGCCCAGGCCCTGGATCCGCTCGACGGCCGCGGCGTCGTCGACGAAGATGTCGCCGGTCGCGATCACCAGACCCTCCCTGCCCGTCTCCACCCGCGGCGGGAGCGACACGTGCTGCCCGATCACGCCGTCCAGATCCTGCACGTCGTGCTGGATCGCCGCGGTCACCTCGTACACCCCGCCCGGCAGCTGCGGATCCACTCCGCCCGCGGTGCCGACGACGACGACCTCCTCGTACGGGGCCGCGTCCAGCGCTCGCGTGAGACCGTACGCCGCCTTGAGCTTGCCCGGTCCTGTGACGAGCCGCTCGAAGCCGGCGAGGTCTTCCGGGAAGGCCTGGAGTTCGGATTCGAGCGCGGCGACGAGGAGTCTCATGCCTCCATCCTCCCGCACGTTCACATTCCCGAAACGTGTGAGGGCGGATACTGGGAGGACGAGCGAAGGAGAGCCATGACGCTGCAGCAGGAGATCGCCGAGGATCTGGGCGTTCGGCCGGAGATCGACCCCGCGGCCGAAGTCGAGCGGAGGGTCGGCTTCCTCGCCGAGTACCTGCGACACACCGGGGCGAAGGGCTACGTGCTCGGCATCTCGGGCGGCCAGGACTCGACGCTCGCCGGACGTCTGGCCCAGCTCGCGGTGGAGCGCGTGCGGGCCGAGGGCGGCGAGGCCGTGTTCATCGCCGTGCGCCTGCCCTACCGCGTGCAGCACGATGCGGCCGACGCCGCGGAGGCGATCGCGTTCATCCGCGCGGACGAGGTCGTCGAGGTCAACATCGAACACGGCGTCGACGGGCTCGAGCAGGATCTGGAGGCCGCGGGCGTCGGAGAGATCAGCGACTTCACCCGCGGCAACATCAAGGCGAGGCTGCGGATGGTCGCGCAGTATGCGATCGCCGGCCAGCGCGGCCTGCTCGTGATCGGCACAGATCATGCCGCGGAGGCCGTGACGGGGTTCTTCACGAAGTTCGGCGACGGCGCCTGCGACCTCACCCCGCTCGCCGGGCTCAGCAAGCGGCAGGGGCGCGCGCTGCTGCGCGTGCTCGAGGCGCCGGAGCGGCTGGTGGTCAAGGTGCCCACGGCGGATCTGCTGGACGGCACGCCCGGACGGACGGACGAGGACGAGCTCGGCCTCGCGTACGAGCAGATCGACGACTACCTCGAGGGGCGCGTGGTCGCCGCCGACGTGGCGCAGCGCATCGAGGCGCGCTATCTCTCGACCGCGCACAAGCGCCGCCAGCCGGTCACCCCCGACGATACGTGGTGGCGCTGACGGCCCTCGGGACGGCCGTGTCCGCGGTCCCGTCTAGGGTCGAGGCGACGGCCTGATCGGGTCGCCACCCGAAGACAGGAGCCGTCGTGCGCGTGATCACCCCCTCCGGATCCGACCGGAATCGCGTGATCTGGAGCGCCACGGATCTGAAGCTCGCGGCGGAGTGCGAGTTCGCCTGGGTGCGGTCGCTCGACGCGAAGCTCGGGCGCATCGACGCCGTCGAGGATCCGGAGGATGCGACGCTCGCCCGTGCCGCGGCGATGGGCGACGCGCATGAGCAGGTCGTGCTGGAGGACTACCTCGAGCGTCACGGACGCGCGGTCGACGGCGGGCCGGGCGTCGTCGAACTGCCCAAGGTGTCCTCGACCGACGCCGGGGCCCTCGCGGCGGTGGTCGCCGACACCGAGCGTGCGCTGCGTTCCGCGGCGACGGTCGTCTACCAGGCCGCTTTCTCGACGCCCGAGTTCGTGGGCTTCGCCGACTTCCTGCTGCGCGATCCCGACGGCCGATGGCGCGTGCAGGACTCCAAGCTCGCCCGTACCGCGCGCGTGACCGCGCTCATGCAGCTTGCGGCATATGTCGATCAGCTCGACCGCCTCGGCATCCCTCGCTCGGACGAGGTCGACCTCATCCTCGGGGATCGCCGGGTGTCGACGCAT
This sequence comes from uncultured Microbacterium sp., assembly GCF_945952435.1. Classification (GTDB taxonomy): domain Bacteria; phylum Actinomycetota; class Actinomycetes; order Actinomycetales; family Microbacteriaceae; genus Microbacterium. The sequence continues at coordinate 55,199 of NZ_CAMFHZ010000002.1, forward strand.
GCCGTGGCAGATCTGCTGCCGCTGTTCCGCGTGCGCAGGGCCCGGCTGCGGGCCCTCATCGCCGACCGCAGGATCGAGCTCGGCGCGCGGGGCGAGCCGCTGGCCTGGGGCGACGATCGCGGCGACCTCCAGGTGGTGGCCTGCGGCCGATGCGCGACCTGCACGATCGAGGTCGAGACGCACAGGGACCTGCTGCTCGTCGCGCGCATGCGCCCGGTGCAGCGCGCGCGGCTGCGTGCGGCCGGCATCGAGACGATCGATGCCCTCGCGTCCGCCGAGGTCGGGCCGGAGGGGATGAACGCCGAGTCGTTCCATGCCCTGCGCGCACAGGCCCGCCTGCAGGTGAGGGCCCTGGCAGAGGCGTCGGCGGCCGAGGTGGCCGAGTTCCCTCCGGGGGCCGAGCAGGGCGGTGTGCCGGTCGCTCCAGTCGTCCCGCCGTTCGAGGTCGTGTCCGCCGCGGCCATCGGGATGATGCCGCGGCCCAACCGCGGCGACCTGTTCTTCGACTTCGAGGGGGATCCGCTCTACACCGAGCCGGGCGAGAAGCAGCCCTGGGGGCTGGACTACCTCTTCGGCTGGGTCGACGACGCCGAGCAGTACTCCGCGCTCTGGGCGCACGACTTCGCGGCGGAGCGTCAGGCCTTCCTCGACTTCCTCGACTTCGTCACCGCGCGCCGGGCGGCGCACCCGGACATGCACATCTACCACTACGCGCCCTACGAGACCTCGCACCTGCAGAACATGGCGGAGCGCTACGGCGTCGGGGAGGCCGAGGTCGACCGGCTGCTGCGCGACGGCGTCTTCGTGGATCTGTACCCGCTCGTGCTGCGGACGGTGCGCGTCGGATCCCGGTCGTACTCGATCAAGAAGCTCGAACCGCTCTACATGGGGGCGGAGATCCGCACGAGCGAGGTGCAGAAGGGCGACGAGTCCATCGTCCAGTACGTGCAGGCGCGGGAGCTCGCCTCCGCGGGACGCACGGCCGAGGCGAAGGAGATCCTCGACGACCTCGCCGACTACAACCGGTACGACTGCGTATCGACGCGGCGGCTGCGCAACTGGCTGATCTCGCTCGCGCGCGAGGCGGGGGTCCTCCCGGCGCCGCCGGACGAGCCCGAGGCCCGCGCGTACGAACCCGCACCGCTCTCCCTGGCGCTGCAGGCCGAGGCGCGGCGCGCGCAGGCGTTCGCGGGAGCAGAGCCGACCGATCCCGACGGCGACGCGCAGACGTACCGGGTCGCCGCCGCGGCGATCGACTACTTCCCCCGCGAGGCGAGGAGCTTCTGGATCGGGCACTTCCAGCGCCTGCGCGAGCCGGTCTCGCTCTGGGAGTCGACGCGCGACGTGCTGCGCGTGGATCCCGATCGTTCCGAGGTCGTCGAGGACTGGGGGATGGACGAGGGCGCACGGGCCGTCACCCGCCTCGTCGACGTGCGCGGCGAACTCGCTCCGGGCAGCACGCTCGGAGTGGGCGGAACGCCGTTCGCGCTCTACTCCGCGCCGGCGCCCTTCTCGGGTTCCTTCCCCTCTCGGGTGATCCATGTGCCGCACGAGGTGCAGATCATGGAGGTGCTCGACGACGGATATCGTGTGCGCGAACGCTCCGTCGGGGGGCAGACGTGGGACGAGCTGCCCCTGGCCCTTACTCCGGCCGCGCCGCCCCGCGTGTTCTCCCTGCAGGGCGCGATCGAGGAGTGGGCGGCGACTCTGTTGAACACCGCGCCGGTGTTCCCGCACGACGCCGCGACCGACATCCTCCGACGCGCGGTGCCCCGCACGACGTCCGGGGCCCCGCTGCCCGTCGCCGAGCCCCGCGGCGACGCCGAGAGCGGCGACAGCATCGACACGGCCGACGCGATCGTGCGCGGCGTGCTCGACCTCGACCACAGCTATCTCGCGGTCCAGGGCCCGCCGGGCACGGGCAAGACCTTCACCGGCGCGCAGGTGATCGCGCGACTCGTGAACGAGCACGGCTATCGCATCGGCGTCGTCGCCCAGTCGCACGCCATCGTCGAGCATCTGCTCGACCGGGTGGTCGCGGCGGGTGTCGACCCGTCGCGGGTTGCGAAGGCGCCGAAGGATCCGCACGGCGCCGAGCCGGTCTACACGCCGATCCGCAAGGACGGCATGGCCGCGTTCCTCGCGCAGCGCGGTCCGATGGGCGACGGGACCGGTGCGGTCGTGGGCGGGACGGCGTGGGACTTCAGCAGCACCAAGCGCGTCGGGCGCGGCGAGCTCGATCTGCTCGTCGTCGACGAGGCAGGGCAGTTCTCGCTCGCATCGACGATCGCGGTGGCCGCGAGTGCCCGGAACCTGCTGCTGCTCGGCGACCCGCAGCAGCTCCCCCAGGTGAGCCAGGGCACGCATCCGGAACCGGTGGACACGTCGGCGCTCGGCTGGATCATGCACGATCGCGCGGTGATCGATCCCGCGTACGGCTCCTTCCTCGCGCGATCCTGGCGCATGCACCCCGCGGTGGCGGCGCCCGTCTCGCAGCTCGCCTACGCGGGACGGCTCGCGTCGGCCGAGGGGGCGCAGCGGCGGCGGATCGAAGGGGTCGCGCCCGGGCTGCACGTGCGGCCGATCCGGCACCGCGGCAACGCCACGCAGTCGCCCGAGGAGGCGGCCGAGGTGGTCCGGATCGTCGAGGACCTCATCGGACGCGTCTACATCGACGGGATGGACGGCGACGGGCAGGACAGCGACGCCGGGATCGGCATCGGTGAGGGCGCTCGTCCGCGCCCCCTCGTGCCCTCCGACGTGATCGTGGTCGCGCCCTACAACGCGCAGAAGCAACTCATCCACGATGCGCTGGACGCGGTCGGACTCGGCGACGTCGCGGTCGGCACCGTCGACAACTTCCAGGGGCGGGAGGCGGTCGTCTCGATCACGTCGCTGGCGGCCTCGAGCGGCCGCGATGCCCCGCGGGGACCGGAGTTCCTGCTCCTGCAGAACCGGCTCAACGTGGCGATCTCGCGCGCGAAGGTCGCGGCGTTCCTCGTGCATTCGCCGGCGCTGCTCGACGACCTGCCGTGGACTCCGGAGGGCGTGGCGCGTCTCAGCGCTTTCGCGCACCTCGTCGGGGCGGATCGGGAGGACGATCCCGCCGTCTGATCCGCCCCGTCAGCCCGTGCGGTTCCGCGCCTCAGACCGTGCCGTAGAGGCGGTCTCCGGCGTCGCCGAGGCCCGGCACGATGTAGCCCTTCTCGTTCAGGCGCTCGTCGAGGGCGCCCAGCACGAGGGTCACGTTGCGGTCGCCCACGAGATTCTCGATCGCGGCGACGCCCTCGGGGGTGCCGAGGAGGCAGATCGCGGTGACGTCGTCCGCACCGCGATCGAAGAGGAACTGGATCGCGGCCGCGAGGGAGCCGCCGGTCGCGAGCATCGGGTCGATCGCGAAGCACTGCCGTCCGCTGAGGTCGACCGGCAGCCGCTCGGCGTACGTCGTCGGCTCGAACGTCTCCTCGTCGCGGACCATGCCGAGGAAACCGACTTCGGCGGTGGGGAGCAGCTTGACCAGCCCTTCGAGCATGCCGAGCCCGGCGCGCAGGATCGGGACGACGATCGGTCGAGGCTCGGAGATCTTCACCCCCATCGTCTTCGTGACGGGTGTTGTGATCTCGATCGGCGTGACCCGTACGTTGCGCGTCGCCTCGTAGGCGAGCAGCGTGACGAGCTCTTCGGTCAGCTGGCGGAACACCGGCGACGGGGTGCGCTCATCGCGCAGCACCGAGAGCTTGTGGGTGATGAGGGGGTGATCGGCCACGTGAACGCGCATGGGTACAGGGTATCCGGTGCGCTGCTCGGACTAGGCTCTGGCGTGGGGAGGCCCGGTGGACGCAGCAGGATCCGCGATCGACGACGCGGCGATGGCGCGTGCCCTGGCCCTGGCCGCGGAGGCCGCCGTCGCGGCGGAGATCCCCGTCGGCGCCGTCGTGCTCGATCCTGACGGAGCCGTGGTGGGAGAGGGTCGCAACGACCGCGAGGAGACCGCGGACCCGACGGGGCATGCGGAGATCGTCGCGCTGCGTGCCGCGGCCGCGGCCCGTGGATCCTGGAACCTCTCCGGGTGCACGCTCGTCGTGACGATGGAGCCGTGCGTGATGTGCGCCGGCGCGATCCTGCAGGCGCGCGTCGGGCGCGTCGTCTTCGGCGCCTGGGACGAGAAGGCGGGCGCGGCCGGCTCGCTCTACGATGTGCTCCGCGACCGACGGCTCCCCTCGCGCGCCGAGGTGGTCGGTGGCGTCCGCGAGGCCGAGGCGACGGAGCTCCTGCGCGCGTTCTTCGCCGCGCGCCGCTGAGGCCTCGCCGGCGAGGTCTGTGCGCCGGCCCGTTCAGCGCGCATCAGCGGCGTGACGCCCGACGGGACAGCTGGTCGACCACGAACAGATACGCCTGCCCGTCCGTGGCGAAATAGCCCCGATGGACCTCGCCGTCCTCGTCGACCGCCGTGCGCGAGGCGTGCCCTTCGGTCGCCTCGCCGCGGACGCCCCGCGTGCCGGGCACCGTGCCGCCGTCCGCCCCGAACACGACCGCCCCGTCGATGTCGCGGGGATCCACGGGATGCGCACCGAGCCGGCCGAGCGGCGCGGTGGTGTCGCTCGACGCCTCCGTCGCGAAGAAGGCGAGCCGTCGCTCCGCGATGGCCTCCGCGACGGCGTCGGCGGCCATCCGGGTCATCCCCGCCGACGCGATCGAGAACGCCTGGGACACGGGGCCCGCCCCGTCGATCAGGATCAGCTCGCCGAGCAGCGTGGACGAGTAGGAGTACGCGACGAGCGAGAGACGCGCCGTGGGATTGCCGTGCCGGATCCGCACGAGATCACCCGCGAGCCGGGCCGCTCCGATCGTGGCGTGCCCGGTCGCCAGCGCCGTCAGATGGCTGCCGGAGTCGTAGCCGAACCAGGCGACCGTCGCGACCCTGTCCGATCCGCCGCGGCGTGCGCTCGCGCGGATCACATCCGCGCACAGCCGGCGGGCGATCGCCGCCCAGCCGGGCAGAGCGGAGAGATCGGTGTCGACCCCGTGCAGCAGGACGACGACGAGGTCCGCGCTGCCGACCTCCCCGAACGCGATCGAGGCGCGCGGCTCGTCGCCGTCGAAGAAGAGAGACAGCAGCGCCGCCTGCGGATCCGCGTCGAGCTCCTCGCGCAGCAGTCGGAGCGTCGCCCGCGCGGGCGCGGGCAGAGCCGGATCGCCGAGCGCTTGGGCGAGCGGATCCACCATCGCAGAGTCCCGGCGCCTCGGCGCGTCAGTCCGCGGAACGCAGCACGAAGGCGTCGGTGGAGGGCGACGGATCCAGCGAGGGACGGTAGACGTCGGGTTCGAGGTAGATGACCCGGGCGGCCGGGACGGCGGCGCGGATGCGTCGTTCGATCACGTCGATGTCGTCGGACGCCGCCCGGACGGTCTTGTCCGAGGGCAGGCCGATCTTGGCGGCCACGAGCAGCTCGTCCGGGCCCAGGTAGAGCGTCTTGATGTGGATCAGCTTCTCGACCTCGTCGCCGTCGAGGATCGCGTCGACGATGCGGTCGTGGTCGGCGTCGGAGGCCCCTTCGCCGACGAGCAGGCTCTTGGTCTCGATGCCGAGCACGATCGCGATCGCGACGAGCAGGAGGCCGATCATGAGCGTTCCGAGGGCGTCGAACACCGGATTGTGCGTGATGAGGGTGAGGCCGACGCCGAGCAGCGCGAAGAGGAGTCCGGTGAGGGCCCCCGTGTCCTCGAGCAGCACGATCGGCAGCTCGGGCGCCTTGGCGCGGCGGATGAACGACACCCAGGACTGGCCCTTCGGGCGCACGTGATTGCTCTCCTTGATCGCGGTGCGCAGCGAGAACGACTCCAGGGCGATCGAGACGACCAGCACGGCGAGCGGCAGCCACCACCAGGCGCGGTCGATCTCGTGCGGGTGGATCAGCTTCTGCACGCCTTCGTAGACGGCGAACATGCCGCCGACCGAGAACAGGATGATCGAGACGACGAAGGCGTAGACGAACCGTTCGCGACCGTGCCCGAACGGGTGCTGGCGGTCGGCGGCCCTGCGCGCCCTGCGTCCGCCCAGCATGAGCAGGAGCTGGTTCCCCGAGTCGGCGACGGAGTGGATCGCCTCCGCGAGCATCGAGGCGGAGCCCGAGAGCGCCCACGCGATGAGCTTCGCGAGGGCGATGCCCATGTTCGCGAGGAACGCCGCCAGGATCGCCTTGCCGCCACCGGATGCACTCATGCCACGAGTGTATGACGGGGTCCGTGCGCCCGGGGTGCGCTCCTAGACTGGACGCATGGTCGATGCACTCGAATCCGTCGCATTCATCGGAGCGGGATCCATGGGAGGCGCGATCCTCCGGGGCCTCGTCGCCAGTGGCATCCCCGTCTCGGGCGGGATCACCGCCACCAACCGCTCGGTGGAGAAGGCGTCCGAGCTGGCCGAGCTCGACGGGGTGCGTTCGATCGCGCTCGCGGAGGAACCGGACGGCAACGCGGTCGCCGCCGCGGCGCGGATCGTCGTCGTGGGCGTCAAGCCCGCCATGGTCGAGGACCTGCTGGCGGAGATCGCCCCGCACCTGGCGGAGGACGCGATCGTCGTGTCGATCGCGGCGGGCGTCACGCTCGCGACGTTCCGGCGAGTGCTGGGCGACGGGGTCAGCGTGCTCCGCGCGATGCCGAACACGCCGTCGACCGTCGGTCGTGGGGTGACCGGGCTCGCGGCCGCGGAGGGGGTGACCGACGAGGAGCGCGCCCTCGTGCGGAGCCTGTTCGAGACGGTCGGCACGGTCATCGAGGTCCCGGAGGAGCAGATCGATCCGCTCTCCACGATCTCCGGATCGGGCCCCGCGTACGTCTACCTGCTGATCGAGGAGTTCACGAAGGCCGCGACCGGCAAGGGCTTCGCGGAGCGCGAGGCGCGGATCATGGCGGAGCAGACCTTCATCGGCGCGACCGCGCTGCTGGAGGCTTCGGGAGAGAACCCGGCCGAGCTGCGCCGTCGCGTCACGAGCCCCAAGGGGACGACCGAGCGCGCGGTCGCGGTGCTGCAGGACGCGCGGCTCGACGACGTGTTCGCCCGGGCGACGGATGCGGCGCTCGCCCGTGCTCGCGAGCTCGCCGGCGGAGCCTGAGCGCACACCCCGCGCGCGGGAGAGCGGAGGGCGCCGCCGCCCTCAGCGGTCGAGGGTCGAGAAGCGCTCGATGTCGCTGTTCGTGCCGGAGACGATGATGAGGTCGTGGTTCGTGACCACCGTGTCCGCCTCGGCGTAGCGGAACGGCTTGCCCGGGCTCTTCACGCCGACGACCGTCACGTTGAACTTGCTGCGCACCCCGGACTGGCTCAGCTTCACGCCGCGGATGAACTTCGGCGGGTACATCTTGGCGAGGGCGAAGTCGTCGTCGAACCGGATGAAGTCGAGCATCCGCCCCGAGACGAGGTGTGCCACGCGCTCTCCGGCCTCGCGCTCCGGATAGATGACGTGGTTGGCGCCGACGCGCGCCAGGATCTTGCCGTGCGACTGGGAGACGGCCTTCGCCCAGATCTGCGGCACCTTGAGGTCGACGAGGTTCGCGGTGATGAGCACCGACGCCTCGATGAGCGACCCGACTGCGACCACCGCGACCTGGAAGTCCTGGGCGCCGATCTGACGCAGCGCGTCGATGTTCCGCGCGTCGGCCTGGACGGCGTGGGTGACCCGCTCCGACCACTTCTGCACGAGCTCGAGGTTGCCGTCGACCGCGAGCACCTCTCGGTCCAGCCGGTCCAGCTCCCCGGCGCACGCGGCGCCGAATCGTCCCAGGCCGATCACGAGCACCGGGGCGTCGTTGCGCAGCACATCCACCATGCTCATACCTTACGAGGTCGACTCACCCGACGATGGGGCGCTCGACCGGCAGGGAGTACAGCTGGCTGCGCGAGGTCGCCGCGACGGCGGCGGCGAGGGTCACCGTGCCCACGCGTCCCATGAAGATCGTCGCCGCCATGATGTAGCTCGCCGCGTCCGGCAGGCGCTCGGTGATCCCCGTCGAGAGGCCGACGGTGCCGAACGCCGAGACGACGTCGAAGAGCACGTCGACGACGGGGAACTTCGTGATCTGGCAGATCGCGATCGTGGACACGGCGACGATCGTGGATCCCCAGGCGACGACGCTCAGCGCGACGCGCTGCACGTCGGAGGGGATCCGCCGTCCGAACGCCTGCACGGACGGGCGTCCCTTCGCCTCGCTGATGACTGCGAGGGCGAGGACCGCGAGGGTCGTCACCTTGATGCCCCCCGCGGTGGAGGCCGACCCGCCGCCGACGAACATGAGCATCGCGCCGGCGAGCAGCGACGAGCCGTTGAGGTCGCCGATGTCGATGACGTTGAAGCCCCCGGAGCGGGTCATCGCGGAGAGGAAGAACGCCTGGAAGGTGGTGTCGCCCGCGTCCATCGACCCGAACGTGCGCGGGTTGTCGTACTCGAGCAGGAGGAACACGGCGGCCCCCGCCACGAACAGCAGCACGGTCGTGATGACCGTGAGCTTGGCGTGCAGGGACCACCGGCGCACGTGCCACCGCTGACGGGCGAGCGCGTAGATGACCGGGAAGCCGAGGCTGCCGAGGAAGACGCCGAGCATGAGGACGGACAGCACGTAGTAGTTCTGCGCGAAGGGGGCGAGACCCCCCGTGTTGGGCACGAAGCCGGTGTTCGTGAAGGCCATCGCCGAGTAGAACGGGGCCTCCCAGAGCGCGGTGAGCGGATCGACGCCGGCGAGGAGCAGCGCCGGGTACAGCAGGACCATGAGCCCGGCCTCGATCGCGAGGGCGGAGATCGCGACGGTGCGCAGCAGCGCGCCGACCTCGCCCAGCCGCACGGTCTGGCTCTCGTTGACCGGGCCGCCGTGCGCCCGCATGGGGTTCGTGTCGCCGGCCGCGATGAGCTTGGCCCGCAGGCCCAGGCGCTTGGAGATCACGAGCCCCATCACGCTCGCGAGCGTGAGCACCCCGAGCCCGCCGATGTTGACACCGATGAAGATGACCGCGCGCCCGAAGCCGGACCAGTGCGTGGCCATGTCGACCGTCGCGAGGCCCGTCACGCAGATCGTGGAGACCGCGGTGAACAGCGCGTCGGAGAAGGGCGTCGTCGTGCGGTCGGCGCTCGCGATCGGCAGCGAGAGCAGCACGGTCGTGATGACGATCAGCGCGGAGAACACGATGATCGCGAACCGGGACGGCGACGACGTCGTGATGGTCCGGCCGATCCTCAGCGTGCGTCGGACGAGATCGCCGAAGGATCGCGTGGCTCGGGTGGCGGCCATGGCGGCAGTCCTCCGATCCTCCGCTCGCGGGCGTTCGTCATGGTACTCCGCCCGCGGCGCGGCTACTGTGAAAGCATGACCGACATCTTCGACGTGATCGCCGACGGCACGAGGCGGGACATCCTGCAGCTCCTGCGCCGACGCTCTGCGGACGGCGATTCGGGCACGAGCGTGACGCAGATCGTCAGCGAACTCGGGATCAGCCAGCCCACGGTGTCGAAGCATCTCAAGGTGCTGCGCGAGGCCGAACTGGTGACGGTGCGCGAGGACGGTCAGCGCCGCTTCTACAGCATCGAGGCGGGACCGCTCGAAGAGGTCGACGACTGGCTCGTCCCCTTCCTCGCCGACGCCTACGGCGAGTCCGCGCCGGACGTCTTCGGAGTGGTCCCGCCGCTTCCCGACAGCGCCGCGCATGCAGCCGAGGTCGTCGGTCGTGCGGCGGCGAACGCCAAGCACGTGGTGCAGACCGCGCTCAAGCGCCTGGGGGCGTGACCGTCCCCGGATCCCCGCTGTCACAGGGGTCACACGGGTTTACACGCGTCCTCGCCAGCCCCTACAGTTGACGGAACCGCTCGTGCATGGTGCGCGGCGGCCGAGGGGGTAGATGGGGATGCCCGAGCAGCTTCCGGACGTGCGTTTCCTGACCGTGGCGGAGGTCGCCGCGATCATGCGCGTGTCCAAGATGACGGTGTACCGGCTGGTGCACTCCGGCGATCTCCCCGCCGTGCGCTTCGGCCGCAGCTATCGCGTGCCCGAGTCCGCCGTCACCGCCGCGCTGCAGCGGCCGATCGCGGACGTCGGCTGAGCATCCCGGGCGGTCGATCGGGAGGCGATCCGTCGCGAGGTCGGGCCCGCGCGCCCGGTGCGCTAGACTGTTCCGAGGCATTTTCCGTGCCCCGATCCCGGGCGTCGTCCTGCATGACGCCCAGCCCCTGACTTAGTGAGGTTTCCGTGGGTTCTGTCATCAAGAAGCGCCGCAAGCGCATGGCGAAGAAGAAGCACCGCAAGCTGCTTCGCAAGACTCGCCACCAGCGCCGCAACAAGAAGTAAGCGGCCAGTCACCAAGCGCCCCGATCGATCCGATCGCCGGGGCGCTTCGTGCATCTTCGTCCCCGTCGCGCGCGACGCCCTCGCCGCACGCGCCTCTCCCTGCGCAGACCTGGAAGAATCGGATCCATGAAGTCGATCACCGTCGCCGAACTGGCCGCACGCACCGGGACCCCGCTCATCGACGTCCGCGAGCGCGACGAGTTCGCCGGCGGTCACGTCCCTGGCGCGGTGAACCTGCCGATGTCGGAGCTCGGCGACCTCTTGCACGAGCTTCCCGACGGCGCCTTCGACGTGATCTGCCAGCTCGGCGGCCGCTCCGCGCGGGTCGTGGAGGCGCTCGAGGCCCGCGGCTACGACGCGACGAACGTCGACGGCGGCACCGCGCAGTGGATCGCCGAGGGGCGCGCGGTCGAGACCGCGACGTCGTGATCGCGCTCACGCTGATCGGCAAGCCCGACTGCCATCTCTGCGACGTCGCCTCGGACGTGGTGGACGCGGTCGTCGCCGAGCTGCCCGACGCGCTCGCCGAGGACCTGGAGATCACGGAGCTGTCGATCCTCGACGACCCCGCACTGTACGAGCGGTACGGGGAGAAGATCCCCGTGCTGCTCATCGACGACGAGGTGCACGGGCACTGGCGGATCGCGCCGGACCGCCTGCGCGAGGCACTGACCGCGAAGGCGGCGGAAGGAGCAGGACGATGACGCTGCGACACGTGGTGACCTGGAAGATGGCGGCGGGGGACGCATCGACGCGCGCCGAGCATGCGGAGGGGATCGTCGCGCGGCTCGAAGGTCTCGTCGGCGTCGTCCCGTCGATCCGCGCGCTCTCGACGGGCGTGAACGCTCTCGACATCGAAGGCAATTGGGACGTGACCCTCGTCGCAGACTTCGACGACGCCGAGGGCCTCGACGCCTACCAGGTGCATCCGGCGCACCAGGAGGTCGTCGCATACGTGCGGTCGGTCGCGGGCGGTCGCTCCGCCGTGGACTTCCTGATCTGAGATCGGGCGGCGGATCTCCGGACTCGGCGACGGGTTCTCGCCGCGAACAGCAGCCGGATCGGCCGGATCGCGACGGCTTCTGCAGTCCGTGTCTCGGATCTCAGACTTTCGGCGGGGATCCGAACGCCCGCGTGGCGCGGTTTTGCGCGCGCCGCATCGCCGTCGAGACCGAACCGAGACCCGGCGGAACCGGGCGACGTTACATACCGGTAACTGTCCCGTGCCAAACTGGTCCGCAACCCGCCCGCGGACAACAGCGTCCTCGACACAGGAGTCGGACATGAACCGTCGCTCGACCATCGCCTCTGCCCTCGCCCTCACGGCCGTCGCCGCCCTCGCGCTCGCGGGCTGCTCGACCGGATCGAGCTCCGACCCGACCGCGAGCGCGGCCGGGGGCAAGGACTACGGATTGATCACCGCAGGCACCCTCACCGTCTGCTCGGACATCCCCTACAAGCCGTTCGAGTACGAGGAGACCGCCGGCTCCGGCAAGTACACCGGCTTCGATGTCGACCTGCTCACGGCGATCGGCGAGAAGCTGGGCCTCAAGACCCAGTTCCAGGTCACGAACTTCGACACGCTGCAGTCGGGGACCGCGCTGCTCGCCGGGCAGTGCGACATGGGCGCCTCGGCCATGACGATCACCGACGACCGCAAGAAGAACATCGACTTCTCCGACGGCTATTACGACTCGCTGCAGTCGCTGCTCGTGAAGACCTCGTCCGGTATCAAGGACATCAACGGACTGAGCGGCAAGAACGTCGGCGTGCAGCAGGGCACCACCGGCGAGAACTACGCGAAGGAGCACGCGAAGGGCGCGAACCTCGTGCAGTTCTCCGACGACGGCGTGCTGTGGCCGGCGCTGCAGGGCGGACAGGTCGACGCGATCCTGCAGGACCTGCCGGTCAACCTCCAGCACGAGAAGGACGACCCCGCCTACAAGGTCGTCGAGACCTACAAGACGGACGAGCAGTACGGCTTCGCGTTCGCGAAGGGCAAGAACGAGGCTCTGCGCACGGCCGTCAACGAGCAGCTGAAGGCGCTCAAGGACGACGGCGAGTACAAGAAGATCTACGACAAGTACTTCAGCACCTCGAAGTGACCGGGGTCTGACTTACGCCGATGGCTCTGAAGAAGCGGACCCGCACGCGGGTCTACCACTACACCGTCTACGCGGTGATCATCGCCCTCATCCTGTGGGCGGTGGTCGCCACCGATTGGCAGACGGTCCTGAAGCAGTTCGCGAACCCCGAGGTCGCGCTGAAGCTGCTGCCCGGGATCATCACCGTCGGCCTGAAGAACACCATTCTCTTCACGATCTACTCGTTCTTCGGCGGTTTGATCCTCGCGGTCGTACTCGCCCTGATGAAGCTGAGCGACATCCCGCCGTTCCGGTGGGCGGCGACCGCGTGGATCGAGTTCTTCCGAGGGATCCCTGCACTGATCACGATCTTCGGGTTCGGGATCATGCTGCCGATCGCGACGAAGGTCACGATTCCGGGAGCACCTGTGGGCGCCGCGGTGCTCGGCCTCATCGTGGTGTCGTCGGCCTATATGGCAGAGACGATCCGCGCGGGGATCCAGGCGGTGCCGAAGGGCCAGACGGAGGCGGCGCGGTCGCTCGGCATGTCGTCGTCGCGGACCATGTTCTTCATCGTGCTGCCGCAGGGGTTCCGCATCATCATCCCGCCGCTCACGAACGAGTTCGTGCTGCTGCTGAAGGACACGTCGCTGTTCTTCGTCATCGGCGCGACCCCGTTCACGTATGAGCTGACGACCTTCGCCCGCAACGGCCTGTCCACCTATGCGAATGCCACGCCGCTGGTGATGGCGGCGCTGCTGTACCTGATCGTGACGCTCCCGCTGACGCGGCTGACGGCATGGCTCGAGCGACGGATGGCGAGGGAGCGATGAGCACCGACCTGATCAACCTGAACGCGCCCGCGATCGACATCCAGGGTCTCGTCAAGCACTACGGCGACAACGAGGTGCTCAAGGGCATCGACCTGACCGTGAACGCCGGCGAGGTCGTCTGCGTGATCGGCCCGTCCGGCTCGGGCAAGTCGACGCTCCTGCGCTCGGTGAACATGCTCGAGGAGCCGACGGGAGGCACGATCCTCATCGAGGGGATCGACGTCACCGACCCGGACGTCGACATCGACCGCGTGCGCGCACGCATCGGCATGGTCTTCCAGAGCTTCAACCTGTTCCCGCACATGAGCGTGCTGGGCAACCTCACGCTCGCGCAGCGTCAGGTGAAGAGGCGCGGCAAGGCCGAGGCGGAGAAGGTCGCCCAGGAGATGCTGGAGCGCGTGGGCATGGGCCACAAGGCCGACGCCTACCCGAGCCACCTCTCCGGCGGCCAGCAGCAGCGCGTCGCGATCGCGCGGTCGCTGTGCATGAACCCGGACATGATGCTCTTCGACGAGCCCACGTCGGCGCTCGACCCCGAGCTCGTCGGCGAGGTGCTCCAGGTCATGCGCACGCTCGCGGACGAGGGCATGACGATGATGGTCGTCACGCACGAGATGGGCTTCGCCCGGGAGGTCGGCTCGCGACTGATCTTCATGGACGGCGGGCACATCCTCGAGGAGGGGGACCCGCGCGAGGTCCTCGCGAACCCGCAGCACCAGCGGACGAAGGACTTCCTCGCGCGCGTGCTGTGACCTCGCCGCACCGATCATGACGAGCCCGGATGCCCCGCAGAGTTGCGGAGCATCCGGGCTCGCAGCGTACTCACGGCTCCGACACAGCCGCGGGCACAGGTTCGCCCGAGGAGGTCTGCATACGATGAGTGGTCGCCCCCGCCCGGAGGCGGGAGAACGAGGACCCTCATGCTGCAGTGGCTGCTGACCGTCGACCTCGTCGACGGACCGGCACCGTGGATCATCTGGGGTCTCGCCGCGGCGGGCGTGATCGCGCTGCTGATCCGCCCGCTCCGCCGACGCTGGGTCGTGCGCGCGGCGATCGGCCTGGTGATCGGGGCGCTGGTCGGCTGGTTCCTCGTCGTCTGGGCCGACACCACGAACGCGTTCGAGCTCCCGCTGCCCGCAGACGTGAAGTGGTGGACCACGGGGGGCTTCGCCGCGATCGGTCTCGGGGTCGTGAGCCTGTGGTCGTCCCGCTGGTGGCGCAAGGTCGTCGCCGTCGTGACCATCCTCACCTCGCTCATGTCGATGACCGTCGGCATCAACCAGGCGTTCGGGCAGGACGCGACGCTCGCCGACATCCTCGGCATCAGTACGCTGCGCTCCTTCGACGACTTCGCCCCGCCGCTGACGCACCCCGTCGACGACACGACGCCGCTCTACAAGACGTGGAAGCCGCCGGCGAACATGCCGAAGGAGGGGCGCTACGGCGCACTCCGGGGCACGCACGCGATCCCCTCGACGGGCGGCTTCGTCCCGCGCTCCGCGACCGTCTACCTGCCGCCGGCCGCCCTCGTGAAGAACCCCCCTGCGCTGCCCGTCGTCGTCTTCATGATGGGGCTGCCCGGCTGGCCCAGCCCGCAGCCCATGGTCGAGACGCTCAACGCCTTCGCCAAGAAGCACAACGGTCTCGCGCCGATCGCCATCATCGCCGACCAGCTCGGAAGCGAGGACGCGCAGAACCCCGGATGCGTGAACTCCACCCGCTACGGCGGGGTGGAGACGTACTTCAACAAGGACATCCCGAACTACATCCGCACGCACATGCGGGTGCTCACGGACTCGAAGTACTGGACGATCGCGGGCTACTCCAACGGGGGCGCGTGCGCGTTCATGTGGGGCGCCCGCCACCCCGACATCTGGGGCAACATCGCCACGGCGTCCGGCGAGCCCTGGGCGGGCTCCGCCGACCCCGCCTCGGTGCTCGGGCCGGTGTACGCCGGAGACAAGGCCGCGTTCGACGCCAACAAGCCGGCCGCGATCCTCGCGGAGCACCCGGGGGAGTACGCGGGGCACGTCGCCGTGTTCTCCGCGGGCGCTCTCGACCGCAAGTACGCGCCGCTCAACCGGCAGTCGGCCGACCTCGCGGCGGCCGCCGGATTCCGCACCACTTACTACCTCGTGCCGAACGCCTCGCACACCGGACCCGGGCTGACGGGCGGCCTCGACAAGGCATTCTCGGTACTGTATCCCCGGTGGGGATTGGCGGCGGGATGACCTTCTCTTTTCGGACGGCGACGGTTGCGGTGGCGCGTCGCGCAGGCGCCTACGCGCGCCGTCACCCCTTCGCGCTCGGGCTCGCCGCGCTGCTGCTGATCACCGGGCTGACGTTCGGCACGCTCCGGGGCACGCATCCGAACGGTCTGGGCGTGAGCCCGCTCGTGTTCGGCCGGGAGCGCCAGTGGTGGACCCCGCTGACCGCGCTGCTCGTGCCGGACGGATGGGTCGAGCTGATCGTCTCGCTCCTGCTCGCGCTGACGCTCCTCGCGTACGCGGAGCGGCTGATGGGCACGCTGCGGACCATGCTCGTGTTCGCCGTGACGGGCGTGCTGGGGATCCTCCTCGGCGTCGGCACGCAGACCCTCGCGTGGTCCTGGGGGCAGGTCTGGGCGCGGGTCGATGCGCGTGGCGAGGTGTTCGACCCCACGGTCGGCATCATCGGTGCCGTCATGGCGGCCAGCGCCTTCGCTCCGGCTCTGTATCGGCGCCGGATCCGCCTCATCGGCTTCTCGCTGCTGCTCACCTTCACGCTCTACGGCGGCGACTCGGACAGCGTCTATCGGCTGTACGCGGCGCTCATCGGCCTCGTGACCGGCGTGATCCTCACGAACGGGCGAGCCAAGGCCGCCTGGCACCGCAGCTCCTATCGCGAGACGAGGACGCTGGTCGCGGCCATGGTCGCCGTCACCGGCCTCGGTCCGCTGATCGTGCTCGTCACGGGCGTCGGCACGGGTCCGCTCGCGCCCGTGATCGCGGGTCTGCGCGGCGTCGACATCTCCGGGATCATCTCGCGCTGCTCCCAGGACGCCACGGACCACTGCGTGACCGACGTGTCCACCGCGCTGGCCACGGGCACGGGCGTCGTGCTGATGAGCCTCGTACCGCTGCTGCTGAGTCTCGTGGCGGCATGGGGACTGCGTGCGGGGCGCAGGGCCGCGTGGTTCCTCGCGATGGGGGTCAACGCGGTCATGGCGCTCCTCACGGGTATCAGCATCGCGGTCCGCGAGCTCTCGCACCCGGCGGACGTCGTCACGATCGACCGCCAGTTCCCCGGCTTCTCCGTGCTCGCGATCCTCATCCCCGTGGGGATGTGCGCCCTTCTCGCGATCACGCACCGCCGGTTCGCGGTGCTCGCCTCGCGCCGCGCGGTGGGCCGCTTCGCGCTCACCGTCGGCATCGCGTTCGTGGTCCTCGTCGCCGCCGACATGGTCCTCGTGATGACGGTCGCGCACCCCGGCAACTTCTGGGGAGCGCTCGGATCCACCCTGCGCCGGTTCCTGCCGACCGGGATCGGGCACCCCGGATCGCGGACCGCGCTGACCGGTCTGCCGCGAGCGATCCACCGCGACGTCGGCGGCGTGTTCTGGCTCGTCTTCGCCGTCGCGATGCTCGGGCTGCTCCGAGGGCGCTCGTCGAAGACCGCGGACGATCAGGACCGCTTCCGCGCGCAGCTGCGGGAGACCGACGGCGGGACGCTCGGCTTCATGGGCACGTGGGAGGGCACAGAGCACTGGTTCACGCCCGACGGGCGCGGCGCTGTCGCGTACCGCGTCGTCTCGGGGATCGCGATCGCGGTCGGGGATCCGGTCTGCACGCCGGGGGATGCGCCGAACACGATCCGCGGGTTCCTCGACTTCTGCGACTCGAACGCCTGGACCCCGGTGTTCTACAGCACTCACGAGCAGTTCGTGCCGACGTTCCGCGACCTCGGCTGGAAACGGATCTCGGTCGCCGAGGAGACGGTCGTGCCGCTGGACCGGTTCGAGCTCACCGGCAAGGTCTGGACGAAGGTCCGCCAGCCCTACAACCGTGGCCAGCGCGACGGCCTCACCACGCTCTGGACGACCTGGGAGAAGCTGCCCGCGGGCCTCGTCGCGCAGCTCGACGCGCTCAGCGAGCAGTGGATCGCGGAAAAGGCCCTGCCCGAGATGCGCTTCACGCTCGGCGGCATGGAGGAGCTGCGCGATCCGGACGTCGCGATCCTGCTCGCGATCGGGCCGGAGGGCGAGCTCCAGGCCGTGACGAGCTGGATGCCCGTGTGGCGGGAGGGCGAGCTGATCGGTCGCACGCTGGACTTCATGCGGCGCGCGGACGGGGCGATGCCCGGCGTCATGGAGTTCGCGATCGCGTCGGCGGCCCTGCACATGAAGGAGCTGGGTCTGCAGGTGATGAGCCTGTCGGGCGCCCCGCTCGCTCAGAACGTCGACGGGACAGACGGCGACGACCAGGGCGAGCCGGAGTCGATCAAGCGCCTGCTGGGGTGGTTGAGCCGTGTGCTCGAGCCCGCCTACGGATTCGCGTCGCTGCTGCGGTACAAGGGCAAGTTCAACCCGGACTATCGGCCGATGTACCTGTTCTACGCCGACAACGGGCAGCTGCCCGCGATCGGCCTGGCGATCGGCCGGGCCTATCTGCCGAGCGCGTCCACTGCGGAGTACGTCGCGCTCGTCCGCTCCCTCGCGGGCTGAGGCCGCGCGCGGACGCGGCGAACCGCGACCCTCCGGCGAACACGGACGAGGCCCCGCGGTCGGAACGCGGGGCCTCGTCCGTGTGCTGCGGAGATCAGTCCTCGGTCTCGACGACCTCGGCGTCTGCGGCGTTGCGACGCACGGAGTCGATGCCGTTCAGCGCGCTCGCCTTGGAGGCGTAGGCCTGACCGGAGGCGATGGTCTCGCCGTTGCCGGCCTTGAGACGGAAGCGCCACTTGCCGCCCTTGTCCTCGTAGAGCTCGAACTTTCCTGCCATGGTGTTCCTCTCGAACCGAGGGGCGGCCCTCGCCCCACGCTCAAAATAGCGGGGCGCGGGGCTCCCCGTCGAGAGTCGGATCGCGACGCCGCGGATCCGCGCGAGCCGCCGGCGTCGGGCACCGCGTGGGTAGCATGGGCGGACGATCGTCGGGAAGGCGGGTGCGCCATGCGTGCAGATGGTGCGGGGCGCCGCGTCTCGGCGAGCGTGCTCGCGGCGATGCTCCTCGTCGCGGCGCTCGCGCTCGTGATCGGCGTCCTGAGCGGTCCCGCCGTGCAGCGCCCGCAGGCCGCGGCGACCACCGCGAGCACGGGCACGGATCCGCTCTTCCGCACGTGGAGACCGCCGGCCGACCTGCCGACCCACGGCACCGTGACGACATTGACGGGGGAGCAGCGGATCCCGTCCTCGGCGGGGTTCGCACCCCGCGACGCCTCGCTCTACCTGCCTCCCGCGGCGCTCGTGAAGGACGCTCCCGCGCTCCCGCTCGTCGTGTTCATGATGGGCCAGCCCGGGGATCCCGACCCCGAGCCGATCCAGGCGGCGATGGACGATCTCGCGGCCCGGCACCACGGCCTCGCGCCGATCGTCGTCGTCGCCGATCAGCTCGGCACGCCGGACGCGAATCCGGCGTGCGTGGACTCCTCCGCGTTCGGAGGCGTGCACACGTACTTCTCCGAGGACATCCCGGCCTGGGCGCGCGCGCATCTGCGGATCCAGGACGCGCCGGCGGCGTGGACGATCGCGGGCTTCTCCAACGGGGGAGGGTGCGCACTGGACTGGGGGCTGGCGGATCCCGACGTCTGGGGATCGGTCGTCAGCATCGCCGGGGAGTCGTATCAAGGCACGGAGCATCCGGACGAGGTCCTGCAGGAGGCGTTCGGCGGGGATCGGGTCGCGTACGAGGCCGCGAAGCCGGCCGCGAAGGCGGTCGAGAACGCGGGGAGGTTCGGCGGGCACGTGGCGGAGTTCGCGGCGGGGACGCAGGACGCGCCGTTCACCGAGCAGGTGCGGCTGTCGGCGCGGATCGCCCACGACGCCGGGTTCTCGACGCAGGTCTTCGCGATCCCCGGCGAGGATCACAGCGGCGCGCTCCCCGAGGGGCTGCGGAAGACCTTCGGCGCCCTCTTCCCGCACCTCGGTCTCGCGGCCCCGGGGAGCTGAACGCTCAGGCCGGCAGGCGCACCGCGACCGGCTCGGGATCGACCGCGAGGCCCACGACGTCGCCGTAGCCCGGGCGGATCCGTGCCGGGTGCTGCACCCGTACGAGCGCGCCGTCCTCGGTGCGCACGAGCGTGCGGCGCATGCTGCCGAGGAACATGCTCTCCTCGACCGTGCCCGCCACGGCCGCGCCCGCCGCGTCGACGAGCCGCACGTTCTCCGGGCGCAGCAGCACGTCGACCTCGCCGGTGGCGGGCGTCTGCAGCGGCACCTCGATGCCCCAGACCCGCGCCGACCTGCCGTCGGCGAGGCCGCGCACCACGCTGGAGAGGCCGACGAAGGCGGCGACGTGCGCGGTGGCCGGGCGCAGATAGAGCTCCTCCGGAGTGCCGATCTGATCGATCCGCCCCGCGTCCATGACCGCGATCCGATCGGAGACGCTCAGCGCCTCCTCCTGATCGTGGGTGACGAACACCGTGGTGATGCCGAGGCGCAGCTGCAGGCGGCGGATCTCGTCCCGCAGCTGCACGCGCACCTTCGCGTCGAGCGCCGAGAGGGGCTCGTCCAGGAGGAGGACCCGGGGTTCCGTGACGAGGGCCCGGGCGAGCGCGACCCGCTGCTGCTGCCCGCCCGATAGCTGATGCGGATACTTGTCCGCGTGGGCGTCGAGGCCGACGAGGGCGAGGGCGTCCATCGCCCGGCGCCGCGCCGCCGCCGTACCGACCCGACGCCGGCGCAGGCCGAACGCCGTGTTGTCGATCACGCGGAGGTGCGGGAAGAGCGAGTAGGACTGGAACACCATCCCGATGTCGCGCCGGTTCGTGGGCACGCCGGAGACGTCGCCGCCACCGAGGAGCACGGCGCCCGCATCCGCGTCTTCGAGGCCGGCGAGCACGCGCAGCAGCGTGGTCTTGCCGCAGCCGGAGGGCCCCAGGAGGGAGACGAACTCGCCGGGGGCGATGTCGAGGTCGATGCCGTGCAGCACCGCCGTGCGTCCGTAGCTCTTCACGATGCCCCGGAACTCGACGCGCGTGCCGCCCCGAGGATCGGCGAGAAGGGTGTTGTCCGCGGTGCGGGGGCGTGCGATGTCGCTCATGAGCGGGCCTTTCCGGCGCGCCCTCGAGCGGCGCGTCCGATGATGAGGAGCAGGAGGAAGCTGAACGCGAGGGCCATCAGCGCGAACATCGCCGGAGCCCAGCCGTCCTGCTTCTGCACGACCACGAGCGCGGTCTGCAGCACGTCGCGGTTCAGCAGGGAAGCGATCGTGAACTCGCCGAGCACCACGGCGACCGCGAGCAGCGAGGCGGCGAGCAGACCCTGCCGCAGGTTGGGTGCGAGCACGCGCAGTACGACCGTGGGCCATCCCGCGCCGAGCGACCGTGCCGCCTCCGCCAGGGTCCGCAGATCGACGGCGTCGATCGAGGCCTGGATGGAGCGGTACGCGAAGGGCAGCACCGTGATCCCGTAGGCGAACGCAAGGGTCCAGGCCCCGGTGCCCAGACCGCGTCCGATCTGGAGGTAGATCGGGGTGAGCCCGACCACGAGCACGATCGCCGGGAGGGAGATTGGCAGCAGGACGGCGAACTCGAACACCGCGCGCAGTCGGGGGAACCGGAGGTTCACGAGGAGCATGGTCGGCGCGAGCACGAGCAGCACGATCAGCACGGTGACCGCGGCGAGGGCGACCGAGTTGCCCAGCCCCGTCCACACCGGCCGGTAGAGCGCGGCCCTGGCGGGATCGCCGAGTCCGGCCCAGTGCGCGAGGGTGAACCCGCCGTCCTCCGCACGGAACGTGTACGCGAGCGTCGCGACGAGGGGAACGAGGAAGAACAGGCCGACGAGCACGCCGACGATCCATCGCGTGGCGCGGGAGGGCGCGAGGCGGTTCACGACTGCCACCTTGTGGCTCGGCGCTGCACGAGCGAGTAGGCCCACATCACGATCGCGACGACCACGATCATGCCGAGCGCGAGCGCGCCGGCCAGGTTCTCCCTGCCGAGCACCGTCTCGCTCGTGAGCGCGGCACGGATCTGCAACGGCACGATCTGTGCACCTTGACTGGCGAGCGCGGCGGCCGTCGCATACGACGAGAACGCGTTGGCGAACAGCAGGAGGAAGCTGGCGAGGAAGGCCGGGGCGAGCACCGGGATCCCGATCCGCAGCCAGAAGCTCGCCCGCGTCCCGCCGAGCGTCAGGTTCGCCTCGCTCCACTGCGGCTTGAGGGCGGAGAGGGCGGGCATGAACGTGATGACCATGAGCGGGATCTGGAAGTAGAGGTAGGGAAGGATCAGGCCGGGCAGCTCGTAGATCCACGGTCCGTGGGCGTAGAGCTCCAGCCCGAACGCGTCCTTCAGCAGCCCGGTGACGATGCCGCGCAGACCGAGCGTGGCGATGAACATGAACGCCAGCATCACTCCGCCGGTCTGGGCGAGCACACCGGAGGCGGCGTCGACGACCGTGCGCACGCCGCCGTCGGGGCGCAGCCCGAGCAGCGCGTAGCAGACGAGCGCCCCGACGATCGCTCCGATCGCGGCGGTGAGCACGGAGAGCCCGGCGGAGTTCGCGAACGTGAGCAGCACGGTCGGATCCCCGAGCGCCGAGAGGTTGCTCGTGGTGAAGCGGCCGTCGCGCGTGAAGAACCCGGTGCCGACCGCGAGGATCGTCGCAGGACAAGGAACAGCAGCAGATAGGCCGCGAACGGGACGAGGCCGAGGGCGGCGAGGACGGTGCGCACGCGAGCGGGCAGGGAACGGGACGCCCCGTGCCGGGCCGGAACGCGAGGTTCCGACCCGGCACGGGTGGCGGCGGGCGCCGCGCTGACGGACGAGGTCACTGGACCGCCGCAGCCCACTTCTCGCCGAGGAGCTTGCCGGCCGCGGTGCTCTGCGCCTCGGTCGGGACGACCGTGGTCTTCGGCGCGGCGGGCAGGGCGGCGGCGAGGGTCTTGTCGATCGTGCCTGCCTTGGTCATCGCGTCCATGCGGGCAGGGCGAGCGCCTCCCTTGAGCCAGAGGTTCTGCACGTCGTCGCTGTAGAGGAACTCCTGCCAGAGCCGTGCGGCGGCAGGGTGCGGGGCGGTCTTGTTGATCGCCTGGTTGTAGTACGCGGCGTAGCCGGTACCCGGAAGGACGACCGTCTTCCAGCTCTTGTTGTCCTTGGTGTGGGCGGCGTTCAGGTAGTCCCAGTCGAAGACGACGGGCGTCTCGCCGCTCGCCACGGTCGCGGTGGTGACGTCGACCTTGAGCAGGTTGCCGGCCTTCTGCAGGTCGGAGAAGAAGGTGATCCCCTTCTGGTAGTCGTCGAGCGTGCCGCCCGACTGCACGGTGGCGAGGCCGACGGCGGCGAAAGCCGCACCGGCCTGCGTCGGGTCGCCGTTGAGCGCGACCGCGCCCTTGTACGCGGGCTTCGCGAGATCGGAGAGGGCCTTGGGCTCCGGGAAGGCGGAGGAGTCGTAGCCGATCGACATGTACCCGCCGTAATCCCCCGTGAACGCGCCGTCCGCGGCCTTGAGCTCGGAGGGGATCTCGTCCCACTTCTGCACCTTGTACGGCGCGAAGCGGTCGGTGTTCTGCAGGGCGACGGTGAGTCCGAGGTCGAACACGTCGGGGGCGGTGTCGAGGCCCTCGTTGGTCTTCGCGGCCTGGATCTCCTCGGCGCTGGAGGCGTCCGGCGTCGCCTCGTTGATCGTGATCTTCGGGTACTTCTTGGCGAACGCCGCAAGGATCTCGCCGTAGTTCGCCCAGTCGTGCGGGAGGGCGACGACGTTAAGGGCGCCCTCCGTCTCCGCGGCCCTCTCGAGGTCGGCCAGGGTCCCGATATCCGTGAGCGAGGTCGCGGTGGCGGCCTTTCCGGCGGAACCCGCGGACGACGTGGGATCCGCCGAGGCGGAGCCCGAGCAGGCGGAGAGCAGGAGGACCGCGCCGGTGGCCAGCGCGAGGCCGGCGCCGATGCGGGTGCGGCGGGAGACAGGGGACATGGTTTCCTCTCGGTGTCCGGCAGATGCCGGTGTCGGGTCGTGAGGAATGTACGGGGGCCGGGTTACCGAGGCTCCCGGCGCGCGTGAACGGCCGATGAACGCGGGGGATCGGATCCGCCGCGCCGCGTCCCGTGCGGCGACGGTACCGCGCGACGCCGGGGCCTGGTTGGATCGGATCATGGATCTTCCCGATGAGATCGCCCTCGACGGCGTCACGCTCGTCCGCGTCGAGACCCCCGAGGGCGTCGCCTGCTGGAGTGCCGGGCTGCCCGGCGGGGACGGCGGCCGGACCGTGAGCATCATCGCGGATCCGGCGGAGGAGCCCACGCTCGAGGCGCGGGACGCGGCGCAGGGGATCGCCCAGGACTTCGGCGCGCTCGTCGACGCGGGGATCCGCTACCTGGTGGAGGAGTTCGCGGGGCCGCGCAGCGTGCTGCCGGAGCAGGAGCGCGCCTTGCTGGATGTCGAGGATCCGCCGTTCGGCGCCCCGGAGGCCGTGGTGTGGCAGGACGGCACGTGGATGATGCGCTTCGCCGAATGCGGGCTGTCCGTGGGCGACGAGGACGGGATCGGCGTGATGTTCGCCGGCCGCATCCCCGTCGCGGTCGAGGACCTGTCCGACCCCGACGAGGTCTGAGCGCTGTTCAGCGGCCCGGGAGGGGCGCGGCGTACTTGAAGCCGCGGTGGGAGCCGGCGAATCCGAGTCGTTCGTAGAAGCGATGAGCATCCACGCGCTGCGCGTCCGAGGTGAGCTGCACGAGGGGGCTGCCCAGTTCGGCGGTCGCGACGTCCATGACCCAGCGCATCAGCGCGGATCCGACGCCGGCCGAGCGCAGCTGCGAGCTCACCCGCACCGCCTCGACCAGCAGGCGGGTGGACCCCCGGCGGGACATCCCGGGGATGCGCGTGAGCTGGAAGGTGCCGACCACCGTGCCGTCGTGCTCGGCGACGAGCAGGTCGTTGGATCCGTCGGCCAGCACGGATTCCAGGCCCGCCCGATAGGCGGGGAGGTCGGCGTCCGCAGCGGTGTCGCCGCGCGCCGCGCTGATCGCGTCGTCGGCGAGCAGTGAGACGATCGCGGCGGTGTCGTCGGGGCGTGCGCGGCGTAGGGTCACGATGCCGATCCCGGTCTCGATCGGCGCGGGCAGGGTGAGGTCGGCGAGCATGCTTCGATCCTGTCACGTCGGGGTCGTTGAGCGAGCAGCGACGAAGGAGCAGCGAGACGAAACGCGGTCTCCCGAGGGAAGCCGCGTTTCGTCTCGGTCGGCTTCGCCGTCCTCGCTCAACGACCCCGGGTGCTCGGTCGGCTTCGCCGTCCTCGCTCAACGACCCAGGGGAGGGCTCAGGCTTGGGCGTCGTCTCGAACGGCGTCGACGCCGGCCTCCTTGCGCTGTTCCGGGCTGATCGGCGCCGGTGCCGCGGTGAGCGGATCGAAGCCGTTGCCGGTCTTGGGGAACGCGATGACCTCGCGGATCGAGTCGGTCTTGGACAGGTGCTGCAGCACGCGGTCCATGCCGAGGGCGATGCCGCCGTGCGGCGGGGCGCCGAACGCGAAAGCGTCGATGAGGAAGCCGAACTGCTCCTCGGCCTGCTCGTCGCTGATCCCCATGACCTGGAACACCCGCTTCTGGATGTCCTCGCGGTGGATGCGGATCGACCCTCCGCCGAGCTCGGAGCCGTTGCAGACGATGTCGTACGCGTAGGAGAGCGCGGATCCAGGGTCGCTGTCGAACGTGCCCTCGAACTCCGGCTTGGGTCCCGTGAAGGCGTGGTGCACCGCCGTCCACTTCCCGGCGCCGACCGCGACGTCGCCCGAGGCGACCGCGTCGGCGGCCGGCTCGAACATCGGCGCGTCGACGACCCAGGTGAACGCGAAGACGTCGGGGTCGAGCAGGCCCAGGCGGCGTCCGATCTCGACGCGGGCGGCGCCGAGCAGAGCGCGCGACTCCTTCGCGGAGCCGGCCGCGAAGAAGGCGCAGTCGCCCGGCTTCGCGCCCACGAGCTCGGCGAGGCCCGCCTGCTCGGTCTCGGAGAGGTTCTTGGCGACAGGGCCGCCGAGCGTGCCGTCCTCGTTGAAGAGGACGTAGGCGAGGCCGCGGGCGCCGCGCTGCTTGGCCCAGTCCTGCCAGGCATCCAGCACCTTGCGGGGCTGCGAGGCGCCGCCGGGCATCACGACCGCGCCGACGTACTCGGCCTGGAACACGCGGAAGGTCGTCTCCGAGAAGTAGTCGGTCGCCTCGACGAGCTCGAGGCCGAAGCGCAGGTCCGGCTTGTCGGATCCGTACCGGGCCATCGCGTCGGCGTAGGTCATGCGCGGGAGCGGAGTCTGCACGTCGACGCCGATGGTGGCCCACATCGCGCGGATGACGGCCTCCATCATCTCGATGACGTCCTCCTGGTCGACGAACGCCATCTCGATGTCGAGCTGCGTGAACTCGGGCTGACGGTCGGCGCGGAAGTCCTCGTCGCGGTAGCAGCGCGCGATCTGGAAGTACTTCTCGACGCCGCCGACCATGAGCAGCTGCTTGAACAGCTGCGGGCTCTGCGGGAGGGCGTACCAGCTGCCGGGGTGCAGGCGCGCCGGCACGACGAAGTCGCGAGCGCCCTCCGGCGTGGAACGCGTGAGCGTCGGCGTCTCGACCTCGGTGAAGCCGCGCTCGTGCAGCACGTCGCGGGCGGCCTTGTAGACCTGCGAGCGCAGGTGCAGGGGCGCGACGGCGGCCGGACGGCGCAGATCGAGGTAGCGGTGCTTGAACCGCACGTCCTCGCCGACCGGGTCGGTCTCGGCGAGGCCGGAGGAGACCTGGAACGGCAGCGGCGCGGACTCGTTCAGCACCGTCAGGTCCTGCACGACGATCTCGACCTCGCCCGAGGGGAGGTGGGGGTTCTCGTTGCCCGCGGGGCGACGCGAGACCTCTCCGGTGACCTGGAGGACGAACTCGCTGCGCAGCGGGCGCGCCATCTCCTCGTCGCGGATGACGACCTGGGCGATGCCCGACGCGTCGCGCAGATCGATGAAGGCCACTCCTCCGTGATCACGACGGCGATCGACCCACCCGGCGAGGGTGACGGTCTGACCGATGTGCTCGGCGCGCAGGGCGCCGGCCGTGTGGGTGCGAAGCACGGAGATGCCTCCAGTTCGAGGGTCGAAAGGGGAATGCCTCATTCTACGGGGGTCCGAAACGCCGCGCCGGTGGGGGAGTTCTCAGTAGGATCACAGCACAGGTCCGATGCACCCCTCCGAAAGGCGCTCCCATGAACCTCCTTCCCACCGCAGACCCGACCGATTCGGTGAGCGACCTCTACTCCGCACTGTTCTCGGGGACGGGGAGCGTGTTCGCGATCATCTTCTACGTGATCGTGGTCATCGCCCTCTGGAAGGTGTTCACGAAGGCCGGCTACCCCGGTATCCTCGCGATCATCCCGATCGTCAACCTCATCTTCCTGATCAAGATCGCGGGGATGAGCGGATGGTGGGTGCTGCTCTACCTGATCCCCGTCGTCAACATCGTGATGGCGATCGTGGTCGCGGTGAAGGTGGGCAGGAACTTCGGCAAGGGCGGGGCGTTCTCGTTCTTCCTGCTGTGGCTGATCCCGTTCATCGGGTACTTCATCATCGGCTTCGGCTCGGCGCAGTACCGCCGGGTCTGAGCGCCGGTCAGGGATGCCCGCCGAGCGCCTTCACCTCGTCCGGCACGGCGAGGTCTTCAATCCGGACCACGTGCTCTACGGACGGCTCCCGGACTATCACCTGAGCGAGGCCGGTCGCCGCATGGCGCGGGCCGCGGCCGACCACGTCTTGTCGCTCGGGCGGCCGGTGACCGCGCTGCGGTGCTCTCCTCTGGAGCGCACTCGCGAGTCGGCGGAGCCCTTCACCGCCGTGTTCGGCGACGAGCCCGTCCTCGAGCCGCGCATCATCGAGCCCTGGAACGTGTTCGAGGGCACGCAGATGCGGCGCGCACTGCGCAACCCCTGGAACTGGCGCCATCTGCGCCGTCCCTCGGTGCCGAGTTGGGGCGAGCCGTACGTCTCGATCGCGGAGCGCATGCGTGCGGCGATGAACGACGTCTGGCACACCACCGACGGCGGCGATGCGGTGCTCGTGTCCCATCAGGCGCCGATCTGGATCGCGCACCTGTCCGTGGCGGGCCTGCGGCTGCGGCACGATCCGCGCACGCGTCGCTGCGCCCTGTCGAGCGTGACGTCGTTCGAGCGCGTCGGCGACGTCTGGCGCGAGGTGGCCTACGCCGAGCCAGCCGCAGCGGGGATCGACCTGGGCGCCGTCTGACCCTGCGCTCGACGACCCGGGGCGGGGATCAGCCGAGCGCGTCGCGGACCGCGAGCATGCCGTGCAGCGTCTCCTCGTGGGAGGTGCTGAGCGGGGAGAGCCCCAGCCGGATCCCGTTCGGGAAACGGAAGTCGGGGATCACGCCCTCGCCCCAGAGCCGCTGCGTGATGGCGCGGAAGTCCGGGTGGCCGATCGTCACGTGACCGCCGCGGGCCGCGCTGTCGCGGGGGCTGAGCAACCGCACGCCGAGCGGAGCGAGCTGCTCGTCGAACACCTGCACCGCGAAGTCGGTGAGGGAGACGGACTTCGCCCGCACCGCATCGATCCCCGCCTCCGCGATGAGATCGAGCATGGCCTGCATCGCGATCATCGACGTGACGGCGGGGGTGCCGCTGAGCAACTGCCGGATCCCCGGAGTCGGTGCGTACTCCGGCCCCATCGCGAAGATGTCGGCCGCTCCGAACCATCCCTGAATGGGCTGGCGGATCCCGCCCTGCAGGTCGGCGCGGACGTAGGCGAACGCGGGAGAGCCGGGGCCCCCGTTCAGGTACTTGTATGTGCAGCCCACGGCGAGATCGACTCCGCACGCGTCCAGCCGCATCGGCACCGATCCGGCCGAGTGGCACAGATCCCACAGCATGAGCGCGCCCGCATCGTGGACGCGGGCGGTGATCGCCGCCATGTCGGCGAGGGCGCCGGAGCGGTAGTCGACATGACTGAGCACGACGAGCGCGGTCCGCTCATTCAGCAGGGCGTCCAGGTCCTCCGGCTGCACGCCGCGCACGGAGTCGGGCTCGACCCACACCAGCGTCGCGCCCGTCTCGGCGGCGACGCCCGCGGCGATGAACCGGTCGGTCGGGAAGTTACCGGCCTCGATCACGATCTCCGACCGGCCGGGCCGGGCGGCGACCGCCGCGCGCATGAGCTTGTAGAGCAGCACGCTCGTGGAGTCGGCGACGATCGTCTGACCCGCCGCGGCGCCGAGCGTGACCTCGGCGATGCGGTCTCCGACCCGCTCGGGCAGCGCCATCCACTGCTCGTCCCAGGAGCGGATCAGCCGGGTGCCCCAGTCCTCCCGCACGAATCGGTCGAGCAGGTCAGGCACGACGGCGAGCGGGCGCCCGAGGGAGTTGCCGTCGAGGTACGCGCTCACCCCCGGCGCCTTCACGAAGGCGTCGAGGTGGTGGCGGAGCGGATCCGCGGCATCCAGGGCGCGGGCGGCGGTGAGCAGGTGCTCGGTCATCGGATCCCCTCGGGGCTCGGCGAGACGGCGGTCGCCGTCTCGGGGTCGGCGGGGCGGATCTCGAACGGATCCGCGTCGCGGGCGGGCAGGAGGAAGCGACGTCCGGACGATGCCGCGACGGGCACGAGCGCGCGGATCAGCGCCGCACCGCGGACCCCGGCCTCGCGCAGCGCCTCGACCTCGGCGGGATTCAGGTCGACGGGGGAGGGACCGTTGCCCATGTCGGTGCCGTAGCGGACCGTTCCACCGTGCGCGTGGAAGCGGCGGACGTTGTCGATCGCGATCTCTCTGGCGTCGCCCTCGTGGATCGAGAGGGTCGAGATCCACGCGATCCGTCCCGCCTGCCGGGCGACCTCGGTGTCGCTCAGCCGTTCGGTGAAGGGGGCGTGCGCGAGCGCGCGCACGCCGAGCCGTGGCATGCGCTCCGCCTGGCCGGGGCCTTCGGCATGCGCCACGACGGGCAGACCGAACCGGTCCGCCGTGCGCACGATCACGTCGATCATTTCGTCGGAGAAGACCGGCCCGGCGACGCTGTTGCTGGTGATCTTGATCACGGAGGCGCCCGCGTCCTTCATCTCGGCGATCGCGGACGTCGCGTCGCCGGGCGACCCGATCTCCCTCACCGACCCCTCCGGCGCCCAGGCGCGGTCGGTCGGATAGCCGCCGGGTGCGGTGAGGAAGGCGCCGGCGTACGAGACGGCGACCCCGCCCGGGTCGTCCCCGAAGCGCTCGGAGACGAACCGGGCGAACCGGGAGATCTCCGCGGGGGCGGCTCCGAGATCCAGCACCCGTCCGAGCCGTCCGTGCTCGAGCAGGTACGGGTCCACAAGCTGCAGATGCACGTGGTGGTCGGTGAAGCCGCCGATGTAGGTGCCCTCGGCCATGCGCCTCATCGACCGATCTCGGTGCGCACCGCGTACAGCTCCGGGAAGAACGTCAGATCCAGCGCCCGCTGCAGGAAGTCGACGCCGCTGGATCCGCCGGTGCCGATCTTGCGTCCGATCGTGCGGGTCACGGTGCGCAGGTGCCGGAAGCGCCAGAACTGGAAGTTGTCCTCGACGTCGACGAACTCCTCGCAGGCCTCGTACAGGTCCCAGTGCTCGTGCGGGTTCTCGTAGATCTCCCGGAACACCGGGACGAGGTCGTCGTGCATGCGGTACGGCTCGCGGACGTCGCGGTCGAGGATCTCTGCGGGCACGGGCAGGCCGCGCCGGGCGACGAGGCGCAGGAACTCGTCGTAGAGCGTCGGACGTTCGAGCTCGGCGGTGAGCAGGGCGAGGTTTCCCGGGTGGTCGGCGAAGACCCCGAGCATGCGGGCGTTCTTGTTGCCCAGCGCGAACTCGACGGCGCGGTACTGCACGGACTGGAAGCCGGAGGAGTTGCCGAGGTCGCCGCGGAACTGCGCGTACTCCGTGGGCGTCAGGGTCGCGAGCACCGACCACTGCTGCGTCAGCACCTCCTGGATGTGCTTGACCCGGGCGACGTGCTTGAGGGCGGAGCGCAGATCGTCGTCCGCGAGGCGGTCGCGCGCAGTGCCGAGCTCGTGCAGCACGAGCTTGAGCCACAGCTCGGTGGTCTGGTGCTGGATGATGAACAGCATCTCGTCGTGGTGCTCCGGCACGCTCACCGGATGCTGGGCGCCGAGCAGGCGATCGAGGTCGAGATAGGAGCCGTAGGTCATCCGATCCCGCAGGTCGGTGACGATCCCGTCCTCGAGCGCGCGTTCGTTCTCCGCCACCGGATGACCTCCTCGTCTGGGTATGGAACCCAGTATCCCATCGCGATCCGAGGCGTCCGCCGGGAGAATCGGGCGCCCAGTGCGCACGCTGGGTCGGGGCCGCGCGGCGCTCGCCCGGGGTCGCGCGGGAGGCCACCTAGGCTGGCGAAGCCGGCGAACGGCGCCTGCCGGGTCCCCGCCGGGCGCCTCGCGGCGGAATGGTGCCCCTTGTCTCTTCTCGCTTTCGTGCTGGTCTTCTCGGCCGCTCTCGCGCATGCGACGTGGAACGTCCTCGCGCACGGCCTCAGCCGCGCGGGCTCTCCGTTCCTCTGGTGGGGCGCGGTCGCGAGCACGGTGGTGTGGGTCGGTGCGGTGCCGTTCACCGGCGGACTCGGGACCTCGGATCTCGGAACCTTCGCGCTCGGCGTGCTCGTCTCGAGCATCCTGCATGTCGGGTACATGGTCGTGCTCCAGCACGGCTATCGCGTGGGCAATCTCTCGACCGTCTACGCGACCGCACGCGGCACGGGTCCGTTCCTGTCGGTCCTCGTCGCGATCGCGGTGTTCGGGGAGCGTCCGAGCGGACTCGCCCTGGCCGGCGTCGCGATCGTGATCGCCGGGATCGTCGCGATCGGTTTCGTGGATCGGGCGGGCACGGTGCGTCCGGCGGTATCGGACGGGCGGCGCCGGATCGACCCCGGGCTGTTGTTCGGGCTGCTCACGGGTGTCGCGATCGCGGCGTACACGGTGTGGGACGCGTCCGCCGTGCGCACGCAAGGGTTCTCCCCCGTCGCGTTCATGGTCGGCACCGCGCTCCTGCAGATCCCGTTCTACTCCGTGGCCGTGCGGGGGCAGTGGGGCGCGGTCGCCGCGCTCGGCCGCCGGCACTGGCGCCGGATCCTCGTCTTCGGGATCCTGTCCCCGCTGTCGTACATCCTCGTGCTGAACGCGGTCAGGATCGCGCCGGTCGCCCTGGTCGCGCCGCTGCGCGAGGTGAGCGTCGTGCTCGTGAGCCTGTTCGGCGCCTTCGTGCTGCGCGAGGGCAGGCCGGGATGGCGGGTCGGGGCGTCGGCCGTGGTCGTCGCGGGGATCGCGCTGCTGGCCGTGTGAGCGGGTCGGCCGTCGCCGGGGGGATCAGCCGCCCACCGCGCGGAGGTACTGACCGTCGGCCGAGATCCCCGAGGCCGACACCGTGAAGCGGACGAAGCGCGAGAGGTAGCGGTCCTCGCTGGCCTCGAAGACGCGGCCCGAGGCGTCGCGGGACGTGCGGCTGAGGCGCAGGATCGGCGTCCCGGTCGGTACCTCGAGGAGGGCGGCGTCCTGCTCGTCGGCGGCGACGGCGTCGATCTCGTGCTGAAGCCCCACGATCGGATGCCCCTGGGAGGCCAGGAACTCCGTGAGGGAGACCGAGTCGGGATCGATCGTGAAGAGCAGACGGCCCACGTCCTCCGTGTAGAAGAGGCGCTCGAGCATGGTCGGGCGGTCGTCGAGCGAGCGCAGGCGCACCACGCTGACGATCGTGTCGTCCGGAGAGACGCCGAGCGCCTGCGCCTTCTCCGCCCCCGCCCTGCGCAGGCTCAGTTCCTGCGTCCTCGCGCCAGGGCGCGCGCCGATCTCGCGCGCCCATCGCGTGAACGGCACCGACACGTCGACGGCCTGGGTCGCCTTGCGAGCGACGACCCGCGCGGGTCTTCCCCGGGCCGTCTCGATGAGGCCTTCGCTGCGCAGCGTCGCGAGCGCGTTGCGGATCGGGCCGCGCGACGTCCGCCATCGATCGGCGAGCTCGGCCTCCGTGGGCACGGCGTCGCCGGGGCGGAGCTGCCCCGACGCGATCCGGGCGCGCAGCTCGTCGGCGATCTGGGTGTAGACAACCTCGGGCACATAGGCATACTACTTCGTCTGAAAGTCTCGCCGATCTCGTTTCTCATCTGTTCACTTGCGGGATCGTGGGGGTGAACACTCGGGGAACGGTGCCGAGATAGGTATACATCTCGATCTCGACCCTGCGAGAGTCGTGGAGGAATCCCTCCGCACCACCTCAGCCCTGCACTCTCCGCACTCGAAAGGTCCT
This sequence comes from uncultured Microbacterium sp., assembly GCF_945952435.1. GTDB lineage: Bacteria > Actinomycetota > Actinomycetes > Actinomycetales > Microbacteriaceae > Microbacterium. The sequence goes on from NZ_CAMFHZ010000002.1 coordinate 87,882, forward strand.
CATGAAGCTCCGTGCTCTCACCGCCGTGGCCGGCGCCGCCGTCCTCGCTCTCGGCCTCGCCGCCTGCTCCGGCGCCGCCAACGCCTCCGGTGACTCCACTGCGGCTGCCGCGCCGAACGGCGGCTACGCCGTCGATGCGAACACCCTCGTCTTCGGCGTCGTGCCCGACTCGGTCGACACCCAGACCAACTACCAGCCGCTCATGGACTACCTCGTCAAGGAGACCGGCAAGAAGGTCGAGTACCACGAGTCCACCGACTACGCGGCTCTCATCGAGGCGGCCGTCGCAGGCAAGGTCGACGTCGCCTCGTTCTCGGGCTTCACCTACGTCACCGCCACCAACGCCGGCGCGAAGCTCACCCCGATCTCCTCGATCGTGACCAAGCAGGGCCAGGAGCCCGGCTACTACTCCGAGGCGATCGTGCCGAAGGGATCCTCGATCACCTCGATCAAGGACTTCGCGGGCAAGAAGGTCTGCTTCGTCGATCCGTCCTCGACGTCCGGCTACCTGTTCCCGAGCTACAACCTGCTCAAGGACGGCATCGACCCGAAGACGGGCGTCACCCCGGTCTTCGCGGGCAAGCACGACGTCAGCGTGCAGAAGGTCGGCGACGGCAAGGAGTGCGAGGCCGGCTTCGCCGAGGACTCCGAGGTCGCGAAGAGCGACAAGGTCACCGTGGTCGACAAGACGATGGTCCCCGGAGCGCCGATCGTGTTCCACTCCACGCTGCCGAAGGACGTCTCGGCGAAGGTCGTCACGGCGCTGAAGCAGGTCACGATCGACGACATCGTCAAGGCCGGCGTCAAGAACGCCGACAGCGACGCGTTCAAGGCCACCTTCTATGCCACGAAGCCGGTCGACGACGCGTACTACGACATCGTCCGCGACATCTGCGAGAAGACCAAGGCCGACCAATGCAAGAAGTGAGCTGACGGAGCACGCCCCGCGCGGGCGCAGCGGGCGAGGCGGGACGCGGTCTTCGACGGATGCCGCGTTTCGTCTCGGTCGCCTCCGGCGGCCTCGCTCAACGACCCCGACGGGGGCGGATCCGGCTGCCTCGCTCAACGACCCCGACGGGGGCGGATCCGGCTGCCTCGCACGATGGCCCCAGAGAGGGGCGGATCCCGCAGACCCGCACGACGACCATGTCCCAGACCCAGGAGCGCAACACCATGACCACCCCCGACCTGTCCGCACCGGTCATCCGGCTCTCCGGCGTCACCAAGCGCTTCGGCGCCACGACCGCCTTGAAGGACGCCGATCTGAGCGTGGAGCGCGGGGAGATCGTCGTCCTGCTCGGACTCTCCGGATCCGGGAAGTCGACGCTGCTCCGCCACCTCGACGGCCTCGAGACGCCGACCGCGGGCACGGTCGAGGTCCTCGGATCCTCGGTCCCCTCCCTGAGCGGCGCCGCGTTGCGGGCGCTCCGCAGTCGGGTCGGCTTCATCTTCCAGCAATTCGAGCTCGTGCCCTCCCTCACCGTGCTGGAGAACGTGCTCACGGGCTCCCTCTCGACCGTGCGGGGTCCGCGTCTGGGCCTGTGGAGCTACTCCCGAGCAGCCAAGCTGCGTGCGCTCGGTCACCTGGAGCGCGTCGGTCTGCTCGATCGCGCGTATCAGCGCAGCGACACCCTCTCGGGGGGACAGCAGCAGCGGGTGGCGATCGCGCGCGCCCTCATGCAGCGACCCGAGATCCTCCTCGCCGACGAGCCGGTGGCCTCGCTCGACCCCGAGTCCAGTGACCAGGTCATGGCCCTCATCCGCGAGATCGCGGCCGACGAAGGCCTCACCGTCGTGTGCAGCCTGCATCAGGTCGACCTCGCGATCAGCTGGGCCGACCGCATCGTCGGGCTGCGCCACGGCGAGATCGTGCTGGACACCTCGACGACCGGGCTCAGCAAGGCGGAGGTCATGGAGATCTACGGCCGGGTCGCCACGACCACCGCCGAGCTCGCGGTCGTGGCCGACGAGCTCGGCGCAGGATCCGCTTCCCTGGTCGGCGGCGTGCCCGTCGCCACTGGGACGCGCGCATGACCGCGCTCGCCGCTCCGACCCGGCCCGGTCGTCCGCGACCCGTCGGCGACGTCCCTGCGCGCGCACCCCGGCCGCGGACCTCCCCGGAGCGGATCGCGGCCGTCACGGCCCTCGTCCTGCTCGTCGGGGCGGGCATCGTCGCGCTCGGCCAGAGCGGCTTCTCGCTCGCGGGTGTCCTGCAGAGCGGCGGCAACGCGGAGCGCTTCCTCGCCCGGGTCGGCGGCCTGAGCTTCCCGGAACCCCTCGACCTCCTCCGGCAGATCGCGCTCACCGTGGGCCTGGTGCTGCTCGGGACCCTCCTGGCCGCCGTCGTCTCGGTGCCGATCGCCTACCTCGCCGCCGCCAACACGACCCCCGGTCCGATCTGGCGGGGAGCGGCGCGATTCGTCGGCGTGCTGACCCGCTCGATCCCGGACGTCGTGCTCGCGATGGCGTTCGTCCTCGTCTTCTCCCTCGGCACGCTCCCGGGCATCCTCGCGATCGGGGTGCACTCGATCGGCATGATCTCGAAGATGTTCGCCGATGCGATCGAGCAGATCGACGAGGGACCGCGCCGGGCGATCCGGGCTGCAGGAGGCACGACGCTGCAGCAGTTCGCGGCGGGCGTGCTGCCGCAGGTGCTGCCCAGCTGGGTCGCCACCGTGCTGCACCGCAACGACATCAACCTGCGCGGCAGCGTGGTCCTCGGCTACGTCGGCGTCGCCGGATTGGGCCTGGAGATGTCGTACGCCTTCAAGGCGCTGAACTACGGGCGGGGCCTCGGCATCGCCCTGATCATCTTCGTGCTGTGCGTCGTGATGGAGATCGTGTCCAGCGCGGTCCGCGGCGCGATGCTCGGCGAGACGGCGCAGACCCGTTCGTGGATCGACCGGATCCTGCATCCGCGGATTCGCCGCGCACGCGGGAGCGATCGTGCCCCGGCCTGGGCGGCGACGCCCGAGACGGCCCTGCGCCGCCCCTGGACCCGCGAGCGCCGCCGCAACGCGGTCGCGGGGGGCGTCGCGGGCGCGATCGTCGTCGCGAGCGTGCTCGTGTGCCAGATCCAGTGGGGCGACCTCCTCACGGTGTGGGCGAGGTTCCCCGACACCGCGGCGAAGTTCTGGCCGCCGAGCTTCGGCGACTACGACGCCGAGGTCATGGTGGGCGCGATGCGCGACACGATCGCGATCGCCCTCGCCGCGACCGTGCTCACCCTGCTGCCGTCGCTGATCATCGGATCCTTCGCCGCGCGCAACGTCGCGCCCACCCGGGGCGTGCGTGGACTCGCTCGCGTGCTGCTCGTGGGGATCCGGGGCATCCCCGAGCTGATCCTCGCGATCGTGCTCATCGTCGTGACCGGCCTCGGCGCGACCGCCGGGATCGTGGCCCTCGCGATCGGCGGGATCGGGCTGCTCGGCAAACTCGTCGCCGACTCCTTCGAGGAGGTCGACCGGGGGCCGGAACGCGCCCTGCGCGCGGTCGGCGCGACCCGGCTGCAGACCCACGCCGCCGCGACCGTTCCGCAGGGCGTCCGCGCGCTCCTCGGGCACGGCTTCTACATGCTCGACACGAACATCCGCGCCGCGACGATCCTCGGCATCGTGGGCGGCGGGGGCGTCGGCTACTACCTGTTGAACGCCGGGCAGGGCTCCCGGTACGCGGTGGTGACCGCGATCGTGCTGATGATCCTCGTCACCGTGCTCGTGGTGGAGGGGCTCGCGATGTGGATGAGGAAGGTGTTCCGATGATCTCTCCGCGCGACAGGTTCGACGTGGCCGTGGTCGGATCCGGGATCGTGGGTCTCGGGGCGGCGTACGCGGCCGCGCGACGCGGCAAGCGCGTGGTCGTCGTCGACCGCACCGAACGCCCGATCGGCGCGACCGTGCGCAACTTCGGGCATCTGTGCATCGGCGCGCAGGACGGCGCGGCACGGGCGTACGGCGAGGTCTCCCGGGGGATCTGGCGGCGGCTCGCGCAGGACGCGGGCTTCTGGCTGCGCGAGTCGGGCACCCTCGTCGTCGCGCGGGAGTTCGACGAGCTCATGCTGCTGGACGAGGCCGCTCATGCGCCGGGCGGCGAGGACATCCGCCTGCTCGGCCCCTCGGAGGTGCTCGCCGCCGCGCCCGTGCGCCCGGAGGTCGCGCGCGGCGGTGCGCTCGTCGGCGGCGATCTGCAGGTGAACCCCCGCGAGGCGGCCGCCGCGATCGTGCGGCTGCTCGCCTCCGAGGGCGTGGAGTTCCGCTTCCGCACCGCGGTGATCGGAGTGGAGCAGGGGCGCGTACGCACCGCCCGTGGGGATCTCCTCGCGGAGGACGTGATCGTCGCGGTCAATCACGACATCGACCAGCTTCTTCCGGAGCTCGCCGAACGTGCGGGGGTCGTGCGGTGCGCGCTCGACATGATGCGGGTCGCGGTCGACCTGCCGGGGGCGCTCGTCGCCCCGGTGCTGACGGGCTGGTCGCTCGTGCGGTACGCGCGCTTCGCCCGGCTGCGGACCGCGGGCGCCCTGCGCGAGCGTCTGCACGCACGCCGTCCCGATCTCGCCGCGCTCGACCTGAACCAGATGTACACCCAGCTGCCCGACGGCACCCTCATCCTCGGCGACTCGCACCGCAGGGAAGTCCAGCCCGATCCGTTCCAGCCCGAGACCGCCTTCGACGCCTTCCTCGAGGAGGTGCATGCGCTGTTCGACATCCGGCGCCTGCGCGTGCTCGAGCGCTGGCAGGGGGTCTACGCCTCCGCGGCGGAGGAGTTCCTCGTCGAGCAGCCGGCGCCCGGAGTGCTCGTGCTCGCCGCGACGACCGGCATCGGCATGACCACCGGCCTCGGGCTCGCCGAGACCGAGGCCTCCCGCGCCTTCGGCTGGCAGGCCGCCGGGCCGGTTCCGGATCCCCTCGCCGCGGCGGCGCAGGCCGTCGCGGCCGACCCCACCTCGCACATCCCCCAGGAGGAGAACGCATGAGCACGCGCACCGCATCCACCCCGATCGAACTGGTCGCCCTCGACATGGCGGGAACGACCGTGCAGGACGACGGCGTCGTGGAGGAGGCGTTCCGCCGGGCCGCGGATCGCACGGGCGTCGCGGCCCGTCGCGGGTGGGAGGCGGCGCTCCAGTACGTGCGAGACACGATGGGGCAGTCGAAGATCGAGGTGTTCACGCACCTGGCCGCTGGCGACGTCGCCGCGGCGGAACGGGCGACCGCGCAGTTCGAGACCGCCTACGCCGAGATCGTCGCCGAGCGCGGCGTCACGCCGATCCCCGGCGCCGAGACGACGATCCGCGCCCTCCGCGACGCGGGCCTGCAGGTGTGGCTCACGACCGGATTCGCGCCCGTCACGCGGGACGCCCTCCTGGACGGCCTCGGCTGGCGCGCCCTCGTCGACGGTGCGCTGTCGCCGATCGACGCCGGGCGCGGCAGGCCGGCGCCCGATCTGGTGCTGACGGCCCTGCTGCGCGCCGGCGCTTCGTCGGTGCGGTCCGTCGCCGTCGTGGGGGACACCGTGAGCGACGTGGAGTCGGGGCGACGGGCCGGAGCGGGCTTCGTCGCAGGTGTGCTGACCGGAGCGCACGACCGGGCGGCGCTGGAGGCCGCGGCCCCCGACGCCGTGCTCACGGGCGTCACGGAGCTCCTCGCCACGCTCGTCGAGCGGGGGCTGATCGCCGTTCCTCCCGTGGTCCCGGCGTCGGCCGGGGTTGCGACGCCGTCCGTTCCGGTCTCGGTGGGCTGAGCATGCGCGCGGCGCTGGTCCGTCCCGCCGAGCCCGTGCCCCGCCACGACGTTCCGCTGCGTCCGGCGGCGATCGCGATGGCGTGGCTCGGCGTCGGCCTGCCCTTGGAGGAGCTGGCCGTGCCGGGTGTGGCGCTGGGGCCGCACGACGCGCTCGTCGCGGTCGAGATGTCGACGATCTGCGGATCCGACGTGCACACCGTCCAGGGCCGCCGGCACGCTCCTGCGCCGCTCGTCCTGGGCCATGAGAGCGTCGGGCGCATCATCGCGCTCGGCGACGAGGGCGCGCGCGGCGTCGACGGTGCGGAGCTGCAGGTGGGGGACCGTGTGGTCTGGTCCGTCACGGTGTCGTGCGGACGCTGCGATCGGTGCGCGGCCGGGCTGACCCAGAAGTGCCGCGCGCTCGCCAAGTACGGTCACGCCCGCATCGAGCCGCGGTGGGAGCTGACCGGGGGTTTCGCGGGGCACGTGCACCTGCGGGCCGGCACCGCGATCGTGCGCGTCCCCGAGGCGCTGCCCGCCGCCGCTCTCGCTCCGGTGGGCTGTGCCACGGCGACGGCCTGGGCCGCGGTCTCGCGCGGCGCGGTCCTGCGCGGACGGGTGCTGTCGGATCCGGCCGCGACCGCGCCCGCTCCTGTCCGTGCGCTCGCGGGCGAGAGGGTCGTCGTCATGGGCGCGGGCCTGGTCGGCCTGACCGCCGCGGTGATCGCGGCAGAGGAGGGAGGGGCGGTGATCGTCTCGGATCCGGATCCCTCTCGCCGCGCGTTCGCAGCGAGGTTCGGACTCACCGCCGTGGCGCCGGAGGACGTCGCGGAGGAGGGTGCGGATCTGGTGCTGGAGGCGTCGGGCCATGCGGTGCGCGCGGCGCTGGACGCGGTGGACGTGGGCGGTGCCGTCGTGCTCGTCGGCAGCGTGTTCCCCGCCGATCCGGTGCCGATGGATGCCGAACGGATCGTGCGCGGACTCGTCACCGTCTCCGGCGTGCACAACTACACGGCTGCGGAACTGAAGGCGGCCGCCGGATTCATGGCCGGCCGGGGGAGGACCTATCCCTTCGCCGACGCCGTCGGGGCCGTGCTTCCTCTCGCGGCGGCCGACGAGGCGCTGCGCCGGGCGGCCGGCGCGGAGTCGCCCCTGCGGGTCGGGTTGACACCGCGCTGACCGCACAGGGCGGGCGGATGTCGGTGGCCACCGTCATGCTCGGTCCATGACCTCCGAGCAGACGAAGGATCTCGCCTGGCGCGGGCGCACCGTGCGGTGGAGCCGCCGGGGCACGGGACCGGCGCTCGTGATGCTGCACGGCACGCCGTGGTCCTCGGCCCTGTGGCGTCCGTTCGCCGAGGCGCTCGCAGCGCGGTTCACCGTCTATCTCTGGGACATGCCCGGCTACGGCGCATCGTCGAAGGATCCGAGGCACGACGTCGACCTCGGTGTCCAGGGGGAGCTCTTCGCCTTTCTGCTGAAGCACTGGGGCCTCGAACGTCCGCACGTCGTCGCGCACGACATCGGAGGTGCCGTGGCGTTGCGCGCGCGTCTGCTTCACGAGACCTCGTTCGCCTCCCTCGCCCTCGTGGACGTCGTCGCGCTGTCGCCGTGGGGGTCCGACTTCTTCCGTCTGGTGCAGCGGAACGCAGACGTGTTCGCGCAGCTGCCGGCGGCGATCCATCGGGGCGTGGTCGAGGCGTACATCCGCGGTGCCGCCCATCGGCCGCTGCGGGACGACGACCTCCGGACGCTGGCCTCCCCGTGGCTGGACGAGGAGGGGCAGCAGGCGTTCTACCGGCAGATCGCGCAGGCGGACGAGCGCTTCACCGAGGAGGTCGTTCCCCTGCTCGCCTCGATCGCCGAGCCGGTCCGCGTGATCTGGGGCGCCGAGGACCGCTGGATCCCTCCGGATCGCGCCACGCGTCTGCGAGCCGCGATCCCGCACGCCGAGGTGCGCCTCGTCCCCGACGCGGGGCACCTGATTCAGCTCGACGCCCCCGCGGTGCTCGCAGCCGAACTCTCGGGATGGCTGGCCGACGTGTCGTGAACGACGATGTCCGTCTTGTCGTGAACGACGATGTCCCGTGCGGATCCCGATCCATGAAACGCTGGACGGATGAACGCGCGGATCTCGGGGCAGCAGCACGCCCTCGGGATCGCGCTCGTCGTCGGATCCTGTCTCTCGCTGCCCTTCGGAGCGGCCGTCGCGGCGCAGCTCTTCCCGGCCCTCGGCTCGTGGGGGGTCACGTCGCTGCGCGTCTCGATCGCCGCGCTCGTCGTGCTCGTCGCGGTGCGCCCGAAGCTCGGCCGGTGGACGCGGCGGCAGTGGATCGTCTCCGCCCTGTTCGGGCTGTCCCTCGCGGGCATGAACGGCTTCTTCTACGCGGCGGTCGCGCTGATCCCGCTCGGCCCGGCCGTGGCGATCGAGTTCCTCGGTCCGCTCGTGCTCGCGGCCGTGCTGACCCGCCGGATGGCGGACGGGGCCTGGGTCGGCGTCGCCGTGCTCGGCATCGCCCTGCTCGGCGTCGACGGGATGGTCGGCGCCGAGCCGCTCGACCCGCTCGGAGTCGTCTTCGTCCTGGTCGCGGCCGCGTTCTGGGCGCTCTACATCCGTCTCAGCGCCAAGGTCGGCGAGGTCACCCCCGGCCATGAGGGTCTGTCGGTGGCTCTCGTGATCGGCGCGATCGCCCTGCTGCCGGTCGGGGTCCCCGCGGTCGGCACCGTGACGCGGGAGCCGCAACTGATCGTGCCCGCGGTCGTCACCGCGATCCTCTCCTCGGCGATCCCCTACACGTTCGAGCTGGCCGCCCTCCGGCGCATCCCCCAGCGCGTCTTCGGCGTCCTGCTCGCCCTCGAACCGGCGTTCGCGACGCTCGCGGGCCTGCTGCTGCTCGGGCAGCAGGTGACGGTTCTGCGCCTCGCCGCGATCCTCCTCGTGATCGCCGCGAGCGTCGGCGCCGCCCTCGGCGCACGCCGTTCGGATCCTCCTCCGACGACCACGGGAACGTTCCCCGCGATCCCGGACTGAGCGGCACGGCGGGGTCTGCTCGATCCGGCGCGGCGCGCGCGGGCGTAGCCTCGGTGGGGTGAGCGCACTCCTCGGCCTCGACCTGCCGATCGTCCTCGGTCCGTTCGGAGGACTCGGTTCCGTCCCGCTCGTCGCAGCGGTGAGCGAGGCGGGCGGTCTCGGATCCTTCGGGCTCTACGGCTACGACGGGCCGCAGATCCTGCAGACCGCGGCAGCGATCAGGCAGGCGACCGACAAGCCGTTCGCCCTCAACCTCTGGCTGCCCCGGGGCGACGAGGTCGAGCCGACCACGGAGCACGACGCCTTCGTACAGGCCCTCGCCCGGTACTTCGCCGAGGTGGGCGGCGAGCCGCCCACCCGCCCGGCTCGCTATCTGACCCCGCTCGACGAGCAGCTCGACGCGATCTGGGAGGCGGCGCCCTCCGTCCTCAGCCTGGTGTTCGGCGTGCCCTCGCCGACTCTCGTGGCCCGCGCGCACGAGCGAGGGATCCGCGTGATCGGCACGGCGACGACCGTCGCGGAGGCGGTCGCGCTGGAAGCGGCCGGGGTCGACGCAATCGTCGCGACCGGTGCGGAGGCCGGAGGGCACAGGGTGTCCTTCCTGAAGCCGGCCGAAGACTCCCTCGTCGGGCTGTTCTCCCTCCTTCCCCAGGTCGTCGATGCGGTCTCGGTCCCCGTCATCGCCGCGGGAGGCATCGCGGATCGACGCGGCGTCGCGGCCGCGTTCGCGCTCGGCGCGGCGGGGGTGCAGGTCGGCACCGCGTTCCTCGGCACCGCCGAGTCGGCGGCGAACGCCGCGCACCGCGCCGCGATCCGCACGACGGCGGCGGACGCGACCGTGCTCACGCGGGCGATGAGCGGGCGTCTCGCCCGTGGCGCGCGCAACCGGGTCGTGGACGAGATCGAGGCGACCGGATCCATCGCCCCCTTCCCCGCGCAGAACTGGATCACAGGACGCTTCCGCGCGCTCGCCGGGGCGCAGGGGAAGGGCGACCTGCAGTCGCTCTGGATGGGACAGTCGGCACCGCTCGCCCGCTACGGCACCGCGGCGGAGGCGCTCGCCGAGCTCCGGGCAGGGCTCCCCGCCGACGCGTGAGCCGGGAAGGATCCGCGAGGATCCGCGTCAGAGGATGACGGTCGAGCGTCCGTGCACGATCACGCGATCCTCCGCGTGCCACTGCACCGCGCGCGCGAGCACGAGCCGCTCGACGTCGGCTCCCCGGCGCTGCAGCTCGGCCGCCGATTCCGCGTGGGTCACCCGCGTGACGTCCTGCTCGATGATGGGGCCCTCGTCCAGGTCCGCCGTGGCGTAGTGCGCGGTCGCGCCGATGAGCTTCACGCCGCGCTCCTTGGCGCGGGCATAGGGGTTCGCGCCGATGAACGCGGGCAGGAACGAGTGGTGGATGTTGATGACGGGGGCACCGAGCTCGCGGATGAAGTCGTCGCTGAGGATCTGCATGTAGCGCGCGAGCACGACGAGGTCGACGTTGCCCTGCAGCAGCTCGAGCTGGCGGCGCTCCATGGCGGCCTTGTCCTCCGGGCCGGATCCGGAGGGGATGTGCACGAACGGCACGCCGAACGAGCGCACGGCCTCGGCCAGGTCCGGGTGGTTGGACACGACCATCGTCACGTCGACGTCGAGCTGCCCGCGCTGCGCCCGCCAGAGCAGTTCCATGAGGCAGTGGTCGTACTTCGAGACGAAGATCGCGACCCGCTTGCGCTTGGCCGCGTCGTGCAGCGACCATTCCATTCCGAAGCGCTCCGCGACGGCGGCGAGGTCGGCCTCGAGTGCCGGGCGGTCGGCGGCGAGCCCGTCGCGATGGATCACGGTGCGCTGGAAGAAACGGCCGCCCTCGGCGTCGGTGGAGTGCTGGTCGAGGGAGATGATGTTCGCCTCGTGCCTCGCGAGCACTCCGGCGATGGCGGCGACGATGCCGGGCTGGTCGTCGCAGGCGATCAGCAGTCGGGCGGTGTCGGGCTGCGCCATGTCGTCTCCTCGTGTGCGGGGGTGTCCGTCGATTCTGCCGTGCCCGCGGGCGCGGTGGCGAATCGGGGGCACCGCGCAAGAGAGGGGATCCGGAGTGCGATCCGGATCCCCTCTCTTGCGCCCACTCGTCAGGAACGGCGAGCGCGCAGGCGACGCCGCACCAGCAGACCCGTCCCGGTGAGGACGAGCACGCCGGCGGCGATCAGGGGGATGACGGCGAGTACGCCTCCGGTCGTGGCCAGGTCGCCGGATCGGGCAGCGCCGGCATCGGTCGCGCCGGGGGAGGCGGATCCGGTTCCCGTCGATCCGGACCCCGACCCGGGCGCCGGTGTCGTGCCCGGTCCGGTGCCGGTGCCGGGCGCGGGATCGGCGAAGACGGCGAGTCCGATGACCTGGCTCGACGCGGAGGGGAAGCCGGCCGGTGCGGCGCTCGCCGCCCTGACCGCCCGCGCCTGGCCCGTCGTGGCCGCGGGCGCGTCCCAGGTGCGACCGGGCGTGGTCGCCGCCGTCGTGCCGTCCAAACCGAGGACGAGGCCGGAATACCGGTTCACGAGACGCACCGTGCCGGTGGTGGTACCCGTGGCGGGGTCCGTGTTGGGCACCACGAACCACTGCTGGCCGACGCCCGCGGTCGTGGTGAGCGTGAGACCGGCGCCCCACGCCCTCCCCGCGGTCGAGGAGCCGTCCACGCCGAGGAGCAGGCCGCTCTGCGTCGCGATCGTGTAGGCGCCGTCCCCGGTCGCCGCGAACGTCCATGCGCCGTGCGCGCGGTCCGGCCCGCTCGCCGCGACGAGGCTCTTCCCGTCGGCACCCACCGCGAGGGCGCGTCCGTCGGGGTTTGCCACGGAGTAGGCCTTCGACGTGTCCACCGCCGTGGCGGGCGACACGGAGGGGCCGGCGTCGATCGTGATGTTCGCGAACTGGGCCGCCGCGTCGTTCATGCACCCGAAGGAGCAGTACGAGCGGAAGGACTTGCCGACGATCGCGGAGCTCGTCTTGTTCGCGGGATCGACGAACCACCGGTACCAGGACGCGGTGGTGTACGCGGATCCGGTGTCGCCGAGGCGGAACCACTTCTGCGTCGCGAGGTTCTTCGTGGCGTAGAACTCCTGCGGCGCGTTGCCCGACTGGTCGGGGTTCTGCGGCTGGCCGATGTAGAGCCCGAGGTACGCGTCGTAGGTGACGTCCATCACGAACAGCGGCGAGGTCGCGGGCATCTGCCCGTTCGCGATCTGCTGCTGCGCCGTGCCGGGCGTGTTCGGGTCGTACTCCTGATCGACCGGTGTGTAGCCCGTCTCGCTGTCGTCGGCGACGGGGACCATGTTGCTCTCCTTGCCGGAGATCCCGGGCTCGGTCCAGGTGCCGTCGTACCACTTCTGCCAGGTCCCTGTCGCCATCTTCCCGGAGATCGGGGCGCGGGCGACGTGCTCGTAGAACGCGACCCAGCCGCCCGTCTTGTTCACGACGCGGGAGCCGTAGAACGCGTAGAAGTAGCCGGAGGCGTGGTCGACGTAGAGGCGCGGGTCGCCGTCGCCGTAGGAGTAGGTCTGCTGCGGGAACGCCGTGGTGTCGCCGCGGGTCGTGCTGTACGGCGAGGTGATCGCGTGACCGGGGATCGACCACGTCTTGCCCTGGTCGGTCGAGACCGCGTAGTCGATCGCGTCGTAGTGCAGCCCGTCGCCGAAGGGCTGGGGGGTGAACTCGTTGTGCACGAGGCCGTACCAGTCGCCCGAGTCGGGATCGACCCACATCTGCGTGATGTCGCAGTAGTTCGGCTGGGTGTAGCTGGATCCGGCCGGCGCCTTCGTCGAGTCCACGCCGGTGGGGCTCGCGTTGCAGAAGTCCGTGGTGTCGGGGTTGGTGCCCGCGGCGTTGAGGGCGTCGTCCGGCTTCGCGGTGTCGAAGTCCGTTCCGGTGTACCAGTTCCACTGCCGGATGTCGCCGTTGCTGCCGTCGGCCTCGTTGTAGTAGTTCGCGTGCGACTCGCCGAAGTGGAACGTGCCGTCGGCGTCGACGAACGGGCTCGCGGGGGTGTCGTCCGGGTACCGCCAGGTGCTGCCGTCGACCGAGTCGGTGGTCACGGTCGCCGCGGCGGGACGCGGAGGCGCGACGGGGGTCGTGTCGTCGTCGGTCGAGTAGGCGACGATCTCGGCGGCGGACGCGTTGGACGAGCCGTTCACCGCGTTCGCCGCCTGGAAACGCACGTATCGCGCCTTCACCCGCTGGTCGAACACGACGTTCTGCACCTGCGTGCTGCTCGTCGGCTGGGCGAACGTCGCGCTCCCCGCGGCGGTCCACCCGGCCGCGGCGGGATCCTTCGCCACGTCCCGGTCGTCGGTCGTGAAGACCGAGACGTCCTTGACCGGACCGTTGGGCTGCACCTTGACCGAGTATCCGAGACCGGTGAGGGTGAAGGATCCTCCGACGTCGAACGTGATCCAGTGCGGATAGTCCGTCGCCGTGGGGGACCATTCGCTCGCCCACTGCGAGGAGTAGTCCTCGTCGAAGGCGGCGCCCGCCGATCCGTCGCCCGACTCGCTCTGCTGCGAATCGGTGCCGACGACCGCGTACTGCGTTCTCGGGATCGGCCGCCCCGCGGGCACGCCGGCGAGGCTGTCGGTCGTGTAGACCACGAGCTCCGACGCCGAGGCGTTGGCGGAGCCGTTGATGGCGTCGAGCACGCGGAATTGCACGTAGCGGGTCGAGACGGGCTGCGCGAACGTGACGTACTGGATCTGGGCGTTGGTCGTCGGCTGGGTGAAGGTCGCCGTGCCGGCCGACACCCACTGCGTGCTCGCCCCGTCCTTCGCCACGGCGGGGTCGTCGGTGGTGAGGACCTCGACGTCCTTGGCCGGACCGTTGCCCTGCACCTTCACGGAGTAACCCAGGCCGGTGAGCGTGTGCACTCCGCCGATGTCGAAGGTGAGGTAGTGCGGCATCGGATCCGGGGAGCCCCCGTTGTACGCGGATGCCCACTGGGTCGAGTCGTCGCCGTCGAACGCCCCTTTCGCGGTGCCGTCCAGCGAGGGCGGTGCCGGGTAGGGCGCCGATTCGGAATCGACGTCGAGAAGCGTGTAGCCGGTGCTCGGAAGGACCGATCCGGGCGGTGGGGAAGGATCGGCCTGCGCGGGGGCGACGGCGCCGAGAGCGAGGGACGCGGCGGCGACCGCGATCACGGCGCCGGCGGCGAGGGCGACGCGCGAGCGGCGACGGACCTCGGGGGGTTGAGTGGGCATGGGGCTCCTTGCAGCGTCATCGAGGCGGGGAGAACAGCGACAAGCTATCCACAAGTTTGCGTAAACATCAAGAAGCAAGCGAGGAAAAGGGGCAAACACACGGCTTGACAGAGAGCGCAAACATCGCGATCCGGCGCATCGGGCGCATCCGGGTCCGGCACGACGGTTCTCGCTCCTGGAGCGACGGCACCCGGACGGCGCTCGTTCCGCGGCCGCGTCGCACGCCGCCGGGCATACGCTGAGCGGGTGATCGCTCGAGACCCGGCCGCGGATATCGCCGCTCTGCTCGCCGACGCCCGTCTGGCGCTCGAGGGCGTGCCCCGGGAGGCGCTGGGAGTGCCCAGGACCTCGCGCTGGAGGGCCCCTCGGATCGTGCGCGCGGGAGCAGCGTGGCACATCGGCGTGCTGCTGCTCACCGACGACGGCCTGCGCTCGACGGGGGAGGTGCTGCGCGCGGCGGCCCCCGTGCGTCGCGGGTACGCCGCGGAATCCGCCCGGGCGAGGGCGGAGCGGAGGGCCGAGGCCTCGCGCGGCGGGTTCGCCGACGGGGAGACGGTGCACCTCGGCTCGACCCCGGTCGACCTCGCGGCCGTCGCGCGCGGAGAGGCCTCGGGGCCGATCGCGCTGGTCGATGGGATCCCGATGGTGCGCTGGAGCCGGGCCGCCGATCATATGCCGCTGGCCGCATACCTCCGCGAGCAGATCGCGCTGCTTCGGGACCGAGGCGTGTGACCGGAGGCGCCCGCCCGCGGCGTCCCCGATGCGTCAGCGGGCCAGGGCGCGCGCCCCGAAGCGCTCCAGGATCCGGGTCGGCGCCGTCACGACGGAGGAGAGCACCGTCTGCTGCACCGCGTGGAAGGCGTCCGGATCGAAGTACCCGGTCGTCCGGTAGAACACCATGCGGTCGGCGAAGTCCCGCGGCGTGGGCTCCGGGTGGAACTGCGTCGCGTAGAGGTCGTCGCCGACGCGATAGGCCTGCACGGGGCAGGCGTCGTTCTCGGCGAGCAGCACGGCTCCGGGTGGCGCGTCGACGGATCCCTCCTTGTGCGCGGTGAACGCGCGGAACACGGGTCCTGCCGGTCCGACCACCGGGTCGGCATCGCCCGCGGCGGTGGTGCGGATCGCCGCCGCAGAGGCCTCTTCCGGATGCAGGGTGTCGACGGATCCGCCGAGCAGCCGGGTGGCCACGCCGATCCCGAAGCAGGTGAAGAACGCCGATGTCGCACCGTCGAGGGCGCGGGTCGCGATCCGTTCGAGGTCCGCCTCCACCCGGCGCTGCGTGGCGGACTTGTCCGTGTCGGTGACGTTGTAGGGGGATCCTCCGATCACGAATCCGGCATAGCGGTCGAACACGTCGTCCGGGAGCGCGCTCGCGGTCAGATCGACCCGGTCGAGCGCGTCGATGCCGAGGGCGATGCGGAAGGAAGCGTGCTCCGCCGTCGCCGCATCCAGCTCAGGGCGCACGCCGACGTAGAGAAGCGAGGCCATCCCTGGATTCTAGGGGGCTCCGCGGGATCGCCGGCGCCGGTATGACCTCGCGCGACGCCGACGCGCACGCCGACGCGGGGCGGGCTCGCCGGGGCGAGGCGAGGCGGGCGCGGTCAGCGGGAGGAATTCGCGGTGCGTCCGCGGACGATCCCGACGAACGCCTCGATGTCCTCCGTCGTGGAGCCCGAGGGCCAGGCGAGCAGCACGGGCGACACCGGAGCCTCCCGCAGAACCCGGTACTCGACGTCCTTGCGATGGTGCAGCCGTGCGAGTGACATCGGCGCGACGACGATCCCCACGCCCGCCGCGGCCGTCGCGATCGCGTCCTCGACGGTGTTCAGCGGCGGCACGCGCGATGGCACGGTCGGCAGGTCGAGATCGTCCCAGACGTCCTCCGCGCTCGTGAGCAGTGTCTCGCCGGCGAGGTCGGCGGGCGACAGCTCGTCGGCGGCGAGCAGGTGCGACTCCGACGACACGACGACGACGGGGAGCTCCTCGTAGAGCGGGATCGCGTGCATCCCCTCCGTGGCGAACGGCGCGCGCACGAGGGCGAGGTCGACGATTCCGTCGACGAGCGCCTCGCGCTGCGAGCGGAACGCGAGGGGGACCAGCTCGAGCCTCACGTGCGGCATCCGTGTGCTCCACGTGTCGATCCAGCGCCCAGGGGTCGCTCCGGGGACGGCGCCGAGACGCAGCGTGCGCGGGGCGGCGTCTGCCGGCCGGGGCGCGTCGAACACGACCTTCTCCCGCTTCGGCGATCCCTTCTTGGCGGGGGCCTTCGACGGTGCGGCGCGTTTCGCACCCGATCCTCGCCCTGGCGTCGAAGGGCGCCCGGGGCGTGCCGGCTTGCGACCGCCCGAGGCGCCTCTTCTGCTCATGCGCTCAGCGTACCGGGCAGCCCCGGCGGGAGGGCCTCAGGCGGCCAGCCAGAGCCCCTTGCGATCCGTGTCGATCGCCATGCCGGCGCCGACCGTCTCGTCGTCCCCGATCCGCGCGCCGCGTGCGATGCGCGCTCCCGGACCGACGTCCGTGCGCACGCCGACGCTCGCTCCGTCGCCCACCATGGCGCCTTGACCGATGTGGGCGTGGGCGTCGATCCGGGCGTTCACGCCCACGATCGCGTCGGGCTCGATCCAGGCACCGCGCGCGACCCGCGCACCGGCCCCGATCTTCGCGCCCGGTTCGACATAGGCGCCCGCTTCCACGACCGCCTGGGGGTGCACCTTGGCACCGTTCGCGATGAGGCCGCGGCCGTTGGCGTGCTTACGGTAGCGCAGCGTTCCGCCCTTGCCGTCCTCGATATCGACGTAGTTCTTGCCCACGAAAACCTCCCGTGCCCGGGACTTTTCCCGGATATATCAACAACCGCGTCTCGGCGGGATCTATTCCCGGGCACGGAAGGGCGGTGTGTCGTGCCCCCGGGGGTCGTGCGCCGGGGTCGTGCGCGGGGCTCCGCGCGGGTCGTGCGCGGGTTCCTCGCGGGTCGTGCGCTGGTTCCTCGCGGGTCGTGCGCTGGGCCGTGCACCGGGTCGCTCAGTGCTGGCAGGTGGGGCACCAGAACGTGCGACGCTCCTCGGTCGGAACCGCGCCGAGCTCCCCGGCGCGGATGAGCGTCCCGCAGCGCAGACACGGGCGTCGGGCGCGTCCGTAGACCCAGTCGGTGCGCCCCCGATGCGTGACGCCCGTGAATGTGCGGTCGAGGCGATCCTTGTTCGCGGCGATGGTCCGCGCACCGAGTTCGAGCAGCGCCCGTGCGTCGACCTCCGTCGCGGGGCGATCGGGGCGCACGCCGCGCAGGAACAGCAGCTCGGCCGCGTACTCGTTGCCGAATCCCGCGACATTGCGCTGATCGAGCAGCGCCACGTGAATCGGCCGGGGATCGGCTCCGACGCGCCGGGCGGCCTCGTCGAGGTCCCAGTCCGCGCCCAGCGGATCCGGCCCGAGGTGCCCGACGAGCTCGCCTTCGGAGGAGCTCGGGACGACGGCGAGCATCGACACCTCGAACCCGACGGCCTCCGCGTCGGCGGTCGCCACGATGGCCCGTGCCTGGTGGGCCGGCGCCCGCCAGCGCTCGCCGGGTCGGTACAGATGCCAGGCGCCGTCCATGCGCAGGTGCGAACGGAGCGTGCGGTCGCCGATCCGCATCAGGATGTGCTTCCCGCGGGGGACGACCTCGCGGATCACGGACCCGGTGAGATCGAGCGTCGCGAGCGCCGGCACCCGGAGGTCGAAGCGCGTCACCGTGCCGCCGGCCAGGGCGCGGTCGAGCCGGTGCGAGGCGCGGTAGACCGTGTCGCCCTCAGGCATGGGACGGCTCCGTCGGTTCCTCGGCGCGGGGCGAGCGCGGATCCGTCGGGGTGCGCGGATCCGTCGGCGTGCGCGGCACTGTCGGGCCGTGCGAGAGCAGGCTCCGCGCGAGCATGGTCGATCCGGCGACCGCCGCGGGCATGGTGACGACCGCCCCGAACGGCGCGAGGAAGCAGAGCTGGGTGGCGATGCCGAAGCCCAGCACCCGCGCCCGTCCGCCGCGCAGGAGCCGTGCGCGCTCCTCCGCGGTCACGCCACGGGCGTCGAAGGCGCGCGCGGTCAGCTCCCTCGCGAGGACACGACCGGAGAGCACTACGCCGGTGATCGCGGCGAGCGGTCCGCCGACCACGGGGATCAGCCCCAGCAGGAGGGTGAGCAGGGCGATGAGCGCGCCGAGGACGATCAGGCGCAGACCCTCGCCGATCGTCGCCCAGAACCCGATGTCGCCGCGGGGTTCCTCGCCACCGAGTGCGCGCTCGGTGCCCCGCCAGATCCGCTGGTAGAACGGGTCGCCGATCGTCAGGGCGAGGGCCGAGAACGTGAGCCCGGACAGCACCGCGGCCGCCACGAACAGCACCGCGCCCAGCGCGATCCGCAGCGCGTCGCGCCAGCCGTCGGCCCACGCCTCGGCGAAGGGCGTCATCCAGGCCGTGATCGGTCCCAGGGCGAAACCGAACGGGACGAGCACGGCCAGCAGCACCGCGAACGCGAGGATCGCGGGGATCAGACCGAGCGCGAGCAGCCGCGGATGCGAACGCCACATCGCGAAGCCGCGCAGCAGCGCGCCCACCCCCGCACGGAATTCCCGGATCATGCTGCCCAGCGTACGGCGCTGCATCGGGCGCCCTCAGAGCGCCCTGCGCAGCGTGTAGCCACGCGGAGTCGCGACGAATCCGGCCTCCTGCAGCAGTCGACCGAGGCGCGTTCCGGCCTCGGTTCCGTACATCCCCTCGCCGTTGACCTTCTCGACCGTCAGGGTCTCCAGACGGTGGGCGCGCGCGGTGGCGGCGAGCTCGGCGGTGGCGGCGCGCAACTCGTCCTCGTCTTCGGTGAAGGCGAGCACGGTCTTCCCGCCGCGTTCCAGGTAGAGCGCCAGGGCGCCGTCGACGAGCACCACGAGTGCTCCGGCCTTGCGGCCAGGACGATGGGAGACCGCATCGAGGCGCGGCCAGCCGAGTCCAGCTCCGTAGGGATTGGCCGGATCCGTCGCGGCCAGCGCGCGGGCGATCCGCGGGGGAGGATCCGCGAGACCGGCGAACGTGCGGAGCCGGTCGATCGTCGCGGAGGCCGCGAACTGCGCCGCGCCGAGATGCTCGATCACGTAGCCGCGTCGGCAGTGCCCCGCCTGCTCGAACCCGGCGAGCACGCGATAGGCCTGCGCGAAACCGCCCGGCAGACCCTCGGCCTGCACGGATCCGCGCGTGACGACGCCGTAACGGTCCAGCAGGAGCCCTGCGGCGACGGTCGCGCGCCGGGCGGGGTCCGTCTCGACCTCCGGGAGCAGCGACCAGCGCCCGCCGACGCTCAGGGGGCGCGGCGCCGAGGAGGGGCGGGCGAGGCTCATGCCTCGGAACGTGCGGGTGCGGGGAGCCCTCCGGGTGACCTTGTGCGCCTGGTTGCCCCCGCTGATCAGGGCGCGGATGGGCGTGAAGGTGTCGTTGGTGACGAGCCCGGCCCAGGCGAGGTTCCAGAGTGCCTCGACGACCGAAGCCTCGTTCTCGGCGCCGGTCGCCTCCTTGAGCTGTGACGCGAAATAGGCCCCGCCGGACCCCAGTGCCGCCCGCAGTTGCGCCTCGAGAGAGCCCTCCTCCGGCAGCTCTTCCGCGAACGGCGCGGTGAACGGCGCGAGATCGGCGGGGTGCAGGGAGACCCAGCCGTCGCGGCCGGGCAGCGCGCCGTGACCGGCCCAGACGACCTCGCCGGAGCTGGTCAGCTCGTCCAGCATCGCAGGGCGGTAGTCGCGCACGCGCTGGGGAAGGATCAGCGACTCCCACGCGCTCGCGGGGATCGGCACGCCCGCGAGCTGTTCGATCACCGTCGCGACGCCGTCGACGCCCTCGAGAGGGCGTCCGAGGTGCTGCCACTCGGGCAGGAAGCGCGCGAAGGCGGCCGGCGGAACGGGCTCGACGCTGCCGCGGATCGCCGCGAGCGACCGCATCCGCAGCCGTCGGAGGACCTCGGCGTCGCACCACTCCGTCTCGTCCGGGCCGGCGGAGGTGGCCGATGCGCGACCGGCTCCGGATGCGCCTGCGGGCGGATCCGGCAGGAAGTAGCCGCTGGTCAGCCGCCCGTCGGCCTCGAGCCGCTGCAGCGTCTGGCGCACGATCGCAGGGCCCAGTCCGAAGCGCTCGGCGACGGCGGATCCGAGGAACGGGCCGTGCGTGCGGGCGTGCCGGGCGACGAGGTCTCCCAGCGGGTCCGCGAGGGGTTCGAGGAAGGCGACGGGGATCCCGACCGGGAGCGGCACCCCGAGCGCGTCGCGCAGACGTCCGGCGTCCTCGATCGCGGCCGTGCGCCGCACCCCGCCGATCGTGACCTCGATCGCGCGGCGCGCCTTCACGAGCGCGCGCAGGTGATCGGCGGCCTCGGAGACCGTCGCCGTCCCCTCCGCGGCGTCGCCGTCGTCCATGCCATCGGCGGGTGCTGCGCTCGGGGCGGGATCGGTGCTCGGGGCGGGGTCTGTGCTCGCGGCGGGATCGAGCCGGGCGGCGACCTCCTCGGCGTCGAGCGGTCCGAGGATCCGGAGCAGGTCCGCGACCCCTTCCACGCCGCGAGCACGACGGGACGGATCGAGCCGCTGCGCCTCGCGCTCGAACTGCGCGATGACGTCGGGGTCGAGCAGCTCTCGCAGCTCGACCGTACCCAGCAGCTCGCCCAGCAGAGCGGGGTCCACCGAGAGCGCGGCGGCGCGACGTTCGGCGAGCGGGGAGTCGCCCTCGTACATGAACGCACCGACGTAGCCGAACAGCAGATCGCGGGCGAACGGCGACGGCTGAGCGGTCTGCACCTCGACGAGCCGGATCCGTCGCTCGGCGATGCCGGTCGCGAGACGTCGCAGCGACGGGAGATCGTAGACGTCTTGCAGCACCTCGCGCAGAGCTTCGAGGATGATCGGGAACGTCGGGTGCTTGCGGGCCACCTCGAGCAGCTGGGCCGAGCGCTGCCGCTGCTGCCAGAGGGGCGTGCGCCGGTTCGGATTCGTGCGCGGCATGAGCAGCGCACGGGCCGCGCACTCGCGGAATCGCGAGGCGAAGAGCGCGGATCCGCCGACCTCCTCGGTGACGATGCGCTCCAGCTCGTCGGGCTCGAACACGAACAGCTCGGCGCCGGGCGGTTCGGTGTCGGCGTCGGGGATGCGCACGATGATGCCGTCGTCGCTCGCGACCGCGGAGCCCTCGACGCCGAGGCGCTCGCGGATCCGTGCGTTCACGGCCAGCGCCCACGGCGCGTGCACCGTCTGGCCGTAGGGGGAGTGCAGGATGACCCGCCAGTCGCCGATCTCGTCGCGGCCGCGCTCGACGGTGAGGGAGCGATCGGTCGGCAGCGTGCCGGTCGACTCCCTCTGCTCGGTGAGGTGGGCGAGCAGGTTGACCTGCGCGCGCTCGTCGAGGCCGGCCGCGGTGAGACGCTCGCGTGCCTTCTCCGGCGTCGCGCCCTCCACCTCCCGGTTGAAGGCGCCGAGCGCCTCGCCGAGCTCGAAGGGGCGGCCGAGGCCGTCGCCGTGCCAGAACGGCACCTTGCCCGGCTGGCCATAGGCGGGGATGACGTTGACGCGGTCGTGCGTGATCTCGGCGATCCGCCAGCTCGTCGTGCCGAGGGTGAACACGTCGCCGACGCGCGACTCGTACACCATCTCCTCGTCGAGCTCGCCGACCCGTGCCCCGGTCGACTCCCCCGCGACGAAGACCCCGAAGAGTCCGCGATCCGGGATCGTGCCCCCGCTCGTGACGGCGATCCGCTGCGCCCCGGGGCGTCCGGTGAGCGTGCCCGCATCGCGGTCCCAGACGAGGCGCGGACGCAGCTCGGCGAACTCGTCCGAGGGGAAGCGCCCGGCCAGGAGGTCGAGGGTCGCCTCATATGCCGAACGGGGGAGAGCGGCGAAGGGGGCGCTGCGGCGCACCGTGTCGAACCACGTCTCGACGTCGATCGGGTCGAGGGCGCACGCGGCCACGGTCTGCTGCGCGAGGATGTCGAGCGGGTTGCGCGGCACGGCGATCGCCTCGATCTGCCCGGCGAGCATGCGCTCGGTGACGATCGCGGTGTGCAGCACATCGCCGCGGTGCTTGGGGAAGAGGGATGCGCGGCTGATCTCGCCGACCTGATGGCCCGCGCGACCCACCCGCTGCAGGCCGGACGCGGCGGACGGAGGGGCCTCCACCTGGATCACCAGGTCGACCGCGCCCATGTCGATGCCGAGCTCGAGGCTGCTCGTCGCGACGACGCAGCGCAGCACGCCCGACTTCAGCTCCTCCTCGACGATCGCCCGCTGCTCCTTCGACACGGAGCCGTGGTGCGCCTTGGCGAGCACCGGATCCGCGCCGGCCGTCGACCCCGCCTGCGCCATCATCGCGGCGGGCATCATCGCTGACGGCAGATCCAGCCCGATCCGCTCGCTGTAGATCTCGTTCAGCCGCCCCGTCAGCCGCTCGGCGAGACGGCGGGAGTTGGCGAACACGATCGTCGAGCGGTTCTGCAGGATCTTGTCGACGATCGCCTCTTCGACGTGCGGCCAGACAGATCCGGTCATCTCGGTGCTCTCGCCGAAGGCGTCCGCACCGCCCTCCTCGACCCGCTCCGCGCCGGGGGGCCGCGGCGTCTCGTCGGTGCCGGGCGGAGGAGGGGGATTCAGCATGTCCTCGATGGGCACCACGACCTGCAGGTCGAACGTCTTGGACGCCGGCGGCGCGACGATCTCGACCGGCTGCGCACCGCCGAGGAAGCGCGCGACCTCGTCGATCGGACGCACCGTCGCCGACAGCCCGATCCGCTGCACCGGGGTCTCGTGCCCTGCCGCGCGACGGAGCTCGTCGAGCCGTTCGAGGCTCACCGCGAGATGGGCGCCGCGCTTGGTCGCCGCGACCGCGTGCACCTCGTCGATGATGACCGTGTGCACGTCGCGCAGTGTCTCGCCGGCGCGGCTCGTGAGCATGAGGTAGAGCGATTCCGGCGTCGTGATGAGGATGTCGGGCGGATCGGCGACGAGCTTGCGGCGGTCGGAGGAGGTCGTGTCTCCCGAGCGGACGCCGACGGTCACCGCCGGGGCGGGCACTCCGAGTCGGCGCGCGGACTGGCCGATGCCGATGAGCGGAGAGCGCAGGTTGCGCTCGACGTCGACGCCCAGGGCCTTGAGCGGGGAGATGTAGAGGATGCGGGTGCGGCCCGGGCGGTCGTCCGCCTTGTCCTTGCCCTTCCTGCGGCGCCCGCCCTTCGAGGCGGACGCGGGCGGCGTTTCGGCGTCCTCGGCCGTCGCCCCCTCCTCGGTCCGCTCGCGGAACACCCGGTCGATGGCCCAGAGGAACGCGGACAGCGTCTTGCCTGACCCGGTCGGAGCGACCACGAGCGCATGGCGCCCCGCGGAGATGGCCTCCCATGCCCCCGCCTGCGCCGCCGTGGGCTCGGCGAACGCCCCGCGGAACCAGTCCTGGGTCGCGGGGGTGAAGCGGTCGAGCACGTGCTGCGCCGGATCCGTCGCAGCACCGGGTGCCGAGGCGGTCACGGGCATGACTCCATCATCCCTGCCGCCACCGACATCGGGGCAGGATCCGCCAGGGGCGGAATCGGCTCGACGTGATTTTCGCCACCTGGGCGCTGCGACATGGCATCGACCCCGAGGACTCCTCAGCACGTGAGGCCTTCTTCGCTCGCGGACAGGCCTGCCTGCGCGCATCGCCACTGGGAAAGAGGTATGGCTGGGGAGTGCTGAGCGACGCCGAGGGACGGGTCACGCTCGTGGCGCGAGAATCCGAGGACTACGCGCGGCACGCCGCGGATCCCGCGCTCGCCCACACCAGGGCGATGCGGTCTCGGCGCGCGTGAACTGCGGGAGCACCCGTCCGTGCCCGCTCACTTCTCCTTCGGGATGAGGATCCACAGCACGATGTAGACCCACAGCGGCAGGCCTGCGAACACCATCAGCACGACGGCGAGCAGACGCATGAGGAACACGGGCCAGCCGAAACGATTGGCGAGGGCGGCGCAGACTCCGGCGATGACGCGCCCCTTGCGGGGCCGGACGAGGGTGCTCATGCCCTCATCCTGCCGCCGCGTCCTGAGCGGCGCCTGGGGCCGCCCGCCTTCGTCACGGCAGGCGGTTCGCCGCGGCGAGGTTGGCCCGCAGCTCCTCCGCGTTCTGCCGCGTGACGTAGGCGGGACGATCCCGCTCGAGGCGCCACGATTCGCTCAGCGGACCCGCGCTCACCGTGTCGAATCCGAGCCGATCGTACACATCGGTCACGAACGCGATCGCGTCCTCGTCATCGCTGGACGTGCCGAGCGCGCGACGATCGGACGTCCCCGCCGGGGAGCCGGTCGTCAGGATCTCCCCGGCCGCGATGTGGTTGAACGCCTTCACGACCTTCGAGGAGGGCAGGTGCTCCTGCAGGAGTTGCGACGTGGTGGTCTCGCCGCGGTCGAGGGACCCGATGCGGCCGTCGCGCTCGAAGTAGTAGTTGTTCGTGTCGAGCACGATCTTCCCGGCGAGCGGATCCACGGGGATGTCCTCCACCGCCTTCAGCGGAACGGTGACCACGGCGACGTCGGCGGCCTCGGCCGCTCCGGCCGCGGTGGACGCGGTCACGCGCGGGCCGAGTCGGCCGGTGAGCGCGCTGAGCGTCTCGGGGCCCCGTGAGTTCGCGATCACGACGTCGTAGCCGAGGCCCGCGAAGGCCTCCGCCAGAGCGCTGCCGATGTGTCCTGCTCCGATGATCCCTATCGTCGTCATGATGTGCGCAACAGCGCGCACCCGCGATCGCATTCCCGACGCGCGGGGAGCGGCGAGGGTCAGGTTCCGAGCGTCACCTCGGCGAGGGCACGGTCGGCGCCGAGCTCGAGCACGAGATCCGGTTCCAGCCGCCGCAGAAACGCGTCGTCGTGGCTCACGATCAGCACGGCTCCGCGGTAGGCGCGCAGTGCCTGCACGAGATGGTCCACCGTGTCCAGGTCGAGGTTGTTCGTCGGCTCGTCGAGCACGACGAGGTGCGGGGCGGGGTCCGCGAGCAGCAGCGCGGCCAGCGCGACCCGGAAGCGCTCCCCGCCGGAGAGCGACGCGATCCGCCGATCCGCCGTCGCCCCGCGGAGGAGAAAACGCGCGAGTCGATTGCGCAGCTCCTTCTCGGGGAGCCCCGGCGCCCGCGCACCGACGGCCTGAACGACGGTCGCGGACTCGTCGAGACCGTCGATGCGTTGGGGCAGGTAGCCGATGCGATCGGTGTGCGCGACACAACGCAGGACGTCGTGCGTGACGCACGGCGATCCGGCCCCGGCCACGGCGGGTTCTCCTGCGTTGTGTTCGACCCCGGCTCCGACCACGGCTTCGGCGTCGGACTCGGCGACCAGACGCCGGAGCAGCGTCGTCTTGCCGACGCCGTTGCGGCCGATGAGCGCGACCCGTTCGGAACCCTGGATCGTCCAGGAGCGCTCCGCGTCGCCGATCGTGGCGATGCGGCGCGACGCGGAGACGCCGGGATCCGGCAGCTCGACGTTCATGCTCGCTTCGCTGCGCACCCGTCGGCCCGCATCGTCGAGCGCCGCTCGAGCCGCCCCCTCCTTCTCCGCGACCTCGACGCGGAGCCGTCCGGCCGACACCTCTGCGGCCATCCGACGTCCGTGCGCCACGATCTTCGGCACGCGCTTCTCGCGCTCCGCCTTGTTCGCGGTGCGCTCGCGGTGGGCGAGCTTGGTGTGCGCCTCGATCCGCTGCCGCTTCTCCCGGCGGACGGCCTGCTTGGCGTCGCGCTCGGCCTGCCGCGCCGCGTCCTGCTCGGCGTCCAGCCAGGCGCGCCACTGCGAGTACGGGCCGCCGAATACGCTCAGATCCCCGTCGTAGAGCTCGGCCGTCTCGTCCATGAGCTCGAGCAGCGCCGTGTCGTGGCTGACCACGATCAGCGTGCCCTTCCACGAGCGCACCATCTCGCCGAGGCGCGCACGCGCGTCGCGGTCGAGGTTGTTCGTCGGCTCGTCGAGGAGGGTGATCGGCGCACGGCGGGCCCGGATCCCTGCGATCGCGACGAGCACGGCTTCGCCGCCCGAGAGCTCGCCGACGGTGCGGTCGAGGTACGACCCGGCGAGCCCCGCCTCTGCGAGGGCGGCCTCGGCGCGCGCCTCGACGTCCCAGTCGTCGCCGACATCGTCGAAACGCGCCTGGCGCACGTCGCCCGCGGCGATCGCGCGCACGGCGTCGAGGGCCCGGTCCACGCCCAGCAGCTCCGCGACCCGGGCCCCGGTGTCGAGGGTGAGGCGCTGCGGCAGCGTGGACACCTCTCCGTTCGTCGCGAGCCGCCCCGACGTCGGCCGCAGCTCGCCCGCGATGAGGCGGAGGAGCGTCGACTTTCCGGACCCGTTGCGGCCGACGAGGCCGGTGCGACCCTCGCCGAAGGCTCCGGAGACGTCGTCGAGGGCGACAGAGCCGTCGGGCCAGACGAAGCGGACGCGGTCGAGCACGACGGCGGAGGAAGGAAGGGATGATGACATGAGCGGACTCCCGGTGATCTCGGGTGCGCTGATCCCGGCTCCGATCGGGGACGTCGCGACGAGGACGTCGCGGGAGGCGATCGAGGTGCCTGCGGGCAGGAAGGAGCGTCGGTTCAGCGCGTGGATGGAACGCGGAGACGACGACTCAGATCAAGGGACTTCCTTACACGGCGGACAGGACCCGCACGACGATACCCGCGCCACGAGGAGACACGCAACCCGGGCGTGTCGGAACATGCCGCACGCGCATCCTGACACGTCACCGTCCCTTCCGGGATCTAGCCTGGAGGGATGGACGAGCGACCGCGGACGTCGGGGGAGACCGTACGGCGCGCAGGGCTCGGCGTCGGGCTGGCCGTCGGCATGGCGGCCGGAGTCGCCCTCGCGGCGGGACTCGGCAACGCCGGCGCCGGGATCGCGGCGGGTCTCGTGATCGGTTCCGCGGTCATGGTGCTGTTCACCGTGGCGGGAGCGCGGCGAGACCGGGAGGACGCGCGTCGTCGCGCTTCCGACGACGACGCTTCCCGCGTCGACCGCGGACCGGAGAACGCTGCGGAACCGGCCCCAGGGAAGGTGGATCGAGCCGACCCGGACCACGGGGATCCGGGTCAGGATCCGGTGATCCCGGGCTGATCTTCGCTGTCGGCGGCGCGCCCGGCGAGTGCGTCGTCCCGCCAGCGTTCCAGGAAGCGCCGGACATCGCCCAGCTCCTCCTCCGAGACGCTGTGCGTGAGGCCCGGATAGACGCGTCCGGTGAGCTGGGCGTGATCGGGCAGCCACTGGGCGGTGTGCGCGACGAGCGCGGCGGGGATCACGTCGTCGTTCGTGCCGCGGCCCCAGAAGACTGGAGGGCGTCGATCGCGCAGCGCGGCGTCGCCGTCGATCGCACCCGGTGCCGCGTAGCCGCTCAGCACGACGGCAGCCGCGATCCGGTCCGGCTCACGACGCATCGTCTGCAGGGCGACGGAGGCGCCTTGGGAGAAGCCGAGCAGCGCGATCGAGGGCGCGTCCCCCGCGTGCGCGTCGAGCCAGCGGAGGACGGCGTCGGCCGCCGCGGTGACGGTCGCGGGATCCCGGCGCTCGAGCTCGTCGATGGGGTACCAGGACCGCCCCGGCATCGGCCACGGGGCATCCAGCGGTGCCGGCAGCGAGGCGATCGCGATCCCGTCCGGGAGGAACGGGACGAGCGCGAACAGATCCTTCTCATCGGAGCCGTACCCGTGCAGCAGCACGAGCAGAGGTCGTCCCTCGCCCCGTCCGGAGGCGCGCACGGCGCCGTCGTCGATCTCTACGCTCTCCGCCATGCGTCCATCCTGCCCCAGCGCCCCGACACGGCCGCTCTGACCGGGCCGCGTGCCCGATCCCGAAGTGCGGCTGGTAGAAAAGGACAATGGCGGTACGCACACCCGACCCCGATCCGGCCGACTCCGGCGACGAGCTCCCCGGCGGTCTCGGCGACGGTCTGGACGGTCTCGGCGCCTCCGGAGGGGCCAACCCCGGCTGGCTGACCGATGTCGAGCTCGCGCAGGCGCGACGCCGCCTGCCGATGTTGTACGTCGAGGCGGTCCCCGTCCGCACAGACGGATCGGGACAGGTCACGGATATCGGGATCCTGCTCCGCGCGACGCCGCTCGGGGAGATCACCCGCACGATCGTCTCCGGGCGTGTGCGCTACGGCGAGACCGTGCGCGACGCGCTCTTCCGGCACCTGGAGAACGATCTGGGGCCGATGGCCTTCCCGATGATGCCGCCGTCCCCGGCGCCGTTCACCGTGGCCGAGTACTTCCCGCTGCCCGGGGTCAGCGCCTATCACGACGACCGTCAGCACTCGGTGTCGCTCGCCTTCGTCGTGCCCGTCACCGGCACCTGCGAGCCGCGGCAGGATGCGCTCGAGGTGACCTGGTTCAGCCCGGAGGAAGCGGCGAGCGACGCGCTCGCCGCTGAGATGGAGGGCGGCCGCGGCACGTTGATCCGGCAGGCGCTCGCGCACCTCGGACTGCTGCGCTGACCCCTCGGACTGCTGCGCCGGGCCCTCGGACTGCTGCGCTGGGCGGACCTAGCGGCTCGTCTCCTGGGCCATGAGCGCGACGAGCGCGTCGATGTCGGCCTCGGTGGTGTCGAAGCTGCACATCAGCCGCACCTCGTTGCGCGCGGCGTCCCAGTCGTAGAACCGGAAGGTCTCGCGCAGCCGGTCGGCCACGCCCTCCGGAAGCGTGGCGAACACGCCGTTCGACTGGGTGGGCTGGGTGAAGGCGACGCCGCGGATGGATCCGTCGGCGATGCCCGCTTCAAGCGAGCGGCGGAGCCGGCGCGCCATCGCGTTCGACTGCCGCGCGTTGCGGAGGTAGAGGTCGTCCTTGAGCAGCGCGATGAGCTGCGCCGAGACGAACCGCATCTTCGAGGCGAGCTGCATGTTGAACTTGCGCGAGTAAGACAGTCCGTCGGCCGCACCGGGCGTGAGCACGACGATCGCCTCGCCCAGCATCGCGCCGTTCTTGGTGCCGCCGAAGCTCAGCACGTCCACGCCGGCGTCGCGGGTGAAGGCCCGCAGCGGCAAGTCGAGCGCGGCCGCGGCGTTGGAGAGCCGTGCGCCGTCGAGATGCAGCTTCATGCCGCGCTCGTGCGCGTGATCCGCGAGCGCGCGGATCTCGTCGACCGTGTAGAGCGTGCCGACCTCGGTGGTCTGCGTGATCGAGACCACGAGCGGCTGGGCGCGGTGCTCGTCACCCCATCCCCAGGCCTCGCGGTCGACGAGCTCGGGCGTGAGCTTGCCGTCGTCGGTGGGGACGGAGAGGATCTTGAACCCGCCGATCCGCTCCGGCGCACCGCCTTCGTCGACGTTGATGTGCGCGGTCGAGGCCGCGATCACGGCGCCCCAGCGCGGCAGCATGGCCTGGAGTCCGGTCACGTTGGCGCCCGTGCCGTTGAAGACGGGGAAGGCCTCGACGTCCTCGCCGAAGTGGCGACGGAAGACCTCCTGCAGGCGAGCGGTATACGCGTCCTCGCCGTACGCGATCTGATGGCCGTCGTTGGCCGCCGCGATCGCCGCGAGCACCTCGGGGTGGATGCCGGAGTAGTTGTCAGATGCGAAGCCGCGGACGGCCGGATCATGCAGAACGCTCACCGCACAAGCCTACGGGCTGCGGGCCTCTGAACCGTGCTTCGCGCCCTCTTCCGGAGGTGGTCCTCCGGGTCTTATGCTCCCGTGACATGGGCGACGGCGATCGGGAGGGGTTCTGCGTCGTCCCGGCGAACCGGGCGGCGTGGGACGATCTGCAGACCGTTCTCACCGGTTCGGCGCGGAGATGCCAGTGCGAGCGGCAGCGCCTCGGCGACCGCGACTGGTGGCCGATGTCCGAGGGGGAGCGCGCGGCGCTGCTGCGCGGCGAGACGCACTGCGGAGATCCGTCCGCCCTCGGCACGACAGGCCTGCTCGGCTTCCTCGACGGCGAGCCGGTGGCGTGGTGCGCCGTTGATCAGCGCCGCGTCTACGCCCGGCTTCGCGGCTCTCCCGTCCCGTGGAAGGGGCGCGACGAGGACCCGGACGACGAGGGCGTCTGGGCGATCGCCTGCCTGATCGTGCGACCGGGGTTTCGCGGACGGGGTCTCACCTACCCGATGGTCGAGGCGGGCGTCGAGCACGCCCGCCGCTCGGGCGCGCGTGTGGTCGAGGGCTATCCCCTGCGCGCCGACGGTGCAAACGTCCCCTGGGGCGAGATGAACGTCGGATCTCCCGGGGCGTTCCTCGCGGCGGGGTTCTTCGAGGTCGCGCGGCCCACGGTCCGCCGAGTGGTCATGCGCCGCGAGCTCTGACTGCGGTGCTCCGTGGTCCCGGTGCGGCGGCTTGACCGCCCCACGATCGGTACGGGAGCATGCGGGAATGAGCCAGTCCCCCCTGGACGACGCGGCATCGCCGCCCGATGCGCGCCATCCGCTGCTGTCCGCCGAGCGGCTGAAGGCCTTCGTCGACGCGGTCGTGGCGATCGCCATGACCCTGCTGATCCTCCCGCTGCTGGAGAACGTCTCCGAGCTCGCGCGGGAGGGGAAGAGCACGCTGCAGTACCTGCAGGAGGAGCAGGGACCGCTGTGGAGCTTCGCGCTGAGCTTCGTCATCATCGCGCTGCTCTGGATCAACCATCACCGCGTCTTCGACCGCGTCGAGAGGGTGAGCACTCCGCTCGTGTGGTTGCAGGTGGGCTGGATGTTCACGATCGTGTGGCTGCCCGTCAGCACGGCGATGCTCGGGGCGATGTCCACCGACGACGCGCAGAAGTTCGTCTACATCGGCTCGCTGCTGCTGTCGTCCCTGCTCATGCTGGCGACGCGGCTGTACCTGCGGAGGCATCCGGGGCTGCACGGCATCGACCCGGCGGCGCTGCGCCGAGGGATCACGGCGGAGGTGGTGACGGCGGTGCTCTTCGCCATCGCGCTGATCGTGTCGGTCACCCTGCCCAGGATCGGCTACGCGGCGCTGTTCCTGCTCGTGCTGTCGGGGCCGATCCAGGCGGTCGCGGGGCGCAGCAGGCGCACGCCCTGACTCCAGGGCGGCACGGCGTGAGGGGTGTCCTCAGCCGTCGTCAGTCGACGTCGAGGATCCGGTCGTTCACCGCGACGGCGTCGGCGTCCCACAGTCCGACGATCGTCGTGGCGACGCGATCGATC
Source organism: uncultured Microbacterium sp. (assembly GCF_945952435.1). Classification (GTDB taxonomy): domain Bacteria; phylum Actinomycetota; class Actinomycetes; order Actinomycetales; family Microbacteriaceae; genus Microbacterium. The sequence continues at coordinate 119,004 of NZ_CAMFHZ010000002.1, forward strand.
ACGCTGTCCAGCGCCTTCACGCGCAGCACCGTCGCCGCCGCGCGCAGAGGCTCGTCGGCCTCCCTCGCCGCCTTCGCGAAGCCCTGTGCCACGGCGCGGGTCCATGCCTCGCTCGCGGCCTTGACCGCGGCGTAGTTCGCCCCTCCGGCGAGCGGACGCGCCACCGCCGTCGAGGAGAGGATCGCGAAGCGCCCTGCTGCCGACGCGCGCAGATCGGCCTCGAACGCCCGGCTCGTGAGTCGGATCGCCGTGAACGAGCTCTCCAGCGCGCGGTAGTCGTCCTCGCTCTGTCCGGCGAGTCCACCCCCGCCGCGCCAACCCCCCACGAGCGGGACCAGTCCATCCAGGTGCTCCCCGTCGGCGGCGAGCCGTCCGGCGAGCGCCGTGACCGCCCCCTCGTCCGTGAGCGAGCAGCGTTCGACGCGCACGGACCCCGCGCGCTCCGCGCCGAGCGCGTCGGCGAGGGCGTCGAGGCGGTCCTGGTCGCGCCCGACCGCGATCACGCGGGCGTCGGCGGCGACGAGGGCGCGGGCGATCGCGAGCCCGGACGGACTCGTCGCGCCGGCCAGCATCACGGTGCGTCCTGCAACGGTCATGGCTTCCGCCTCTCAGGGCTCGGGAGATTCGCGGGTCGTCGGGCGAACGGCGGCCGCCCGCCCGACGACCCGCATCGGCCGGTCTCGCCTTGGATCAGTCGTCGGTGCCGCGGATCCCGACGGTCGACTCGATCACCGGCTTCATCTTCTTGTCCAGCGTCTCGAAGAACATGGACAGCGGGAACTCGTCGTCCATCACCGCGTCGGTGTAGCCCTTGGGGGCGCCGGCGAGGATCTCGTCGCTCAGACCGCGGGCCCACTGCGACGCGGGGTGCGGGGTGAGCGTGCCGCGGACGAGCTCGTAGGCGGCGAGCCAGTGCGCGATCTTCGGACGATCGATCGAGTGCCAGTACAGGTCGTCGATCGCGTCGCCGAGGGCGACCACGGCGTCCGGCACGTTGCCCCAGTCGAAGGCGAGGGCGGTGTCGGTCCAGTGCAGCACGCCGCGCTGGTGCAGCCAGGCGAACAGGAGCTGGCCACCGACCGCGTCGTAGTTGCGCGTGCGGGTGCCGGTGATCGCGAAGCGGAAGATGCGGTCGAAGATCACGGCGTACTGCACGAGGTGCGCGTAGTCGTGCATCTCCTGCTCCGTCGCGGTGAGCTGCTCGCCGGCGGCGATGCGCGCGGCGAGGCCGCGCTCGATCTTGACCGACTCGCGGAACGCGGTCATGTCGCAGCGCATCTCCTCGAGCGAGTAGAGGAAGAACGGCATGCGCTGCTTGATCATGAACGGATCGAACGGAAGGTCGCCGCGCATGTGGGTGCGGTCGTGGATGATGTCCCACATCACGAACGTCTTCTCGGCGAGCTCCTGATCGTCGAGCATCGCCGCGGCCCGCTCGGGCAGCTCCAGGTTCGTGATCTCGCTCGCCGCGCGGACGACCCGGCGGTAGCGGGCGGCCTCGCGGTCCTGGAAGATCGCGCCCCAGGTGAACGAGGGGATCTCGCGCATCGCGACCGTCTCCGGGAAGAGCACGGCGGAGTTCGTGTCGTAGCCGGGGGTGAAGTCGATGAGCCGCAGCGAGACGAAGAGCTTGTTGCCGTAGTCGCCGGCCTCCAGGTCGGCGATGAACTCGGGCCAGATGGTCTCCACGATGAGCGCCTCGACGAGCCGGTCGCTCGATCCGTTCTGCGTGTACATCGGGAACACGACGAGGTGGCGGATCCCGTCGATCCGATGCTGCTGCGGCTGGAAGGCGAGCAGCGAGTCGAGGAAGTCCGGCACGCCGAAGCCCTCGTCGGCCCAGCGCTGGAAGTCCTTCACAGAGGCGTCGAGGTAGGCCGCGTCGTGCGGGAAGGCGGGGGCGAGGGCGCGGATCCCCGCGGTGATCGCCGCGACGTGCGCACGGGCCGCCTCGTGATCCTGCGCGTTCGGAACGGATCCGTCCTTGATCTGGAGGGGACGCAGGGCGATCGCGGCATCCTTGAGCGTGCGCCAGGCGGCGCTGTTCTCGGCGGTCGTGGCGTCCTCGACGACCTCGGGCTCGCCGATGAGGGTGGAGTTGTCGTGCAGGGTGGAGAAGGACATCGTGACCTCCGATCGTGTGAAGGCAGGAAAAATTCCTGCATAGATGTTCTGACTCCGGTATTCTTCCATGCATGGACGATCCTGTCGACCTCGCCATCCTCGGTGCCCTGTCCCGTGACGGACGCGCGACCCTCGCCCACCTCTCCGAGGCGGCCGGGCTCTCCGTCTCCGCCGTGCAAGCACGCCTGAAACGCCTGGAATCCCGCGGCGTGATCACGGGCTACCGCGCCGTCGTCGATGCCGAGGCCGTGGGTCGGCCGATGGCCGCGTTCATCGAGATCACGCCGCTGGATCCCGCCCAGCCGGACAACTCTCCTGACCTGCTCGAGCACCTCGAGGCGATCGAGGCCTGCCATTCGATCGCCGGCGATGCCGCCTACATGCTCTTCGTCCGCGTGCCGTCGCCCCGCGCGCTCGAACAGCTGGTGCGCGACATCCGTCTCGCGGCCAACGTCAGCACCCGCACGACCGTCGTCCTGCAGACGTTCTACGAGCACCGGCCCGTGGTACCCGCCGCCGGATAGCGCGCCCTCGATCCGTCCGTTCTCAGCCTGAGCTCGTGGCCACCGCGACTCCGAAGGACAGGACCGGCCGAGCCGCAGAGCCGTCCTGAGAACGGACGGGACGATCGGGGAGAGCGCGGCGTGGCTGCGCCTAGGCTGAGTGCCGTGACGGATACCGCGATCCAGGGCAGCACGGCGCAGGAGATCGCCGACTCCATCCGCGGTCTCATCGACGCGGGCGCGCTCGCACCCGGGCAGAGCCTGCCGACGGTGCGCGGTCTGGCCGACGAGCTCGGCGTCAACCGCAACACGGTCGCCGCCGCCTACCGGGCGCTCGCCCGCGTGGGCGCCGCCGCCAGTCGTGGCCGGGGCGGAACCGTCGTCGCCGAACCGCTCCGCACGGAGGAGGAGGGCTTCGCCGCCGAGACGGTGCTGCGCGATCTCGGGAGCGGAAACCCGGATCCGGATCTCCTGCCCCTGCCGGTGCTCGCCGAGGTCGACCTGCGCACGCCGGCGCTCTACGGCGACGCGCTCATCGATGAGGGACTGCGCACCTGGGCCACCGCCTGGCTCGCCGCGGCGCAGGACCGTCCGTTCGAGCTGAGCGTGACCTCTGGCGCGGTCGACGCGCTCGAACGTCTGCTCCTCGCCTCGCTCGCCCACGGTGATGCCGTCGGCCTGGAGGATCCCTGCTTCCTCTCCAGCATCAACGTGGTGCGGCTGGGCGGCTATCGGCCGATCGGCATCCCGCTGGACGACGAGGGCATGACGCCGGACGGGGTGCGCGCGGCGATCGCCGCGGGTGCGCGCACGATCGTCTGCACTCCGCGCGCCCACAATCCGACGGGGATCAGCCTGAGCGCCGCGCGGGCGGAGGAGCTCCGCGCGGTCTTCGCCGAGGCACCGCACGTGCTCATCGTCGAGGACGACCACTACTCGCTGCTCTCGCGACGCCCGTATCACACGGTCGTCCCGGACGGGCATCCGCGCTGGGCGCTCGTCCGCTCCATGTCGAAGTTCCTCGGACCGGATCTGCGTCTCGCGCTGCTCGCGAGCGATCCGGACACCGCCGCGCAGTTGCGCACCCGGCTCTCGCCCGGCAAGACCTGGGTGAGCCGGATCCTGCAACGGGTCGCGGTCGGCATGCTCGACCACCCGGACACCCCGAGCGCGCTGGAACGCGCGGGGGAGCACTACGCGGAGCGCGGCGACGCCCTGCGCACGTTGCTGCGCGAACGCGGCATGACGGTGCGCGGCGACGACGGTCTGAACGTCTGGGTGGAGTGCGGCGTCGATGCCCGCGCGGTCTCGCTCGCGATGATGCGGCGCGGGTGGCTCGTGCGCACCGGCGGAGGGTTCCTGCTGGAGGCAGACGAGGCCTCTCCGCAGATCCGTCTCACCGCCCACACGCTCGACGACGCCGAGCTGCGCGCCCTCGCGGACGACCTGCAGTCCGCGATCGCCGGGGCGCGGGCTCGATGAGTCCGTGCGCCGGGACCCCGCGCGCAGCCGGCACAGCCGCCGCCGTTAGGATTCGGGCGTGGCGAAAAGCAAGAATCCCGGGACCTCGGCCTCGCGTCCGGTGACGCACGCCCGCTCCGGGAACCCCGCGAAGAAGCCGGCCGTCGCGCAGAGGCCGGTCACGGTCGGCGACTGGATCGGGGCGGCGCGGCCCCGTACGCTGCCGCTCGCGATCGCCCCGGTGCTCGTCGGCACCGGTGCCGCGCATCTGGTGGATCCGCGCTTCCACGGGATGATCGCGCTCGCCTGCCTCGCCGTCGCGGTCTGCCTGCAGATCGGCGTGAACTTCACCAACGACTACAGCGACGGCGTCCGCGGGACGGATGCGCGCCGCGTCGGCCCGGCGCGCCTCACCGCGTCCGGGCGCGTCTCGGCCCGGAGCGTGCTGTTCACCGGGCTCGCGTTCTTCGCGCTCGCGGCGATCGCCGGGCTCGGCATCGTGATCCGCACCCAGCAGTGGTGGCTGATCGCGGTGGGCGCCGTGTGCATCGTCGCGGCGTGGTTCTACACGGGAGGCAAGCGCCCCTACGGCTACAACGCCCTCGGCGAGGTGTTCGTGTTCGTCTTCTTCGGTCTCGTCGCCACGCTCGGCACGACCTGGGTGCAGGCGGGGGCGCTGCCGCAGGAGGCCTGGATCGGGGCCGTCGCGGTCGGCCTGTTCGCGTGCGCCGTGCTGCTCGCCAACAACCTGCGCGACATCGACCAGGATCGCGTGGTCGGCAAGCGCACGCTCACGGTCGTCATCGGCCGCCGCGCCACCCAGATCGTCTACACGCTGTTCGCGCTGCTGCCCTTCGTGGGGCTGGTCCTGCTCGCCCTGTTCTACCCGGTCGCGTGGATCGGCCTGCTGGCCCTGCTCGCGTTCCTGCCGGCGATCCTCATCGTGTGGACGTACAAGGAGCCGCGCGAGCTCGTGATCGCCCTCGCGCTGACCTCGCTCGGAACCCTCGCGTTCTCGGGTGCGCTGCTGTGGGCCTTCCTGACCCCGACCGTGTGAGCCGACGCCGCGCGCCGCGTTCGGCGTCCGCCCATCCGACCCATAGAGACCTTCCGTAGGATTCCGAGCATGTCCCCCCGTTCGTCGCGCCCGGCCGCCGAGCTGCGCACCGCCCCCCGCCGCGCAGAACGGACCAGCGCCTCCCGCGCCGCCCGTCTCGTCCGCACGGGCGCCGCCCTGGCGGGCATCGGACTCGTCGCGGCAGGTCTCGCGGCCTGTTCGAGCGACCCGGTGGCGGACCAGTACCGCAACGGCGACAACAAGGGCTACATCGGCAGCGACGGGCTCCGCGTCGACGAGATCAAGGCCGCCGACCGTTCCAGGCCCGTCTCGTTCGCCGGCACGCTCGAGGACGGCAAGAGCTTCACGAGCGCGTCGATCGCGGGCGACGTGACCGTCGTGAACTTCTGGTACGCCGCCTGCGGCCCGTGCCGCGTCGAGGCCGAGGACCTGCAGTCCGTCTGGAAGAAGTACGACGGCAAGGGTGTCTCCTTCGTGGGCGTCAACACCTACGACCAGGCGGGCACCGCGCAGTCCTTCAACGAGAAGTACGGCGTGACCTACCCGAGCATCATCGACGTGAACACCGGCGCGGCGAAGCTCGCGTTCGCCGAGGTCACCTCGATCCAGGCGACTCCGACCACGCTCGTCCTCGACAAGCAGGGCAGGGTCGCGGCGCGCATCGTCGGCCCGATCGACTCCGCCTCGATCCTGTCGACGCTCATCGACGACGCGCTGGCGGAGAAGTCGTGACACGTCACCGGGCGGGGGCGCGGTGAACATCGACGCCATCGTCGGATCCGGCGCGCTCTGGGTGGCCCTGCCCGTCGCGATGCTCGCGGGTCTGCTGTCGTTCCTCTCCCCGTGCGTGCTGCCGCTCGTCCCCGGCTACTTGGGCTTCGTGGGCGGCGCGGTCGGCGGATCCGCCCCGGCGGTCGACGGCACGAACCCGGCGCCGACGCGGCGGCAGATGGTGCTCGGCGTGCTGCTGTTCATCCTCGGCTTCACGCTGGTGTTCGTGCTGTTCGCCGTCGTCGGCGGTGCGGCGGGGGTGTTCCTGCTGCGCTGGGGCGATCTCATCACGCGCGTCCTCGGCGCGGTGATCGTGCTCATGGGGCTCGTGTTCATCGGCCTCTTCGGCTTCGCCCAGCGGACCGTGCGGATCGGCGTGTCCGGCCGTGCGGGACTGATCGGGGCGCCCCTGCTCGGCATCGCGCTCGGCTTCGGCTGGAGCCCCTGCATGGGGCCGACCCTCTCCGCGATCGTGTCGCTCTCGGTCAACGTCGGGGACGTGGGTCGTGCCGCGCTGCTCGGCGTCGCCTATTCGCTCGGGCTGGGGATCCCCTTCCTGCTCGTCGCCTTCGGATTCGGCTGGGCGACCCGGTCCGTGTCGTTCCTGCGTCGCCACGTGCGCGTCGTCAACATCGTCGGAGGTGCGCTGCTCATCGTGCTCGGCCTGCTCATGGTGACCGGGGTCTGGAAGGCCCTCATGTCCAGCATCGGGGCGGTGATGGGCAGTGTCCAGCTCCCGCTCTGAGACGGTGAAGAAGGCGAAGGCCCGCGGATCGGCCTCGACGGATCCGTTGCGCCCCAGCGACCACGTCGACGGCGCGGGGCCCGAGATCGAGTCGCCCCGGCTGGGTGTCGTCGGCTGGCTGCGCTGGGGCTGGCGTCAGCTCACCTCGATGCGCACGGCGCTCGTGCTGCTGCTCATCCTCGCGATCGCGGCGATCCCCGGCTCGATCTTCCCGCAGCGCATGGCCGATCCGAACGGCGTCACGCAGTGGAAGACGGACCATCCGGACCTCTTCCCGATCCTCGACGGGATGCAGCTGTTCGACGTCTATCTTTCGGCGTGGTTCTCGGCCATCTACCTGCTGCTCTTCCTCTCGCTCGTCGGATGCGTGATCCCGCGGATCAAGCACCACGCGAAGGCGCTGCGCTCTCGTCCGCCGCGGACGCCGGCGCGGCTGAGCCGGCTCGACGACCACCGGGAGAGCACGCGGATCGTCGCCGGCGGGGATCCGCGCGCCGCGGCGGAGCAGTCCGTCGCGATCGCGGAGCGGCAGCTGAAGGCGCTGCGGTACCGGGTCGAGCGCTACGACGACGCGCGCGGCTTCTCCGTCTCCGCCGAGCGCGGCTACGCGAGGGAGACCGGCAACCTGCTGTTCCACCTGGCCCTGCTCGGCGTGCTCGTCGCCGTCGGCCTCGGGGGCAGCTTCGCGTACACGGGGCAGCGGGTGGTCGTCGAGGGCACGACCTTCGTCAACACCCTGCTCGACTACTCCTCGATGAACCGCGGCCGGTTCGTCTCGGATGACGCGCTCCCGCCCTACAGGATGACGCTGGACCGTTTCGACGTCACCTATCAGCCGTTCGACCAGACCAAGTCGTCCTCGGGGCAGGCCGGCGACTTCGACGCCCGCGTGACCGTGGCGGAGCCGGGGCAGAAGGGCCGCGAGGAGTCCGTCCGGGTCAACCATCCGCTGGGCATCGCCGGCGACCGCGTGTACCTGCTGGGCAACGGCTACGCGCCCACCATCACCGTGCGCAACGCGCAGGGCGCCGTCGTCTTCCACGACTCCGTGCCGTTCCTGCCGCAGAACAACTCCACGATGACGTCCCTCGGCGTGGTGAAGGTGCCGGACGGACTGCCGGAGCAGCTCGGCATGGTCGGCTTCTTCTACCCGACCGCGGCGGCGCTGCAGACCGGCGCGTTCACCTCGGCCTACCCGGACCTCATCAATCCCCTCCTCACGCTCAACGTGTACGCGGGAGACCTGGGCATCGACGGCGGCCAGCCGAAGTCGGTCTACGTGCTCGATCCCACCGACATGACCCAGCTGACCGGAGGCAAGACCGGGGTGAAGTCCCTGGAGCTGCAGCCGGGCGACACCGCGCAGCTGCCGAACGGCATGGGGTCCGTCACCTTCGACAACGTCGCGCCGAAGGATGCGAAGGACTACTCCGCATCCGTGAAGCGCTACGTGTCGCTGCAGATCCATCACGACCCGTCCGAGCAGTGGGTGCTCGGCTTCGCGGCGCTCGCCGTGGTCGGGCTCGTCCTCGCGCTGTTCGTGCCGCGTCGGCGACTGTGGGTCAAGGCGAGCGTCGTCGACGGGCGCGTGCACCTCGAGTACGCCGGCCTCGCCCGCGGAGAGGATCCGACCCTCGCGGCGGCCGTGGAGGACCTGCGCGCCGGCCATGCGCGTCTGCTCGACGCCGACACCGGTGCCGACACCGCCACCGTCGCGGAGCCGGACGCCTCCGCCGCCGACCCCGCGGAGGCGCCGGACGCCGCGAGGGACGTCGCCGACCACCCCTCCGACAAGCCCGATGACAGCGGAATTCCGCGGAAGTAGGCTGAGACCATGAACTTCGACTCCCTGTCGATCCTGATGATCTGGACGGCGATCGCGATCTATGCGCTCGCGTTCATCGCTTACGCGCTCGATCTCGGCAGGCGCTCCCAGGTCGCCGCGGACACCCGCTTCGCCGAGGTGACCGCACGCGAGCTGGTCGCGGTCGGCGCGGCGACCGAGACCGGGGGAGCGGCCGCATCTCTTTCCGCCGCCCCGGCCCCTGCACCGTCGTCGGGATCAGGGGGCGCGTCGTCGACGCCCCGCTTCGTGATGGCCCGCATCGGCACCGCGCTCGCGACGCTCGGCTTCCTCTTCCACCTCGCCGGAGAGGTCCTGCGCGGCATCGCCGCAGGCAGGGTGCCGTGGTCGAACATGTACGAGTTCGCGATGACGGGAACGCTGCTCATCGTCGCGGTGTACCTCGTGGTGAACATCCGCTTCGATCTGAAGTTCCTCGGCACGTTCATCCTGGGTCTCGTCGTCGTGCTGCTCGGAGGTGCGGCGACGGGCTTCTACGTGCAGGTCGTGCCGCTCTCGGACCCGCTCAAGAGCGTCTGGCTCGTGATCCACGTGTTCGTCGCCTCCCTCGGCACCGCCTTCTTCGCGCTCGCCTTCGCGCTCAGCGTCTTCCAGCTGCTGCAGGCCCGGCGAGAGGCGAGGATCGCGGCGGGTGCGGTCAAGGGCGGTCCCCGTTTCCTCGCGACGCTGCCCGGTTCCGAGCGGCTCGAGGGGCTCGCGTACCGGTTCGCGACGATCGGCTTCATCTTCTGGACGTTCACCCTCATCGCGGGAGCGATCTGGGCCAATGACGCGTGGGGACGGTACTGGGGCTTCGACACGAAGGAGACCTGGACGTTCATCATCTGGGTGCTCTACGCCGGGTACATCCACGCGCGCGCGACGCGCGGGTGGCGCGGATCCCGGTCGGCCTGGCTGTCCATCGTGGGCTTCGCGGCCGTGCTCTTCAACTTCACCATCGTGAACATGTTCTTCAAGGGGCTGCACGTCTACTCCGGCCTGAGCTGAGCCGGATCCGTCGTCCGCGCGCCCGCCGACCGATCCCGCGGCGGCGGGCAATACTGGAATCCGGCATCCGAGCCAGAGGACGGTGGGGGACATGCGCAGACGTCAGGTGACGATCATCACGGGCGATCCGGGACAGGCCGCGACCGGCACACGGATCCAGCCGTTCACCTTCGGCCTCGTGGGAGCCCTCGGGGTGCTGGTGGCGTTGCTCATCGGCGCGATCGTCGGTCAGCTGTCCACGGTGCTCGTCTACATCGGGATCGCGCTGTTCCTCGCTCTCGGGCTCGACCCGATCGTGCGCTGGATCGAGAAGAAGCTGCCGCGGGGCGCCGCGGTGGCGATCGTCGTGGTCGTCGTCGTGCTGGCGGTCGCGGGGATCCTGTTCGCGATCGTGCCCATCGTCGTCCAGCAGATCACGCATCTCATCGAGATCGCGCCGAAGACGATCGACGACATCCTGCGCAGCGACTGGTACAAGCAGCTCGCGGACCAGTACGGCGACTCGTTCAACAAGGCCGTGAACGGGATCGCCGACTTCTTCAAGGATCCCGGCAACCTCGGCAAGATCGGTGGCGGTCTGCTGGCGGTCGGAGCGGGCATCGCCGGCGGCTTCACCGGCTTCACGATCGTGCTGATCCTCACGCTCTACTTCATGGCGTCGCTGCGCGCGATGAAGCGCACCGCCGCGCGGTTCGTGCCGGCCTACCGGCGCCCCCGGTTCACCGAGCTGCTCGAGGACGTGTCCGGCGCCGTGGGCCGCTACGTGATCGGGCAGGTCAGCCTCGCGCTCATCAACGGCGTCCTCAGCCTGATCTTCCTGTCGATCATCGGCGCGCCCTTGCCGGCGCTGCTCGCCCTGATCGCTTTCATCGGCTCGCTCATCCCCCTGGTCGGGACGCTGAGCGGATCGATCATCAACTCGCTGCTGTGCCTGTTCGTGTCGCCCGTGACAGCGTTGATCGCGTTCGTCTACTACCTCATCTACATGCAGATCGAGGCATACGTGATCAGCCCGCGCATCATGAGCAGGGCCGTCGCCGTGCCGGGCGCGCTCGTCGTGATCGCTGCGGTGGCGGGAGGGGCGCTGGGCGGTGTGCTCGGCGCGCTCGTCGCGATCCCCATCGCCGCGAGCGCCATCATCATCATCCAGAAGGTCGTCTTCCCCGCGCAGGACGCGAAGCTCACTCCGCCGCAGGAGGCGAAACAGTCCTGACACGGCTCCGCTCCGCGGGACGGAGGCAGGGTCGCCGTAGGATCGGCCGGTGAGCATCGCGCGTGGTCGTCTGCGTCCGGGGGTCGTCCTCGTGTGGGCGCTCCTCGTGGTCGCCGTGGCATTCGTCGCCACGGGACTGCTGCCCGCCACGGACGCGGACGCCCTGGTGGGACGGACCGCCCCGGTACTCGGGTTCGTCGTGGCGATCACGATCGTGGCGGAGCTCGCGCGCGACGCCGCCGTCTTCGACGTGATCGCGCAGCAGCTCGGCCGGTGGGGTCGCGGACGGGTGCTCGTGCTCTGGGGCGCCGTGATCGTGCTGGCGGTGCTCAGCACCGTCTTCCTGTCGCTGGACACCACGGCCGTGATCGTGACGCCCGTCGTGGTGCTGCTCGCGCAGAGCGTGGGCGTGTCTCCGCTGCCGTTCGCCTTCGCGACCGTCTGGCTCGCGAACACCGCCTCGCTCCTGCTCCCGGTCTCGAACCTGACGAATCTGCTCGCGTCGCCGACCATGGGCGGCAATGCGGTCGCCTTCCTCGCGCTGAGCTGGGCTCCTGCGCTCGCCGGGATCCTCGTGCCGGTCGTGATCCTCACCCTCGCGCATCGGCGCACGCTCTTCGCGACGTTCCCTACGCCGCCGCGTCACGCGCCCGCGGACCGCACGCTCTTCCTCGTGTCGTCGATCGTGCTGCTCGTGCTGCTCCCGTTGCTGGCGCTCGTGCCGGAGGTGTGGATTCCCGCGACCGGGGCCGCCCTCGTGCTGCTCGTGCTCTTCGCCGCACGCCGCAGGGAGGCGCTGCGCCTCTCCCTCGTGCCCTGGCAGGCGCTCGGCCTCGCCGCGGCGTTGTTCGTGATCGTGGAGACGGCCCATGCACGCGGACTCGCCGAGCTGCTGGGCCCGTTATCGGCGCACGGTCACGGGCTCGGCGAACTGCTGAGGGTCGCAGGCATCGGCGCGCTCGCCGCGAACGGCATCAACAACCTGCCGGCCTACCTCGTGCTCGAACCGATCGCGTCGGGCGATCCGGTCGCGCTCATGGCACTGCTCATCGGTGTGAACCTCGGACCGCTCGTCACGCCGTGGGCCTCGCTCGCGACCCTGCTGTGGCACCACCGCATCACGGCACTCGGGGTGCGGATCCGCTGGGGCGGCTTCATGCTGTGGGGTCTGCTCGCCGCGGTGCTCACGGTCGCGGCGGCGGCCGTGGCTCTCGCGCTCGTGCACGGCTGAGCGTCGGGGCCGCGTCGGCCCGCGTCGTCCGGATCGGGAGGGAGGGGATGGCATGGCCCTGATCGGCGAGTAGGGTCGGCGGCATGTGCCGCAACATCCGCTGTCTCCACAACTTCGAACCGCCGACCACGGACGACGAGGTCCGCGAGGCCGCGCTCCAGTTCGTGCGCAAGGTCAGCGGATCCACGCGTCCCTCCCGAGCCAACACACCGGCGTTCGAGCAGGCGATCGACGAGATCGCCGCGGCCACCCGCCGCATGCTCGACCAGCTTGTCACGAGCGCTCCGCCGAAGAGCCGTGAGGCCGAAGCGATCAAGGGGCGTGCCCGGCACGAGAAGCGGATGGAGCGCGAGGTGCGGATCCGCACGGCGTCCGCCTGACCGGCGGACGCCGCGATCAGGCGGACGCGGGGGCGAGCACGGCGCGTGCGGACGTCGTGCGCCGCGCCACGACCGCGAGCGTGGTCGCGGCGATCGAGAGCACGGTCCAGACCACGAGCGCGGCGATCGCGGATCCGACGCCGTCGCGGCCCAGCAGGGCGGTCGCGGCGGGAGAGGTGGGGAGGATGCCCGCGAGCCCCGCCAGCCATCCGGGGAGCGTCGAGATGATCCCCGCGCCCAGCGCCGCGACCCCGACGAGGGCCGCGACCCAGCGTCCGAAACCGCCGAGCACCGCGACGAGCGCCTGGTTCACCGCCGCGAACGCCACACCGGTCAGCACGGCGACACCCGCGAAGCCCCACCAGCGCGCGGGATCGTACGCGGCGACGATCTGCACGACGAGGGCGACGAGCAGCCCCTGTGCCGCCCCGATCGCAGCCGCGGGGGCGAGGCCGCGCAGCGCGAGCGACGCCGAGGAGCGCCGGGAGGTGAGCGCGCGTGCGGTGAACGCGCGGATCGCCAGGAACGACGCCAGGCCCCCGAACCACAGCACGACGGTCGCGAGCAGGGGGATCGCGGTCGGTCCGAACATGCCGCCCGAGGTGTCGGCCGTGACGGGATCGGCCACGACCGAGGCGAGCGACGACGCCTCGGCGTCGGTGCGCTTCGGCAGGGAGTCGGCCGCCTGGTGCAGCCCCGCCGCGAGATCCTTGGTTCCGCTCGCGAGCGAGGTCAGTCCGGTGCCGAGCTGCGTCGCGCCGTCGGCCAGCTGGGTCGCTCCGGACTGCAGGCCCGTCGCCCCGGAGGCGAGGCCCTGGGCGCCGGTCTGGCTCTGCGACGCGCCGGCCGAGAGCTGGTTCATCCCGGCTGAGAGCTGGTTGATCCCATCGGCGGCGGAGCGGAGCTGGCCGGGGAGGGCGGTGAGCCCGGACATGCCTTCGGACACTCCCGCAGCGCCTTGCGCGGCACCCGCGGCGACGGGATCAAGCTGTGCGGCCCTGGCGGACAGCGCGGCGAGCTGATCGCAGACCGGCTTGGCCGTGACGGGATCGCAGTCGGCCAACGCTTGATCGATCCCCTTCCGCAGACCACTCACCCCTGCGCTCGTCCCGTTCGCGGCGGTGCTCGTGTCGGACGCGGCCTTCGCCAGATCCGTGATCCCCTTGCCGGGAGCTTCCAGGGCATCCGCGCCCCGGGAGAGTCCTGCGCCGATCCGGTTCGCTCCGGTCTGCGCGGAGGTGATGCCGTCCGAGAGCGATCCGAGGCCGGTGGCGAGCTGCGAGGCGCCGTCGGAGAGCTGTCCCGCTCCGTCGGCGAGCTTCGTCGCGCCCTCCGGGATCGCCGCCGCGCCGTTCGCGGCGGACTGGGCGCCGCCCGCGAGCGTGTCGGCGCCGTCGGCCGCCTCGCCGATCTTGTCGCCGAGCGTGCCGAACCCGACGAGGACGTTCTGCAGCGTGCTCTTCGAGATCGTCGAGCCCATCGTGGCCGCGGCGGTGTCGGCGATCTGGTTCGCGATGAGCCCGTCCGCGGCGCGCGCCTGCGGGGCCGTGGTGACCGAGATCGTCGCCTTCTCCGCGGACTTCGCCGGATCCTGGATCGCGGCACCGCCCGAGACGGCCGCGGACGAGAAATCCTTCGGGATCCGCACGACCGCCTGGTAAGTGCCGTCCTTGAGGCCCTGGGTCGCGTCCTTCTCGTTCGAGACGACCCAGGTGAGGTTCTCGTCCTTCTTGCCCGTGCCGTCGACGAGACCCGCCGACAGCTGGCGGCCGAGCGGTGCGAGCTGGCCGTTGACGGTCGCAGGCTCGTCGTCGTTCACGATCGCCGCGGTCATCGCGTCCAGCCGCTGGGTGGGATCCTGCAGCGCCGCCACGAGGACGCCGCCGATCGCGGCGGGCAGTAGCAGCACGCCGATCAGCGTGAGCGCCGTGACGGGCTTGTGCGAGCGTGCGCGCTCGATCAGCGCGGACAGACGGGAGGTCATGCGGTCACCTCGTCGAGGTCGTCGGTTTCTCGGGCGAAGGAGCGCCCGCGGAGCGGGAGGGTGTGCGGATCCGCCCACCCGGCGTCGCGGAGCAGCGCGGCGACGTCGGACGACGTGCCGGCCCCGGAGGTCGCGACCACGGCGAGCGGGCGGCGGGCCGCGGCATCGCGCAGCATGGCGGCCGCCTGCTCGCGCTGCGAGAGCGTGAGCAGGCCGATCCCGTCGAGGATCACCAGGCGGGAGCGCCCGCGGAGCGCTTCGCGCAGGTCGCGCAGCGGATCCGCCGACGCGCCTCCCGCCTCGACCAGCACGATGCCCACGTGCGCACGCACCCACGCGGCACGCCCCGGCAGGAGGTGGCCGGCGACCCGCAGGAGGCCCTCGGCGGGGATGCGCCCGGCGAGAGCCAGAGCGACGGCTCGCCGCGCCGGCGCGTCATCCCCGCTCAGCACCAGGGCCGCCCCGGGGGCGAGCCGCAGATCCAGCGCCGTGACGGCGCCGGGGACGTCGAGGCCGTCGGCGGCGAGGATCGAGTCGTCGCCGGGCCAGGCGTCGAGGTGCTTCTCGCGCTCGACCGCCTCGCCCTCGATGTCGACGTGCGGGAGCACGCGGCCGAGCCAGGCGGGGATCCGCCATGCGCGATCGCCGAGGATCGCCATGAGCGCGGGGATGAGGGTCATCCGCACGAGGAACGCGTCGATCGCGATGCCGGCCGCGAGGCCCAGCGCGATGGGCTTGAGCGACGAGTCGCCCTCGGGGACGAAGGCGACGAAGACCGCGAACATGATGACGGCGGCCGCGGTCACGACCCGGGCAGACCCCGAGAAGCCGCTGCGGACGGCGCGGATCGCGGCGGCCCGTGCCGTGGCGCGATCCTTCGACTCCGGGTCGTGCACGTAGTCCTCGCGCATGCGCGAGACGAGGAAGACCTGGTAGTCCATCGCGAGGCCGAACAGCACGCCCATGAGGATGATCGGCATGAAGCTGATGATCGGACCGACGCGGGCGACGTGCAGGGCGTCGGCGAACCAGCCCCACTCGAAGACCGCGGCGACGACCCCGAACGCCGCGACGATCGAGAGCAGGTAGCCGAGGGCGGCCGTGACGGGCACCCACAGGGAGCGGAAGACGATCGTCAGCAGCACGAGGGAGAGCCCGATCACGAAGATCCCGAACGGGAGCAGCGCGGCGCCGAGCTGATCCGAGATGTCGATGCCGACCGCGGTGAATCCGGTGACCTTGAGGTCGATTCCGAACTCCTTCTTCCACTCGTCGTGGTGGGCGCGCAGCTCGCGGACGAGGTCGGCGGTGGCGGGCGCGTCCGGAGCGGTGGTGGGGATGACCTGCACGATGCCCGTGTCCGCCGTCTGATTGGGGGTCGCCAGGGCGATCTCCGCGACGCCGGGAAGGCGCCCGACCGCGTCGCCGAGTCGATCCATCAGCCCGACCGGATCCGTGGACGTGACGATCGTTCCGGTGAGGATCAGCGGCCCGTTGAACCCGGGGCCGAAGTGCTCGGCGGTGAGGTCGTAGTTCTGCCGGGCCTCCGAGCCCTTGTCGAGCACGCCGGCGTTCGGCAGGGCGAGGGCGAGACTCGTGGCGGGCACGGCGACGACGCCGAGGCCCAGGACCACGGCGACCGCGACGAGCACGGGATGCTTGGTCACGCCGCCGACCCAGCGCTCCGAGAAGCGGCGCCGCGGTGCCGACGGCGTCTTCTTCGTCCTCGTGGCGGCGCGGGGCGGACGGCCCGCGACCCGTCCCTTGAGGAAGCCGAGGATCGCGGGGGTCAGGGTCACCGCGATGAGCACGGCGATCGCGACGGCGACCGCGGCGGCGATGCCCATCGTGGTGAGGAACGGGATGCCGGCGAAGCCCAGGCCGATCAAGGCGATGAGCACCGTGACCCCGGCGAAGAGGACGGCGGATCCGGCGGTCCCCGTCGCCCGCGCCGCCGACTCCTCCGGATCCACGCCCGCGCGCACCTGGTCCTGATGCCGCGCCATGATGAACAGCGCGTAGTCGATGCCCACGGCGAGACCGAGCATGAGCGCGAGCAGCGGGGTCGTCGAGGAGACCGAGGCGAAGGCGGTCGCGGCGAAGATCGCGGCCATCGAGATGCCGACGCCGAGAATGGCGGTCACCAGCGGCATGCCGGCCACGACGAACGAGCGGAAGGTCACGATCAGCACGAGCAGCGCGATCACCAGACCGACCGCCTCGGTGATCGACAGCGCGGGGATCGACGTGGCGAAGAGGTCGCCGCCGAGCACCGCGCGCGCGCCGTCGGGAAGCTCCTTCTGCAGGTCGGACACCGCGGTGCGCAGCTCGTCCTTCGTCGCGGACGACACCTCGGAGGCCTGGCCGCGGAACTGCAGTCGGACGATCCCCGCCGTCCCGTCCTTGCTCACCATCCCCGTGACGTGCTCGTCGAAGGGCGAGGTCGCCGCGAGGACGCCCTTCAGATCCGCGAGCTCCCCCACCGTGCGCTGGATGGGCGCCTTGTACGCGGCGTCCTTCACGTCGTCCCCGGGGGCTGCGACGACGATGAACTGCGCGCTCGTACCGCTGACCTGGGGGAACGTGCGCTCGAGCTGTTCCAGCCCCGCCTGCGACTCGGTGCCGGGGATCGAGAACGTGTTGTCGGTGCCCTTGCCGAGTGCGAGGGCGGCCCCTCCGGCGATGCCGAGGACGAGGAGCCAGGCGACGAGCACGCGCCAGGGGTGCCGGAACGACCATCGTCCGAGCGAGAAGAGCAGGGTGGACACGCGGTTCCTCCGGACGGGCTCGGGATGTGTCGGGGCAGTGTCGAACGAGTTCGATACACTTGTGTATTCAATACGTCAATGTATCGTAATTCGGCGGTGCCGCGATATCCTGTGCGTGGGATGTGAATCGTGCGACGATGCCGTCGTCGGGAAGTGGTGGACATGACGATCGGTGCGACGCGGAGCCGCGAGAACACCCGTGCCCGGCTGCTCGATGCGGCGGCGCAGGTCTTCGCGGAGGAGGGCCTGGATGGTGCGACCGTCGAGGCGGTCTGCGAACGCGCGGGCTTCACGCGCGGCGCGTTCTACTCCAACTTCGCCTCGAAGGACGAGCTGTTCCTCGAGCTCGCCGGCGCCGTCTCGGCGGAACGGCTCGGAGCGGTGCGCGAGCGCATCGACGAGCTCACGGCCTCGGGGGCGCTCGCCGCCGACTGCGATCCGACCACGCTCGTGCAGCAGGTCATGGACACGGGCACCGACGATCGGCTCGGCGTGATGCTGCTCAGCGAGATCCGCCTGCGCGCCGTGCGCGATCCGGTCTGGGGCGCCGCCTACCTCGCGCAGGAGCAGGAGATGGTCGACGGCATCGCCCGGATCATCGAGGACGTGGTCTCCACGGGATCGATGTCGTTGCGGGTCGAGGCGCCCCTCGCCGCACGCATGCTGCTGATCCTCTGGGAAGGCATGACGGTGCGCGGTGCGATGGCCGGTCAGGACGATGCGCAGCTGCGCCGCACGGGCAGCGTCGAGCTCGGCCGTGCCGTGTCGCTGCTGCTCGGCTGAGGCGCGCACCGGTCGTCGACCGGATCCGCGCCCCGTGGTCCCCCTCCCGGGGTTCGTTGACCGAGGACGCCGAAGGCGACCGAGACGAAACGCGGTTCGCCACCTTCGCGACCACCCCAACCCCGGGGTCGTTGAGCGAGGACGCCGAAGGCGCGCGAGACGAAACGCCGTCCCTCCCGGACCACCCGCCCCCGGCGGGGCCGTGCTCAGCCCCGCCGCTCGGCTGCCCCCTGCGCGGCCCCCTCCGCGAGCAGAGCGTGGCAGCGCACGAGCCGGTCGATCCACCAGGTGCGGCGGTCGGCGGGCGCCGCGAGACGCGTGAGCGCGGCCGGATCGGGCGTCACACGCGCCGGCGAGACGGTCCCGGCGATGGGGCGCGCCTCGGCAACGTCGTCCGCGAAGAGCGCGGCGGTGCCGAGGCCGCAGTCGTAGTCGAGGTCGGGGAGCGCCGCGGCGAGGGCCGCGCCGAGCGACAGGCCGACCGCCGTGTCCAGGGCGCTGGAGACGACGACGGGCAGGCCAGCCTCCGCCACGATCGCGAGCGCTCGCTCGATGCCGCCGAGCGGCTGCGCCTTGACGACGAGCAGGTCCGCGGCGCCCGCCCGCGCGACGGCGAGGGGATCGGTCGCCTTGCGCACGCTCTCGTCCGCGGCGATCGGGATGTCGAGATACGCGATCCGCGTGCGCAGTTCGGCGAGCTCGTCGACGCTCGCGCAGGGCTGCTCGGCGTACTCCAGATCGAACGGAGCGAGGGCGTGCACGGCGCGCTCGGCCTCGTCGACGTTCCAGCCGCCGTTCGCGTCGATCCGGATCCGCCCCTCCGCACCCATGCAGGAACGCACGGCGCGCACGCGGTCCACGTCGTCGGCGAGCGTCTGCCCGGACTCGGCGACCTTGACCTTGGCGGTCCGGCAGCCGTCGAAGCGTTCCAGGACCTCGGGGACGTGCGCCGCGGCGATCGCGGGCACCGTGGCGTTCACCGGGATGCGCTCCCGCCGCGGGCTCGGGCGGGGCCGCCAGGCGTCGGCGAGGCCGGCGGCGAGCCAGGTCGCGGCCTCGGCGTCGTCGTACTCGGCGAACGGCGAGAACTCGGCCCAGCCCTGCGGCCCCTCGAACAGCAGCGCCTCACGGACATCCACCCCGCGGAACCGCGTGTGCATCGGAAGCGCGACCACCCGGGCGGTCTCGAGGATGTCGGCGAGCGCGGGGAGGTCGGTCATGCCCCCATCATGCACCGGCGCGGCGGCGCGACGCGGCTACCCGGCGGGGTTCGCCTGCTCCCGTCGCGGAGTCCGTCAGCCTTTTCGTATGGAGTGCGATCAATAGAATCGTGTGATTGACAATAGTGTGTGTCGCACAATATGGTGTTGACCATGAACGACGAGGAGTTCGACGGGCACCTGCAGGAGCTGAGGCGCGGCACGGTCGTGCTCGCGAGCCTGCGGCTGCTGCACGAGCCCGGGTACGGATACGGCCTGCTCGAGCAGCTGAGCGCCGCCGGTTTCCCCACCGACTCCAACACGCTCTACCCTCTGCTGCGCCGCCTCGAGAAGCAGGGGTATCTCGTGAGCGAGTGGAACACCGAGGAAGCGCGCCCGCGCAAGTTCTACCGCACCTCCGACGCCGGGCTGCGCCTGGCCGACACCCTCACCCGCGACGTGCAGGCGATCGCCGCGGCCGCGAAGAAGCTTCCCTGACCTCCCGGAGGAGAACATCATGGACACCGACACGTCGCTCGCCGAGCGATACGTGACCGCCGTCGCGCGGTCCGTCCCCGCTGCCGACCGCGCGGAGGTCTCCGCCGAGCTGCGCGCGTCGATCGCCGACGAGGTCGAGGGTCGCATCGCCGCCGGCGAGGAGCCCGCCGCGGCCGAGTACGCCGTCATCGCCGAGCTCGGCGATCCGATCGCGTACGCGGCGTCGCTTTCCGGCCGGCCCCTCGTGCTGATCGGCCCCCGGTACTACGCCGCCTGGCTGCGCCTGCTGCGCCTTCTCCTGATCATCGTGGTCCCCGTCACCGCCCTCATCGCGGGACTCGTCCGGGCGATCGGCGGCGGCGATGTGGGCGCGGTGATCGGATCCATGATCCCGGCGATCATCACGTACGGCGTGCACGTCGCGTTCTGGACGACCCTGGTCTTCGCCGTGCTGGAACGGGTGGGATCCACCGGCGACACGGTGCTCGACTGGACGCCCGACAAGTTGCCGCGCACCGTCATCCCCACCGCGCGGCTCTCGGACCTGATCGGCATCGCCGTCATGACCGTGCTCCTCGTCGGCTCCGTCGTCTGGGACCGGACCATCGGCTGGGGCGACCAGCACGTCCACGTGCTGGCGCCGGGCCTGTGGCCGTGGGTCATGACCGCGTGGTTCGGGCTGCTCGCGATCGGCCTGGTCGTCGAGGCGATCGTCGCCGTGCGGGGGCGCTGGAGCGCTCCGCTCGCGGCGGTGAGCATCGCGGCGAGCCTGGTCGCGATGATCGGGGCGATCATGCTGATCTGGCGCGGCGCTGTGATCGCCCCCGAGCTGATGGCGCAGATGCGGGCCGCCAGTACCCCGACCGCGGACGTCGTGCAGATCGTGAACATCTCGGTCACCGCGGTGCTGGGCGGGATCCTCATCGGGCTGCTGTTCGACGCCTACCGCAAGCTCGGTCTCGCCCGCGAGGCGTGAGCGGTCCGCTGCGGACGACAGTCGGAATAGGCTGGAACCGTGACTGACACGTTCGTCTCCGACCTGTTCGACCCGGCCGAGTGGACGCTCGCCCCGGGCGCGGGGGAGTACACCGACATCACCGCGCACGTCTCGAACGACGGGCGGATCGCCCGTATCGCCTTCGACCGGCCCGAGGTGCGCAACGCCTTCCGCCCGCACACGGTCGACGAGCTGTACCGCGCGCTCGACGAGGCGCGGCAGGATCCGAGGATCGGCGTCGTGCTGCTCACCGGCAACGGCCCGAGCCCCAAGGACGGCGGCTGGGCCTTCTGCTCCGGCGGCGACCAGCGCATCCGCGGTCGCGACGGCTACAAGTACTCGGAGGACGAGACGGCCGTGCCCGCGCAGGCGCAGGCCCGCGCGGGGCGCCTGCACATCCTCGAGGTGCAGCGGCTCATCCGGTTCATGCCCAAGGTGGTCATCGCCGTCGTGCCGGGGTGGGCGGCCGGAGGCGGGCACTCGCTGCATGTGGTCTGCGATCTGACGATCGCGAGCGCGGAGCACGGCCGGTTCAAGCAGACCGACGCCGACGTCGGATCCTTCGACGCCGGCTACGGATCCGCGTACATGGCGCGGCAGACCGGGCAGAAGTTCGCCCGCGAGGTGTTCTTCCTCGCCGAGGAGTACTCCGCCGAGCGGGCGATGCAGGCGGGCGCCGTGAACCGCGTCGTGCCGCACGCGTCGCTGGAGAAGGAGGCGATCGCCATGGCGCGCACGATCCTCACCAAGTCGCCCACCGCGATCCGCATGCTCAAGTTCGCCTTCAACGCCGTCGACGACGGGCTGGTCGGCCAACAGGTCTTCGCGGGCGAGGCGACCCGCCTCGCGTACGGCACCGACGAGGCCGTCGAGGGCAGGGACTCGTTCCTGCAGAAGCGCGAGCCGGACTGGTCGCCCTACCCCTGGCACTTCTGACCCGCATGCGCGCGCTCACCGCGATCGACACCGCCGATCCCGTCGCGTTCCGGCACGCGGTCGCGCGGGCGCTCGACGGGGAGAATCCGCTGGCGCTCGGCTTCCGGCCGTCCGACGAGGACCGGGTCCCGGACGGGACCGCGGTCGTGATCGCGACCTCGGGTTCGACCGGCGTCCCCAAGCGCGTGGTGCTGAGCGCCGCCGCGCTGCGCGCGTCCGCATCCGCGACCGCGGCGCGGGTGGGATCCGGATCCTGGCTCCTCGCGCTCGCCCCGGGCTACGTCGCCGGCCTGCAGGTCGTGGTCCGCTCCGTGCTCGCCGGGACGACGCCGGCGGTGCTGCCCGGTCGCTTCCATGCCGCGGAGTTCTGCGCGCTCGCCGCAGAGCTGTCCGCGGGGGGCGCCCGGCTGAGCTCGCTCGTCCCTGCGCAGCTCGGCGATCTGCTGGACCTGGCAGGTCACGACCCGGCGGCGGCGACGGCGCTGCGCACCTTCGACGCCCTGCTCATCGGCGGGCAGGCGCTCGCCCCGGCCCTGCGCGCGCGGGCCGCCGACCTCGGCGTCCGGATCGTGCGCACCTACGGGTCGAGCGAGACCGCCGGGGGATGCGTGTACGACGGCGTGCCGCTGGACGGCGTGCGCGTCGCGCAGGTCGACGGCGAGCTGCGGATCGGCGGCCCCACGCTCGCGGACGGCTATCTCGGCGACCCGGCGCAGACCGCCGACCGATTCCTCCGAGCCGAGGGCGCGCGCTGGTACCGCACGGGCGACCTCGGGGAGATCTCCGACGACGGCGTCGTCGCGGTCACCGGGCGCGCGGACAACGTGATCGTCTCGGGCGGCGTCAATGTGAGTCTCGACCGGGTCGAGCGGGTCGTGCGCACCGTGCCGGGGCTCGGCAGCGCGCTCGTCGTCCCCGTCCCCGACGAGCGCTGGGGTCAGGGCTCGGCGATCGTGGTCCCCGGCGGAATCGACACCGGCACCGAGGACCCGGCGGAGGCGTCGCTCGCCGTCGTGCGCCTGCTGGACGCCGTCCGTGACGCCGTCGCCGCGGAGATCGGCCCCGCGGCCCGGCCGTCGCTGCTCCTGCCCGTCCGCACGCTCCCGCTGCTCGCGTCGGGCAAGCCCGACCGCCGCGCCCTCAGCGCCCTCGCCGCCCGCACCCACGCGCTCTGAGACCGACGGCAGGCCCCCGTCGTGCCGGGGTCCCGCGGATACATCGTCCGACGGATGTCCCGGCGGACCCTGTCGCGTACCGTGAGGGGGTGATCCGCAGCATCCCCCGTTCCTGGCTCGTCTTCGACATCGTCGGATCCGGGATCGGGCTGCTGCTCACGCTCTCCATGACCTCCGCGCTCGCGGCGGGGCCGATCGTGAACTGGCTCGGCGACGGCACGGTGGCCGCCGTGCTGACCGCGGTCGTCGCGATCGTGCTGTGGTCGGCCGCCGCGATCTGCCGGCTCTCCCCGCCGATCGCCCTCATGATCGCCTGGGCGGGGGCGATCCTGCAGATGGCCTGCGGCTTCTCCCCGGCCCCGTACGATCTCGCGATCCTCGGGGTGCTCTTCGCGACCGCCGCCTGGGGGACGCGCCGGGTGATGTGGCTCGGCGGGGTGTCCGCGCTGGTCGGCGGCCTTCTCGCCGGTGCCTACCTCTCGCTGATCAACGAGCCCGGCCTGCTGCAGGACGAGCAGACGGGACTGCGCATCGCGGTGGTCGCCGGTCTCCTCGGGGCGGTCTCGGTGCTCACGCTCGTGATGGCCTGGGGCGCCGGGCTGCTGTGGCGCCTCGTGCTGCGCGGGCGCACCACCCGGGAGGCGCAGGTGCGCGCGGAGGCCGCTGCCGCCGCGGAGCAGGAGCGCGTGCGGATCGCCCGTGACATGCACGACGTGGTCGCGCACTCTCTCGCCGTCGTGATCGCGCAGAGCGACGGCGCCCGATACGCCGCGCAGACGGATCCCGCGCTCGCGACCCAGGCGCTGACGACCATCGGCCAGACCGCGCGCGCCGCGCTCGCCGACGTGCGACTGCTGCTCACTCAGCTGCGCCACCGCGAGGGGGAGGGCCCCCAGCCGACCCTCGCCGATCTGGAGCAGTTGTACGCGCAGGTCCGTCACGCGGGCATCGAGCCGCGCGTCACGGTCGACCCGACCCCGCCCGGCGAGCCGCCCGCCGCGATCCAGCTCGCGGTCTACCGCATTCTGCAGGAGGCCCTCACCAACGCGATCCGCCACGGCAC
Source organism: uncultured Microbacterium sp. (assembly GCF_945952435.1). Classification (GTDB taxonomy): domain Bacteria; phylum Actinomycetota; class Actinomycetes; order Actinomycetales; family Microbacteriaceae; genus Microbacterium. The sequence goes on from NZ_CAMFHZ010000002.1 coordinate 142,764, forward strand.
CGGCGAGGTGGACGTGCGGCTGTCCTGGCTCGCGGACCGGGTGCGGATCACCGTCCTGAACGACGTGGCGCCGACCCACGTCCCCGGCCACGGGGGCCACGGTCTCGTCGGCATGCGCGAACGCGCGCAGCTCGTGGGCGGTACGCTCGGGGCCGAGCGCGAGGGCGAGCGGTTCGCCGTCCGTGCCGAGCTCCCGGTCGGGGCGACGGAGATCGCGGGATGAGCGCGCCGGCCGTGGTCGCCGGAGCGCACGAGAGAGGAGAGGCATGATCCGGGTCGTGCTCGTCGACGATCAGGCGCTGTTCCGCGCGGGGATCCGCATGCTCGTCGCATCCCAGCCCGATCTCGAGGTGGTCGGCGAGGCGGGCAACGGGCAGGAGGCGATCGACGTCGTCCGCGCCGTGCGTCCGGACGTCGTGATGATGGACATCCGCATGCCGGTCATGGACGGTCTCACCGCCACCGCGCGGATCCTGGAGGACGCGGATCCGCCCCGCGTCGTCATGCTCACGACGTTCGATCTCGACGAGGCCGCCGCCCGCGCGATCCGCCGGGGGGCGAGCGGCTTCCTGCTGAAGGACGCGGATCCCGAGTTCCTGCTCGCCGCGATCCGCACGGTGCACTCCGGTTCCAGCGTGATCGCCGCGTCGGCGACGCGGGAGCTGTTCGCGCACTTCTCTGCGCCGGAGCCGACGCCCGTGCCCGCCCGCTACGGCGACCTCACCGATCGGGAGCGGGAGATCTTCGCGCTCGCCGCACGGGGGCTCTCGAACTCGGAGATCGCCGCGCGCGAGTTCCTCTCCGAGGCGACCGTGAAGACGCACATCTCGCGGATCCTCACCAAGCTCGTGCTGCGCGACCGGGTGCAGCTCGTCGTGTTCGCGTTCGAGCACGGTCTCACCGCCTGACCGTCCGCGCTCAGTCCTCGGCGCGCAGCAGCCCGAGCAGCGCCAGCGCGGCACGGCTCGGGCGACCGCGGTGCACCACGCCCAGCCGGGATCGCGCGGCGGGCGCATCGACGGGGATCGCGCGGATCCCCTCCCAGCGCCGGCAGGTCGCGGCGCTCACCACGCCCACGCCGAGGCCGCGGACCGCGAGCCGCTCCACGACCGAGGGGGTCGCGACCTCCCAACGCGGAGCACGCGCGCCCGGCCTGCCGGACAGCAGAGCGTCCAGCGCCGCGCGATCGCCCGTGCCCTCCGGCAGCGCGATGAGATCCATCCCGATCAGCTCGGCCGGGCGGATCGCGCGTCGTGCCGCCCAGGGATGCGCGGGCGCGACGACGGCCACGAGCGGATCGTCGAAGATCGTCGTGGCGACGAGGCCCTCCGGGGGCTCCGCGGCCCATGCGAGCAGCGCGAGGTCGAGGTCTCCGTGGCGGACGGCCTCCGACAACCGGGCCGACGTGTCCTCCTTGAGCCGCAGGTCGATCCCCGGATGCGCCGCGCTGAGCGCAGCCAGCGCGTCGTAGAAGACCGGCCAGGTCAGCCCGGACACCGTACCCACCCGGAGCGAGCCGAGGATCAGGCCACGGAGGTCGGCCGCGGTCGCGCCGATCTCGCCGACGGCCTCGACCGCCGCGCGGATCACGGGCAGGAGGCGCTCGCCGTCGCCGGTGAGCGCGATCCGGCGTGCGCTGCGGTCGAAGAGCGCGACGCCGAGCTCGCGTTCGAGCTTCTGCACCTGGGTGCTCACGCCGGACTGGCTCACGCGCACCGCGGCGGCCGCGGCGGTGAACGACCCCGTCTCGACGACGGCGAGGGCATATCTGAGCTGATGCAGTTCCATCTTCACGACAGATGATACTCATCGATAACAGATGTTGGACGGATGGATCGGAGGGCGACAGCCTGGGAAGCGGAAAGGATCCACCATGACCGAGAACAGCACAGGGGACGCCACCGTCCCTATCCCCGTCCGCCTCGACATCGACACGGTCGCGCCGCGGTTCTCCCGCGCCCTCGCCGGGCTCGACGCCGCGATGGTGCGCGAGCTCGACGCCGCGGGCATCGACGCGCGGCTGCGCGAACTCGTCCGCCTGCGCGCCTCGCAGCTCAACGGCTGCAGCTACTGCGTCGATCTGCACACGACCGATGCGCGCAAGGCCGGCGAGACCGAACGGAGGATCGCCGCCGTCGCGGTCTGGGAGGAGTCGCCCTTCTTCACGGCGAGGGAGCGCGCCGCCTTCGAGCTCACCGAGAGCATGACCCGGCTGTCCGAGACGCACGTCCCCGATCGGGTCTGGGCGAGCGCCGCCGCCCGCTTCTCCGCAGAGGAGCTCGGCGCCCTCGTCGCGCTCGTCGTCACGATCAACGCCTGGAACGCGGTCGGCGTCTCGACGCACGCCTGGACGGGCTCGCTGTGAGCGGGGCGGAGCGGACCCGCGAGGCCGCGCGCGTCTACTTCGAGGCGTGGCGGGACCGCGACTTCGCCCTGCTGCGCACCGTGCTCGCCGAGGACGTCGAGTTCTCCGGCGTCTTCGGCGACGCGCACGGGATCGACGAGTGCATCGCAGGGCTCCAGGGCATGGCCTCCTCCGTCATGGACACGGTCGAGCTGACACGACGCGTCGTGGAGGACGCCGACGCGATGACGTGGTTCGATCTGATCGGCACGAACGGCGCCCGGGTGCCCACCGTGAACTGGAGCCGGGTCGAGAACGGGCTGATCACCCGCATCCGGGTCGTGTTCGATCCGCGGCCGCTGACGTGACGCCGTCGGATCATCCCGCAGATGTAGGCGGATGAGTCCCGAGGGCGACGCGGCCGAGGGCAGGCGCTCCGTAGCGTCGAAGCATGGAGATCACGACGACAGACCTCGGCCTCGCCGCCCGCGTCCAGCACCTGTCCAAGACCTACGGCTCCGGCGAGAGCGGCGTGCGGGCGCTCGACGACGTCAGCGTCGGCATCCGTCGGGGCCAGTTCACCGCGATCATGGGTGCCTCGGGATCCGGCAAGTCCACGCTCATGCACATCATGGCAGGTCTCGACGCGCCGTCGAAGGGGCGTGCGTGGATCGGCGACACCGAGATCACCGGGCTCGCCGACCTCGATCTGACGATCCTGCGACGGCGGCGCGTCGGGTTCGTCTTCCAGGCGTTCAACCTCGTGCCGACGCTCGACGCCCTCGGCAACATCCTGCTGCCGTTCGAGCTCGACGGGCGCCGGCCGTCGGCGATCGAGCGGGCGCGCATCGACGGACTCGTCGAGACCCTCGGGATCGGACCGCGGTTGCGCCACCGCCCGCATCAGCTCTCCGGCGGACAGCAGCAGCGCGTCGCGATCGCCCGTGCGCTCGCGACCGCCCCCGACCTCGTCTTCGCCGACGAGCCGACCGGGAACCTCGACTCCGCGACCGGTCGGGAGGTGCTGCACCTGCTCTCCCAGGCGAGTCGTGAGCACGGTCAGTCGATCGCGATGGTCACGCACGACGCGGTCGCGGCGAGCCACGCCGACCGCGTGCTCTTCCTCGGCGACGGCCGGATCGTCGCCGACCACCCCCGGCGGGGCGCGGAGGAGATCGCGTCCTTCATGCTCGCCACCGAGTCCGGGAAGCGGGTCGCCGCATGAGCGCCGCGACGCCCACGCTGCTCGAGACGCCGCTGAGTCCCTCCCGCCTCGCCTACCTGCGCGAACGCGGCATGGGGGCGAGCGTGTTCGTGGCCGCGCTCACCACGTCATTCGGAGTGATCCTCGTCGAGACCACGCAGTACCTCGGCGCGCTCCTGCAGGCCGATCCGCTGATCGGCAACAGCGCCACGCTCGCCTACGTCGTGCAGATCCTCTCCGCGATCCTCACCGCGGTCGCCCTGTACGTCGCCGCGATCGTGACCGCCAACACGTTCTCCACGATCGTCGCCGGACGCACGCGGCGGATCGCACTGCTGCGGCTCATCGGGGCGTCGGCGCGGGGACAGCGCACGGCGGTCGCCGGCCAGGGGCTGGGCGTCGGGGTCATCGGCGCGCTGCTCGGGCTCGCGGCAGGGCTGCTGCTGAGCGGCGTGGGGATCGCGATCGGCGATGCGGTCTTCCCGCACGCGCCCGCGTCGTTCTCGCCCCTGCAGCCGGGGATCCTGGTCCCCGCCCTCGGTGTGGTGCTCACCACCTGGCTCGCGGCCTGGGCGGGCTCCCGGCGCGTGCTCGCGGTCACGCCCTTGCAGGCGCTGTCCGGAGCGGCGGAGCGCACGGTCGCGGAGACGTCCTCCTCCGCCTCGCGTCACCTGGGCGCCGTCGCGCTGTTCGCGATCGGGGGCGCTCTGCTCGTCGGCGGGATCGCCTACGGCCTCGTGTCACCGCTCGGTGTCGTCATCGCGTTCTTCGGGGGGATCTTCTCGTTCACCGGGCTCGCGATCGGATCCGTCCTGGTCATGCCGCCCGTGCTGCGCCTGGTCGGCCGGATGTTCGGGCGGAGTGCGACCGCGCGCCTCGCCGCGGAGAACGCCCTGCGCCACCCCGAGCGGTCGAGTCGGATGGCGATCGGCGTCGTCATGGGCGTGACGCTCGTGACGATGTTCGCCGTGGCCCTGGAGTCGGCCAAGGCCCTCTTGATCCGACGCTCCGCGGAGACGCTGCCCGCGGGCTACTTCGCGCCGATCGACGTGTTCGCCACCGTCATGATGGTCCTCGTCGCCGTGTCGGCCGTGATCGCGGCCGTGGGGCTGGTGAACCTCCTCACGATCGGCGTCGTGCAGCGCCGTCGCGAGCTCGGACTGCTCAGGGCCATCGGGCTCAGCGGTCGCCAGGTGCGCGGGATGGTGCTGCGGGAGGCCGCGCACGTCACGATCGCGGCGACGGCGACCGGGCTCGTGCTCGGGATCGCCTACGGCTGGATCGCGGCGCAGTCCCTGCTCGGCTCGGTGCCGACGCTGCCGGATCTCCATCCCGCGGGTCTGGTCCCGCCGGCGATCCCGTGGGCTCCGATCGCCGCGATCGTCGTCGGCACCGCGGTGCTCACCCTCGTCGCCGCGGTCGCGCCGACCCGGCTGGCGACCAGGGTCGCGCCGGTCGAGGCGCTCGCCGCGGACTGAGGCCGAGGGCGGCGCGGCGGATCCGACGGGTCAGGCCCAGCGCCGTGCGAGTCGTCGGATCCGCCACCCGCGCCACTGCCAGGTCAGCCAGAGCGCGGGCCAGAGCAGGGCGGAGGTCGGGCCGCCGAAGACGAGACGATCGCGCCAGAGCGCGCCCCCGTCGGGAAGCGCCGAGACCGCCATCCTGTGGTCCCAGACGTCGAGAGCCGCGAGGGGGCCCGTGAGCGGGATCCCGCTGTCGCGGAGGATGCGGACGGTCTCGCCGCCCTGCTCCCGTGTCTCGTCGTAGGCGCCGATGAGCTGCGTGCCGAGCGGGATGCGCCCGAACAGTCGGAGCCGCACGGCCGTGTGCAGCACGGACGCGTCGCCCTCGTCGGGAAGGACGGGCTCCACGACGATCAGCGGGCCGTACAGCGCCGCGAGCACCTCGGGCGAGTGCAGCGCCGCCCAGGCGGCATCGGCGCTGGCGCGGATACGGAACTTGAGCTGGACGTGTCGCAGGCGCACGGGGCCACCGTTTCTCATCGGGGGGTCACCGCCGCGCGGCGCGCGTCCGCCGTGATCTCGCGTCGGGTCCAGACCAGCAGGAAGCGTTCGTCGTACCGCCGCGAGCAGCGCGCGCAGGAGGACGACCGCGTCGGACGGCGATGGCGATAGGTCACGTGGCCCGCGGGGCACCGCCCCACCCAGGGGGCGAGCTCCGTCGCGGTCTCGCCCCGGTGCGTGGTCCCGCCGTCGTACCCGATCGAGCGCGCGACGCGCTTCCAGGCCGCGCCGTGCGCCGCCTCGTGACCGGCCAGGGCGTGCGCGACCTCGTGCAGCAGCACCTGATGGATCTCGTCGTCCTCGAAGCGTGCGGCGAGATAGCGCGAGACCGTGATCCGCTTGTCGCGATAGTTGCACGCCCCGGCGCGGCGCTTGGCGTTGTCGAACCCGAACGACCAGGTGGTGTCGAGGTGCATGCCGATGAGCGCCTCGCCCCAGATGCGGACCCGTTCCAGTTCGGCCATGGCCTCCACGCTAACCCCCGGCAGGGACATCCGGCGCGGGGTCGGGAGTCCCGCGCCGTGGCTCAGCCGTTGACGGCGATCGGGTCGCGGCGGCGCTCGACGAGATCGACCGCGCGCAGCGCCGACTCGAGCGCGGCGTCGTCGGCGCCGGCCTCGCGGCGCAGGAAGACCGTGCGCTTGAAGCTCTCCCTCGCCTGCTCGTAGTCGCCCGCCTCGAAGGCGTTGCGGCCGCGGTGCTGGTGGGCGAACGCGGCGATCGGCACCCATCCCTGTCCTTCGGCCTCCGCGACGCAGGCGGCGAGCTCGTGATCCGCGGCCCCGTGGGCGCGGCGGTACTGCAGCACCGTCCCGCGCAGCACGCGCGCGCGGATCAGGTCCTTCCGCGTGCCGGCCATGCGCGCCTGGCGCACCGCCTCGTCCGCGAGCACGAGCGCGTCGTCCAGGCGCCCGAGCACCTTGAGCAGCCAGACGCGCTCGAACATGGCCGGAAGGCTGCGCTGGTCGGCGATTTCGTCGAGCCGGCCCTCGCACTCGGCCGCGCTCACCAGTTCGCGCAGAGAGTCCGGGTCGTATCCCTTGATGAAGCCCACGCGCCCGTCCTCCCGTTCCGTCGTCGCCTCGTCCAGTCTGCCTGCCCGCGCGCCCGGCGGCGGGGAGGGCGCGGGCGCGCCGTCGAAACCGGTATGACGGCGAGGGCGCGACGCGGCGCTCAGCGCAGGAACATCCCCGCGTCCGGACGCGGGGAGGCGACGGCGGTGGCGTCCGTGACGATCGCCGCGTCTTTGGCGAAGGCATCGACCTCCGCGCCGTGCGCGAGCTTGGCGGGATGGGGGCCGGCCGCGAGGATCCGCGGCAGGGCGTCCGCGGGCAGAGGGGCGCGCGAGGCGGCGAGCACGAGGTTCCCGAAGCGTCGTCCCTTGAGGATCTGCGCGTCGGCGAGGATCGCGAGCTCGGGCAGCACGGTGCGGATCGTCGCGACCTGTCGTCGGGCGAAGGCGAGGCCGGGGCCGTCCGCGACGTTGACGAGCAGCACCCCCCGGGGCGCCAGCACCGACGCGAGCTCGGCGTAGAACTCGGCGCTGGTGAGGTGCGCGGGCGTCTGGGCCCCGGAGTAGACGTCGGCCACCACGAGGTCGGCCCCGCCGAGGAGGGCGGGCGGCAGGCGCCGGACGCCTTCGCGGGCGTCGCCGATCCTGATCCGGATCGCCGCGCCCCGCGGCAGGGGCAGGTGCTCCCGGACGAGCTCGACGAGCGGCGCCTCCAGTTCGATCACCTGTTGGCGCGATCCCGGCCGCGTCGCCGCGATGTAGCGCGGAATCGTCATCGCCCCGGCGCCGAGGTGCACGGCCGAGATCGCCGCGCCGGGGGAGCCCAGCTGATCGATCAGGGCGCCCATCCGCACGATGTACTCGAAGTGCAGGTGGGCGGGGTCGGCCAGGTCGACGTGCGACTGCGGCGTCTCGTCGATGAGCAGCTCGTGGCCACCGCCGAACGCGGAGGGGACGATCCGCGCGATGCTCCCGGATCCGAGTCGGGCGGAGGGATGCTCGGCGTCCTTCGCTCGCGTGCGTCCCATACGTCGAGCCTATGCGCGCCCGCTTCCGCCGGGTGGATCAGAAGTTTCACGGAATGGTCACGGTCGTGGAAAAAACTTGCACGAGGTTTGTTAGTCACAAATACTTATTGGAACGCGAGATGCCTCGCACCACGGTGAAGTTCGAAGAGGAGATTCCCCCGATGAAGAAGCGCGTGCTTTCCCTCATCGCCCTCGGCGCGGCGGCGACGCTGGGCCTAGCCGGCTGCTCCGGCGGCGCGTCCGACAGCGCGAGCAGCGGTCCGGTCGACGGCAAGGGCAAGACCCTGAACGTCTGGATCATGAAGGGCACCAACCCCGACGCGACCGCGTTCTACGACAAGGTCGAGAAAGCCTTCAAGAAGGAGACCGGCGCCACGGTCAAGATCGAAGAGGTGCAGTGGGCGGATGCCCACGACCGTTTCACGACCGCGATGGCCGGCGGCACGACCCCTGACGTCGCCGAGGTCGGCACCACCTGGACTCCGGAGTTCGCCGACGCCGGCGCCCTGTTGGAACTGGACAAGTACGTCGATGCCGAGAAGGGCCTGAACGACGACCTCGTCCCCGCCCTCAAGACGGCCGGCACCTACGACGGGCACCTGTACGGGATGCCCTGGTACGCGGGCGTCCGCTCGATCGTGTACCGCACCGACGTGTTCGACAAGCTCGGCCTGAAGGCGCCGACCAACTGGGACGACATCGTCAAGGCCGGAGAGGCCGTCAAGGCCGCCGACCCCAACATGCTCGCCTTCCCGGTGCCCGGCGCCGCCGAGTTCCAGGTCTACCCCTGGGTCTGGGGCGCGGGCGGCGAGATCGCCACCGAGAAGAAAGGCACCTGGACGAGCGGGATGGACAGCGCGAAGTCGCAGGCGGGCATCCAGTTCTACACGGACCTGGCGCTCAAGCACGGCTTCTCCTCCGCCGGTGCGACCACCTGGAAGGAGACCGACCTCAAGGACGCCTTCACCCAGGGCAACGTCGCGATGATGCTGTCCGGTTCCTGGACGCCCAACGCGATCGTGCAGGCCAACCCCGACCTGAAGGGCAAGATCGGCGCGGCCGTGATCCCGGGCGAGGACGGCGGCATCGCCCCCTCCGTCCTCGGCGGCTCGCACCTGTCGATCTTCAACACCACGAAGAACCCCGACCTGGCCTGGGCCTTCACGAAGATGATGACCACGGGCGAGCTCGCCCAGGAGTGGGCCAGCCAGACCGGCTACTTCCCGGGCGTGCAGTCCGCGATGAAGGATGCGCTCGCCTCGAAGGACCCGCTCGTGGCCCCCTTCGCGAAGCAGATGGTCGACGGCGGCGGATCCGTGCCGGTCAGCCCCAACTTCGGCGCCGTGCAGGCGAAGAAGACCACCAACTCGATGATGCAGTCGATCCTCAGCGGCCAGAAGGACGTCGCGACCGCGACGAAGGACGCCGCCAAGGAGATGACCGACCTGCTGAACCAGAAGAAGTGACCCGATGACGACGGTGCAGGCACCGCTGCCGGCCGCGGAGGGGGAGCGCGTCTCCCCTTCCGCGGCCGGCGGCCCCACCGGCAGGCGCCGGTTCCGCTGGGCGACCGCGCGCCCCTGGCTGCTGCTCACCCCGGCCCTGCTGATCCTGGCCGGCCTGATGCTGTGGCCGCTCGTGCAGGTCGTGATCTTCTCGCTGCAGAACTACGGACTGCGCGAGATCAACACGGGCCGCAGCAACTGGATCGGCTTCGACAACTACGTCGAGGCGCTCACCGACCCCACGCTGTGGACCGTGGTTATGCCGAACACCGTCGGCTTCGCGGTCGTGTCGGTGTTCACCACCGTCGTCGTCGGCACCCTCGTGGCTCTGCTGCTCGCGCGCCTCGGGACGGTGTGGCGCACGATCGTCGCGAGCTGCATCATGCTGGCCTGGGCTATGCCCGCCGTGACCGGCACCTACGTCTGGATCTGGATCTTCGACGCCGACCACGGCATCTTCAACAGCGTGCTCCAGGATCTCGGGCTCATCCACGGACAGGTCAACTGGTTCACGAACCGCTGGGCGTTCTTCGCCATCGTGCTCGTCAACGTCGTCCACCACGGCTTCCCCTTCGTGGCGGTGACGATCCTCGCCGGACTCCTCGGCGTCAACAAGGAGATGCTCGAAGCCGCCGCCCTGGACGGCGCCGGCGCCTGGCGGCGGTTCTGGAAGATCGTGTTCCCCACGCTCAAGCCGGTCTTCTCCGTGGTCATCATCCTGTCCACGATCTGGGACTTCAAGGTCTTCGCCCAGGTGTTCCTGATGCCGGGCGGAGACGGCAGCAACCGCAGCGTGCTCAACCTCGGCGTGTGGTCCTACGTCGAGTCCTTCGGGCAGAACCGATTCGGATTCGGATCCGCCCTCGCCGTCCTGCTCACCCTCGTGCTGCTCGCGATCACCGCGGTGTACGTGCGCGCCCTGATGAAGGAGGACGAACTGTGAAGTCCCGTCACCCCGTGCTCGCCCGGATCGGCCTGTCGATCGCGGTCGTCGTCGTCCTGGTGTTCACGCTGTTCCCCGTCTACTGGATGGTGTCCAGCGCGTTCGACAAGCGCGCCTCCAGCGGAGGCCAGTCGCTGCTGCCGAAGGAGTTCACCTGGGACAACTTCGCCTTCGTCCTCACCGACGGAGGGTTCTTCCTGTTCCTGCGCAACTCGCTGCTCGTCGCCCTCGTGACCGTGCTGATCAGCGGGTTCGTCTGCCTGCTCGCCGCGGTCGCGGTCGCGCGGTTCCGGTTCAAGTTCCGCACCTCGGTGCTGCTCATGATCCTCGTCGTGCAGATGGTCCCGCTCGAGGCGCTCGTGATCCCGCTCTTCCTGCAGGTCAAATCGTTCGGGCTGCTCAACAGCATCCTCGGGCTGATGGTCGTCTACACCGCGCTCTCGCTGGCGTTCGGGATCTGGATGCTGCGCGGCTTCGTGCAGGCCGTGCCCGTCGATCTCGAGGAGGCGGCGTACATCGACGGGGCGAGCTGGTGGCGGATGTTCCGCTCCGTGCTGCTGCCGCTCGTCATGCCTGGTCTCGTCGCGACGAGCGTGTTCAGCTTCATCACGGCCTGGAACGAGTTCATCTTCGCGATGACGATGCTCGGCGGGGCGAAGGACCAGTACACGGTCTCGATCGGTCTGAAGTCGTTCTTCGGCGAGCACTCCAACGACTGGGGGAGCATCATGGCCGCGTCGACGATCATCACGATCCCTGTCATGATCTTCTTCGTGCTGGTGCAGCGACGTCTTTCCGCCGGTCTCGTCGCCGGGGCGGTCAAGGGATGAGCGTCGACCTGGAGCGCCTGGCGAACGGCGTCCTCTGGCCCGGCTTCCTCGGGACGGAGCTGCCCGCGTGGCTCGAGCGCGAGCTGCGCGCGGGTCTCGCCGGCGTCGTCTACTTCGCCCAGAACATGGGACCGGACGTCGCCTCCCTCAGCGCCGCGATCCACGCCGCCAATCCCCTCGCCCTCATCGGCGTCGACGAGGAGGGCGGCAGCGTCACGAGGCTCGAGGCCGCGACGGGGTCGACGGTGCCGGGCGCCGCGCAACTCGGCGAGCTCGACGACCTCGACGCGACCAGGCGGACCGGGGCCGAGCTGGCCCGACGCGTCCGCGCGGCGGGTGCGGACGTCGTCATCGGTCCGGTGGCGGATGTCAACACGGATCCGCGCAATCCGGTCATCGGCGTGCGTGCGTTCGGCGCCGACGCGGAACTCGTCGCACGGCACACGGCGGCCGAGGTCGAGGGGATCCAGGGCGCGGGCGTCGCCGCCTGCGTCAAGCACTTCCCCGGCCACGGCGACACCCACGTCGACTCCCACCACGACCTGCCCCGCATCGCGCTGGCGCCGGAGGAGATCGAGGACGTGCACCTCGCACCGTTCCGCGCCGCGATCGCCGCCGGTGCGCTGTCGGTGATGACGGCGCACATCGTCGTCCCTGCCTGGGGCGAGGAGCCCGCGACCCTCAACGCCCGCGTCCTGGGGATGCTGCGGGACGACGGCTTCGACGGCGTGATCGTGACCGATGCGCTCGACATGGCCGCCATCCGCGAGTCCGTCGGGATCGGCGGGGGCGCGGTCCGCGCGCTCGCCGCCGGAGCCGACCTGCTCTGCATCGGCAACCCGACCAATCCGGGGGCCGCGGCCGCCGCGGACCAGGACGAGCGCGACGTCGCCGCCGCCAAGGACGCGATCGTGCGGGCGCTGCGGGAGGGCACCCTCGACGTCGCGCGCGTGCAGGAGGCCGCCGCACGGGTCGCCCGGCTCGCGGGGATCCTCGCCGCGGAGCGGGAGGTGCCGGAGCCGCAGGGCGAGGCCTTCGACGGTGCGGCGCTCGTCCGACGCGCGCTGCGGGTGCACGGCGTGCTCGGAGAGCCGGCCCGCGCCCTCGTCGTGCTCGACGCGCGTCGGCGGGCGACGCTCGCGGTCGACAGCGCCGCCGGGTATGTCGTGGACGCCCTCGCCGACGGCGGCTGGTCGCGCCGGATCGACACCGCACGCGCGTCGTCCGTCGAGACCACGCAGGCGATCGCCGAGGCCCGGGACGCGGCGGAGCGGGCGGGTGCGCGTCTGGTCGTCCTCGTCGACAGGATCGACACGGACGAGACGCAGCGCGCTCTGATCGCGGACGTGGCCGACACGGTGCCGTCCGCGGTCGTCGTGAACACGGGGCTGGGGGCCGGATCGGCTACGCTTCCGGTCATCGACGTGCTCGCGAGCAGCCGGGTCGGTGCCGAGGTCGTCCGCGAGGTCCTGCTCTCGAGCGGCGTCTGAGCGGCCGCCGCGGCACGGTGTCCGCTCGGGTGGGAGCCGGCGACGCGGATCGGGACGACTCGATGCGGCCGAGCCCCGGGAGGAGAGCCGTGGACGTGGATGTGATCGAGGTGGTGCGTGCGGCGCTGCCCGGTCTCCGGGCCGCGGAGGCGCGGGTCGCCCGGCGGGTGATCGCGGACCCCACTCTCGTCGTCGACCTCACGATCTCCGACCTCGCCCGGCTCTGCGAGACCTCCCTGGCGACCGTCGCGCGGTTCGCGCAGGCGGTCGGCTTCTCGGGATACCGCGAGCTGCGGGTGGCGTTCGCCGGATCCGTGGCCCGTGCGCAGGCGGACCGTGCGCGCTTCGGGGTCGACGACGCGTCGATCGATCTCGAGGACACGATCGGCAAGGTGGCGGCCAAGATCGCCGCGCGGGAGATCGGGGCGATCGAGCAGACCGTCGATGGGCTCGACTTCGTGCTGCTCGACCGGGTCGCCCTCGCGATCGCGACCGCGGGGAGGGTGCAGCTCTTCGGTCAGGCCGCGTCCTCGCTCACGGCGCAGGACCTGCGGCTCAAGCTCGCCCGCATCGGCATCGTCGCGGAGCATTCGGGCGATCCGCACATCGCCCTGCCCGCCGCGGCCGTGCTGCGGGACGGCGACGTGGCGCTCGCGATCTCCCACGACGGCACGACGGCGGAGACGATCCGCTGCGCCGAGGTCGCTCGCGGCGCAGGCGCCCTCACCGTCGCGGTGACAAACGCGCCGCGGTCGCCCCTCAGCCGGGCCGTCGACCTGGTGCTGGAGACCAGGGCCAAGGAGTCCCCGCTGCGGCTCGCGGCCATGCCGTCCCGCATCGCGCAGCTCGCGCTGCTCGACGTGCTGTTCGTACGGGTCGTGCAGCATCGCGGGGGAGCGGTCGCGGATCCGCTGCGCGCCACCCGCCGCGCCGTCACCGGCGGGTGACGGCCGGCCCAGGGCTCAGTCGACGTGGTCGCGCGTGCTGCCCAGCGCACGGGTCGCCAGGCGGTTGGCCCTGGCGAGGCAGCCGCTGAGGGAGAGTCCGCTGAGGACCCCGGCGAGGAATCCGGCTGCGAACGCGTCGCCCGCGCCGACCGTCTCGACCACGTCGGACGGCACGGCGGGGGCGTCGGCGCGCTCGGAGCCGTCGAAGGCGGTCGCCCCGTCGTCCCTCGTCACGACGAGGTGGCGCGGCCCGGGGAACATCTCGCGGAGCCGGTCCGGATCCCCCGTGCCGAACACGACCTCGGCGTCGTGCGTCGAGCACTGCGCGACGTCCGCCGCGCCCAGATAGCCGCCGAGCAGGGAGCGCGCCTCGCCCTCCCTGCCGCGCCAGAGCTTCGGACGCCAGTTCAGGTCGAAGCTGATCCGGCGCCCGCCGCGATCGGCGAAGAGAGCGTCCTGCGCGGCCCGGGCGCTCTCGGACAGCGCGGGCGTGATCCCGGTGGTGTGCACGAGCGCGGCCTCGGCGAGGACCCGCGCGGCTCCGGGCGTGCGCAGCGTGGCGGGGGAGAGGCGGCTCCCCGCCGATCCGGAGCGGTAGTAGTGCATGGCGCTGTGCGCGGGGGCTCCCGGCTCGTCGCCCTCCACCAGCTCCTTGATGTAGAGCCCGGTCGGCGCCTCGTCGTCGATCTCGACCGCCGAGGCGTCCACGCCGTGTCGATCGAGCTGGGCGAGCAGGAATCGGCCGAACGCGTCGTCGCCGACGCAGGAGACGACCGCGGCGCGCATCCCGGCCGAGACGAGTGCGAGCGCGGTGTTCCACTCGGCCCCGGCCAGCGAGCGCTCGAAGGTGCTGCGGGTCTCCAGAGGACCGGAGGACGTGGGGACGAGGGCGATGAGGCCTTCGCCGACGCAGGCGATCAACGGGGTTCCTGGCACGGTCCAGACGTTACCCGATGGCGGGTGCGCGCGCGGGTATACCCCAAGCCGAGAAGAAATTCAAGATCAGGACTTGCCATGTCGTGAAATCGGGCCTATAGTTGATAGTTGCGCCTCGCTCCATCCTGCCTTCATATGGTGGTCGGCAGAACTCCGCACGTCCCCGCTCCTCGACGGAGCGCCTTCGGTGTGCGGCCGGACGACGGGGTGCACTCCACCTGACGACGAGGAATCGAGACGCCCCATCGGGGCTCACGGAGGTTATTCCCTTGGCTGCTGCTCGCACCGCATCCACCCCCACCACCACCACCAAGAACGGACGCGGATTCTCCCGCCTCTCGTTCGCCAAGATCTCCGACACGCTGACGGTCCCGGACCTTCTGGCCCTGCAGACCGAGTCCTTCGACTGGCTCGTCGGCAACGAGGCCTGGAAGAACCGCGTCGCGGAGGCCGAGAAGGCCGGCCGCAAGGACGTCGCGACGGCCAGCGGACTCGAGGAGATCTTCGAGGAGATCTCCCCGATCGAGGACCTGAGCGAGACCATGCAGCTCTCGTTCACGAACCCCTACCTCGAGCCCGAGAAGTACTCCATCGAGGAGTGCAAGGAGCGCGGCAAGACGTACGCGGCCCCGCTCTACGTCGAGGCCGAGTTCATGAACCACCAGACCGGTGAGATCAAGACCCAGACGGTCTTCATGGGCGACTTCCCGCTGCAGACCGCCAAGGGCACGTTCATCATCAACGGCACCGAGCGCGTCGTCGTGTCGCAGCTCGTGCGTTCCCCCGGCGTGTACTTCGACAAGACGCCCGACAAGACGAGCGACAAGGACATCGTGTCCGCGCGCGTCATCCCGTCCCGCGGTGCCTGGCTCGAGTTCGAGATCGACAAGCGCGACCAGGTCGGCGTGCGCATCGACCGCAAGCGCAAGCAGTCCGTCACCGTGTTCCTGAAGGCGCTCGGTCTGTCCAGCGAGGACATCCTCGCCGAGTTCGCCGGCTACGAGTCGATCGCCGACACGCTGAGCAAGGACACGATCCTCACCAAGGAGGACGCGCTCCGCGACATCTACCGCAAGCTCCGTCCGGGCGAGCAGGTCGCCGCCGAGGCCGCCCGCGCGCTCCTGGACAACTTCTACTTCAACGCCAAGCGCTACGACCTGGCCAAGGTCGGTCGGTACAAGATCAACCAGAAGCTCGGCCTGGACACCCCGC
Source organism: uncultured Microbacterium sp. (assembly GCF_945952435.1). Taxonomy (GTDB): domain Bacteria; phylum Actinomycetota; class Actinomycetes; order Actinomycetales; family Microbacteriaceae; genus Microbacterium. The sequence continues at coordinate 158,239 of NZ_CAMFHZ010000002.1, forward strand.
TCGACGAGTCCGTCCTCACGGTCAAGGACATCGTCGAGACGATCAAGTACCTCGTGCGCCTGCACGCGGGCGTCGAGACCTTCGAGGGCATCCGCGGCGGCAAGCAGACGGAGATCCGTCTGGCCACGGACGACATCGACAACTTCGGCAACCGTCGCATCCGCGCGGTCGGCGAGCTCATCCAGAACCAGGTCCGCACCGGTCTGTCGCGCATGGAGCGCGTCGTCCGCGAGCGCATGACCACGCAGGACATCGAGGCGATCACGCCGCAGACCCTGATCAACGTCCGTCCCGTCGTGGCGGCGATCAAGGAGTTCTTCGGCACGTCGCAGCTGTCGCAGTTCATGGACCAGAACAACCCGCTCGCGGGTCTGACCCACAAGCGCCGCCTCTCGGCCCTCGGCCCCGGTGGCCTCAGCCGCGACCGCGCCGGCGTCGAGGTGCGCGACGTGCACCCCTCTCACTACGGCCGCATGTGCCCGATCGAGACCCCGGAAGGCCCGAACATCGGTCTGATCGGCTCGCTCGCCACGTTCGCGCGGATCAACTCCTTCGGCTTCATCGAGACCCCGTACCGCAAGGTCGAGGGCGGCAAGGTCACCGAGCACATCGACTACCTGACCGCGGCCGAGGAGGTCGACTTCAACATCGCCCAGGCGAACGCCCCGCTCGATGCGGACGGCCGGTTCACCGAGGCGCACGTCCTGGCCCGTCCGAAGGGCGGCTCCGGCGAGGTCGACATGTTCGCCCCCGAGGAGATCGGCTACATCGACGTCTCCCCGCGCCAGATGGTGTCGGTCGCGACCTCGCTCGTGCCGTTCCTCGAGCACGACGACGCGCAGCGCGCGCTCATGGGCGCCAACATGCAGCGTCAGGCCGTTCCGCTGCTCCGTTCCGAGTCGCCGTTCGTCGGCACCGGTATGGAGGGCTACGCGGCCATCGACGCCGGCGACGTGATCACCGCGGAGAAGCCCGGTGTGGTCTCCGAGGTCTCCGCGGACCGCGTGGTCGTCATGCTCGACGAGGGCGGCACGCAGGAGTACTACCTGCGCAAGTTCGACCGCTCCAACCACGGCACCTCCTACAACCAGAAGGTCGTCGTCTCGGCCGGTGAGCGCGTCGAGGTCGGCGAGGTCATCGCCGACGGACCCGCCACGGAGAACGGCGAGCTCGCGCTCGGCAAGAACCTCCTCGTCGCCTTCATGACCTGGGAGGGTCACAACTTCGAGGACGCGATCATCCTGAGCCAGGACCTGGTGAAGGACGACACCCTCTCCTCGATCCACATCGAGGAGTACGAGGTCGACTCGCGCGACACGAAGCTGGGCAAGGAGGAGATCACCCGCGATCTCCCCAACGTCAGCCCCGAGCTGCTCAAGGATCTGGACGAGCGCGGCATCATCCGCATCGGCGCCGAGGTCCGCCCCGGCGACATCCTCGTCGGCAAGGTCACGCCGAAGGGCGAGACCGAGCTGTCGGCCGAGGAGCGCCTGCTCCGCGCGATCTTCAACGAGAAGAGCCGCGAGGTCCGCGACACCTCCCTCAAGGTGCCGCACGGCGAGCAGGGCACGGTCATCGCGGTCAAGGAGTTCAACGCCGAGGACGGCGACGACGAGCTCGGCTCGGGCGTCAACCGCCGCGTCGTGGTCTACATCGCCCAGAAGCGCAAGATCACCGAGGGCGACAAGCTCGCCGGCCGCCACGGCAACAAGGGCGTCATCGCGAAGATCCTGCCCGTCGAGGACATGCCGTTCCTCGCGGACGGCACCCCGGTCGACGTCATCCTGAACCCGCTCGGAATCCCCGGTCGCATGAACTTCGGCCAGGTGCTGGAGACCCACCTCGGGTGGATCGCCTCGCGCGGCTGGAAGATCGAGGGCAACCCGGAGTGGGCGGCGCACCTGCCCGAGGAGGCCTTCGAGGTCGCCCCCGGCACGAAGGTCGCCACCCCCGTGTTCGACGGCGCGACGGAGGAGGAGATCTCCGGTCTCCTCGACTCCACGCTCCCGACGCGCGACGGTGTGCGCCTGATCGACTCGACCGGCAAGACCACCCTGTTCGACGGTCGTTCCGGCGAGCCGTTCCCGGGGCAGATCTCCGTGGGCTACATGTACATCCTGAAGCTCCACCACCTGGTGGACGACAAGATCCACGCACGCTCGACGGGCCCCTACTCGATGATCACCCAGCAGCCGCTCGGCGGTAAGGCCCAGTTCGGTGGCCAGCGCTTCGGTGAGATGGAGGTGTGGGCGCTCGAGGCCTACGGCGCCGCGTACGCGCTGCAGGAGCTCCTCACGATCAAGTCCGACGACATCGTCGGCCGCGTCAAGGTCTACGAGGCCATCGTCAAGGGCGAGAACATCCAGGAGCCCGGCATCCCCGAGTCGTTCAAGGTGCTCATGAAGGAGATGCAGTCGCTCTGCCTGAACGTCGAGGTCCTCTCGGCCGACGGCACCGCGGTCAACCTCCGCGACACCGACGACGAGGCCTTCCGCGCCGCCGAGGAGCTGGGGATCAACATCTCCAGCCGCTTCGAGTCCGCATCCATCGACGAGATCTGAGCCCTCGGGGGATCCGGATCCGCTCCGGGTCCCCCGAGGCCCTGACTTTTTCTTAAGAGAATTTCGACACAGGAGAACTAGTGCTCGACGCAACAACCTTCGATGAGCTTCGCATCGGCCTCGCGACCGCAGACGACATCCGCAAGTGGTCGTACGGTGAGGTCAAGAAGCCCGAGACCATCAACTACCGCACGCTGAAGCCGGAGAAGGACGGCCTCTTCGGCGAGCAGATCTTCGGACCCTCCCGCGACTGGGAGTGCGCCTGCGGCAAGTACAAGCGCGTCCGCTTCAAGGGCATCGTCTGCGAGCGCTGCGGCGTCGAGGTCACCAAGAGCTCGGTGCGCCGTGAGCGCATGGGCCACATCGAGCTCGCCGCCCCCGTCACCCACATCTGGTACTTCAAGGGCGTGCCCTCGCGCCTCGGCTACCTGCTGGACATGGCGCCGAAGGACCTCGAGAAGGTCATCTACTTCGCCGCGTACATGGTCATCTCCGTGGACGAGGACGCGCGTCACCGCGACCTGGCGACGCAGGAGAACAACATCCGCCTCGAGCTGAAGACGCTCGGCGACCGCCGCGACGCCAAGATCGCGGAGCGCCTGGCCAAGCTGGAGGAGGAGCTCGCGGCCCTCGAGGCCGAGGGTGCCAAGGCCGACCAGAAGAAGAAGGTCAAGGACGCCGCCGAGAAGGAGATGGCGTCCATCCGCAAGAACGCGGACGACCAGGTCGCCAAGCTCGAGCGCATGTGGGACGAGTTCCGCGGTCTCGAGGTCGGCCAGCTCAAGCAGGAGGACGACGTCTTCCACGAGCTGCAGGACCGCTTCGGTCAGTACTTCGAGGCCTACATGGGCGCGGAGTCGATCCAGCGTCGTCTGCAGGCCTTCGACCTGGCCGCCGAGGCCGAGTCGCTGCACCTGCAGATCTCCGAGGGCAAGGGCCAGCGCAAGATCCGCGCGATCAAGCGCCTGAAGGTCGTCAACTCGTTCCTCGAGACCGGCATGAGCCCGGCCGCCATGGTGCTCGACGTCGTCCCGGTGATCCCGCCGGAGCTGCGCCCGATGGTGCAGCTGGACGGTGGCCGCTTCGCGACCAGCGACCTGAACGACCTGTACCGTCGCGTGATCAACCGCAACAACCGTCTTCGTCGTCTGATCGACCTCGGGGCCCCCGAGATCATCGTCAACAACGAGAAGCGCATGCTGCAGGAGGCCGTCGACGCTCTGTTCGACAACGGCCGCCGCGGCCGTCCCGTCACCGGCACCGGCAACCGCGCCCTGAAGTCCCTCAGCGACATGCTGAAGGGCAAGCAGGGTCGCTTCCGTCAGAACCTGCTCGGCAAGCGCGTGGACTACTCGGGCCGTTCGGTCATCATCGTCGGCCCGCAGCTCAAGCTCCACCAGTGCGGTCTGCCCAAGCAGATGGCCCTCGAGCTGTTCAAGCCGTTCGTGATCAAGCGCCTGATCGACCTCGGTCACTCGCAGAACATCAAGGCCGCCAAGCGCGCCGTCGAGCGCACCCGTCCCGAGGTCTGGGACGTGCTCGAGGAGATCATCCGCGAGCGTCCGGTGCTGCTCAACCGCGCCCCCACGCTGCACCGCCTCGGCATCCAGGCCTTCGAGCCGCAGCTCGTCGAGGGCAAGGCCATCCAGCTGCACCCGCTCGTGTGCGCGGCGTTCAACGCCGACTTCGACGGTGACCAGATGGCCGTGCACCTGCCGCTGTCGGTCGAGGCCCAGGCCGAGGCCCGCGTGCTGATGCTCGCGTCGAACAACATCCTGAAGCCGTCGGACGGCCGCCCGGTGACCCTGCCCTCGCAGGACATGATCATCGGTCTGCACCACCTGACCACGGTCAAGGACGGCGCGGATGGCGAGGGTCGCGTGTTCGGCTCCGTGGGCGAGGCGATCCTGGCGAAGGACGAGGGCACCCTCGACCTGCAGGCCAAGATCCGCATCCGCATCCCCGGCCTGACCTTCCTCGAGGGGGAGGCTCCCGAGGGCTACGAGCGCCACGGCCTCGTGGACGCGTCGCTCGGCCAGGCGATCTTCAACGACACGCTGCCGAAGGGCTACCCGTTCGTGCGCGAGGTCGCCGACAAGGGCAAGCTGTCGCAGATCGTCAACAAGCTCGCCGAGGAGTACCCCAAGGTCGAGACCGCCGCGGCGCTGGACCGCATCAAGGACGCCGGCTTCTACTGGGCCACGCGCTCCGGTGTGACCGTCGCCCTGAGCGATGTCGTGACGCCGCCGAACAAGGCGGAGATCGTCGCCGGCTACGAGAAGCAGGCCGAGAAGGTCCAGGGTCAGTACGACAAGGGCCTCATCACCGACGCCGAGCGTCGTCGCGAACTCATCCAGATCTGGACGTCTGCGACCGACGAGGTCCAGGCGGCCATGATGGCGAACTTCCCGGCGGACAACACCATCAACCGCATGGTGTCCTCGGGCGCCCGTGGTAACTGGCTGCAGATCCGCAACATCGCGGGTATGCGCGGTCTGGTGAACAACCCCAAGGGTGAGCTCATCCCGCGTCCGATCATCTCCTCGTACCGCGAGGGGCTGTCGGTGGCGGAGTACTTCATCGCCACGCACGGTACCCGCAAGGGTCTCGCCGACACCGCTCTGCGCACCGCCGACTCGGGTTACCTGACCCGTCGTCTGGTGGACGTCTCGCAGGACGTCATCATCCGTGAGGACGACTGCGGCACGTCGAAGGGTCTCGAGCTGCCGATCGCCGCGCCGAACGCGGCCGGCGAGCTGGTCCGCGACCCGAACGTGGAGAACTCGGTGTTCGCCCGGACGCTCGCGTCGGACGTCGTCAACGAGGCCGGCGAGGTTCTCGCCTCCGCCGGTGAGGACGTCGGAGACGTGCTCATCGACAAGCTGGTCGCCGCGGGCGTGGAGTCGATCAAGGTCCGCTCCGTGCTGACCTGCGACTCGGCCGTCGGCGTCTGCGCGCAGTGCTACGGCCGCTCGCTGGCCACCGGCAAGACGGTGGACATCGGCGAGGCCGTGGGCATCATCGCGGCCCAGTCGATCGGTGAGCCCGGCACCCAGCTGACGATGCGTACCTTCCACCTCGCCTCCGCAGGCGACATCACGCAGGGTCTGCCCCGCGTGCAGGAGCTGTTCGAGGCGCGCACCCCGAAGGGTGCCTCCCCGATCGCCGAGGCCGATGGCCGGATCACGATCGAGGAGACCGAGAAGTCGAAGAAGGTCATCCTCACGCCCGACAACGGCGACGAGGAAGTGGTCTACCCCGTGCTGAAGCGTGCGACGCTCCTCGTCGAGGACGGCCAGCACGTCGTCGTCGGCGAGCCGCTGCAGGTCGGAACGCTGGACCCCAAGGAGGTCATGCGCGTCATGGGTGCCCGCGAGGTGCAGCGCTACCTCGTCAACGGCGTCCAGGGCGTGTACCGCTCCCAGGGTGTGCCGATCCACGACAAGCACATCGAGGTCATCGTGCGTCAGATGCTGCGCAAGGTCACCGTCGTCGACCACGGCGACACGACCCTGCTCCCCGGCGAGATGCTCGACGCCCGTCGGTACCAGGACGTCAACCGTGAGGCCGTCGCGGCGGGCAAGCGCCCGGCGTCCGGTCGCCCGGAGCTGATGGGTATCACCAAGGCGTCGCTCGCGACCGAGTCGTGGCTGTCGGCCGCGTCCTTCCAGGAGACGACCCGCGTGCTCACGCAGGCCGCGATGGAGGGCAAGAGCGACCCGCTGGTCGGCCTCAAGGAGAACGTCATCATCGGAAAGCTCATCCCCGCGGGGACCGGGCTGCGTCGCTACCGCGACATCACGGTGGAGGCGACCGAGGAGGCCAAGAGCGAGCGCTACCCGAACCGGATCTTCGCATCCGACGGGGCGTACGCCGACGGCGACTTCGGTTACGTCGACTTCGACGCGTTCTCGACCGACGACATCACCCCCGGCACCTACAACTGAGTGAGGGTGATCGCCTGACCGAGGCCCCCGGATCCGCACGGATCCGGGGGCCTCGTCGTCTCCGGATCCGTCCCTCCCTCCTCGCTCCCGTCGCTCCCTCCTCGCTCCCGTCTCTCCCTGCTCCCGTCGCAACGGATGTCGTTCTGGCCGCGTCTGAGCGACCGTTTCTGCGACCGGAACGAGGGGACGCGGGAGCGAGCGGACGCGGGGTCAGGAGACGCGGGGTCAGGAGACGCGGTGTCGGGAGATGTCAGGATCCGAAGACGTGCGCGATGATGCTCGAGGTGTAGCCCGTGGGTGCGAGGTTCGCGTAGCGCGAGTCGATGAGAACACCGTCCCGCCAGAACAGGGTGCGGCCGTCCGTGACGGGGTATTTCGGGTCGGGCCACTCCTTCTCGCAACGGGTGCCGCCGTCCGGCGTGTAGCAGGTGAACCCGTCGGTCTTCACGAGGCCGTTCAACAGATCGAGGGCAGGGCCGCGGTCCTTGTAGGCGATGGTCGTCACCATGGTCGACGTGTCCGCGCGGGGATCGCCCCAGATGCAGGTGAGGGAGCCGTCGGCCTGCACCCCGCTCGATCCCCATTCCGGGTCGTTCAACGGCATGCTTCCGAGCTGGGACAGGACGTCGGCGGAGAGGATCGCACGGCAGTCGCTCGGCAGCGCCACGGGAGTCGCCGTCGGCGAGGGCGTCGGTGATGCTGATCCACCCGGCGTGGGCCGGGGGGAGGACGTTCCCAGAAACGAGGCCGACGACGCGGAGGTGCCTGATCCGCCGGGCGCGGCGGACGAACAGGCGGCCAGCACGCCGACGAGGGCGAGGGTGCTCAGAACGGTCGCGACCGTGCGCGTCTTCATGTCGCCACGATAGGGGCAGATCGAGGCGTTCGCGGCGCGCAGCGCGGGGGTACCCTGGGGAGACTCTCGGCGGAAGGGGCTCGGATGACCGAACGTCACGTGACGATCCTGGGCGACGTGCGGATCGAGGAGGTCCGCGATGCCCAGGGCGTGCGCGAGCGGGTCGCCGGCGACGCGGTGGAGCTGGTGCGTGCACTGCGCGACCACGGCGTGGTCGTGACCGTCGTCACGCCGATCGGCGAGGACGCGGACGGAGAGCGGATCCGTGCCGTGTTCGCGGATGTCGGAGCGCAGCTCGTCGGGATCCCCGCGCCGGAGGGCACGCCGCGGTGGATGATCGTCCGGGACCGCGCCGGCGCCCAGAGCGTGCTGCGACGCGGCGGCACGACCTCCTTCGTTGAGACGCGCCGCTCGCTGGCGGCGCAGAGCGAGGCGGAGCATGTCGTCGACCTCCGCGAGACCGACGGCAGCGAGGAGGACGGCGCGGCCGTCGCGGAACGACGCGATGCGGTGCTGCGCGCGCTGGGTCTGCGATCGGAGGACGAGGGCACTTCGCGTCCTCCCGCGGGTGTTCCGGACGCGCCGACGGCGGCGTCCCCCGCGACGGAGGGCGGCGGAGACGCGCCGGGCGGAGCGTCCGAGGAGTCGTCCCCGCGGGAGTCCGTCGCGGGGGACGCCGCCCCGAAGGCGTCGTCGGATACCGCGCGCGGGCGGTCGCGGCTCCTGCCCGCGCCGGTCGTCGCGGGGACGGTCCGCCATGCTCCGGTGCGGCTGACCTCCCCCGGGGAGTCCGTGCGCGGAGAGGCCCCCGACCTGCATGGACTCGCCGATCGGATCGGTCGGATCGCGACCTGAGAACAGGGTCCTCCGCCGATTTCCGGTCAGGCCGCGCGGCCGGTATGCTTGATCTTCGCGCCCCCGGTCGGCTGGAAAAGCGGGACGGGCGTGCATTGGCAAGTTGCCCGAGCGGCCAAAGGGAGCTGACTGTAAATCAGCCGCGTAATGCTTCGGGGGTTCGAATCCCTCACTTGCCACCCCAATCAAAAGGCCTCTGACCAGGCATTAACCAGCCAAGGTCAGAGGCCTTTCTGGTCCCATGGGGCGAACTATGGGGCAACGTCCTACTGAACGAGCGCCGCGAACCTGTCCGCGGCAGCCCGTCCCATAGTCGGGTTCACGTGTGAATAGATGTCCATCGTGATGGCGATGCTCGCGTGCCCCAACCGCTCCTGAACGACCTTGGGTGACTCGCCGAGCTGCAGCAGCAGCGTCGCATGCGTATGGCGGAGTCCGTGCAACGGGATGTGCGGAAGGTCCCGCATGACTCGCTGTGCCGACGTCGTCCGTCGCTTCCAACGGTTCGTGACGAGTACTGGGCTCAGCATCTTGCCGTCCTCGGCACCGAAGACGAATGCACCCGGTCGTGCGAAGTCGAGGGCGAGCGACCCCCGCTCGGTCTTGTGCGTCTTAAGTACCGCAAGAAGCCCAGCGTCGACATCGACCGCGCGGGCGGCGCCCGACTTAGGAACTTTCACACGGTCACGGGTCGCAATATCAGCGGCCCTCCGAATTGAGATCCGACCATGGGCAAAGTCGATGTCACGCCACTGCAGCGCGAGCGCCTCACCTCGACGCATGCCCGTGTGTGCGAGCGTGAGCCACAGGGGATAGCTCTCGTCGTTGATGGCCTTCCGGCTCCACTCCATGAAGCCCTTGAGCTGCTCCGCAGTCCAGGTAACGATCTCGCGACGCTCAGCACGAATATCGCGGCCCGTTGGTGCCTTGACGGTCTTCTTGAGTCGGGCCGGGTTCTTCGTGATGAAACCGTCCTCCATCGCCGAGTCCACGATCGCCGCGAGCGTGATGCTCGTCTTGTTGACCGTGTTCGAACTCAAGGGCCCCCTCCCGGCCACCACGCTCCTTCAGGGTCTTGTAGACCTTACCGATTGCGGGACCCGTGATCTTGTCCAGCTGCTTGGAACCGAGGTGCGGCACCAGATGGTTGTAGAACTGGCGGCGGTATCCGAGAAGAGTGCTTGGCTCGAGCGTCAAAGCGTCGAGCCAGTCAGACCCATACGCCTCCAGCGTTGCCACCGCGCCATGGAACTTCTCGTCATTCTTCCGCTTCCGAAGCGCTTCCTGCATCGCATCGTCGGCATCGTCATCGGTCAGGGAGCCGCCCCGGCTGAACTTCTTCTCGCCGGCATCCGGCTGTTCCGGATCGATCGGAATCCACAACTGATAGCGCCACCTCAGCCCAGCCCTAGTCTGATAACTCTGCAGCGAGCCCTTCCCCCGACGCCGCGAACGTGGCCGCGTAGCCATCGCGCTCATCCAGACCGGCAGCCAGGCTAACGACGCCCTCCGCACGATGGTGCAGGCGCTTACCGGACTCGTCGGGATGTATAGCGACCTGCCTGCGCCCGTGCAGGCGGTGACGTCCGTCGTTGGCGGGGCGACTGCCGCCGTGCTCCTCTCGGGCGGGGCGGCGTTCAAGGCGATCCGGCCTGGTTGGAGTTCTCCGAGACGGTGAAGGCCTCAAACCTGTCCATGAAGGGGATCGGTCTGTCAGCGGGAGTGGCGGGGTTGGCGCTCGGGGGCCTGTTCTTCGTTGTCGGAGAGCTCGCAGCGCGTCAGCAGCGCGCTCGAGAGTTGGCGCAGGAGTACGCAGATATCATCTCGGAAGGCGCGGACAAGATTGGTGAGTCGGCGCGCAAGCTCGCGATCGAACAGTTGAAGAAGGGCGGCGACGCTCTCTCCTTCAACTGGCAGTCCGCCTACGACGCGTCGGAGAAGCTTGGCGTCTCCCTCGACACTGTCACCAGCGCGGCTCTCGGGAACAAGTCCGCGATGGCCGACCTCGGCCGTTACTACAAGGCCTTCAATGGCGATCAGGGTGAGCTGAACAAGATCATGTCCGAGACCGGCATGAACGCGTTCGAGGTGCGGTTTGCGCTCGAAGCGATGGTCGGTGGGATCAACAATCAGAACGACGCGAGCCAGCGCGGAACCGAGCTGAAGAAGCAGGAGACTGAAGCAACCGAGGGCTCGGTGGATGCTTCGAAGACGGCCGCGGAGTCGTGCCTGGACGAGTCGAAGAAGGTCGACGAGCTGAACTCGCAGCTTTCGGAACTGATCAACAAGATCAACGAGACGAACGGCACGAACCAGGACGCTGTCTCCTCAAACGCCCGCTATCAGGAAGCTCTCGCCGGCATCAGCGACGCCGTGCAGAAGCAGCGTGACGAGTTTGAGAAAGCCCACGACACCCTCGACGGGTTCGCTCTCTCCCTGGACGAGAGCACGGTGTCTGGGTCCGCGAACGCCGCGATGCTCTCTGACGTCGCGGGGGCCGCGCAGACGGCCGCGGAGAAGCAATACGAGGTCGATCGGGCCACGATGTCCGGCAAGGACGCTGCTGACAAGTACGCGGCCACGTTGGCGGACCAGAAACAGAAGTTCATCGACTCCGCCGTCGCGGCAGGCTTCTCCCCGAGACGAGGTCCAAAAGCTCGCCGACAGAGTCTTCGCACTTCCCGCAGCGAAGAGCATGGACGTCCTCGCCACCACTGGCCCCGCGATCGGCACGATCGACAACTTCATCGCCCGCTACGGCACTTTGAACGGCACCATCGAGTACCGGGCTGTGCTGCCGGATCTGAACGGAGCCGCCTCGGGCAACGGCCGCATGGGCACCTACGCGAGCGGTGGGCCCGTCCACGGCCCCGGCTCCGCAACGTCGGACAGCGTGCCCGTCTGGCTGTCCAACGGCGAACACGTCCTCACTGCTGCCGAGGTTCAGGCAGCGGGCGGGCACAGTGTCATCGAACGATGGCGAGCCGAGCCAGGACGAAGACAGCGTAGTGCTGGTCACGGACACGCTCGTGGTGCAAGGCGCGAATGACACTCCCGTGTACTACAGCCACAAGGTGCACCCGTTGCCGCAGTTGAAGATCGTGATGGCCTCAACCGGCACAGCCGAGGTTGCGGAAGCGCTCCTCGAGTACATCTCAACCCAGGCCGGCTTGCGCGACATCGATGACGTCGACAAGATCGCGACCGAGAAGCTACGCGAGTTTCAGGAAAACGTCGCCGAAGAACACGGCGACGCCGAAACAACGACGATCTACCTCTACGGCTTTCCGTTCGGAACACGCAACGCGGTCGCGTAAAGCTACACGTCCATGAACGGGCAGAGGTTCGAGTCAAAGCGGTTCGAGGGTACTCGCTTCATGGTCAAGCCCGCACCTCAGACGTTCACCCTCGAGGCTGCGTACGACCCTGAGGAGTGCGTCGAACTGGCCCACCGCATCCGAGAAGAACAGCAGGCATTCGCTGCAAGCGGTGTCCCCTCCGTTCCCATCGGTGGCGAGATCTGGGCTTGGCTGGTCAGGCGGAACGACATCCGCCTGACCCGCCTGCACCGGTTCGCGGACTACGACGAATCATTGACCAGTTACGTCTAATTGCTGCTGGGCAAAGCGCCCCCGTCAGGGTTTTCCGGGACGGGGGCGCCTTCTCGTTGGCTCAGCGAATCTGACAGACCATATCGTTCGCATTGGCGATGAACGCCTTGCCGTACGCGCTGATCCCGGCGCCTTCGTGCCCAGGGACGTTCGACGTCATCATGATGGCGTAGTCGTAACGAGTGCCCCGAGGGTAGGCCGTCCACGTCTCACCAGGTTTGAGAACCGGAGACGAACAGCTGACGTCGACCGTGACAGATTCTGATGCAGAGATCCCGAGGCCTGCAGCGATCTCACCCCGCGTGATACCCGTCGACACCTCGATCGTCGTCGTCGCGGTGTGCCCTTTAGCGATCGTGCAAGTTCCACCCGCCGAGCTGCAGCTACCGATCGCCTGCGTGTAGTCGATCCACTGAGGCGTACTTGAAACGTCGGTCACTCTGTAGGTCGTGCCGTAAGGCGGCCGGGCAGGGACGGAGTCGTTCTGGGCCGACGATGTGTCCGGCGCGGGAGAGGGCGGCGCGCCCTCCGTTGCGTGGGCAGGTGCGGACATCACAACACTTCCGGCGATGATGGCGACTCCCCCGAGAACGCTCACCATCCGATTCTTGAACTTCATACAATTACCCTCCGGTTAGCGAGGGATCACTGAACGACCCCCCCGTCCCGGTTGATCTTGACACCGGTCCCCGCTCCCCGCAAGGGTGGAGTTTCCACGGAATCGAGGTCCGATGTCACGATCGCGCACGACGATGGCCGCCGTCGCCGTCGGAGGAATCCTCGCGCTAACAGTCGGGTGCGCACCGCAGCAACCTGCACCTTCCTCGCTCGTGGGCAAGACGCTTGAAGACTCTCAAGACGGCCTTCCGGGATCGCTCGTCATCGTCGATCTCACGCCGAACGTGGTGCATCAGCCGCCGGCATACAACGGGGGCGAAGATCCGTCCCGGTGGTCCGTGATCGCGGCCTGCAGATCGAGCGACGACCAGGGGTACATTCTTGGCGTCGTCCCCCGAGGCGACGCGACGTCGCAAGTCAACATTGACGCGAAGAAAGGCGTCTACACGTCGCTCTTGATCGGTTGCAAGAAGTAGGCCTCAGACGTGGACTGTCCCACGTCCCTCTCGGGCAACCTCCCCTGAAACGGGGAGCGGGATCGCAATGACCCTTGCGACCGCGGCGGACACATCTGCAAGGGCAGTAATCGACCAGTGGCTCGAGCACGCTGGTGCGGGTTCTGCACCGGGCGGCGCGGTCGCCTACGCACCCCTGAACGGTGAGCCGATCGGACTGACCCGCAAGCAGTACCGAGAACTCGTCAACGAGTGAACGAAGCCCCGCCCTCCATCGTGAGGGCGGGGCTATTCGTCGTTTCCGACGTCAGAACCCGCGGCGCGCAACCGAACTCGAGATCCGACCACGCTCGGGCGTGAGGAACGGATCGGTGTCAACTGATCGTTAGTGCCGGGAGGCGCTGGCGGGGAGGATGTCATCATGCCCGGTCCTTATCCCAGAGAGTTCCGTGAGGACGTCGTCGCGGTCGCTCGGCGTCGTGAGAGCGGCGTCACCATCAAACAGATCGCCACCGATTTCGGTATCAGTGAAGCGACGCTGCAGAACTGGCTCCGCCAGGCCGATGTCGAAGACGGGAACCGGCCCGGCCAGACCGCGGCCGATGCTGCTGAGGCTCGCGAGTTGAAGAAGCGGATCCGGCTGCTCGAGCAGGAGAACGAGGTCCTCCGCCGCGCGGCGGCGTATCTGTCGCAGGCGAACCTGCGGCTCGGTGGCTCCCCAAAATGACGTACCCGCTCGTTGCTGAGCTCGCCGACGCGGGAATCCCCGTGACGGTGTCGTGCCGGGTTCTCAAGCTCGCCCGCCAGCCCTACTACCGGTGGCGAGGAGCCCCGGTCCGGGATGCGGATGTGCTCCGCGCGTATCGGATCAACGCGCTCCACGACGCGCACCACGACGACCCGACGTTCGGATACCGATACCTCGCCGACGAAGCACGGCGCGCCGGATGGCGGATGAGCAGGCGGACAGCATGGAAGCTGTGCTCGCAGGCCGGGATCCTCTCGTCCGCGCAGCGCCGGCGGCGCGGGAAGGGCAGGAAGGCCGGCCCGCCGGTGTTCGACGATCACGTGCAACGGGTGTTCCGCGCGGACGCACCGAATCGGGTCTGGCTGACGGACATCACGGAGCACCGCACGACCACCGAAGGCAGGCTCTACTGCTGCGCGATCAAGGACGTGTTCTCGAACCGGATCGTCGGGTATTCGATCTCGGATCGCATGACGGCGAAGCTCGCCGTCGACGCGCTCCGTAACGCCGTCGCCCGCCGCGGTGACGTCGCTGGATGCATCCTGCACGCCGATAGGGGCAGCCAATTTCGCAGCCGGGCCATGGCACGCGAGCTACGCCGCCACGACATGGTCGGATCGATGGGTCGAGTCGGCGCAGCTGGCGACAACGCCGCCATGGAGAGCTTCTGGTCCCTGCTCCAAACGAACGTCCTCAACCAGCAGCGATGGGCCACCCGGCAAGAGCTGCGCCTCGCGATCGTCGTCTGGATCGAGCGGAAGTACCACCGTCAGCGAGCGCAGGACACTCTCGGAGGGTTGACGCCCATCGACTTCGAAGCCAAGCTAGCCGAGCCGCCCACACTCGCGGCCTAAACCGAACCTGTCACCAGTCCGTTCCTCACGCCCAAGTCTGTGGATGAATCTCGATGTCGCTCGTGCCGGTTATGCGGCAGTTCTGCCCTGATTTTCTGCATGTAGAAGCGATTACCGGTATCTGGCCGCGTGTCGGCTTTCGGGGGTTCGAATCCCTCACTTGCCACCCACCTGAAAGGGCCCGGATTCACTGAGCTAGCTCGGTGTCCGGGCCCTTTCGTCCGGCAAGCCGGGCGGGCGATCCGCTGGCGAGCCTCCTGACCGATGCGCTCTCACCACGAGGCGGATCGTCCCGCTGCACTCCAAGAACGCTGTCCGGCGTGCCGGAGAGGCCCCGCGCAGCGCCTGCTAGGTCATCGAACCGCTCCAGGATGCGCTTGATCTGGGAGCAGGCCCCGCCGCAGGAGGGGCATTGGCAGTCGCCGTATTCGACGAGTTCCGGGGCCGTGTGCTCCGGTGCGGGGCTCGCGGTGCTCTGCGCCAGCCGATCCAGTGCGTCGAGGACACCGTCCGCGACAGGGTTGATCGCGGTGGGGGACAGGTAGCTCCAGAAGATCGCCCCGTGCGCGTCGATGAGGAAGAGGGCCGCGAGCGGCGGCGCGGCGTGAGCTCGCCCGACGGTCAGTCGTCGAGTGCGTCCGTGCCGGCGAGGGTGCGCAGCCACGACGTCAGCAGACGGGTCTCGTCCACCCCGAGCACCTCGGGATGCTGGGCGGCGTATTCGAGAGTGTTCCGGATCTCTCCACGGGGGCCGCGGCGCGTGGCGGAGCCGGAGGCCGTCCCCGTGATCGCGGCGAGGGCTCCTTCTCGCACGGCCACGGAGAGGGCGCGATCCTCCTGCCCGAGCACGATCTGGCGCAGCGTCACGCCGATGTTCGTCACGAGCACGTGCGCGGCCGCCTGCTCCGCGGAGACGACGAGGCGACCCTGGGCGAAGGCCTCTTCGGTGAGGCTCCTCAGGGCGCGGCTCGGGCCGGACTGCGGCGCCGGGGAGTGGCCGGGCTGCACCTTCCCGTACATCAGGGAGTAGAGGCCAGGATTCTCGAGTCCGAAGGCGACGTGCGCGTCCCAGCCGTCGCGCAGGTCCTGGATCGGATCCCCGCTGGACTCCTGAGCCCGCTTGCGATCCATGTAGAGGTCGAACCCGTAGGCGACGACGGCGTCCAGGAGCCCCTGTTTGCTGCCGAAGAAGTGATAGAGCGTGGGCATCGTGACGCCGACCTTCTGGCACACGGCGCGCATCGAGACGTCCTCGCCCGGCGCGGCCGCGACCTCCGCCGCGGCCGCTTCGAGCAGGCGCAGCCTGGTGTCCGACGGCGCTGCGGTAGGCATGCGGTCAGCTTACCGCGGTGTATAAGCGATATGCCATGATGTAGCAAGATGACACGACGAGAAGGGGGCGACATGGGGTTCGTGGGTCTGCTGCGGGATCGATCGACCGGGACCAGGGTCAGCAACACGGAGTTGTTCTTCGATCTGATCTACGTCGTCGCCATCACCCAGCTCGCGGTGCTGCTGCGTGGCGATCCGACGTGGTGGGGTGCCCTGCAGACGCTGGTGATCCTCGGCATGGTCTGGAACGCGTGGGTCTACACCACCTGGGTGACGAACTGGCTCGATCCGGAACGCACTCCGACGCGGTTGATGCTGCTCGGGGTCATGGCGGTGAGTCTGGTGATGACGGCGGGCATCACGCAGGCGTACGGCGAGCGCGGTCTCTGGGTCGGACTCGCCTACGCCGTGATGCAGATCGGCCGTTCGCTCTACGCCGTGTGGGCGATGCGTGCGAACCCGTCCCTGCGGCGCAACTATCTGCGCATCCTCAGCTGGTGCGTGCTCAGCGGGACGCTCGCGGTCCTCGGCGGGCTGGCCGAGGGGGAGGCCAGGCTGGCGTTCTTCGCTGCGGCGGTGCTGGTGGACGTGATCGGCGGGATCGTGCAGTTCTGGACGCCCTGGCTGGGCCGCACCCGGACGCAGGACTGGACCGTCGACGGCCCGCATTTCGCCGAGCGGTGTCAGGCGTTCGTGCTCATCGCGCTCGGTGAGTCGGTGATCGGGATCAGCACGCCGTTGACCGTGGCGGAGCACATCGGGGCGGCCGGAGTGGTCGGGCTGGTCGGCGCGTTCGTGGCCGTGGTCGCCCTGTTCCTGTTGTACTTCGATCGCTGGGCGGAGAGCGGGGTGGAGGCGATCGCGCGCAGCGACGATCCCGGCAAGCTGGCCGCGCGGGCCTTCCACCTCGTGCACCCCGTGATGATCGTGGGGATCATCCTGCTCGCCGCCGGGAACGAGGAGACCCTCGCGCCCCTGCTCGGCCACGTCGAGGCCCACGAGCCCGGCCCGGTGACGCTCGCGCTGTTCACCGCAGGGGGAGCGGCGGTCTTCCTGCTCGGGCACCTGGTCTACGTGCGCATGATCTCGCACCGGACCCCGCTGTGGCACGGAGCGGCGATCGTCGCCCTGGCCGCGGTGATCGGCGCCGCCGGCGCCTTCGGGATCGACGGCCTGACCGTCGGCCTGCTCACCGCGGCGATCCTCCTGCTGCTCCTCGCCGGCGAGATGCGGCGTGCGCGGCTCAGTGCGACGGAGGGATGACGAAGCTCTCGATCCCCGCGTCGCCCAACGTGAAGATGCCGGTGGACTGCCCCGTGAAGACGCGGCTGCGCCAATCGAAGCGGACCGTGGTCACCGCGCCCTCCGTCGAGACGTCGAGCAGGGTCATCCTCGCGCCCGCGCCGATCGCATCCGAGCCGGCCCAGTCGCGGACCCGGTCGCGTCCGCGATAGAACGTGCCCCAGTCGTCCACGAGACCGTCGGGTGCGAAGAGCGCGACGAACGCGTCGGTGTCCGCGTCGTTGATCGCCTTCACGAAAGCCTCCACCGGCGTCGGCGCGCTCGGTCCGTTGTTCTCCGTCATGATGTTCCTCTCTCGTCGGGCTCGTGCGGCCGTGCCTGCTCAGCGGGTGGTGTAGCCGCCGTTCGGGAACAGGATCTGCCCCGTGAGCCACGCACCGTCGGTGGCGAGGAACAGCGCGATGGGCGCGATGTCCTCGATGCGCGTCAGGCGATCGCCCATCGCCTGCGACGCGTGGAAGGCGACGCGCTCCGGCGTCTCCTGGCCGTAGAAGAAGGGCGTGTCCATCGGGCCGGGTGCGATCGCGTTGACGGAGATCATCCGGTCCGCGAACTCCTTCGCCGCGGCGCGGGTGAAGTCCTCCACCGGCGCCTTCCCGCCGGCGTAGGTCGAGTACCCGTCCGTGAACGCGTTCAGGAGCGAGGTCGCGATCGTGATGATCCGGCCGCCGTCCGCCAGGTGCCGTCCCGCCGCCTGGATGAAGAAGTACGCCGCCTTGCTGTTGATGTCGAACATCGCGTCGTACTCCGCCTCCGTGGTGTCCACGATCGGCTTGCGTAGGACCTTGCCGACCGTGTTGATCGCGACGTCGATCCTGCCGAGCGCGGACTCCGCGTCGGCGAACAGCCGGGCGACGTTCTCCGGTGCGGTCAGGTCCCCCGTGAGCAGCACCCCTGTGCGTCCCGCGTCCTCCACCGCGGCGAGGGTCTCCTCCGCCTGGGGGCGCGTCTCCGGCGAGTTGTAGTGGATCGCCACGTCGGCGCCCGATTGCGCGGCGCGCCGGCTGATCAGGCCGCCCAGGTTCTTCGCTCCGCCCGCTACGAGGACGTTCTTCCCGCTGAGGTCATACGTATTGGCCATCCGAGTCTCCCTGTGCGCTTCCGGTATGTATCACTGAAACACGAAAGTATCACAGTGATACCGCGAGTGACAGGGAGGGCACCGCGCTCTCTCCGGCGACGTCCTCCGGTGACAGGGAATCTCCTCGCCGCGGCGAGAAGGATCAGCCGGGGACCGCGGCGACGTACTCGTCCAGAACCAGCTCACCGACCCGGTTCAGGGCGTCCAGCATCGCGGTGATCCGCTTCTGATCGATCGGCGGCGTCTGAGCGACGTCGAAGCCGAACTGCAGCGGGATCGCCGGATGGAGCCAGATGCTCGTGCGCGCGTCCTCCCCGCCATCGGCGCGGATCCACGTCATGAGGAAGCTCTCGCGTCGGCGCAGCTTCGAGCAGATGACGATCTTGAGGTGCGCGACGGTGGCGTCGTCCATGACGATCGGAGGTTCGGAACCGTCGTACTTGAGCCTTCCCATGGCTGGATGATACGCCGCGGAGGCCGGGGAATCCGGATCGGCGCCGGCTCCGAACCAGAAGCATGAGCGCGAGAAGAGAACGTCTGGGGCGGGTGCTGCTCGCCGGTCTCGCGGGGGCGGTCGGCGGAGCGGTGTTCGTCGCGGTGGCCGAAGCCGCGGCATTCCTCGTGGCACGGGACGCGAGCCCGATCCTCGCGGCGGGGTCGTTCGTGATCGACATCGTTCCGCAGGGGGTGAAAGAACTCGCGATCGATCTCTTCGGCGCGAACGACAAGCTGGTCCTGCTGCTCTCCCTCGGTGCGGCGGTGCTGATCGCCGCGATCCTCGCCGGGATCCTCGAATCCTGGCGCCGCTGGGTCGGCGTCGCGGTGTTCGCCCTCGCCGGGATCGCGGGCGTCCTCGCGACGACCACGCGTGCGGGCGCGACGCCGCTGGCCTTCCTCCCGCCGCTGATCGGCGCGTTCGTCGGATGCGTCTTCCTCAGCCTGACCATCCGGGCGCTGAAGCGCTGGCGCGACGCCGCGCTCCCCGCCGACCGGCCGGTGCCCGCGGATCGACGCCGCTTCCTCGCCCTCACCGTGATCGGAGCCGTGGCGGCCGTCGTCGTCGGCACGGGGGCGCGTCTTGGATCCGCCGCCACGTCGTCGGTGTCCGCGATCCGCAAGGCCCTCCGGCTGCCGGAGCCGTCCCACCGCGTCGTCGTGCCGGAAGGAGCGGAACTGGATATCCCGGGCATCACCCCGCTGTTCACCCCGAACACCGACTTCTACCGCGTCGACACGGCGCTGTCCGTCCCTTCGATCGATCCGGGAACCTGGCGGCTCGTCGTCGACGGCATGGTCGGCCGGCGCGTGGAGCTGAGCTTCGACGAGCTCCTGCGGATGGGGCTGGACGAATACGTCGTCACCCTGACGTGCGTCTCCAACCAGGTCGGCGGGAACCTCGTCGGCAACGCCCGCTGGCTGGGCGTGCCCGTCCATAAGGTGCTCGCCCTCGCGAACCCCTCGGGCGACGCCGACATGGTGCTCTCGCGCAGCATCGACGGCTTCACGGCCAGCACCCCGCTCGACGCGCTCACCGATCCCGGGAGGGACGCGATCCTCGCGGTCGCGATGAACGGGCAACCCCTGCCCCTCGAGCACGGGTTCCCCGTGCGGATGGTCGTCCCCGGACTCTACGGGTACGTCTCGGCGACCAAGTGGCTCACCGAGCTCAAGGTCACCACCTTCGAGAAGGACCAGGCCTACTGGACGCCGCGCGGATACAGCGCCCAGGCGCCCATCAAGCTGTCGAGCAGGATCGACACCCCGCGCATCGACAAGCAGATCCCGGCGGGGGCCGCCAAGATCGCGGGCGTCGCGTGGGCGCAGACGACGGGGATCCGCCGGGTCGAGGTGCAGATCGACGGGGGACCCTGGCAGGAGGCGACGCTGTCCCGTCCGATCAACAAGGACACGTGGGTGCAGTGGTCCCTCGACTGGAACGCGACGAGCGGGAGCCACACGCTCGTCGTGCGGGCGACCGACCTCGCCGGACGGGTGCAAGAGCAGCAGCGCACTCCGATCGCGCCCGACGGCTCCACCGGATGGCAGTCGACGCTCGTACGCGTCGGATGAGTCTCAGGCCTCGTGCCCGGGGAGGGGGAGACGGGGCATGAGAAGGGGCGACGGGCCCTGTGGCCCGCCGCCCCGTGTCTCGATGCGAGAAGTCAGTTCTTGAACGCGTCCTTGACGTTCTCGCCGGCGTTCTTGAGATCGGCCTTCGCCTGATCGGCGCGCCCCTCGGCTTCGAGCTTGTCGTTGCCCGTCATCTTGCCGACGCCCTCCTTGACGGCTCCGCCGACCTTCTCGGCCGCGTTCTTCGCGTGGTCCGCTGCGCTCATGTCCAGCCTCCTTCTGTCTCGGGGTGTGCTCCCACACTTCCACTCCCCGTGGTTTCTCGCTGCGGGGTTGACCCCGGGGCGCGGGAATGTTAGCCGCTCAGGCGACGGGGAGCAGTGCGTCCGAGACGTCCTGCGGCGCGAGGGCCGGGAGGGTGCGCATCGCGGCCGTCGTCGCGGCGGGAACCGCCGGCGGCAGGACCGCGAGCACGGACGGAGCGTCGAGAGAGCAGACGGAGGCGGACGCGTCATGGAGCGAGACGTACTCGCCGATCAGACTCCCCGCGGCGTCGAAGGCCCGATAGGGTCCGAATCCCTCGCGACGCAGCGACCCGATCCGCTGTCCGCCACGCGACGCGACGCAGAAGTCCTCGTCCGGCCACGTCAGCACCGCTTCCGCGGACATCGGAGGAGAGAGGCTCATGGCCGCACTGTATTGCACCCGTGCGGATGCGCCGCGGTACTTGTGCGCGGCGCGTCGTCGCGCTAGGCCTGCGGTCGCGCCGCGGCGTCGCCGCGGTCCCGCACCCATCGGTCACCGTCTCGCACGACCGTCGCGGCGAGCGGAATCCGGTGCGAGGCGCTCTCCAGGATGTGCATGAGGTACCCGCCCGTGTTCGGGAACGCGGCGATGTCGTCACGACTCACTCCGTCGGGGAAGCGCAGCCGTCGGCGCAGGATGAGCTCCTCCTCGATGCAGTACGCCCCGACGAGGAACGCGTCCCTCGTCTCGTCGGCAGGCCGATGATGGGCGGGGCGGATCCAGAGCGGATCCAGCAGGACGTCGCGCGAGGTGGAGCGCAGCTGCGTCCGGTTCATGAACAGGCCGATGAGGCCGAGGCCGTCGCTCGTGCTCTTGCGGAACGCCACCCGGGCGAGCGTCATCCCGCACCCGTCGAGCATCGCGCGCCCCGGCTCGCAATGCAGCGCGAGATCCTGGGCGCGCAGCGCCTGGGCGACGCTGATCCCCCCGTCGCCGACGCCGGCCGCGTCGGTGCTCGGGACCCCGGATCGCTTATCAGGGCAGGCGGCCGACGTCGGCAGCGGACTTGCGAGGAGTTCCTGCAGCCATGTCGGTGCGTCGCGGTGCTGCCAGAACGGGTAGACCTCCGGGGAGGGACGGTCCGAGGAAGGATCGACCATCCCCAGCCGGTCACCGCGCCAGGTGACGGCGGACGGGTCCTCGTCCAGCGCCCGCCAGAAGGCGCGCCAGGCGTCCTCGTCGTCGAGATAGCGCACGGGCAGGCCCCCGCCGATGTCGATGAACCCGACGTGATGCCCCAGGCCGCGCAGGATCGGCACCGCAGGCAGCGCTTCGGCGAGGGCAGCCACCCGGTCTTCGACGGCGTAGCCGTTGAGGTGGAAATGCAGTCCCTCGATCCGCGCGGAGGGTGTCACCTCTCCGCGACGGAGCAGGCTCAGCCAGGTCTGGACGGGGAGGCCGAAGCGGGTCGGTGCGGCGCCCTCTGCGGTGATCGCGAGGCGCAGGGCCAGCCGAGCGGGCCGGGCGGAGGACGCGGCGACGGCGAGGATGTCGGAGAGCTCGTCCTCGTTATCGACGCTGAGGACGGCGCCCGCGGCGACGGCCACCCGAAGGAGCTCGTGTTCCTTCACCGCCGCGGAGACGATGATGCGCTCCGCGGGCATCCCCGCGTCCAGACTCTGCACGAGCTCCTCGAGGGAGGCGACGTCGACTCCTGCGCCCGCCGTCCGTGCCGCGTCGACGAGCGCGACCGCCTTGTTCGCCTTGCGTGCCACGCGGATGCCGAGATCCACGCCGGACGAGGCCGCCACCGCGCGCAGCTCTTCGACGTGCTCGGCGAGCGGCGCGAAGTCCAGCAGGTTGACCGGAGAGCCGTACTCGTCGAGCAGTCGCGCGCAGGCGTCGGGGTCGGACACGAGCGCGTCCATCCACGGGCGGGTCCGAGCCGTCAGAGGGGGTATGCCGTGAGCACGGGGGAGCGGATCGGTCGGGGTCATGCGGTTCTCGTCTCCGGGAAGGCGTCTGCGGTGAGGTCTCGGGCGACGGAGGCCGCCCAGCGGCGGGCGTCGAGGTGCAGGTCCCGACTGAGCGAGTCGTGGTCGACGACGGGGCCCTCGGTCGGGCGGCCCAGGGCGGCCAGTCCGGGCGTCGGCGTGCCGTCGTGACCGATGCACGCCGCATCCGGTGCGGTGAGGACGCCCGACTCGCCGCGGCGGACCGTCACCGCCCCCGTCCGCAGCAGCCGGGCCCAGAGCGGATCGGCATCACCGCGCTCGTCGGTGTGTTCGGGCCCGCGCGCCTCGTCCTCCTCGTCCGTCCAGGGCCGCGGGGATTCCAAGACGCCAGGACCGGCGATGTACGCCCGGATGGCATGCTGTTCCTCCGCGTCCACGGCCGTCTCGACGGCGAGGAGGTCCGCGTCGATGAGCGCGCAGAGCCGCGCGACGAGTTCGGCCGGCGGTCCGAACGCCCAGCGCTCCAGGGAGGCCGCGCGGCGGCGGAACACCGGCCACGTATCGGCGGAGCGCGGCAGACGCTCGATCGAGGCGAGCACGTCGCGGTGCGCGGCCGACCATGCCCGGCCCAGCCACCAGGCGGGATCCTCGTCGACCTCCCCCCGTGCGCGCCGCAGATCCTGGTGCCAGCGGTCCCGCACGGCCGCCGTGTCGCGGCACCGCGGAGGCGCGTCGAGGACCGCGCGCAGAGCGGGGTACGACACGGAGACGCCCTGCGCGCGGGCGGCGCGACGGGCGGCCTCCACGAGCAGGTCCCACCACGCCTCGCCCAGCGGGTCGCGTCGCCCCCACTCCGCGTGCAACGCACGCACCGCGTCGACCGCCGCGGACGACGGTTCCTCCGGTTTGGGCAGCATCATCCGACCCGTGCGCGAGAGGAGCGTGATGCGTCGTGGCTCCGTGCCCGAGGGCACGTACACGAGGGGGGTCCGCGCCGCCGCCGCACCGTCTTCCGAAGGCCGCCATCGGCCGCCGCGTCCCTCCGTCGCGCCCATCACGACGTCGAAGGCGGTGAGAGCCGCGCCGCGGACGACGAGGGCGTCGCGCGGATCGGCGCCGAGCGGGTCCGCAAGCGTCTCGTGATCGGCGCCCGCGGGATACCGGTGCCCGGTGCACAGGACGACCCGTCGCGCACGCAGGGGAGGGGCGGCGGGGCCGGCGAACGACACCGCCCACCCGGATGGCTCGGGATCGACGCGGTCCGCCCGTGCGGGGACGTGGAGGAGCTCCCAGCGCTCCGACCGGGCGAGGCGGTCCCAGACCCAGGTGAGGTACGCGCCGACGACGCGTCGTGCGGGGAAGCGGGGACACGGCGTGTGCAGCGTCCGCCTGTGCCACTCGGACAGCGACCACGGCGCGGAGGCACAGCGCAGGTCCACGAGGTCGGCGGGCACGTTCATCCGCAGATGATCGGGCTGGTCGACGCGCCAGACCGCTCCCGCGCCGGGAGGGTGCGGATCGATCGCGACGATCCGCAGCCGTGGCCCGGGCACTCCGGCGAGGGCATCGTCGAGCTCGACCAGCGCGCGCAGGGCCTGAGGTCCCCCGCCGATGAACGCGATGTCGATCGTCGGCATCGCGGGGCGCGGAGCGGGCGGAGCCGTCACGCCGCTGCGAACGGGTCGTCGGCGGCGAGCCGATCGGGGTCGAGGCCCTCGTCGCCGAGGTTCGCGTGCACCCACCCGTCATCGAACACCGTGGGCAGATAGGGCAGGCCGGTGTCGTGCACGATGAACGCGACGACCGCGTCGGCGTCGAGCAGAGGCAGGTCGCGCCCGATCGCGGCCACGATCGCGCCGGTCGAGGCGCCCGCGAGGATCCCCTCTCGACGCGCGAGCAGCCTGCTGCCGAGGACGATCTCCGATTCCGGGATGCGGTGGACCGCGTCGGGGCGGGCGGATCGGGACAGCTCGGTCTCGAAACCGGCGCCGAGCCCTGGCAGGAGGCGATTCCCCGTCTCGCCCCCGAAAAGAGCCGATCCCTCGACGTCGACGCCGACGAGGAGCGTGCGGTGGCCGCCCTCCTCGATCGCGCGCTGCACGCCGAGGAGCGTTCCCGTGGTGCTCATCGCCACGTACAGATGGGTCGGCGCATGGCCCAGCGCGTCGACGAGCTCGGGGAACGTCGTGCGCTGGTGCACACCGGGATTGTCAGGGTTGCCGTACTGGTTGGTCGTCACCCCGCCGGGGATCGACTCCAGAAGCTCGCGGACCCGACGCACCCGCGCCGCGAGCCTGTTGCCGTCCGGTGGCGTCGCTACCCTGTCCAGGCGCGCGCCGTAGGCCGTCATGGTCTGGCACGCCGCCTCGTTGGCCCGCTCGTCGACCACGGCGATGAAGTCGATGCCGAGCAGAGCGCAGTGCCGGGCGAGCGCGATCCCGAGGTTGCCGGAGGTGGACTCGACCACGGTTCCGCCGTCCGTGAGAAGCCCGTCGCGGATCAGGCCGGACAGCAGCGCCGCCGCGGTGCGCTCCTTCACGCTGCCTGCGAGCTGCAGGTTGTCGAGCTTGGCGTGGATCTGTGCCGACGCTCCGGGGAAGAGACGGGGCAGACGCCGGGTCGGCGTGGGCAGGTACGCATCCTCGAGGACGTCCGCCGCCCGGACCGCGAGATCGGTCAGCGCGTCACAGGGCACGGCGAGCCGTCTCGTGGACGCGCGGATCGGGGTGCCGGGAAGTCTGCATGCTCGGACCGTACCGACGCGAGGTCCGATGCTCCACGGGCTTGCACGGCGCCGCAGGCCTTGCTAAGCGTGTTGTCAAACGCCTCGGCGGTCAACAGACGCGAGCAGGCCGGAGGCATCGTATGACCGCTCCTGTGATCGAGGCGATCGGCGTGCGCAAGCGCTTCGGCGACCACGACGTCCTGCGCGGCGTCGACCTCGTGGTGCATCCGCACGAGGTCGTGGTGCTCATCGGGGCGTCCGGATCCGGGAAATCGACGCTCCTGCGCACGATGAACCTCATCGAACGTGTGGACGACGGGCAGATCCTCCTCGCGGGCACCGACATCACCGATCCCCGTATCGACGCGGACGCGACCCGAGCCCGGATCGGCGTCGTGTTCCAGCACTTCAACCTGTTCCCTCACCTCACCGTGCTCGACAACGTCACGCTCGCCGCGCGGCGCGTCCACCGGACGCCGCGGGCGGTGGCAGCACAGCGCGGGCGAGATCTGCTCAGCGCGCTGGGGCTGGGCGACAAAGCCGATGCCTATCCGGATCGGCTCTCCGGCGGGCAGCAGCAGCGCGTCGCGATCGTCCGGGCCATCATGACGGAGCCCGAGCTGCTCCTGCTCGACGAGATCACGAGTGCACTCGATCCGCAGCTGGTCGGCGAGGTGCTCGATCTCGTCCGGTAGCTCAAGCAGCGCGGCACGACGATCCTCATGGCCACGCACGAGATGTCGTTCGCCCGCGAGGTCGCCGACCGGGTCGTCTTCCTCAAGGACGGGACGCTGATCGAGCAGGGCCCGCCCGCTCAGATCTTCGACGCCCCGCGGGAGGCGGCGACGGCGGAATTCCTCGCCCGCGTACGTCGCTGAGCGGGCGAGGCCGCCGTCGGCGGGGCGTCAGGCCACGGCCGGGCTCCTGCCGAGAGGGGGGAACCACGCGTGCGACCCTCGTCGCTGCCCACCGCTCTCTTCCCCTTTCAGCACGGGTCCCGTGTCAGCGATGGTCGCGAACGGCGTCGTCAGACGGCGTCGATAGCCAGACCGGGGATCGCGACGAAGGGGGAGTCCGTATCCGTGGTGACGCAGTCGATGTCCCGAAGGGCGCAGGTGTTGACGAATGCTCGCCGACCGATGTGGGCGCTGTCGACGAGAGCGGTTGTCCGGGTGGACCGGGCGACGAATGCGCGTTGCACCTCTGCGCTGAACTCGTCATCGATGGATAGTCCCTCTTCCGTGAGACCGTCGCCTTCGATGAAGGAGTGGTCGAAGCTGAACCTGTGAACGGTCTCCTTCGCGATGTCACCACCCATGGCGAAGGTACGCTGCCGAACGACGCCGCCCGTCAGCAGCAACCGGATGGAGGACCGGGCGCTGAGTTCGTACGCCACGTTCACCGCATTGGTGACGACGGTGATCGCTTCCGGGACGTTGACCAGGTCGGGTCGCGCGGCGAGAGCGCGCGCGAGCTCCAGGCCTATCGTGCCACCGGTGATCCCTACGACGTCGCCGATGTTGACTTTGGACGCCGCGGCCACGCCGATGCGTTGCCTGCTTTCGGTGGTGCCATCGCCTCGATACCCGAGGGGGATGTCGTAGGCGAGCAAGGCGACCGCGCCGCCTCTCGTGCGGTGCAGCAACTGACGAGACGCAAGATGGTCCAGGTCGCGCCGGATCGTCGCTCCCGAGACGTTGAAAGCGTTGACGGCGTCGTGCACACTGATCCTCCCCTTCTCGGCGAGGAGTTCCAGGATGCCGGAGAGACGCTGATGCTGGTTGAGGTCACCAGAGAGTTCGCGCGTCGCCGAGGCGGATGAGGTTTCAGTCATAGTGCTCCGTTGCGTATTTGTGATCACTATACGAGCTTTTGCTCACGACTACTCTCGTAAATCTCACGTTTCGCCAACGTTCTGGGCGGTTTGCCGCTTGATCGCTTCCCAGACGGTGTCCGCGGAGGTCGTGCCGAGCTCACTCATATGGCCCGCTGCGGCAAAGGCCCAGACCCAGATCCGGCGCGCCCCCGCGTTCCGGGCCGCCTGGAAGGCGATCTCGAGGTCGGGAAGGTCCTCCTCGCCCAGGCCGAATCCCTGCACCCAGCACTCGCAGTGCACCGGAAGCGCACCAATCGCCGTGCGAACGCGCTCGGTGACGTCTGTGACGAACTTCTCGGCGGGCAAGTAGGCCGTTTTCCAGTAGGGATCGCTCGAGAGGGAGGCCAAGCCGGGGATCGAGGCCATCTCCGCCCAGGGCTGTCCGGGAGTCAGGGCGAGTTCGTCCGGAATGAGGCACACCGTGCTTCGCATGCCGTGAGAGCGCGCTTCCTCCACGAGCCAGGAGACGAACTCGACCAGGTTCCGCTCGGGGGAAAGGTCCTCGGGTAGATCCCGGCAGTACCGGCAGACGCACCGCGCGCCGTCGTCGGTGGCGAAAGCCCAGGCCGGCTCATCCCAGAGGATCTCGTCGAAGCCTGCTGTCGCTGCGGCGAGAATCCATCGCCGCAGGAGCGAACGCAGCATCGTGCTGTTCAGGCAGGCCGCGGGGCGCACCCTGCCCGTTCTGTCGCGCTGCCGCTCCTCCGGATGCTCCGCAAGGAAGAGGCTCGCATCCTCGCCTCCGAAGATGCCTGCCACGGCGAAGGGGGCGGCAGAAACCCGCAGTCCCCGGGCATGACTGGCTGCCACGATCGCACGCATCTGCTCCGCATAGAAGCGCTCATCGACCTCCGAAAAGGTGTGCAGCACGCTCTGGAAGCCGGCGGCGACGATCTCGTCGAGGTCGCTCTGGACATGCTGGAGGATCCGGTTGCCGAAGTACGCGACTCCGTATTCCGTCACCAGAGCCCCCTTGCCTGTCCTTGTCCGGTGGTCCGACTCTAGCCCACGTCGAATTGTGATCAATTGGATGTTGACGCGTGCGCAAAATGCCTCTACTTTGTTCACAAATGTTCAGACGACGGTCGAGAGCCGTCCAAAGAGACGAGGGTAAGGATGCCCCGACACTGGAGCAAGCCGATTGCAGCCACGATCGTTCTCGCCGTGGCAGCGGCGACGATGAGCGGATGCGGGCTCAACGGGGGGAACGCCGGAAGCGGCAGCGGTAATGACAAGGTCCAGCTCACGCTCTGGACGCACGAGTTCGCGCCTTTGCAGGACGCGATGACGAAGAAGTGGATCCCCGAGTTCGAGAAGGCCAACCCCGGTGTCACCGTCAAGATGACGTCGGTGCCTCTCGCGGGTGCGGTGTCCTACGATTCGAAGCTGCTCTCCTCGTTGTCCAGCGGCGGCGGACCGGACGTCTGGGACATGGGCAGCTGGAACTTCCCGAAGTTCAAGGAGTCTGGCTTCCTCGACTCCGTGGATCCGAAGACCTTCGGATACGCGGACGACGCCGACCTGCTCGGGGCGTACGACAAGTCCTCCCTGAAAGAACTCTCGTACGACAACAAGCTCTACGGCATGTTCTCCGAGTTCGACACGCTCGCGACGTACTACAACACAGACGTGTTCGCGCAGGCGGGAATCCCCGACCTTCCCGCGGACAAGCCCGTGTCCTGGGATCAGATCGGTGAGATCGGGCAGAAGCTGCGTCAGGAGAAGGACGGAGCGGTCACGCGCACCGGCTACCAGTTCGGCTTCTTCGCCAACTTCAAGGACGCGCAGTGGTATTCGCAGAACTTCTACACATTGCTGCGCCAGTACGGTCAGGACGATGTGTACGTCGACGGCAAGCCGGCGGGCGACACGGCCGCCGTCAAGAATGCGCTCCAGGTGTTCAGCGACTTCGTCTACAAGTACAAGGCGTACGACCCGACGTTCCTCAACAACTGGTTCGCCGATGTCCCGCAGGGGCGAGCGGCGATGGTGAGCGCGGGCACGTGGTACGCGGGAGCAGCGCTCGCCCAGAACCCGGACTTCAAGTTCAAGGTCGTCCCGAACCCGGTCGTCAACCCGGACGACAAGTCCACCTACAAGGACATCTCGTACTTCTGGGGATGGGCGACCAACGCGAAGAGCGATGACGCGCACAAGGCCGCCGCGCAGAAGTTCCTGGCGTTCATCCTCGGCAAGAAGGGGGAGACGGCGCAGGCGGACTACTGGTTCTCGAAGCTGGGTTATCTCCAGCCCTCGAAGGCATACCTGGCGTCCGACGACTTCAAGGCTGCGGTGACGAAAGCCCCCTATCTGCAGACGTTCATCGACGCGCTGAAGAACTACCAGGTCTCCCCTCCGCAGCACGTCTATGACGAGGCGGGTTCGGCGATCGTCGCCGCCGTCGATGCGGTGGTGTACAACCACACCGCGCCGGATCAAGCGGCGGCTGAGCTTCAGGCCGCGCTCGAGCGGATCAAGAACTAATCGTCAGCACACACCTCCGGCGGGGCACGACGTGCCCCGCCGGACACCACTGAGCGCCTGCCCGGCGCCGACGGGACACTCATGAATCGCCGCAGACTGGCCCTCACCGGCCTCGCCTTCATCGCCCCTGCGATCCTCGCCTTCCTGCTGTTCTGGTTGGCTCCGCTGGCGCTGGCACTCTTCTACTCACTGACCAACTGGCGGCTGGGGTCGGCGCCGTCCTTCGTCGGACTCGGGAACTTCGTCGAACTGTTCGGCGATCCGCTCTTCCTCAAGGCGACGGGCGCGTCACTGCAGATCGCGGTGTATTCGATGGTTCCCAGCCTGATCCTGGCGATGCTGCTGGCCATCGCCCTCGCGGACCCGCGGATCCGGTTCGGACGGCTCTGGCGGGTGCTGTTCATGATCCCCGTGGTCACCGACTGGGTTGCGACGGGGCTCGTCTGGCAGCTCATCTTCCTCCCCAATCAGGGTGTTCTCGCCAGCGTCGCTCAGTCGCTCGGACTAACCGGACTCGTCAGAGCCGCATGGACCTCCGACTCGGGCCTCGCCCCGATCGCCGTGTCCGTGTTCATCATCTGGAAGACGACCTCGCTGTACACGATCTTCCTGTTCGCCGCGATCCGCAGCGTGCCGCGAGACGTCATCGAGGCGGCGAGCATCGACGGCGCGAACGGGTGGCAGACGTTCTGGCGGATCAAATGGCCGCTGATGCGTCCGATCACCGTGTTCGTGGTCGTGCTGTCCTTCATCACCACCTTGGGCCTGTTCGAACCGGTGTACATGCTCACAGGCGGAGGCCCGGCCAACGCCACCCGGACGTTGCCCATCTTCCTCTACGAGAACTTCTTCAGCTTCTCCCGCAGCGGCTACGCGTCGGCCGCCGGAGTGCTGTTCCTGGCCGGATCGCTGCTGTTCGCGGTGATCTGCTCCCGAATCATGAAAGACGAGGCCTGACATGACCTCCACCGTCACCACGGCCGCAGCGAAGCGCGCCATGCGGCGCCCGGCCGGACGCCGGGGCGCCCTCGGGCTCGTGCTGAAGTACGTCCTCCTCGTCGGATATCTGGCCTTCGCCCTTGTGCCGATCGTCTGGATGGTCTCCGCGGCCTTCAAGTCCCGCGAAGACGTCCTCACGGTCCCGGTGCAGTGGATCCCGCGCGAATGGCACCCGGAGAACTTCGTCAACGCGCTCTTCGAGCCGCGCTTCACCGGACACTCGTTCGCCGAGTTCCTGTGGAACAGCACTCTCGTGGCGACGATCACCGCCCTCGCCGCGGTGATCCTGTCCATCCTCGTCGGCTACGGGTTCGCGAAGTTCCACTTCGCGGGCCGAGAGGGCCTGATGTGGACCCTCCTCGGATCCACCCTCCTCCCCTTCTCCTCCGTGGTCATCCCCCTCTTCCTGATCATCAAGTCGATCGGGACGTTCGACACCCTCTGGGCGCTGATCGTGCCGTTCGTGGTCTCTGGGCAGGCGATCTTCATCTCGCGCCAGTTCCTGCGGGCGATCCCGGAGGACTACCTCGAGGCGGCACGGCTGGACGGCGCGTCCGAACTGCGGGTCTTCCGTACCGTCATTCTTCCTCTGTCGGGACCGGTGATCACGACCGTCGCGGTGATGACCTTCATGACATCGTGGACGATGTTCCTCTGGCCCCTCGTCGTCGAATCCTCACAGGGCAACTTCACTGCGCCGCTCGGTCTCTCCCTGCTCGGAATCGGGGCGACATTCCAGACCGACTACCAGGTCTGGATGGCCGGCGCGACCATCGCGGTGCTGCCCCCGCTCCTCTTCTTCCTGATCCTGGAGCGTCCGTACATGCGCGGACTCGAAGCGATGTCGGGACTGAAGTGATGGGCTTCTCACCCCAGAACACACTCGTCCTCACGGCCGCCGAACTCGAGGCGACCTCGCTCACGGGGCTGAGCCAACTCCTCAATCGCGCTGCGGCCAACGGGATCGGCGACGTCATCATCGAGGTCGACGAAATGCCCCCCTCCGTCGTCGCCGCGGTCACAGAGCGAGGCATGCGCCTGCTCGCCGGCGTCACCTGCTTTCACGAGCACGGCTCGATCAGTCTCGAGGATCCACGGGTCACCGCGCCGGTCGGGGCGGACGGCAGCCTCCGCCCCCGGCTGGAGTGGTATGTCGGGCTCGTCCCCACGGACGAGTATGTCGTGGAGGAGCTCATCCGGCGGTGCGTCCGGCTGGCGACCACGCCAGGGGTGAGCGGTCTGGTCCTGGACTTCATCCGCTGGCCCCTGCACTGGGAGCTGGAAGCGCGCGAGGTCGGCCCGCATCTGCCGCCTGCATCCTTCGATGCAGGCACTCTCGCGGCGTTCATCCGATGGGCGCGGTCGGTCGGGGTCGAGCTGAGCGAAGCCCCCACTCCCGAACGCCTGCTCGGTGAGCTGCTGCCGGAGTGGACGGACTTCCGTTGCCGTGTGGTGGCAGAGGTCGTCGAGCGCGTCTCCCATGCGATCGCGCGCACCCGGGTGGCTCTCGGAGCTTTCGTCGTGCCGGTTCCCTCGGCGCAGCGCCGAGAAACGACCGGGCAGGACGTTCGGGCGTGGCTGCCGTTCGTGGACGTGCTCTATCCCATGACCTACCACGCGATCCTGCAGCGTTCGCCCGAGTGGATCGGATCCATCGTCGACGAGCTCCGCGCACAGACCGGGCTGCCGATCGTCCCGGTGGTCCAGCTCACCGCGGCTCCCGAGTTCGCCGACCCGTGGGACTGGGGTCAGGAGTTCGGAGTGACCGAGCTGGCCGATGTTCTGCAGCACGCCGGCGCCGGCGGGCCGATCGCGACGTTCCCCGGGACGGCGCTGGGCGCGACGGAAGCGGCACTGCTCAGCCAGTACCTGGCCTCCGGAGCGATCCCGTAGCGGATCCGGCGCTCCTCGTCGCGAAGCACGTACCACCTCGCTGTCCATAGCCACCTCCATGTCCACAGAAGGGACCAGTTCAATGAAGATCGACCCTCATCCACGACCCTCGCTCCGTCTCGGCGGCGCGATCGCGGTCATCGTCGCGTCACTTGCCGGAACGCTGCTCGCCACCGCACCCGTCGCCGCGGCCACCGATCTCGGGGTCGTTCCTCGGGTGCACGGATGGACGCCGGCAACGGGCACATACGCATACACGGGGACGTCGCGGCTCGTCGTCGATAGCGCCGATGCGGGCCTGACGACCACCGGTATCACCGCGCCCCTCGCCTCCAAGAACACTCTGCTGCAGACGGCGCAGAACCTCGCCGCCGAACTCGGCAGCGTCACCGGGCGCGCACCCGCCGTCGTCACCGCCGCCTCAGCGAGCCCCGGCGACATCTTCGTCACGCTCGATGCGGGAGTGTCGACGAACGTCGAAGGGTACAAGGCCGATCTCGGCAACATCGCCACGCTGTCCGCCCCCGCCACCTCCGGCATCTACTACGCCGGAGAGACTCTCCTTCAGCTTCTGCGCACGGACTCCGCGCATGCGAGTGCCCCCGCCGGAGTCATGGGACTGCTGCACGGATAGGTGACATCTGATCTGGCTTGCCCGGGAGGGTGG
>NZ_CAMFHZ010000003.1 GCF_945952435.1 uncultured Microbacterium sp.
CGTTCCTTTGAGGTCGTTGAGCGAGCGCCGGCGGAGCCGGAGCGAGACGAAACGGTGCGTGTGGAGGCGGCGTTTCGTCTCGGTCGCCTGCGGCGTCCTCGCCCAACGACCCCCCGAAAGGAAGCGAGACGACTCGGAGCGTCAGAACCCGATCGCGTCCCGGTAGCGGGGCTTGTGACCGGTACGGATTCCGGAGACGCTCGGCTTGTTCTCGTACACGCCGGCACCCCAGTTGCCCTCGACGAGAACGGGGCCGTCCGGGCCGACCACGATGTCCCAGCCCACGTACTGCACCTGCGGGACGACACGCGCCACCTGATCCACGAAGGCCTTGACCTCCTCGATCATCGGCAACTGGAAGTCGGCGATGCGGAATCCCGAGTCGGGGTGCACCTCGTGCACGTGCCCGTGCGAGTCGTACCCGGCGCTCACGGCATGGCCGTCGTCGTCGAGCATCGTGTAGAAGCCGCCGAACGACATCTGGTCGCTGACCTCGCCGCGTCCGAACTTCTGGGCCATCGCCAGGATGTGCGTGGTCGAGCCGTCGAAGAACGCGGTCACGCGCGTGGTGTTGACGGTGCCGGGGCAGACCGCGGCGAGATCGGGGTGCTGCCGGATGACCTCCTCGACCAGGAGCCGGCCCTGACCGAGCAGGTCGGCGTGGAACGCTTCCCAGTCCGTGACGTCGGCCGCGTGGTACCGGAACACGCCGGATCCCGCCTGGCCCATCGGCGTCTTCACGATGACGGTGCCGTGCCGCTGAACGAAGTCGCGGAGCTCGTCCGCGTTGCCGGGCTTCACGACCATCCAGTCGCGGCGGAGGAAGTCGCTGAACTTCTCGTCGAACTCGAGCTTGTCGTGGAACAGGTGCCGGAAGGCCGGATCCGAGTAGCGCTCCGAGATCTGGTTCGAAACGGGGTGCGTCATGTACGTCGCACGCTCGGCACGGTTCAGGATCGCGAAGTCGTAGTCGATGTAGTCCTGGAAACCGACGTTGTGCCGCCCGGCGGACCAGAGCATGTCCACCACGATGGCGGGCACGGCCTTGCCGTGCTGCGCCGAAGCCTCCTTCGCGCGCTCGATCACCGAGCCGACGTTGATGCGACGGGCACGCTCGGCGAGGTAGCCGAGTCGAGAGGTCAGGCCGAGGCCGTTCGAGGGCATGCGAACTCCGGGTCGAGGATGGGGGACCGGTCCATTCTAGGCGGCCCTCCTCCGAGACCCCCGGGTGCGCCCCGCCTCGGGACGTACGCGCAGGGCGCCGGTAGGGTGGACGGGTGAATGAGACGCCTTCCGCCCCTCCGTCGCGGAGCGCGATGCTGCGTTCGGTCGTCTCCCGCGCCGCGCTGGCGGAGGGGGCGGCCCGTGCGGTGGACTCCGGCGGAGCGGGCATCGCCGATCTCCGTCGCGACGCGTGGGGCCACGGACTCCTCGACGTCGCACACGCGGTGATCGGCGCCGGCGCCTCGGCCGTGCGCGTGGACGGCGCCGCCGAGGTCTCGCGGCTCACGGCGGCGGGGATCCGCGCGACCGCCGACCAGCCGGCGGACCTCGATCCGCGCCTGCTCTACGGACTTCCGGACGCCCAGGGCGTCCTGCCGGGGACACCGGCTCTGCGCCTGGTCGGCCGGGTGCTCTCGACCAAGGACATCGCCGCCGGAGGCGGTGTCTCCTACGGGTACATCCATCGCGCCCCGGTCGACTCCCGGCTCGCCCTCGTCACCGGAGGATACGCGCAGGGCGTCGTGCGTGCGCTCGGCAGCAGAGCCGTCGTCGAGATCGACGGGGCGGTGCGCCCGATCGTCGGACGGATCGCGATGGACGTGTGCGTGGTCGACATCGGCGACGCGGACGTGGCGCTCGGCGCCGAGGCGACGTACTTCGGCGGGCGGGGTCCGGTGGCGGCCGGGCTCGCCGACTGGGTGCGGATCACCGGCATGACCGCGGGGGAGCTCGTGGCCGTGGCCGGTCAGCGGACGGAGCGCGCATGGGAGGCCTGACGGTGCCCGACGGGATGCTGTCCGGGAACGGCGGTGCGGCGGTGCTGCGTGCCGACGCCGCGGTGCTCCGCGGCAATATCGCCGCGGTCCGCGCGCGGGTGGCCCCGGCCGAGCTGATGATGGTCGTCAAGGACGACGGATACGGCCTCGGGGCGGTCTGGGCTGCGCGGGTGGCCGCGGAGGCCGGTGTCGTCTGGATCGGGAGCTACGACATCCCGACCGCTGTGCACCTGCGCGACGCACTCGGGCCGGAGCCGCGGCTGTTCGCGTGGGTCACGTCCACCGACGAGGAGATCGCGGCTGCGCTGCACGCGCACGTCGATCTCGGCGTGGGGAGCATCGATTACCTGGAGCGCGTGATCGTCCAGGCCGACGCGACGGGATACCGGGCGAGGATCCATCTCAAGATCGACACAGGACTGCACCGGAACGGCCTCTCCGCGGCGGAGTGGGAGGACGGGGTGCGGATCGCGGTGGATGCGCAGCACCGGGGGATCATCGACTTGGTCGGGGCGTGGAGCCATCTGGCCGAAGCGAGCGATGCCGAGGACGATGCCGCGCAGCGTCGGTTCCTGGCGGCGATCGTACGTGCGCAGGAGCTCGGCGCCGAGCTCCCGTTCCAGCACCTGACCGCCTCGGCGGCGACCTGGGAGCGGCCCGAGCTCCGCGGCACGCTCGTGCGCGTGGGGGCGTTCTGCTTCGGCGTCCGTTCGGCGGGCGGTCCCGACCTGTCCGGCATCGCGCCCGCCGCCGAGCTGATCGCGTCGGTGCGCCGGGTCGACGGGGACGAGGTCGTCGTGGGGATGGGATCGTTCGACGGTCTTCCGAGCACCCTCGGGGGACGGGTGCAGGTGGGGACGCCCGCCGGCCCCCGCGATCTGCTCCGTGTCGACGCGGACGCGTCGCGCGTCGCGGCCTGGCCGGGCGCCGAGGTCGGCGACGAGGTGATCGTCTTCGGACGCGGCGGATCGGGCGACGTGTCGCCGACGACGCTCGCCGAGGCGATCGGCACCGTGGGCGAGGAGATCCTCTGCCGTCTCACGGACGGCGTGCGGCGCGAATACCGCTGACCCTGACAGCACACCGGGGCGGGAGCGCGCAAAACGCCCGGGGCCACCAGGGCTCCGGGCGTTCGGGTCGTGAGGTCAGGACTCGCTGAGGCGCGACGTCTCGTCGTGCCAGCTCGTCGCCACGGCGCGCAGCTTCTCCTCGTACTTTCGTCCGTGGTGGGCGCAATAGAGGAGCTCGTGTCCGTTGACCTCCGCGGCGATGTAGGCCTGGGCTCCGCAGGCGTCGCATCGGTCCATCGCCGTGAGGCGGGGGATGACCGTGGTCTCCCGTTCGGTCGTCGCGTTCATCTCGATGCCTCCTAGGTATTTCGGGTCCGCTCTGAGGTGTAGTAAATACAACCACGCCGGGCTGGGAGTCATGCCCGTGAGGCGGCGTGTTTCGCTCTGCGCGTACGCGGCCCCCACCGGTCCGCCGGCCGTTAGGAGTGTCTGCGGCCCGCTGTCTGCGGCCGTCGATACGATGGACGATTGTGACAGCCGAGTACTCCGCCCACCATCTCCAGGTCCTCGAGGGGCTCGAAGCCGTCCGCAAGCGACCGGGCATGTACATCGGCTCGAACGGATCCCCCGGGCTCATGCACTGCCTCTGGGAGATCATCGACAACTCCGTCGACGAGGCGGTGGCGGGTACCGGATCCCGGATCGACGTCGTGCTGCACGCCGACGGCAGCGTCGAGGTGCGCGACCGCGGACGCGGCGTGCCGGTCGACGTCGAGCCCCGCACGGGACTCACCGGCGTCGAGGTCGTCTACACCAAGCTGCACGCGGGCGGGAAGTTCGGCGGCGGCTCCTACGCGGCGTCGGGCGGTCTGCACGGCGTCGGGGCATCGGTCGTGAACGCGCTCTCAGAGCGTCTCGACGTCGAGGTCGACCGCGGCGGCAAGACCTACGCGATGTCGTTCCATCGCGGAGAGCCGGGCGTGTTCGACGACCGGGGCGGCGTCCCGCGCGCGGACGCGCCGTTCCGCCCGTTCGAAGAAGGCAGCGAGCTGCGGGTCATCGGCAAGGTCGCCAAGGGAGTGACCGGCACCCGCGTCCGGTACTGGGCGGACCGGCAGATCTTCACCAAGGACGCGACCTTCCAGTTGCCGGAACTGGAGACGCGGGCACGGCAGACGGCGTTCCTCGTGCCGGGGTTGGAGATCGTGGTGCGCGACGAGCGCGCCACGGCAGGGGACGGCGAGGACGGCGCGGCACCGGCGGCGAACGAGACCTCGTACCACTACGAGGGCGGGATCAGCGAGTTCGTCGAGTATCTCGCGGCCGACGCCCCGGTGACCGACACGTGGCGCCTGCAGGGCTCAGGAGGCTTCACCGAGACGGTGCCCGTGCTGCAGGCCGACGGCTCGATGAAGGCGACCGAGGTGCACCGCGAGTGCGCGGTCGACATCGCGCTGCGCTGGGGCACCGGCTACGAGACGTCGATGCGCTCCTTCGTGAACATCATCTCCACCCCGAAGGGCGGCACGCACCAGCAGGGCTTCGAACAGGAACTGCTGAAGACGTTGCGCTCCCAGGTGGAGCAGAACTCCCGCCGGCTGAAGGCGGGCAACGACAAGCTCGAGAAGGACGACGTGCTGGCCGGGCTCACGGCGGTGCTCACGGTGACGGTGCCGGAACCGCAGTTCGAGGGTCAGACCAAGGAGGTCCTCGGCACCCCGGCGGTGCGCACGGTCGTGGCGCAGGTGGTCCGCAAGGCGCTCGCGGAGCGCTTCTCCTCGACCAGGAGGGACGACAAGAACCAGGCCTCGATGCTCTTGGACAAGATCGTCGCCGAGATGAAGGCGCGCCTCTCCGCGCGGGCGCACAAGGAGACCCAGCGCCGCAAGAACGCCCTGGAGTCGTCCTCCCTGCCGGCCAAGCTGGTCGACTGCCGCTCGACCGACGTCTCCCAGACCGAGCTGTTCATCGTCGAGGGAGACTCGGCGCTGGGCACGGCCAAGCACGCCCGCACGAGCGAGTACCAGGCGCTCCTCCCGATCCGCGGCAAGATCCTGAATGTGCAGAAGGCGTCGATCAGCGACATGCTCTCGAACGCCGAGTGCGCCTCGATCATCCAGGTCATCGGCGCCGGATCCGGTCGATCATTCGACCTCTCGACCGCGCGCTACGGGAAGATCATCCTCATGAGCGACGCGGACGTCGACGGCGCGCACATCCGTACGCTGCTGCTCACGCTGTTCTTCCGGTACATGCGCCCCCTCATCGAGGACGGACGGGTGTTCGCCGCGGTTCC
Organism: uncultured Microbacterium sp.; assembly: GCF_945952435.1. Taxonomy (GTDB): domain Bacteria; phylum Actinomycetota; class Actinomycetes; order Actinomycetales; family Microbacteriaceae; genus Microbacterium. The sequence goes on from NZ_CAMFHZ010000003.1 coordinate 5,307, forward strand.
GCCGCTGCACCGCGTGATCGTCATGAATCCGGGCTCCAAGCCGAACGAGACGATCTACACCTACAGCGAGCAGGAGCTGCACACGCTCCTGGCGAAGCTGCGCAAGCAGAACAAGCGGTGGCACGAGCCGATCCAGCGCTACAAGGGACTCGGGGAGATGGACGCCGAGCAGCTCGCGTCGACCACGATGGATCGCTCGGGTCGTCTGCTGCGTCGCGTCCGCATGGAGGACGCCGAGGCCGCAGGACGCGTGTTCGAGCTGCTGATGGGCAACGAGGTGGCTCCGCGTCGGGAGTTCATCATCGACTCCTCGGATCGACTCGCCCGCGAGGCCATCGACGCGTGACGTCAGCGCGGAGAGACTGAGCCGATGGTCGTCCTGCTCTCGGCTCCCACGAATCTCGGTCTGCGCCCGCCCGTGCGCGGCGGCGTGCCCGGCACCGCGAAGGCCCCGGAAGCCCTCAGGGAGGCGGGACTGCATCGTCGCATGACGCAGGCGGGCGCGGTCGACGGTGGCGTCGTGCTCCCCGGGCGCTACGTGGACGACGACGGGCGGCGCGCACCGGGGACCGTGCGCAACCAGGAGGAGATCGTCGCGCACGCCCGTCGCCTCGCGCACCGGCTGCATCGGATCCACGCGTCGGGCGAGACGCCGCTCGTGCTCGGAGGGGACTGCAGCCTGGTGATCGGCGCGGGATTGGCGAACAGGACGGGTCCCCGCGGCGGACTCGTCCACATCGACGGGCACACCGACTTCCGCCATCCGGGCAACAGCGCGCACGTCGGCAGCGTGGCGGGGGAGGATCTCGCGGTCGCGGTCGGCCGGCATCTTCCCGCGCTCAGCGACATCGACGGGCTGGGCCCGTATTTCGCACCCGCGTGCAGCGCGCACGTCGGCCATCGTTCCGAGGACGAGCATGCGGAGGAGCTGCGGGGGTTGATCGGTGCGGTCGTTCCCGCCGAGGACGTGATCCTGCACGGCGGAGCGCGGGCGGCGTCGCGTGTGCGCGCGGTCGACGGGCTGGAGAGCGGCTACTGGATCCAGGTGGACGTCGACGTGCTCGATCCGAGCCACATGCCGGCCGTGGACAGCCCGGATCCGGGAGGCCTCGCACCGGAGGAGATGGTGGAGCTGCTCCGTGCGCTGGCGCCCCACGCCTGGGGTGCGGCGATCACCGTCTTCGATCCTGACCTCGATCCTGGCGGCGCGTACGCGCGGACCGTGGCCGAGATCGTGGCCGAGGGCTTCGGAGAGCTGGGCAGCGCTCTTGCCCGTGCGTGACGCCGGAGAGGCGGGTCAGTCCCCGGCGATCGCCGCCCGATAGACACCGAGAAGCGCGTCGCCGTGCGCGCGTTGTGCGATGCGAGGGCGATGCGCGATCGCCGCGCTGCTCATCCGTGCGATCTCCTCGGGCGCGTCCCGCAGCTCGGCGAGCGCGGCGGCGAGGCCGGCCGCATCCGGAGTGCGGGAGACCCTGTGACCGTCGGCGGGCAGCGCCTCCGCGAGATCCGGATCGGTGACGAGGATCGGGAGTCCGGTCGCGAGCGCCTCCAGCAGCACCATCGGCTGATTGTCGAAGTCCCAGGAGCTGGACACCAGAACGTGCGCTGACCGCATCTCATCCAGCACGGCGCTCTGCGGGACGGAACCGCGCACCTCGACGCGGCCCCGGCCGAGGCGGGCGGCCCGGCGTGCGACGGAGGACCGGGAGACGCCGTCGCCGAGGAGGACCGCCCTGACCCCCGTAGTACGGGCGATCGCGTCGAGGAACACCCCGGGGCGCTTCTCCGGGGAGAGCCGCCCGCACCACAGCACGCGCAGCGGCTCGGTGGCGGCGGGCCGGCGCACCGGGGGATCGGCGGTCGCGTCCAGCAACGAGTCCTCCAGGCCGTTCGAGAGCACCGTGCACGGCGTCGTCATGCCCTGGGCGGTCAGCTTCGCGGCGAAGTGCGCGGAGGGCACGATCACCTGATCCGCGCGCTCCGCCTGGCTCACCATGAGGCGCCACATGCGCCGGGCGGACCGGGTGCGCGCATAGGGGGCCTCGGGATCGAGCCGCACGTCCACGGCGCCGAGACCGCGACGATGCACGGCGGCGAGGATCGCGGTCGTCACCGCGGGGACGGGCAGCACGGCGTGCGTGTAGACGTCGATCCGACCGTGCATGGTCTGCACGAGCGGGATCCTCCGCCGGCTCGCCGCGCGATAGGCGGCGAGCGCCGCGAACATCTCCGTGTGCACGTGCACCACGTCGAAGCCGACGAGCTCCCGTTCGAGCAGCGCGGTCGCCGATCCGAGCGGCCAGGTGAAGGGATAGCCGTCCGGAGCGAACCGGCGCGCGGTCGGCAGCCGGACGACGTCCGGATCCGTCGAAGGAGCGGCGAGCGGGGCGAAGACGACCACCTCGTGCCCGGCGCGCACGAGCTCCTCGCGGTGCGCTTTGATCGCGGTCTGCACGCCGCCGAGCGTCGGCAGGTAGTAGTCCGTGACCATCGCGATGCGCACGGGATCACTCTAGGCGCGGTGTTCTCGCGCCCGTCGCTGCCGTGTCGATGCGGGCCGCCGTTCTCGGGAGATGCCCTAGCATCGGGGCATGCTCTCGTCCGCCCGGCCCGTGCTCGTGACCGGAGCGACGGGATTCCTCGGTGGGCACGTGATCCGCGCACTCGAGGCCGAGGGGATCCCCACGATCGCCTCCGGGCGCGATGCCGTGGCGCTGCAGCGGCTCGTGACCTCCGGCGGCACGGTCCGTGCGTCCCTCGACGAACTCGCGGACGTGCGCCGCGACGTCGATGCCGTCGTCCACTGCGCGGCGCTGTCGACGCCGTGGGGGCGACCGCGCGACGTCGCGCACGCCAACGTCGAGGGGACCAGGGCTGCGCTCTCCTTCGCCGAGCGCAACGGCGCGCGGCGCCTCGTGTTCGTCTCGTCGCCCAGCGTGTATGCGGCTGCCAGGGACCGGATCGGCCTCCGTGAGGGGGACGTCGCGCCCGGGAAGCCGCTCAACGACTACATCCGTTCGAAGCTCGCCGCCGAGGAGCTGCTGCGGAGGGCGCAGCGGGAGGGACGGATCGCGGAGCTCGTCATCCTGCGGCCCCGTGGTCTCATCGGTCGGGGAGACCCCAGTCTCGTGCCGCGTCTGGTGCAGGTGCACCGTCGGATCGGGATTCCGCTCTTCGACGGCGGGCGGAACCTCATCGACGTCACCGCCGTGGAGAACGTCGCGTTCGCGCTGCGTCTCGCCCTCACTCGCGGCGATCCGGCGGGCGGGGTCTACAACATCAGCAACGGCGAGCCGCGTCCGTTCCGCGCGCTGCTGGAGCAGCTGTTCCGTCGTCTCGGCGAGGAGCCGAGGTTCCGGACGATGCCCCGCAGGGCGGCCTGGGCGCTCGCGGCGACGTGCGAAGCGGTCTGCCGCGCGCTGCCAGGACGCCCCGAACCGCCGCTGACCCGGTACACGCTCTCCACGATCGCGTTCGCGCAGACGCTCGACATCTCCCGGGCCGTCGACGAGCTCGGCTATCGGCCCGCGTTCTCGCTGGATCACGCCCTCGACGGTGCCGCGGCGGACGTCCTCGAACGCCTCGGGGAGGGCGGATGAGCGGGCGGCTGCGCCACTACGCGTGCGGGAGCACGGCGCACGACACCCGCACGCTGTTCCGAGGGGGCACGCGCGACGTGCGGGAGTTCCCGTCCGGCGTCTTCCTGTACGAGCCGGGGGACGGGCGCAGGTTCCTCTTCGACACCGGGTACGCGCCGGATCCCTGGCCGACAGGCTGGAGGACGTCCGTGTACCGCCGGGTACTGCCCCCCTCGCTGGCCCCCGGCGACGACATCGGCGCTCAGCTGGCGCGGGACGGCGTGGATCCCGACAGCATCGGCCATGTGATCCTGTCCCACCTGCATCCCGATCATGTCGGCGGGCTGAAAAGCTTCCCTCGCGCGCGTCTCGTCATCACGTCGGGGCAGCTTGAAACCGATGAGAAGGCGCGGGTGCGAGACGCGGTCCTCCCCGGTCTCCTGCCCGCCGGCTTCCCGGGAGAGGACCCGATCGTGCTGACGCCGGCGGACTTCGCCCCTGTCACCGTCGCGGGGCGGCGTCTGCGGGTCGCCGAGCCGTGGGCGGGCGCGGGGATCCGTCTCGTGGACCTCCCCGGGCACGCCCGAGGGCATCTCGGCGCGCTCGTGGAGGACCGCGTGCTGCTCGCCGGCGACGCGGCCTGGGGGACCGACCTCCTCGATGCCGCGCCCCGCATGCGCGCTCTGCCACGCCGGCTGCAGCACCACCCCGCCGCCTACGCCGCCACGGCGCGGACGCTCTCCGCCCTGTCCGCGCAGGGCATCCGGATCGTGTGCAGTCACGATCGGGTCGTCGATCGCGAGTTGCTCCCCTGATGTCGCGCCTGCGTGTGGTCGGGGAGTTCATCGCCGCGCGATGGCTCCGGCCGTTGCGCACGCGGGCTTGCGTCGAGCGACGGCAGCGCCGGCTCCTCCGACGTCAGCTGCGGTTCCTGCGCACCCGCTCCGCCTACTTCGCCGCGCGCATCCCGCGTGGGACCACGGACCTGCGGTCCCTGCCGCTCATGGACAAGGGCGTTCTGATGGACCGCTTCGACGAGCTCAACACGGTGGGCGTCCGGCGCGCCGATGCGATGCGGATCGCGCTCGGCAACGAGCGCACCCGCGACTTCGCGCCCGGCATCGGCACGCACTCGGTCGGCCTGTCCAGCGGGACGAGCGGGCATCGGGGGCTCTTCCTCGTCGCGCGCGCCGAACGGGAACGCTGGGCCGGGAACGTCCTGGCCCGGACCCTCCCGCGAGGGCGGATCCTCGGCCAGCGGATCGCGCTGTTCCTGCGCGCCGACAACACGCTCTACGAGGAGGTCGCCTCGCGGGCGGTCTCGTTCTCCTTCTTCGACGTCTTCGCGGAGCTCAAGACGAACCTGGCACGACTGGAGGCGTACGCGCCGACGATCCTCGTCGCGCCGCCGTCCGTGCTCCTCGAGATCGCGCGTGCGGTGCAGCGCGGCGTTCTCGGCGTCGCGCCGACGAAGGTCTATGCGGTGGCCGAGGTGCTGGAGCTCTCCGACGAGCGCCGCATCGCCGCCGCGCTGGGGCAGGAGCGGATCCATCAGCTCTACCAGTGCACGGAGGGATTCCTCGCCCACACGTGCGACGAAGGCGTGCTGCACCTCAACGAGGACGGGATCCTCGTCGAAAGGGAGGAACTCGGCGACGGCCGCTTCGTGCCGATCCTCACCGACCTGCGCCGGCGCGCCCAGCCCATCGTGCGCTACCGCCTGGGAGATGTGCTCCGACTGCGGGAGGCGCCGTGCCCCTGCGGCAGCGCGCTCACCGCGATCGCCCGCATAGAGGGCCGCGAGGGCGACACGCTCTCGCTGCCAGGGCACGACGGTGGGATGGTGCCGATCTTCGCGGATCTCGTCTCGCGGGCGCTGCTCTACGTCGACGGCGTGGAGGAGTACCGGGTCGTCCAGACCGGGCGCCGCACGTTCGAGATCGGACTGCGGTGCTCCGACGACGCGGCGGAGGAGGCGGTCCGCGGCGGGGTCGTCGCGGAGCTGGGATCCTTGGCGGATCGGCAGAGGGCGGTGCGAGCCGAACTGCGTTTCGTGCCGTACGCGCCGGACGGCTCCCGTAAGCTGCGTCGCGTCGAACGTCGATGGAGGGGGGAGGCGGACGATGCGCAGCTGTGAGATCGTCGGATGGGGGAGCGTGCTCCCCGAACGGGTGGTGCGCTTCGGCGACGCGGTCCGGTACCGGATCGACGATGACACGACGCAGCGGGACATGCTCGCATCCGCGGCGGCGCGCGCGCTGGCGCACGCCGGGATGACGACCGACGACATCGACCTGGTGCTCGGCGCCTCGGCCGCAGGGATCCAGCCGATCCCGTGCACCGCGGCGCTGGTCTGGGAGCGCCTGACCCTCTCCGGCCATGCGGCGGCGTTCGACGTGAACTCGACCTGCACGAGCTTCATCACCGCGCTCGACGTCGCGTCGCGATACCTCCGCGACGGCGACCACTCGACGGTGCTCGTGGTCGCAGGGGACGTGGGCAGTCGCTTCCTCAACCCTGCGCAGCAGGAGAGCTTCGAGCTGTTCAGCGATGCCGCGGTGGCCGTAGTCGTGACCCGCTCGGCCGAACCGGGGCGCGGCGTGCTCGCGAGCAGGCAGCAGACCTGGCCCGCGCATGCGCACGACACGGAGATCCGCGGAGGGCTGTCCCGCTCGCCCGCGCAGGACTACGCGACGGCGGATCCCGCCGACTACCTCTTCGACATGGACGGCCGGCGCGCACTGCTCGGCATGATGCGGGTCCTGCCCGACTTCTTCGCACGGTTCCTCGGCGAGGCGGCGCTCTCGCACGACGACATCGCCCTCTGGATCCCGCATCAGGCCTCCGCGGCTCTCGGACCCATGCTCGACCGGATCGGCGTGCCGGCGGACAAGCGGGTCGACGAGGTGGCGTCCTTCGGCAACATGGTCTCGGCGTCCGTGCCGTTCATGCTCGTCCGCGCGCTCGAAGCCGGACGCATCGGACGAGGGGATCTCGTCGTGCTGTGCGGCACGGCTGCGGGCCTGACCGCGAACGCCCTCGCGCTGCGGCTCTGATCCGGAGCGGATCCCGCCGGGCGCAGGGTCGTCTGCGGTCGTCGTGGCGCCGGACCTCAGGCCCCGAGCGCCGCGCCGATCGAGCCGATCACTCCGTCGATCGGCTGCCCCGAGCCGTCCCGCTTCGCACCGGTCTCCGGAAGGGCGCGGGCGCTGCCGTCCGGGCCCACCGCGAGCGCAGGCTCGACGCCGACCCAGGCCAGGGTGAGCCGGTCCTCGCCCTTCAGGAAGGCGTGAGCGCGCACCCCGCCCGTCGCCCGGCCCTTGCCCGGGAACTCCGAGAACGAGGAGGACTTCGCGCGCCCGGCGTCCGTGCCCGCGATCATCCCGGTGCCGCCGGAGACGGTCACGACGATCGCCTCCTCGCCTGCCGGGAGCACGGAGAACGCGATCACCTCGGCGCCCGTGCCGAGCTTGATCCCCGCCATGCCGCCCGCCGGCGCCCCCTGGGGACGCACGCCGGCCGAGGGGAAGTGCAGCAGCTGCGCATCGCTCGTGACGAACACCAGCTCCGCGTCGTCGGGAGCGGACCCCGCACCGACCACGACGTCGCCGGGCTTCATGCCGATGATCTCGAGCTCGGGCTTGGGTGCGAGCGTCGACGGCACCACGCGCTTGACCACGCCGGACCGCGTGCCGAGCGCGAGCGGGGTGTCGTCGTCGAAGCGGACGAGGGCGAGGATCCGCTCGCTCTTGTCGAGCAGACCGATGTAGTCGCGCAGCGGGACGCCGGCGGCGAGGTGCACGGATGCCGATGGGACGGAGGGAAGATCCACCGCGGTGAAGCGGACGATCCGTCCCGCGGAGGTGATCGCACCGATCTCGGTGCGCGTCGTGGTGGGCAGCGTCGCCAGGATCGCGTCGTGCTTGCTGCGTCGCCCGGATGCGGGGAGCTCCTGCCCCGGCTCGAGGTCGACCCGCACCGCACGCCCCGTCGTGGAGAGCACCACGACGGTGGGTGCATCCGCGATCTGCGTGTCGACGGGGCCCTTGGCCGCACGCTGCTTGGGCGGCGCGGCGTTCAGCAGCAGGGTGCGCCGCGGGGTGCCGTAGGCCTCCGCGGCCGCGTCGAGCTCCTGAGCGACCTGCGCACGCAGGAGGGGTTCGCTGGCGAGGAGCTCCCGCAGAGCGGCGATCTCCGCCATGAGGGCGTCGCGTTCGGTCTCCAGCTCGATGCGGGAGAACTTGGTGAGCCGCCGCAGCCGCAGTTCGAGGATGTACTCGGCCTGCGGCTCGCTGAGATCGAACACTGTGCGCAGACGAGTGCGCGCCTGCTCGGAGTCGTCCGAGGAGCGGATGACCTGGATGACCTCGTCGATGTCGAGGATCGCGATGAGCAGCCCCTCGACCAGGTGCAGGCGCTCCTCCCGTCGCGCGAGCCGGTAGCGGCTGCGCCGCGTCACGACCTCCAGGCGATGCCGCACGTACACGCTGAGCAGTTCCTTGAGCCCAAGCGTGCGCGGCTGCCCGTCGACGAGCGCGACGTTGTTGATGCTGAAGGAGTCCTCGATCGGGGTGAGGCGGTACAGCTGTTCGAGCACCGCATTCGGGTCGAAGCCGGTCTTGATCCCGATCTGGATCCGCATGCCGTGATTGCGGTCGGTGAGGTCGTTGACGTCGCTGATGCCCTGCAGCTTCTTGGCCTGCACGGCGTCGCGGATCTTCTCGATCACCCGCTCGGGGCCGACCATGTACGGAAGCTCCGTGACCACGATCCCGGTCCTGCGCGGTCCGAGCGGCTCGATCGAGACCTTCCCGCGCACCTTGAAGGCGCCGCGCCCGTTCGCGTAGGCGTCGCGGACGCCGTCGAGGCCCATCACGATGCCGCCCGAGGGGAAATCGGGGCCCGGCACGAACTCCATGAGCTCTTCGGTGGTCGCCTCGGGGTGTTCGAGCAGATGCGTGGCGGCGGCGACGACCTCGATGAGGTTGTGCGGGGCCATGTTCGTCGCCATGCCCACCGCGATGCCGCTCGCCCCGTTGACGAGCAGGTTCGGGAACGCCGCCGGCAGCACCGACGGCTGCTGGAACTGGCCGTCGTAGTTCGGCACGAAGTCGACGACGTCCTCGTCGAGGCTCTCGGTGAGGGCGAGCGCGGCCGGGGCCAGTCGCGCCTCGGTGTACCGCGAGGCCGCGGGGCCGTCGTCCAGCGAGCCGAAGTTGCCGTGTCCGTCCACGAGCGGGAGGCGCAGGGCGAACGGCTGGGCGAGGCGCACGAGCGCGTCGTAGATCGCGGAGTCGCCGTGCGGGTGCAGCTTTCCCATGACGTCGCCGACGACGCGGGCGCTCTTGACGTGTCCTTTCGTCGGCACGAGGCCCATCTCCGCCATCTGGAAGAGGATCCTGCGCTGCACGGGCTTGAGCCCGTCACGGGCGTCCGGGAGTGCGCGCGAGTAGATGACCGAGTAGGCGTACTCCAGGAACGAGCCCTGCATCTCGCTCGAAAGATCGATGTCCTGGATGCGCTCGTCGATCGGCTCGGGCGGCGTGGTGCGGGGCATGGGCTTCCTGCGGGTTCGGGGGAGCGGCGGAGGGCGTCTCGACACCGTGACCGGATCCGCCTCTGTGCGAGACTGATTCGGGTGACCCTCATGTTACCGGCGATCCCTCCCGGCACCCGGAGCGTGACCGGGGTGGCGCACGACCTGCTCGCGGCTCTCGACGGCAGGTCGGCGCTGGGGGCACCGGCGCGTTCGGTGGTGCTCGTCGTGATCGACGGACTCGGCGCGATCCAGCTGCGGGCGCACGCGGGCCATGCGCGGACGCTCGCCGGCGCGATGGCGAAGAAGGACGTGATCTCCACCGTCTTCCCCTCGACCACGGCCGCCGCTCTCACGAGCCTGCTGACCGGAGCCGATCCGGGTCGGCATGGTCTGGTGGGCTATGCCGTCCGCGACCCCGCGACGGGCACCGTCGTCAACCAGCTCTCGGGATGGGAGTCCGCCGGGGTCGACGGGAGCGCCTGGCAGGCCGAGCCCACGGTCTTCGAGCGGGCTCGGGCCGCAGGCAGGCCGGCCTTCGCCGTCGGGCTGCCCGAGTACGCGCACAGCGGCTTCTCCGCGGCGACCCTGCGCGGAGCCGAGTTCCGTGGGGGTCGGTCCGCGGTGGAGCGCGTCGCCCTCGCCCTCGCCCTGGCCGAGGAGAACGACGGGGCGCTCGTCTACTGCTATCTGCCCGAGGCGGACAAGGCGGGACATCGCCACGGCGTGGACTCGGGGGCATGGGTCGCTGCGCTGGAGGATCTCGACGCCGCGTTGACGGTGCGGATCCCCGACGGCGTCGGCGTCCTCGTCACGGCCGATCACGGAATGGTCGACGTCCCGGTGCACCGTCATCTCGTCATCGACGAGCGCAGCCCGTTGCAGCGCGGCGTCGCGCTGATCGCGGGCGAGCCGCGCATGCTGCACGTCTATCTCGACGATCCCGCCGACGTCCTGCAGGTCGCCGAGGAGTGGATCCGCGGAACCGAGGGGGCTGCCGACGTGCTCACCCGTGATCAGGCGACCGCGGGTGGGCTCTACGGGCCGGAGGTGACCCCCGAGGCCGCATCCCGCATCGGCGATCTGGTCGTTCCTGCGCGCGGACAGTGGGCGCTGTACGACGGAGCAGCGGAGGACCAGCGGTCCCAGGGCATGATCGGCCAGCATGGCGCGCTCACCCCGGAGGAGCTCCGCGTGCCGCTCCTGCGGCTTGGCGCGTTCGCGCGGTAGCGGTGCGGCCGCGGCGCCGGCTCAGTCGTCGCTGCGCGCGCCGAAGACGATCTCGTCCCACGACGGCATCTCCCTGCGCCGTCGTCGGGGCGAGCCCTCTTGGTCCCCGCCTCCGGAGGGAGCGGAGTCCGCCGGCTCGGACGGTTCCGGCGTGTAGCCCGGCTCGAGGGCGTCGAAGAGGGCGAGGGGACGTGCGTCCTCCGGCTCCTCCTCGAAGACCGGACGCGACTCCCGCTGGCCCCTGCGGCGGCGGAGCGCCTCGAGCAGATCGGCCGTGTCGGCGGGGGTCGACGGTGCGAACGACGCGCTGCGGGTCGCCGCCTCCTGCGCGTTCGACGAGGACTGCGGGTGTCGCGCAGAGCGCGGTTCGGTGGCGTCGGCGATCCCGTGGTCCTCGGCGTCCTCGCTCGGAGCGGGCGCCGGGACGAGCCGCGGGCCGAAGGCGCCGGAGTCGAAGCGGGTGTCGTCCTTGTACGGAGACGGGCGCTGCTCCTTGTCGAGGGCACGCAGGCGGGGGATCAGACCCTCCGGGAGCGAGCCCTGCCGGGAGAGCTGGGTCGCGTCCGCGTTGAGCGGCGAGAGGGCGCTGCGCCGCGGATCGAAGCCCCAGCGCGCATCGTGGTCGACGTCGTTCGCCGTGAACTCGAGCTTGACGATCCAGCCGGAGTCGTCCTTCCACGCCACCCAGCGTTCGCCGGACGCGGCGAGATCGGCGAGCTTCGCGCGGATCGCGACCCCGAACGTGGGCTGCGCGTCGGGCTCCACCTCGCTGCCGATGAGCACCGGCACGGCGAGCGCCTGCCCGACGACGTGCTCGCGCTCGGCGAGCACCGGACCCTCGAACCGCTCGACCGCGGCGCGGCTCACCCCCAGCAGCTCCGCGACCTCGGCCGCGGACATCCCGGCACGGATGTGCGCCTGGATCTCACGAGGGGAGGCCGCCAGCGGCGGCGCCTTCTCCTCGCGACTGGCCCTGGCCCGGCGCAGTTCCGCGCGCAGCACCTCGTCGATCGGGAGGGCGAAACGCTCTCCGGACTCGGTGGCGAGGACGAGGACGTCGTCCTCGGCGCCGACGATTGTGACGTGTTCCATGGCTTCTGCCCCTCAGGATGGGTGTGCGTTCATGGTGTCACGGGTCGATCCGTCGGGGCGGGAATACCGTGGGCGCGCCGCCCGTTCGGTCCGGCGGAACGAATGGCATTTGCCAAACGCACGCGCGTCATGCAAACTATGGGCCGCCGAACACCCCCGGCGCCCGCCACTCGCAGGATGAAAGTGGAGATCCCCCCTATGGCAACCGATTACGACGCCCCTCGCAAGAGCGAAGACGAGAGCGAGTCGATCGAGGCTCTCAAGGAGCGCGTCCCCGACAAGATGTCGGGATCGATCGATGTCGAGGACTCGGACAACCCCGGTGGTTTCGACCTCCCGGGAGCGGACCTCTCCGACGTCGAGCTCGACGTCGTGGTGCTGCCCCCGCAGGAGGACGAGTTCACCTGTGTGAGCTGCTTCCTCGTGAAGCACCGTTCGCAGCTCGACCACGAGGAGAAGCTCGGCCCGATCTGCAAGGAATGCGCTGCCTGAGCCCCCTCGACGCCGCACGCGCCTGGACCCTTCGGTCCGGGCGCGTTCTGCGTTCCCGGGGTTGTTCCCGGGAACTCGCGGTCGGGGACGACACATCCCGTGCTCGCCCGAGGAGGGGGGGTGCTCAGGAGGCGCGGGCGCTCTCGGCGCGGGCCGCGTCGATCGCGGCCGCGAGCCGGTCGGGCGTGCGGGACGAGATCGTCCAGCTCGGCGCCGGGTCGTCCGGATCCGTGTTCGGCACGACGACGATCCCGTCGATCCCTCCGCGGATGAGATGCCAGCCGCGGGCGGGCAATCCGGGGCCGCGTGCCTGGCGCGCGTCCTCGCCCGTGCGGATCTCCGGCTCGCCGAGCCAGGAGGCGTCGATCCACGCCCGTCCCGCGCGCAGCGTCCGGCGGTCGACCCGGACGCTCGGCGAGCCGAGGACCATCAACGCGATGATCGCCGCGGTCGCGGCGATCCCGATCACCAGCGCGATCACGGATCCGGCGGGGACGAAGACCAGCGCGAGCATCGGGCCGCCGAGGGCCGCCGCGAGGAACAGCCACAGGCTCGGGGCGAGCCGTTCGCGGTAGCGCGGGCGGGGATCGCCGACTGCGTTCTGCATTAGCCTCTTTCCGTGACCGAATCCGTGGACCTCCCCATTATCGCGCCCGAGATCCCCGTCTACGCGCACCCCGGCGACGCGGGAGCCGACCTGGTCTCGGCCGAGGCCGTCCGTCTCGAACCGGGCAGGCGTGCCCTGGTCGGCACGGGCGTGCGCATCGCCCTGCCGCACGGGTACGCGGCCTTCGTCGTGCCGCGCAGCGGTCTTGCGGCCAAGCACGGCATCACGGTCGTGAACACGCCAGGCACGGTCGACGCCGGCTACCGCGGCGAGATCAAGGTGTGCCTGCTGAACACCGACAGCGAGGAAGCGTACGATGTGGCGGTCGGCGACCGCATCGCGCAGCTGATCGTGATGCCCGTCGTCCGGGCCCGGTTCCTCCCGGTGGACGAGTTGGACGAGAGCGATCGGGGCGCGGGCGGATTCGGATCCACCGGCTACCACACCCAGAGCGCCGTCCCCGTCGGCGTGGAGGAGAACGCATGAGCGACGAGAGCACCCCCGAGCAGGACAGCGACGAGCAGACCACGGAGGTCGCGCCGCGAGACCGTGCGACGGAGGGTCCGTTCGACGAGAGCGAGGCGAACCCCGTCCGCCCGTACATCGACCTCGGCGCGATCAAGATCCTGCCGCGCGAAGGCCTCAACCTGCGCCTCGAGGTCGAGGAGCAGACGCAGCGGATCGTCGCCGTCGGCCTGGACTACGCCGACTCCACGCTGCAGGTGCAGCCCTTCGCCGCACCGCGCTCGAGCGGACTGTGGGACGAGACCCGCGCGCAGATCCAGGAGCAGATCTCGCAGCAGGGCGGAACGGTCACCGAGCGCGAGGGGGCGCTGGGAGCCGAGCTGCTCGCGGAGATCCCGGCGGTCGCCGGAGACACGGCGACCACACGTCTCGCGCGCTTCGTCGGCGTGGACGGTCCGCGCTGGTTCCTCCGTGGCGTGATCGGCGGGGCCGCCGCATCGGACGCCGAGGCCGCCGCCTCCGTCGAGGACCTGTTCCGCTCGATCGTCGTGGTCCGCGGCGGAGCGCCCATGCCGCCCCGCGACCTCATCCCGCTGCGCATGCCCGCGGCGCCCGGCGGCGCGTGAGCTCCCCCTCCCCGGACGACCAGGGGCGGTCCACTCCGGAGGAATCGGTGCAGACGCCCGCGGAGAAGTACTCCCCGCCGCCCGCGCCCTCCTCGCCGGATGCGGTCCAGACCCTCGGCGCCGCCCTCGGCGGTGCGGCGCAGCGGCTCGGCCTCGATCCGTCCTCGGGCGAGAGCACGGGCCGCGTCGTCTGGCGTGCGATGGGCGGATGGCGCGGCGTCCTCGAATCCGTGCTGCCCAGCGCCGCGTTCCTCGTCATCTACACGCTGCGCCCGGATCCGCTGTGGCTCTCGCTCGTGGTGTCCGTCGGCCTCGCGGCCGTGCTCTCGGCGATCCGTCTGCTGCAGCGGTCCCCGGCCGCATCCGCGATCGGCGGTCTCGTCGCGGTGGCCGTGGCCGCGGGCCTCGCCTTATGGACGGGACGCGGGCAGGACAACTTCGTGCCGGGGTTCTTCACGAACGCGCTCTACGGGACGGTGCTGCTGGTCTCCGCGCTCGTCGGCTGGGCGGTGATCGGCCTGGCCGCGGGGTTCCTCATGGGGGACGTTCGGGGTTGGCGGCAGGATCGACGCAAGCGGCGTGCGTTCTTCTGGATCACGATCGCCTGGGCGCTGCTGTTCTACGCCCGCCTCGCGGTGCAGCTGCCGCTCTACTTCTCCGGCAACGTGCAGGCTCTCGGCACCTTGAAGCTCGTCATGGGCCTGCCGCTGTTCGCTCCGATGGTCGCGGTCACCTGGCTCCTCGTCCGGGCGCTCTATCCGGCCGAGAAGGCGACGGACACGCCTTCGTCCGGCTCGGATCGCGCCGCCTGATCGGTGTAGGATTTATCTTGACGTCAAGATAAATCGACACCTTTCGCTCGTTCGTGCCGAAGCGCACACTGGTAAGGCCCGCCTTGCTAGCCGCCTCGGGAGCAGCCGAGCAAGATGGAGTCGCCTGTCGCTTCCATCCGAACAGAAGGAGACGGATCCGTGCCCACGGTGAACAGCTTCGGTGCCCAGAGCACCCTGACGGTCGGCAGCACCGACTACGAGATCTTCCGGATCGACACGGTCCCCGGCTACGAGAAGCTCCCGTTCAGCCTCAAGGTGCTCCTGGAGAACCTGCTTCGCACCGAGGACGGTGCGAACGTGACGAAGGCGCAGATCGAGGCGCTCGGATCCTGGGATCCCGCCGCGGAGCCCGACACCGAGATCCAGTTCACGCCGGCCCGCGTGGTCATGCAGGACTTCACCGGCGTGCCCTGCATCGTCGACCTCGCCACGATGCGCGAGGCGGTCACCGCGCTCGGCGGCGACCCGAGCAAGATCAACCCGCTGTCCCCGGCGGAGATGGTGATCGACCACTCGGTCATCGCCGACCTGTTCGGCCGACCGGACGCGATCGAGCGCAACGTCGAGATCGAGTACGAGCGCAATGGCGAGCGCTACCAGTTCCTGCGCTGGGGCCAGACTGCGTTCGACGACTTCAAGGTGGTCCCCCCGGGGACCGGCATCGTGCACCAGGTCAACATCGAGCACCTGGCCAAGGTCATCTACGACCGCACGGTCGACGGCACGCTGCGCGCCTACCCCGACACGTGCGTCGGCACCGACTCGCACACCACGATGGTCAACGGCCTCGGCGTGCTCGGCTGGGGCGTCGGCGGCATCGAGGCAGAGGCCGCGATGCTCGGCCAGCCCGTGTCGATGCTCATCCCGCGCGTCGTCGGCTTCAAGCTGACCGGCGAGATCCCCGCCGGCGTCACCGCGACCGACGTCGTCCTCACGATCACCGACATGCTCCGCAAGCACGGCGTGGTCGGCAAGTTCGTCGAGTTCTACGGCGAGGGCGTCGCCTCCGTGCCGCTCGCCAACCGCGCCACGATCGGCAACATGTCGCCGGAGTTCGGCTCGACCGCCGCGATCTTCCCGATCGACGACGTGACGCTCGACTACCTGCGCCTGACCGGCCGCGACGAGCAGGCCGTCGCTCTCGTCGAGGCGTACGCCAAGGAGCAGTCGCTCTGGCATGACGCGGCGAACGAGCCGAGCTTCAGCGAGTACCTCGAGCTCGACCTGTCCACGGTCGTCCCGTCCATCGCCGGCCCGAAGCGTCCGCAGGACCGCATCCTCCTCTCCGAGGCGAAGGCGCAGTTCGAGAAGGACATCCTGAGCTACGCGACCGGACCGATCGACGTCGCGGACGCCGGATCGTTCCCCGCCTCCGACCCGGGTTCCGTGCCCGGAGAAGAGATCGAGACGAACGAGATCCCCGTCGTGCTCAACTCGGGGGCCCCCGCCGAGGCCTCCAAGCCGGTCAAGGTGAAGACCCCGGACGGGCAGAAGTACATCCTCGACAACGGCGCGGTCACCCTGGCCGCGATCACGTCGTGCACGAACACATCCAACCCCTCGGTCATGATCGCCGCGGGCCTGCTCGCTCGCAAGGCGCGGGAGAAGGGCCTGAAGCAGAAGCCGTGGGTCAAGACGACCCTCGGCCCTGGATCGAAGGTCGTCACGGACTACTACGAGAAGTCCGGTCTCGACAAGGATCTGGAAGGCCTCGGCTTCTACACGGTCGGCTACGGCTGCACGATCTGCATCGGCAACTCCGGCCCGCTGATCGAGGAGGTGTCCACGGCGATCAACGAGAACGACCTCGCCGTCACCGCGGTCCTCTCCGGAAACCGCAACTTCGAGGGCCGGATCAGCCCCGACGTGAAGATGAACTACCTCGCCAGCCCGCCGCTCGTCGTCGCCTACGCCCTCGCCGGATCGATGAACTTCGACTTCGAGACGCAGGCGCTCGGCACCGACACCGAGGGCAATGAGGTGTTCCTCAAGGACGTCTGGCCCGACCCGGCCGAGGTGCAGGAGATCATCGACTCGTCGATCTCGCGCGACCAGTTCATCAAGCAGTACGCCACGGTGTTCGACGGAGACGAGCGCTGGACGAGCCTGCCCACGCCGACCGGTCCGGTCTTCGAGTGGGACGCGGACTCGACCTACGTGCGCAAGGCGCCGTACTTCGACGGCATGGAGGCCACGCCGGCCCCCGTCACCGACATCTCCGGCGCTCGGGTGCTGGCGACGCTCGGCGACTCGGTCACGACCGATCACATCTCGCCGGCCGGCAACATCAAGGCGGGCACCCCCGCCGCGCAGTACCTCACCGAGCACGGCGTCGCGCAGAAGGACTTCAACTCCTACGGCTCGCGTCGTGGCAACCACGAGGTCATGATCCGCGGCACGTTCGCCAACATCCGTCTGAAGAACGCGCTGGTCAAGGCCGTCAACGACGGGCAGCAGATCGAGGGCGGCTTCACCCGCGACTTCACGCAGGAGGGCGGCCCGCAGGCCTACATCTTCGACGCGTCGAAGAACTACCAGGAGCAGGGCACGCCGCTGGTGATCTTCGGCGGCAAGGAGTACGGCTCCGGGTCCTCGCGCGACTGGGCGGCGAAGGGCACCAACCTCCTCGGCGTCAAGGCGGTCATCACAGAGAGCTTCGAGCGCATCCACCGCTCGAACCTCATCGGCATGGGCGTCGTCCCGCTGCAGTTCCCGGCGGGGGAGTCGTGGGAGTCGCTGGGCCTGGACGGCACGGAGATCGTGTCGATCGCGGGGCTCGAGGCGCTGAACGAGGGCACCACGCCCAAGACGGTGCGCGTCACCGCCGAGCCGAGCGAGTTCTCGCCCGAGGGCAAGCAGCCGATCGTGTTCGACGCGGTCGTGCGCATCGACACCCCCGGTGAGGCCGACTACTACCGCAACGGCGGCATCCTGCAGTACGTGCTGCGCTCGCTGGTCTGATCCACGCGCGACGACGGGGCCGGTTCCTTCGGGAGCCGGCCCCGTTCGCGTGCCGCGGTGCGTGCTCTCGTTCTCGTCATCGGCGCCACACCCACCGACGCGGTGCGCGTGAGTTCTCCTTCAGGTGCGCGTGAGTTCTCCTTCAGTGGAAGCGGTGGTGGAACGACCGAGACGAGCCCGCGGCGATCCGTCACTGAGAGGGCGACGGCGTTCCGACGTAGCGGGACGAGGGTCGAAGGATCTTGCCGTCCTGCGCTTGTTCGCAAGCATGGGCGCCCCAGCCGATCAGGCGCGCCGAAGCGAACGTCGGCGCGAACAGCGCACGGGGGATGCCGCACGCCTCCATGACGACCGCGGCGTAGAGCTCGACGTTCGTGCGCAAGGTTCGGCCGGGCTTGAGCTCGTCCAGCACGCGCAGCACGGTCTGCTCCACGGCCACGGCGAGGTCGACGCGGTCCGACGCGAGCCCGTCGGCGCGCAGCCGCTGGGCGACCCCGCGCAGCAGACGGGCGCGGGGATCCTCCGTGCGGTAGACCGCATGTCCGAACCCCATGATCCGCCCGCCGTCCAGCACGCGCTCGCGCACCCAGGCGTCCGCCCGGTTGGGCGATCCGATCTCGTCCAGCATGTCGAGAGTGCGCGCCGGGGCGCCACCGTGCAGCGGGCCGGAGAGCGCTCCGAGGGCACCGCCGACGCACGACGCGAGGTCGGCGCCGGTGGATGCGATGACCCGCGCGGTGAACGTCGACGCATTGAAGCCGTGATCGATCGCCGCGGTCAGATACGTGCCCAGTGCGGTAGCGAGGCGGGCGTCGGGGGTGACACCCGTGAGCATGCGCAGATAGTCGGCGACGGGATCGAGATCGCCGTCCGGCTCGATCGCGTCGCGCCCCTCGCTCCGTCGGTGGAGCGCGGCGATCAGGGCCGGCGCGACCGCCGCGAGCCGGATCGCGTCATCGATGCGCTCCGTCTCGGACTCGTCGTACAGAGCACGCCTGCCGTCCGCGGCCGAGATCAGGGCGAGGCCGGTGCGCAGCTGTGCCATGGGCTCCAGGCTCGACGCTGCGATCGCCGACAGGGCTTCGTGCAGGCTTTCGGGGATCGCGCGCGCGGCCGATGTGCGGGCTCGGAAAGCGGCGGCGGCTTCGCGGCCCTGGGGAAGTCCGCCGAGCGTGACCAGGTTCCAGGCGTCCTCGAATCGGGCTTCAGCTGCCAGCTCGACTCCCGAGACGCCCCGGTACTGGAAGAAGCCCTCCTCACCGCGGACGTCGCCGATCGAGGTCTCGGCGACGACGACGTTGGTGAGCCCTCGCGGGACGTCGATGAGCTGCGTGTCGTTGCGATCGATGGTGATGGCCATGTCGGCTCCTCTCTGTCGAGTCGCGGATGGCGGCTCTGTGCTCCTCGGAGGCGCGATGCGGCCTCTCCCTCACCCTGCAGAGTGGATCCGGATATCGTCAATGTTGATCCGATCAATGACGGGAGTCGCACATGGAAGCACTCACGGCGGCGCAGACCGCGGCGCGTCTCGGCGTGCGGACGGAGACGCTCTATGCGTACGTCTCGCGCGGCCTGATCTCGCGGGAGCGCGGGGCGCACGGCTCCCTTTTCGACCCGCTCGAGGTCGAGCGCTTCGCCCGTACCCGCCGCCGGGCGACCTCGCCTTCGCACGGCGCCGCTCCGTCCGCCGGCGCCGACGGAAGCCCGTTGGCGGTTATCGACACCGACATCGCGTTGATCGAGGACGGGGAGCTCTGGATCCGCGGGGTGCCCATCGACGAGCTGGTCGCGCGTGCGGGCGATCAGCCGAGGTTCGACGCGGTCGTGCGGTGGCTCTTCGCGCGCACCGATGCGCCGTCGGACGTTGCGCTGCCGCTGGAACGCCCCGAGAGTGCCGCGGCGCTTCGCGTGGTCGCCGCGCTGCCCCCCGCTGCCGGGGCGTTCAGCCGCCTGCTCGCGGCGGTCGCGGCTCTCGCGGCCGACGATCCGGAACGCTACGATCTTCGCACGGAAGCCGTGGCGCGCGTCGCGCCCCGTCTCGTGGCCGGACTCGTGGACGCGCTCCCGACGGTCGGCGTCGAGCAGGACGTGAGCGAGGGGACGACGTCGACTCGTGTCGCCGGCGTCGAGCATGTGGCTGCACGGCTCTGGCCCCGACTCACGGCGCTCCCGGCGTCGCCCGACCGTGTGCGGGTGCTCGACGCCGCGCTCGTGCTGCTCGTCGACCACGACATGGCGGCGTCGACGCTTGCTGCGCGGGCTGCGGCGTCGGCGCGCGCCCATCCCTACGCGGTCGTGGCGGCGGGATTCGGCGCGCTCGACTCGGCGCTGCACGGCGCGGTGAGCGCGGCCGTGCATGCACTGCTGCGGCAGGTGCAGGACGGAGCGGACCCGGCAGCCGCGGTGGCGACCGCGACGCGTCTCGGCGGCGCGGGCATCCCCGGCTTCGGGCAGCTGCTGTACCCCGAAGGGGATCCGCGCGCGCGGCTGCTGCTCCGGCTGATGCGGGAGACCGGCGATCCGCGAGCACACGCCGCGCTCGGCCTGGGGGAGCGGGTCGCCGCCGTCGTGCGAGCGAGGACGGGACTTCACCCGACCGTCGACCTCGCGCTCGCGGTGATGGCGCTCGCCTGGAACATGCCCGCCGACGCCGGGGAGACGGTCTTCGCCGTGGCCCGTGCGGCCGGCTGGTGCGCGCACGCGCAGGACGAGTATGGACGGGCGCCGCTGCGACTGCGACCGATCGGGCACTACGTCGGTCCGGATGCGGCGGATCTCCAGCGCCCCGGGCGCAATGCTCGGTAGTCTGGATCGGTGCGGAGGCCTTCGGACCGCCGCACCGATCCGCTTCAGGAGGCAGACACGGTGGCGATCCTTCCCGGCATCTCCGGTCCCCGCGACCTCGATCGGCTGACCCCCGAGCAGCTCACGGCGCTGGCCTCGGAGATCCGCTCCTTCCTGATCGAGAACGTCGCGCGCACGGGCGGGCACCTCGGCCCGAATCTGGGTGTGGTGGAGCTGACCATCGCGCTGCACCGGGTTTTCTCCTCCCCGGACGACCCGATCATCTTCGACACGGGGCACCAGTCGTACGTGCACAAGCTGCTCACCGGACGGCAGGACTTCTCCGGGCTGCGTTCGCGCGGGGGACTCGCGGGTTATCCGCAGCGGTCGGAGAGCGCCCATGACGTCGTGGAGTCCTCGCACGCGTCCAGCTCGTTGAGCTGGGCGGACGGCGTGTCGCGCGCGCTCACGGCGACGGGGCGAGGCGATCGGCACGTCGTCGCTGTGGTCGGCGACGGAGCGCTCACCGGTGGCATGACGTGGGAGGCGCTGAACAACATCTCCGACGACAACGAGCGCAACCTCGTGATCGTCGTGAACGACAACGGTCGCTCCTATGCGCCCACGATCGGCGGTATGGCGCGCTACATGAACCGCGTGCGCACCGCGGGCGTCTACCGCGATCTGCACCGCAGGTCGGATCGGCTGTTCCGTGCGTTCGGTCCTCTCGGACGCGCGCTCTTCCGCGGCGTCCGGGGTGGAACGCACGGCTTCCTCTCCCGCTTCTCGAACAACGAGGAGCTCTATTCCAACCTCGACATCAAGTACCTCGGTCCCGTCGACGGGCACGACATCCAGGCGCTCACGGAGACGCTCGAGCTCGCCAAGGACTATGGCGCACCCGTCATCGTGCACGTGATCACCGAGAAGGGGCACGGCTACCAGCCTGCCCTGGACGACGAGGCCGATCAGTTCCACGCCGTGAACAAGATCGATCCGAAGACCGGCGACGCGCTGTCCGCGTCCGCCCGGGGGTGGACGGACGTCTTCGCCGATGCCCTCGTCGACGTGGGCGCGCGGACCCCGAACGTGATCGCGATCACCGCGGCCATGCTGCGACCCACCGGTCTCGCCCCCTTCGCGGAGCGCTTCCCGGATCGTGTCTACGACGTCGGCATCGCCGAGCAGCATGCGGTCGCGGCGGCGGCGGGTCTCGCGTACGGCGGGTTGCATCCGGTCGTGGCGCTGTACGCGACGTTCATGGGCCGCGCCTTCGACCAGGTGCTCATGGACGTCGGCCTGCATCGCGCGGGCGTCACGTTCGTCCTGGATCGCGCGGGTGTCACCGGACCGGACGGCGCGAGCCACCACGGCCTGTGGGATCTGTCCCTGCTGCAGATCGTCCCGGGGATCCGGATCGCTGCGCCGCGTGACGGCGAACGGCTGCGCGAAGAGCTCGAAGAGGCCGTGGCGGTGCACGACGCGCCCACCGTCATCCGCTACCCGAAGGGCGGCGTGACGCCGGAGATCCCCGCACTGGAACGCCTGCGCGACGGCGTCGACGTGCTGTCGCGCGGCGAGGGGGAGGATGTCCTCCTCGTGGGGATCGGCCCGTTCGCGACGCTCGCCCTCGACGTGGCGGACCGACTCAAGGCGCAAGGGATCGGCGCGACGGTGGTCGACCCGCGGTGGGCCATCCCCGTCCAGCCGTCCGTGGTCGAGCTCGCCGCCCGCCATCGCCTCGTCATCACCCTGGAGGACGGGATCCGCGTCGGCGGCGTCGGTACGCGGGTGCGTCAGGTGCTTCGCGAAGCCGGGATCGACACTGCGGTGGACGAGCTGGGGCTGCCCGACGAGTTCATCGATCACGCGAGCCGAGAGCAGATCCTGGAGGATGCGGGGCTGACGGCGGGCAAGATCGCGCAGGACGTGGTCGCGCAGGTGCTCGGCACGCGTGTGCCGATCGCGCGCCCCACGGGCGAGGTCCCGTTGCACACCGGCGGCATGGACGTCATCGCGGGCGCGAGGGCGGATTCCGACGCGGAACGACGCGGACGGGGCTGACCCTCGGGCGTCGGAGCCTGCCTCGCCCGACCTGGCGCTCCGCGGCGTCGTGCGTCTTCGGGCCGTCACTCATGGCCGGACGTCCGCGAGCTGGTCGAGCAGGTCTCGGACGACGCCTCGAACTCCGGGGAGGCCGAGGAACGGGAGCGCCGCGGCGAAGAGGCGGAGGCCGGTGTCGAGCAGGCGAAGGGTCTTGGCCTGATCCGGTGACGCGTCGTACGTCCAACGGAGCACGAGTGCCAGGTAGGCCGGGAAGAGCGCGTCGGGCAGGCGTTGCGCGAGATCGTCCGGCAGACGGTGCGACGCACCGGACACGGTCTCCTGGAGGAGCCCGAGCGTGAGGTCGCGTGCATCGGACGACGCCTCGGAGAGCGGGTTGATCGGGGAGTCGGGGGAGACCATGGCGCTGAGGAAACCGGGCGCGACGGCGCGGTACGGAGCCACCGCGGCGAGTCCCGTCTCGAAGAAGACGCGCAGCCGGTCGACGAGACCGGTCTGCAGAGCGAGGAGCGGCTCGGCGCGCCGTCGATGATCCTGCTGGACCTGCTCGTAGAGCTCCTGGACGAGGTGCTCCTTCGACGGGAAGTAGTAGTAGGCGTTGCCGACCGACACGCCGGCCTCCGTCGCGATCAGGCGGATCGTCGTGTCCGGGTAGCCGCGTTCGACGAACGAGGTCATGGCCGCGTCGCGGATGCGAGCCCTGGTCGCCTCGGCCTTGGGCGTCAGAGGCTTCTGCGGGGTGGGCTTCCGCGGGACGTCGGCGGATGAACTGAACATGTTCAAAGCCTATCGTGCGACTCCGCGCCTCGATCGTTCCCGGGGACTCATCGGCGTGGGGTGCTCGGAAGAAGGGCGTCGCTCAGGCGAGCTCGGCGAGCGCCTCCTCGACGATGACGGCGACCTCGTCGTGTGCGCGGGCACGATCCTCGTCGACCAGCCCGATGCGGGTGCGACGGTCCAGGACGTCGTCGACCGTCAACGCCCCCTCCGCACGTACGGCGAACTCGATCTCGGCGCGGGTGACCTCGATCCCGGGGGCGATGTGCTGTGCGGGATCCGCGCATCGCGCCCGGGCGAGGATCCGCCCTGCCTCCGCGCCGTAGCGCCAATCGATCGTGCGCGCGGGAGGCGTCGGCGCGGCGATCGCGCCGATCAGGGGCAGCGTCCCTGTCCGCGAGGGACCTGCGGACAGGGACGCGATCGAGATCGCGCGGTCCACCGCGTCCTCGGCCATCCGTCGGTAGGTCGTGAGCTTGCCACCGAGCACCGTGACGAAGCCGCCGTCGGACACGGCGACGAGATGGCGCCGAGAGACGTCCGCGGTCGTCGCGGCGCCGGTGTCGACCAGCGGCCGAAGGCCGGCGAAGGCGCCGCGGACCTGGTCGCGGCGGAGCGGAGTTCGCAGGCCCCGATTCAGCGTCTCGAGCAGGAACCGGATCTCCGGCTCCGTCGGTGACGCGACCGGGGGCACCGGACCCGGCGCCTCCTCGTCGGTGAGCCCGACGACGACCCGGCCGAGCTGCTGGGGCAGGGCGAAGACGAAGCGGCTGACGGATCCGGGGTGGGGGATGGTGAGCGCCGCCGTCGGATCGCCGAGAGCGTCCGCATCGAGCACGAGATGCGTCCCCCGGCTCGGACGCATCCGGATGGCGCCGTCGAGGTCGCCCGCCCACACGCCCGTCGCGT
Organism: uncultured Microbacterium sp.; assembly: GCF_945952435.1. GTDB lineage: Bacteria > Actinomycetota > Actinomycetes > Actinomycetales > Microbacteriaceae > Microbacterium. The sequence continues at coordinate 29,264 of NZ_CAMFHZ010000003.1, forward strand.
TGACCACGGCCTTCGCGCGCAGGTCGAAGGTCTCCCCGCTGAGCGCGTCGGCGACCCTGGCGCCGCTCCTGTGGAGCTCCAGGGCGCGGACACGCGTGAGGATGCGGGCCCCGTGCGCTGCGGCGCTGCGTGCGACGGCGACGACGAGCCGCGCATCGTCGACGAGCTGTCCGTCCGCGGCGAGGACTGCACCACGCAGCCGCCGGGGATCGAGCGCGGGCACCATGTCCAGGGCTGTGCGTGCGCGGATCGGCCTCGGGGCGGGCAGAGTCGACCGCGGCGTGCCCGCGCGCACGCGCAGCAGGTCTCCCAACGCGAAGCCCACGGCGCCCGTGGCGCGCTGTCGCAGGCTCACCGCTGGAGAGAAGGGCAGCAGTTGCGCCATCGGCCGGATGAGGTGCGGCGCGATGCAGGTCATGAGGCGGTGTCGTTCGAGGGCGCTCTCGCGCGCGGTCGACACATCGCCGGTGGCCAGGTACCGAAGGCCTCCGTGGACGAGCTTGGAGCTGAAGCGGCTCGTGCCGAACGCGAGATCCTCGGCTTCGACGAGCACGACGCTCAGCCCTCGGGAGGCCGCGTCCAGCGCCACGCCGGCGCCGGTGATACCGCCGCCGACGACCAGGAGATCGGCCTCCTGCTCCGCGGCGAGCGCGAGCTCGTGGCGGCGACGCACGGCGTTGAGCATCGGGGAGCCGGTCATGGGCGGAGAAGTCCGTCCAATGCGGCGCGCAGCTCGCGTTCCCAGGACGCCTCGTCGATCAGTTCGCTGACGGTGCCGTGCGAGAGGAGCGCGGACTGGGTGATGAGCAGCATCATCACCGCCATCGCCTGCGGATCGTCGCGGCGGACAGTGCCACTGTGCTGCGCGGTCGCGATCGCGGCTGCCAGCCAGCCGAGGATCGCGCGCTGACTGGATCCGACGCGTTCCAACGTGTATCGCGTGAAGACCTCCGGCTCGTCCGCCAGCAGGTGGCGGTAGACCGGATCGGCTCGGAAGCGCGAGGAGAAGCGCAGGACGTCGTCGACGATCGCATCGCGGCCCGCGGGCGAGGAGGCGTCGAACGCGGACAGGAGAGCCGCCACGCGTCGCAGCAGAGCGGCGCGCACGACGTCGTCCGCATCGGACCAGCTGCGGTAGATCGTGGGGCGGCTCACCTGCGCCCGGCGGGCGAGCTCTGCGATCGTCACGCCGCGCACTCCGCGCCCTGCGATGAGGGTGTCAGCGGCGTCGAGGATCCGTTCCTGGGTCGGCTCCCACGTCGGCAGCGCGACGGAGGCATCTGCTTGACGTTTTGTCATGATCTGTCACACTGTAACGCATGGCGACGGAGCATGGCACGCAGCAGGACGGCGCGAACGACTCGGCGCCGCGGGCGACGGATCCCGCCATGCGATGGGACGGATGGGGGGATCCAGCACGGGCGGAGACGCTTCCGTTCGCTGTCCGCGCCCTTCTGCCCCTCCTGTTGGGGCGCCTCAGGAAGCCGAGTGCGCGACCGGAGCTCACGGACGTGCGCCCGGCCTCCTCGGGCCTCGCCGGCGAGGATGCCGACGCGTTCGCGGCGCTCCTCGGCCGGTCGCACGTGCGGACAGACGCCGAGAGCCGGATCCGTCATGCCGGCGGCCGCTCGACCCCGGATCTGCTGCGGCGCCGGGAGGCGAGCCAGGCGGTCCCGGACGCGGTGCTGAGACCCGGCGGACACGAGGAGGTCGTCGCGTGCCTGCGGCTCGCGTCCGATCTCGATCTCGCAGTGATCCCCTTCGGCGGGGGCACGAGCGTGGTCGGGGCGCTCGATCCGGAGCGCGGCGCCCACCGCGGCGTCGTCAGTCTCGACCTCACCCGGATGAGCGAGCTCCTCGAGTACGACGCGGTGAGCGCGGAGGCGCTGTTCGCGGCCGGCACGACCGGCCCCGAGGCCGAGCGCCTCCTCGCCGCCCACGGGAGCGAGCTGGGCCACTTCCCGCAGAGCTTCCGTTACGCCACCCTCGGCGGATTCGCCGCCGCACGATCCTCGGGGCAGAACTCCGCAGGGTACGGACGCTTCGAGACGATGGTGACCGGGCTCCGGGTCGCGACGCCGACCGGTGACCTCGTGCTGGGCCGGTCGCCGGCGAGCGCCGCGGGGCCCGACCTGATTCGGCTGTTCCTCGGGTCGGAGGGCATCTTCGGCGTCATCACCGAGGTGCGGGTGCGCGTGCATCCTCTGCCCGCCGAGCGGATCAGGGAGTCGTGGAGCTTCACGGACTTCGGCGCGGGCGTCGACGCGCTGCGGCAGGTCGCGCAGCACGGCGGCGGTCCGACCGTCCTCCGCCTCTCCGACGAGGCCGAGACCGGCGTGAGCCTCGCCCAGATCGGGAAGGTCGGCAAGGCGCTCGCGAAGGGCGCGAGCGCGATCACCGTGTACGAGGGGGACCATGACGACGTCGTCGCCCGGCGCGCACGGACTGCGGGGATCCTCCAGGCCGCCGGCGGCACCTCCCTCGGGCAGGAGGCCGCGGAGGACTGGCAGCGGACGCGTTTCGACGGACCGTATCTGCGCGACGCGCTTCTCGACGCCGGGGTGTTCTGCGAGACGTTGGAGACCGCGACGACCTGGTCTCGGCTCGCGGCGCTGCGGGAGGCTGTGACGTCTGCGCTCACCCGCGGGTTCGGCGAGGTCGGGCGAAAGGCGTTCGTGATGTGCCACGTCTCGCACACGTATCCCACCGGCGCGTCCCTCTACTTCACCGTGCTCGCGCCGCTCGGGGCGGATCCACTCGACGCGTGGGCCGGCGTCAAGCGGCGGGTCGGCGACGCGATCATGGCCGCCGGCGGCACGATCAGCCACCACCACGCGGTGGGTCGCGACCACGCCCCGTGGCTCGCCGAGGAGATCGGGACGACGGGGATCCGCGTGCTCGCCGCCATCAAGCGGGAGCTCGACCCGCAGGCCATCATGAATCCCGGCGCGATCCTGGGGGCGGCGACCCCCGTCCCACGGACCGGGGGAGCATAGGACGGTGCCGACCATCTCGCTCATCGCCAATCCGTCCGCCGGGAAGGGGCGCGCAGCCGCCGCCACGGAGACCGCCGTGGCGGCCTTGAGAGCGGCCGGTGCCGACGTGCAGGTGCTCGTCGGCGGATCCGTGGCGCAGACCCGGGCGTCCGTCGACGTGGCGCTGCGGGAGCCCCCCCGCGCGATCGTCGTGGTCGGGGGCGATGGGACGGTGTCCGCGATCCTGCCCCGTCTCGTCGGTGCGTCCGTCCCCCTCGTTCTCGTCCCGGCGGGCACGGGCAACGATCTCGCCCGCGCTCTCGGCCTGCCGCTGCACGATCCGGCCGGATCCGCGCTCCTGGCCCTGCACGGCGTCCCGCGCCGCATCGACGTGGGCGAGATCGTGACGGAGGGACGGGTCGTGCCCTTCCTCACCGTGGCGGCGCTCGGCTTCGACGCGAAGGTCAGCGATCGCACGAACCGTCTCCGATGGCCGCGCGGGGCCGCTCGTTACTACCTCGCCATCCTCGTCGAGCTCGCCCGCCTCCGGCCGACACGCTTCCGCATCGCGATCGAGGGGTCGCCGATGCGCGACGCCCCGGGAACGCTCATCGCCGTCGGCAATACGACCAGCTACGGCGGCGGCATGCGGATCGCTCCGTCGGCGGCTCTGGACGACGGGCTCCTCGACGTCGTCCACGTCGGTCCGCTGCGCCGCGGAACCTTGATGCGCCTGTTCCCCGAGCTGCTTCGGGGACGCCATCTCGCGCGTCCGGAGGTCACGCATCAGCGCGTCAGCGAGATCGTCGTCGAGGCTCCCGATCTCGTGGTCTACGCGGACGGCGAGCGGATCGCGGAGAAGCAGTGCGCCATCCGGGTGCGGCCCGGCGCCCTCACGATGCAGATCCAGGAAGGGGAGTGAGCAGATGCCCGAGTTCGACGAGGACGTCGTGGTGATCGGATCCGGCTTCGGTGGTTCCGTCGCCGCGCTCCGGCTGGCGGAGAAGGGCTACCGCGTGCGGGTCTACGAGGCGGGGCGGCGCTTCGCCGACGAGGACTTCGCGAAGACCAACTGGAACGTACGGCGCTATCTGTGGGCGCCATCTCTCGGGTGTTTCGGGGTGCAGCGCATCCATCGTCTTCCGCACGTGATGATCCTCGCCGGGGCGGGCGTCGGCGGAGGCTCGCTCAACTACGCCAACACGCTGTACCAGCCCGGGGCCGCCTTCTTCGCGGACCCGCAGTGGGCAGGCGTCGCCTCGTGGCAGGAGGAGCTCGCCCCGCACTACGCCACCGCGAAACGGATGCTGGGCGTCGTCGAGCACTACCCGCACACGGGCCCTGTCGAACGGATCATGGCCGGCGCCGCGGACGACCTCGGCGTCGCGCAGTCCTTCCGACGCGCTCCTGTCGGCGTGTACTTCGGCCGGCCGGGGGAGACGGTTTCTGACCCGTTCTTCGAGGGGCACGGGCCGGCGCGCACAGGGTGCACGCTGTGCGGCAACTGCATGGTGGGGTGCCGGGTGGGCGCGAAGAACACGCTCATGAAGAACTACCTCGCGCTGGCCGAGCGCCGCGGCGTGACGATCGAGGCGCTCCGCACCGTCGTCGAGCTGCGCGAACTCCGCGGCGGAGGGTTCGCCGTGACGACGCGCCGTACCGGGGCCTGGGGGCGAGGGACACGGCGCACCGTCACCGCGGAGAAGGTGGTGCTCGCCGCAGGCACGTGGGGAACCCAGCAGCTGCTGCATCGGATGAAGGCGTCCGGAGCGCTCCCGCGTCTCTCCGACGCCCTCGGACGGCTGACCCGGACGAACTCCGAAGCGCTCGACGGCGCGGTCTCCACGGCGGTCGACGAGGCGGCAGGGTTCGCCCGCGGGGTGGCGATCACGACGTCGTTCCACGTCGACGCACGCACCCACGTCGAGAACGTGCGCTACGGACCGGGGTCGAATCTGATGGGCCTGCTCGCGACCGTGCTCGTGCCCGGGGACCGTTCGCTGTTGCGCCGGCTGGGGGCGCTGGGCGGCGCCGTGCTTCGCCATCCGATCCGCCAATGGCGCCTCGGGTCGCTGCGACGGTGGAGCGAGCGCGGCATCATCGCCCTCGTCATGCAGACGGCCGACAACTCGCTGACGCTGTCGTTGCGGCGGCGTTTCGGTCGCCACGTGCTCACGAGCTCGCAGGGTCACGGCGCACCGAACCCGAGCCATCTGCCCGAAGCGCATCGCGCGGTGGAGGCCATCGCCGCGCGGATGACGCGGGAGACCGGGGTGCCCGCCTTCGCCCGCGGATCCTGGCCCGAGGTGTTCGGCATCCCGCTCACGGCGCACTTCCTCGGAGGCGCGGTGCTGTCCGACTCGCCGGCGACGGGAGTGGTCGATCCGTACCACCGCGTGTGGGGGCATCCCGGGCTCTCCGTCGTGGACGGTTCCGCGGTGCCGGCGAATCCGGGGGTGAACCCTTCGCTGACGATCACCGCCCTCGCCGAGCGTGCGCTCTCGTACTGGCCCCGAAAGGGCGAGACGGATGCGCGGCCTGCGCAATCGAGTGCGGCGCACTGACCGGCGCGGGGACGAGGACGACGAAACGCCGCCTCCGGGAGGAAGCGGCGTTCGTCTCGGTCGCGCTGCGCGCATCCTCGCTCAACGACCCCGGAAGACCGGGGTGCGCGTGCGCGGCGGACGACGCGGATGACCGGGGTGCGCGCGAGTGTCGCCGGACGAGCCCCGGGTGCGCGGGCTCGTCCGACGACGCGGGATCAGCGGTGCGCGATCCCGCGGATCGCCGGCGTGTGGAACGTCCCGTCAAACACGCGCTCCGACGCGCCCTCGCGGTCGAGGTAGGGCGACGCGCCGCCGTCGATGAAGGGCCAGCCTGCGCCGAGGATGAGGCAGAGGTCGATGTCCTCGACCTCGGGCACGACCCCCTCGTCCAGCATGAGCTTGATCTCCTGCGCCAGGCCGTCCTGCACGCGGCGCAGGATCTCCGCGGCCGGGGTCGGCGTGGAGCCTGCGGCCCCCTTCACGAGCTTCTCCGCGGCCTTGGTGAATCCGGTGACGCGTCCGCCCTTGTCCTTCTCGACGACCTCCGGCAGCTCCGCGAGCGCATGGAAATTCTCGTTGGCGTAGAAGCGGTCGGGGAACGCGTGGACCATCGTGTCCTGCACGTGCGCGGCGACCTTCCAGCCGACCAGGTCGATGAGCTGGAACGGACCCATCGGAAGGCCGAGCGGCGCGAAGGCCCTCTCGACGTCCGCGACCGGGGTTCCCTCGTAGACGGCACGCGCTGCCTCGCCCATGACCTTGGCGAGAAGGCGGTTGACGACGAACCCCGGCGCGTCGGCGGTGAGCACCGCGTTCTTACCCAGTCCCTTCGCCACCACGAAGGCGGTCGACAGTGCGGCGTCCGTGGTCGACGGCGTCTTCACGATCTCGATGAGCGGCATGACCGCCACCGGGTTGAAGAAGTGGAAGCCGACCAGACGCTCGGGGTGGGCCAGTTTCGCACCGATCTCCTCGACGGAGAGCGACGAGGTGTTGGTCGCCAGGATCGCGTCTTCGGCGACGATCTTCTCGATCTCGCCGAACACCGCCTGCTTCACCCCGACCTCCTCGAAGACCGCCTCGATGACGAAGTCGCAGTCCGCGTAGAGGCTCTTGTCCGTGGTGCCCGTGACGAGCCCGCGCAGCTTGTTGGCGGTGTCGGCGTCGAGCCGGCCCTTCGCCTCGAGCTTGCCGATCTCGTCGTGGATGTACGCCACGCCCTTGTCGACGCGCGCCTGATCCAGGTCGGTGATGAGAACCGGAACCTGGAGCTTGCGCACGAACAGGAGGGCGAACTGGCTGGCCATGAGGCCGGCGCCGATGATGCCGACCTTGGTGACCTTCTTGGCGAGGGCCTTGTCCGGCGCACCCACGGGCCGCTTGGCCCGCTTCTGCACGAGGTCGAACGCGTACATCGACGCGGCGAACTGATCGCCGGTCACGAGGTCGGCGAGTGCCTCGTCCTCGCGCGCGAAGCCTTCCTCGCGGGTGCCGCTCTTCGCCTTGTCGAGCAGGTCGAGCGCGACGTAGGGCGAGCGCGGCACGGTGCCGATCTTCGACTCGAGCATGCCGCGGGCCATCTTGATCGCGATCGGCCACTTGGTGAGGCGCTCGATCTTGCCGGGCTCGTTCTTGCGCTCGACCTTCTTGCCGCCGAGCACCGCGTCGGCCCAGAGCAGCGAGTCCTCGAGGAAGTTCGCGGCAGGGAAGATCGCGTCCATCATGCCCAGCTCGAACGCCTGCTGCGGCTTGAGCATGCGGTTCTGCTTGAGCGGGTTCGAGATGACGACCTCGAGGGCGTTCTCGATGCCGATGAGGTTCGGCAGCAGGTACGCGCCTCCCCATCCCGGGATGATCCCGAGGAACACCTCGGGGAGGGCGATCGCGGCGGCGGAGGCGTCGACCGTGCGGTACGTCGAGTTCAGCGCGATCTCGACACCCCCGCCGAGCGCGAGGCCGTTCACGAACGCGAAAGACGGCACGCCCAGGGTGCTGAGAGAACCGAGGACCTTGTGGCCGAGCTGCGCGATGAGGCGCGCGTTGTCGCGGGAGCCGACCTTGGTGATGTCGCTGAGGTCGGCGCCGGCGGCGAGGATGTACTGCTTGCCGGTGATGCCGACCGCCTGGATCTCGCCGGCGGCCGCGCGGGCGGTGAGCGCCGCGAGGGTCTCCCCGAGCTCGGTGAGCGTGGTGGGGCCGAGCGTGTTCGGCCGCGTGTGATCACGCCCGTTGTCCAGGGTGATGAGGGCGAGGACCTTGCCCGAGGGCAGGCGCACGTCGCGCACGGGGGAGTGCGTGACGACCTCGCCGTCGGCGAGAGCCATGAGAGGCGAGAAGTCGATGGCGTCGTAGTTCGTCATTCCGCGGATCCTTACTTGCGCTTCTTGCCGTCGAAGAACGGGTTCTCCCAGATGACCGAGCCGCCCTGGCCGAGACCCACGCACATCGCGGTCAGGCCGTAGCGCACGTCGGGTCGCTCGGCGAACTGGGCCGCGAGCTGGATCATCAGGCGCACGCCGCTCGCGGCCAGCGGGTGGCCGAGCGCGATCGCGCCGCCCCAGGCGTTGACGCGGGGGTCGTCGTCGGCGATGCCGAAGTGGTCGAGCAGCGAGATGACCTGGATCGCGAAGGCCTCGTTCAACTCGAAGAGACCGATGTCGGAGATCGACAGGCCGGCCTTCTTGAGCGCCTTCTCGGTCGACGGGATCGGACCGATGCCCATGATCTCGGGCTGCACGCCGGCGAAGGCGAAGGAGACCATGCGCATCTTCGGCGCCAGACCCAGCTCCTTGACCGCTCCCGAGCCGGCGAGCAGCGACATCGTCGCGCCGTCGGTGAGCGGCGAGGAGGTGCCGGCGGTGACGCGTCCGTGCGGCCGGAACGGCGTCTTCAGGTTCGCGAGGTCCTCCATCGTGGTCTGCGGGCGGCGGCCCTCGTCCTCCGTGGCGAGGCCCCAGGCGCCGTCGGCGTCCTTGATCGCGACGGGGACGAGGTCGGGCTGGATCTTGCCGGCGTCATACGCCGCCTGCACCTTGTGCTGGCTGAGCATGCCGAAACGGTCGGAGCGCTCCTTGGTGAGGTGCGGGAAGCGGTCGAAGATGCGCTCCGCCGTCACGCCCATGTTGAGCGCGCCCGGGTCCACCATCCGCTCGGCCACGAACCGCGGGTTCGGGTCGGCGTTGCCGCCGATCGGGTGATGACCCATGTGCTCGACGCCGCCGGCGAGGGCGAGGTCGTACATGCCGACACCGATCGAGGCCCCCATCGTGGTCACGCTTGTCATGGCTCCCGCGCACATGCGCTCGACGGCGAGGCCGGGCACGGTCTGCGGGAGCCCGGCGAGGATCGCGACCGAGCGACCGAGCGTGAGGCCCTGATCTCCGGTCTGCGAGGTCGCGGCGATCGCGACGTCGTCGATGCGGTCGAGCGGAACGTTCGCGTTGCGCTCCATCAGGCCGATCGTGGCCTTGACGGCCAGATCGTCCGCGCGGGTGTTCCAGTACATGCCCTTCTCGCCGGCGCGCCCGAACGGGGTGCGCACTCCATCGACGAAGAAGACGTCCGAGATCTCGGCCACTTTGCCTCCAGTTGATCCGTCCGCGTACGGGACGGAGCGTCCAAGTTCGCACGACCGCGCGGGTGCGCGATCTGCGGAATTCAGGGTCGGAACCAGCCTAGGAGTGGCCCCCGACGGCGGGACGAATCGGTTGGGCTGAACCTACGAAACGGGCGCGGAGGGAGGATCGGACGTTTGCGCGGCCTCGACAAAGGCATCCGCGATCCGCTGTGCGGTCTCCTCAATCTGCCACGGTCTCGCCTCGCGCAGCGCGAGGGCCTCGGCGATAGACGCACGGTCGATCACGGCGGGCGGCTCCCAGGCGATGCGCCGCAGGGTCTCCGGGGTGAGCAGGTTCTCCGTGGGCATGCCGAGCTCCTCCGCGCGCGCCTCGACCACGGGCCGTGCCGCCTTCAGCCGCGCATCGGCCTCCGGGTTGCGGTCGGCCCAGGCGCGTGGCGGCGGGGGAGCGTCGCTGGGAACACGCTCCCGGGGGAGGGCGGTGCTGGCGCGGCCCTCCTCGATCGCCTCCCACCAGCGGTCGAGCTGGCTGCGGCTCGCGCGACCGGTGAACGCGGCGACGCCGGCGAGGGCGCCCTTGCTCTGCGGGCTCGCCATCACGGCGGCGATGAGCGCGCGGTCCGGCACGAGCCGTCCCGGGGAGACGTCCTGTTCGCGGGCGTACTCCTCACGGGCCTCCCAGAGCGCGCGCGCGACGGCGAGGTTCTTCGCCCCGCGCACCTGGTGCAGTCCGCTGAGGCGCCGCCAGGGCTCTTCCCGCGGAGGCTTCGGCAGGCGCGTGCGCGTCGCCTCGAACTCCTGTGCGGCGATCTCGCTCTTGTTCGACTCCGCGAGCTCCGCGGCGATGACGTCGCGGAGATCGATCAGATGCAGGACGTCCAGCTCGGCGTACTCGAGCCACGAGTCCGGGAGCGGACGGGTGGACCAGTCGGCGGCCGAGTGCTCCTTCTTCAGCACGATGCCGAGGTCACGTTCGACGACGGCGGCCAGTCCGACGCGCTCGTAGCCGAGGAGACGCGCGGCGAGCTCCGTGTCGAAGACACGGGCGGGCTCGAGTCCCAGCTCGTGCAGCGAGGGCAGGTCCTGGCTCGCGGCGTGGAACACCCATTCCTCGGAGCCGATCGCCTCCGCGAGCGGAGCGAACGACGAGATCGCGATCGGATCGAAGAGGAACGCGCCGGATCCGCGCCGGAACACCTGCACGAGATATGCGCGCTGCGAGTAGCGGAAGCCCGATGCGCGCTCCACGTCGACGGCGACGGGTCCGCTGCCCGTGGTCAGAGCACGGCACGCGGCGAGGAAGGCCTCGTCGGTGTCGATGACGGCGTAGTCACTCACGGATCGTTCTCCTGGCGCCGAACACGGCGATGTCCTCTGAGCCCGGCGGCAAGCCCGCGAGCATTCCGACCAGCTCGGCCCACGCCTCGGCGTGTGGGGCGAGCGGTCCCTCCGGCGACCATGAGGCGCGGAGCTCGATCTGCGCGCCGTCGCCTTCCGCGGCGAGCCCGCCGAAGCCCTTGGAGAGGGTCTTGGTGGACGTGCCCGACGCGGAGTGGTGCTCCGCGTCGCGGGAGGCGAGCGCGTCGATCAACCAGGACCACGCTACCTCGGCGAGCAGGGGATCGGTGCCGATCTCGGGCTCGAGGGGTGCCTGCGCGAAGGCCACGATGCGCCACGCGCCGCCCCAGGCCGCCGGCTCCGCCGGGTCGTGCAGCAGGACGAAGCGGCCCGTGCCGTAGATCGAGTCGCCGTGGTCGTCCGGGCGCACGTCGGCCGCGAAGGCCACCGCGGACGGTGCGAGACCCGTCGGCGCGGGGATCTCACGGACGACGAGGTCGTCGCGGAAACGCAGCGCGCGCACCTCTGCGACGGCCTTCGCGAAGTCGCCGTCGGATCCGGGATGGTCGCTCACGCGGACAGACTAGAGTCAGGAGGCGATGAAGAGTCTCAGGCACGCCGCGACCCTCGGCGCGATCGCCCTGGCCGGCGTCGCGGCTCTCGGTGCCGCCGCGGGCGGAGCGCTCGTTCTCCGCGTCGCACGAGCCGTGGTCACCCCCGAACCGCGCCGGTTGGGCACCGACATCCACGCGGTGGACACGGCCGCGCAGACGATCGAACTCGCACGCGATGCCGACACCGAGCTCCCGGGACGCTACGGCCTCTACGTCGACGGCACGCCGGGATACGTCAAGCTCGGTGCGGTACTCCAGGCCGATGAGAGCAGGGTGCGACGCAAACTCCTCACCCAGATCGATCCCGGTGCGGAGATCGGGCGCAAGGCCGCGTTCAGCGGGTACTACTACCTCACGCCGGGCGAGCTCCACCTTCCGTACGAGTCCGTGCTGATCGGTACTCCCGCGGGGCCCGCGCCGGCCTGGTACTTCCCGGCCGACGCGACCACCTGGGTGATCCAGGTCCACGGACGGGGCGCCACCCGCTCGGAGTGCCTCCGTGCGGTGCCGGTTCTGCACGCCGCAGGCCTGCCGGTGCTCATCGCCTCGTACCGGAACGACGGCGAAGGGCCGCGCAGTCGGACCGGCGGTTACGGCCTGGGCGTCACGGAGTGGCGCGACGTCGACGCGGCGATCGGCTGGGCGCTGCGTCACGGCGCCGAGCGCATCGTGCTGATGGGCTGGTCGATGGGCGGTGCCATCGCACTGCAGACGCTGATGTCGTCGGCGTCCAACGACGCGGTCGTCGGGATGATCCTCGACTCCCCGGTGGTCGACTGGCGCAGTGTGCTGCGCTTCCAGGCGCGGGAGATGAAGCTGCCGGACCCGCTCCCGCAGCTGGCGATGGACGCCCTGCGCCAGCCCTGGTCCGCGCGTCTCAGCGGGGCGGACCAGGCGATCGACTTCGACGCGCTGGACATGGTCGCGAGGGCGGGCGAGCTGGACGTGCCGATCCTGCTCCTGCACAGCGACGACGACGGCTATGTGCCCGCGGACGCCTCGCACGCCCTCGCGGCCGCGCGGCCGGACATCGTCACCATGCCGCCGTTCACCGGGGCGCGGCACACCAAACTGTGGAACTACGACCAGGACCGATGGAGCGCCGCGATCACGGGGTGGCTCGGGGCGAACGGCTTCCTCGGCTGAGTCCGGCTCAGGCGGCGAGGCGTTCGCGGACCTGACGCTTCGCGCGCAGCAGCATGCCCGTCATGCCCGAGATGCGCAGCGGGGAGACGATCTTCGTCAGTCCGATCGACTGAGGGAAGTCGTCGGGGATCGCCAGCACTTCCTCGGGCGCGAGACCCGCGATGCCCTGAGCGAGGATGCTCGCGAAGCCGCGGGTCGTCGGCGCCTCGGCCGGCGCCGTCGCGTGCATGGTGACCCTGCCGTCCGTCAGCTCCACGTAGATGTAGACGGGCGACTGGCACTCGGCCACGCGCTCGGCCATCTCCGGATGCGCGGCGACCTCCTCGGACACCGCGGGGAGCTCGTTCGAGAACTCGAGCAGCAGCTGCAACCGGTCCGATTCCGGCAGCTCGAGGAACGCGTCGCGGATCTCCGCCAGCTGCGGAGGGAGGAGGGAGGCGGGGGAGTCGGTCATCCCCGCCATCCTCGCACGTTCAGAGCGCGCCGGGCTGATCGCCGGTGACGATCGGGACGCGCACCGCGCTGCCCCACTCCGTCCAGGATCCGTCGTAGTTGCGCACGTTCTCGAAGCCCAGCAGGTGCTTGAGCACGAACCAGGTGTGCGCGGAGCGCTCGCCGATCCGGCAGTACGCGACCACGTCGTCTCCCGGCGTCAACCCCGCGCCGTCGAGGTAGATGGCCTCGAGCTCCGCACGCCCCTTGAAACCGCCGTCCTCGGCCACCGCCTTGGCCCAGGGCACGTTCTGCGCGGTCGGGATGTGTCCCGCTCGGAGCGCGCCCTCTTCCGGATACGCGGGGGCGGAGGTGCGAGAGCCGTTGTACTCCTCGGGGGAGCGCACGTCGATGAGGGGGCTCCCGAGGTGCGCGAGCACGTCCTCCTTGTACGCGCGGAGCACCGAGTCGTCGCGCTCGACGACCGGGTAGTCGGTCTGCGGACGATGCGTGGCCTCGGTCGTGAGCGGACGTCCCTCCGCGATCCAGCGGTCGCGGCCGCCGTCGAGCAGGCGCACGTCCTCGTGGCCGAAGAGCGAGAACACCCACAGGGCGTAGGCGGCCCACCAGTTGTTCTTGTCGCCGTAGACGACCACGGTGTCGTCGCGGGAGATGCCCTTGCGGCTCAGGAGCTCGGCGAAGCCGGCACCGTCGACGTAGTCCCGGACGACCGGGTCGTTGAGCTCGGTGTGCCAGTCGACCTTCACCGCGCCGGGGATGTGCCCCGTCTCGTAGAGGAGCACGTCCTCGTCGGACTCCACGACGACGAGTCCCTCGTCGCCGAGGTGGTCGGCGAGCCATTCGGTCGTGACCAGTCGTCCCGGCTCGGCGTACTCGGCGAAGGATGCGGACGAAGTGTCGAACTCGACGGTCACGGCGGGCTCCTCAGGGTCTGGACGCCGGGTGGGCGCAGAGGCGGGCGATGGGGACGGCGTAGTGTTGTTCCGTCCCCTTCGACCCTAGATCTCCGGCGCGCCCCGCGCATCCGCAGGGGTAAGACTTCGACACAGGATCCGCATGACCGCTCAGGCCGCCCCTTCCGGCGTCGTCCATCTCACCGACCGTCAGCCGCAGATGACCGGCACCGAGTTGCTGGGGGGTCTCGTCCCACCCCCGCAGTTCGACGGCGCGACGTTCGAGAGCTACCGCTCCGACGACGCCTATCCGTCCCAGGAGGAGGCGAAGCAGAAGCTCCTCGCCTTCGCCACGGGCGCGCAGCCCGTCAAGCGCGGGGGACTGTTCCGTCGCGCGCCGAAGCAGCCGGAGACGAAACCGGGCGTCTACCTCGACGGCGGGTTCGGCGTCGGCAAGACGCACCTGCTCGCGTCGATCTACCATGCGATGCCGGCACGTCGGAAGTACTTCGGATCCTTCATCGAGTACACGGCCCTCGTGGGAGCGCTCGGGTACCGCAACACCGTGGACCTGCTGCGCGGATCCGACCTGCTCTGCATCGACGAGTTCGAGCTCGACGATCCGGGCGACACCATGGTGATGACCCGGCTGCTCGGCGAGCTCGTCGGCAGCGGCACGAAGCTCGCGGCGACCTCGAACACGCCGCCCAACGCGCTCGGCGAGGGTCGCTTCGCGGCGCAGGACTTCCTGCGCGAGATCCACGCGATGTCGGACAGCTTCGAGACGATCCGGATCGACGGCGTCGACTTCCGCCAGCGTGCGCTCGACGGTCACGCCGTGTCGCTCGACGCCGGCGACTACGCGCGGGAGATCGCCGACCTCGCGACGACGCACCGCGTCTCCGACGACGCGTTCGACGACATCGTCTCGCATCTCGCGCAGGTGCATCCGTCCCGCTACATCCGTCTCATCGCCGGGCTCGACGCGCTCGGCATCCGCGACGTCCGTCAGCTGACGGACCAGTCGGAGGCCCTGCGCTTCGTCGCCTTCGTGGACCGCGCCTACGACGCGCAGATCCCCGTGCTCGCGACCGGGCGCCCGCTGGACGAGGTGTTCAGCGAGGAGATGCTCGGCGGCGGATACCGCAAGAAGTACCTGCGAGCGATCTCCCGGCTGAACGCGCTCTCGCACGCCGCCCGCCCCTGAGACGCGGCGACCTCCGGCGCGGGGCCCAACCGTCGCTGCGAAACATGCTGTTCACAGGAGGCGCGTTCCTGTAACACGGCCGCAACACACGCAGCGGCGCTCCGAAACACGCCCTCGCCACACTGAAACGCACAACGCGATCAGCGGAGGCGAGGAAACATGGACGCAACGGGCAACATCTCCTGGGGAGTCACGGCGACGGCACTGGTGCTGCTGATGACCCCGGGCGTCGCCTTCTTCTACGGAGGGCTCGTCAAGGCGAAGAGCGTCATCAGCATGATGATGATGAGCTTCGGCGCGATCGGGCTCGTCGCCGTCCTCTGGATCCTCTACGGCTCGTCGATGGCCACCGTCTCCGCTCCCGGGCAGTTCGCCGGCGATCCGTTCGCCGACTTCGGCCTGGCGTCGATGGCGAGCGGCAAGGGCGCGAACGTGGCGCTGCTCACGGTCGGCTACGGCGCGACGTTCGCGGTCATCACGGTCGCCCTCATCTCCGGCGCGATCGCGGATCGGGCCAAGTTCGGCCCCTGGCTCATCTTCGTCGGCGTCTTCGCGACCGTCGGCTACTTCCCGATCGCGGCCTGGGTGTGGGGCGGCGGGTGGATCATGCACCTCGGCGCGACGCTGTTCGGACAGGACAGCGGGATCGAGTTCATCGACTACGCGGGCGGAACGGCCGTGCACATCAATGCCGGGGCGGCGGCGTTCGCGCTGGCCATCGTCCTGGGCAAGCGGATCGGCTTCCAGAAGGGCATCCAGAAGCCGCACAACGTGCCGCTCACCCTGCTGGGCGCCTCGCTGCTGTGGTTCGGCTGGTTCGGCTTCAACGCGGGCGCGCAGTGGACCACGAAGGGCATGGACGGGGTCGGCCTCATCATCATCAACACGTTCGGCGCGGCGGCGGCGGGCATCCTCGGCTGGATCCTCGTCGAGCGGATCCGCGGGGGCAAGGCGACGTCGATCGGCGCGGCCTCCGGGGCGGTCGCCGGCCTCGTCGCGATCACCCCGGCCTGTGCGAACCTCACACCGGGCTGGTCGTTGCTGCTCGGCGCGATCACCGGCGCGGTGTGCGCCCTCGCCGTGGAGCTCAAGTTCCGCCTCGGCTACGACGACTCGCTCGACGTCGTCGGGCTGCATCTGGTGGGCGGCTTCCTCGGCACGATCTACCTCGGCTTCTTCGCCACGGGCCAGGGGCTGTTCACGGGCGGCGACGTGCGGCTGCTCGTCGTGCAGATCCTCGCCTCGGGCGGCGTGCTCGTCTACTCGTTCCTCGTCGCGCTGATCATCGGGTTCGCGATCGAGAAGACCATCGGATTCCGCGTCACCAACGAGGACGAGATCGCCGGGGTCGACCTCGTGGAGCACGGCGAGGAGGGCTACGCGCTCACCTCCTGAGTCCCACGCGGGGACGGATCGCGCGGATAGGGTGTCGGTGTGTCCACAGACCTCACCGGCATCCTGTCCGCGCTCGTCGTGGTCGTCCTGGCCGCGTTCGGCGTCGTGGTCGGCCGCAGAGGAGCGCGCAACCGTTCCGGCGCCGGTTCCCGCGTCGCGGTCCCGACCGCGGTCGACTCGCCGGGCAGCGACGGCGGAACCGCCACGATCGAGGTGGATCCGCGCACGGTGCGGACGCTGCGGCTGGCCTATGCGCCGCAACGCGACGGGCAACCGGACGCGGGCGAGGTGGTCTGGACCTGGGTGCCCTACGCCGAGCGCGATGGGCGCGGCAAGGACAGGCCGGTGCTGGTGATCGCGCGGCAGACCCCGGACCGGTTCTACGCGGTCAAGCTCACGAGCGTCTCGCACGACGGCGACCGCGACTTCCTCTCCCTGGGATCGGGGCCGTGGGACGCGCAAGGGAGGGAGAGCTGGGTCGACGTCGACCAGCTCTACAGCGTGCATGCCGGCGGTGTCCGCCGCGAGGCTGCCGCGCTGGACCGCGCGAGGTTCGAGCGGGTCGCGGGCGTGCTGCAGAAGCGGTTCGGATGGAGCGCGCCCTGAGCTCTCGTCGCGACGTCAGGCCGGAAGGGCGTCCCACTCCTCGGCGAGCAGCCCGTAGTTCATGCCGTCGTGCCAGGTCCCGCGGCGGTGCAGGGCCGTGCCGCGGCTGTGCTCCTCGCGACGCATGCCGAGTCGCTCCATCATCCGCCAGGACGGCTCGTTGTCCGCGAAGCAGCCGGCGTGCACACGGCGCAGGCCGATCGGACCGAAGCAGGCCGCGATGACCGCGCGCAGCGCCTCGGTGGCGTAGCCGCGACCCTGGAACGCCGGGTCCAGGGTCCAGCCGAGCTCCGCCTGGGTGCCGCGCGCGGCGTCGAGGACCTCGGCCTGAGCCCAGCCGTCCTCGACCCGCAGCATGACGTCTCCCACGAGCCGCCCCGCGTCGTCCGGAGCCTCCGGATCGCGAAGCTCGATCACGAGCTGGATCGCGAGCCGGGCGGGGTCGTCGAACTGCGCGCGGAACGTCTCCAGATCCGAGGGCGCCCGGGTGACCCATTCCGAGACCTCGGGCAGACGGCGCCACGCCCAGGACGGCTCGGCGTCCTCCGGCGTCGCACGGCGCACGCTCAGCCGGGACGTGCGCAGGGGCCAGTCGACGCGGGAGAGGGGATCCATGCCCTCAGCGTATCGACGTGGGGCGGAGCGGAGCGCCGTCCGAACCCGCCGCCACGGCCTCCGCGTAGGCTGGGCCGCGTGGCGAAGAGCATCCTCATCACCTCGGTCGAAGGACATTCCGGCAAGTCGCTGATCGCGCTGGGCGTGATCGATGCGCTGAGCAGGGCGACCGCGCGGGTCGGGGTGTTCCGCCCCGTCTCCCGCAACGACGACGGTACGGACGACGTGCTCGAGATGCTCCTCGCCCGCACCGACGTCGGCCTCGATCTCGCGGAGTGCATCGGCGTGGGGTACGACGCGTTGCGCGCCGACCAGGAGCAGGCTCTCGGCCGGATCCTGGAGCGCTATCGCGCGGTCGAGGCGCAGTGCGATGCCGTCGTGATCCTCGGAAGCGACTACACCGACGTCGCGGGCCCCGCGGAACTCGGCGTGAACGCACGGATCGCCGCGAACCTCGGCGCGCCCGTGCTGCTCGTGCTCAACGGACGCGAGCACCTGGGGCACGGCGATCAGCTCGGCATCACCGAAGCCCGCACCCCGGCGCAGCTCGCCCAGATCGCGCGCCTCGGCGTCTCCGAGCTGGCGCAGGAGCGTGCAGCTCTCGCCGCGGTGGTGGTCAACCGGGCGGATCCGTCCGCCGTCGATGCGATCGTCGACCGGGTGAGCACCGAGCTCTCCGAGCTCGATCCGATCGGGGCCGCGGCCACGGTGCCCGTCTGGGCCATCCCCGAGGAGCGCACGCTCGTCGCGCCGTCCGTGCGCGGTGTGCTCCAGGCCCTGGACGGACGGATGGTGCGCGGGGACACGGCGCTGCTCGACCGGGAGGTGCTCGACGTCGTCATCGCCGGCATGTCGATGGTCAACGTGCTCCCGCGGCTGCTCGAGTCGTCCGTCGTCGTCATCCCCGCCGACCGCGAGGACGTGCTGCTCGCGACGCTGCTGGCGCAGGCATCCGGAACGTTCCCCTCGATCGCGGCCATCGTGCTGAACGGGCCGTTCGCGCTGCCGGAGCAGATCGAGCGGCTGCTCGACGGCCTCGGTCCGACCGTCCCGATCATCGCGACCGATCACGGCACCTACGACACGACGGTGCGCGTGATGAACGCGCCGGGGCGGCTCTCCGTCGACGCACCGCACCGCGTGGATCGCGCCTTGGCGCTGTTCGAGCAGCACGTGGACGTGCCTCGTCTCATCGAGCTGCTCGGCGTCGCGCACTCGGACGTGGTCACCCCGCTCATGTTCCAGTACGAGCTCTTCGATCGTGCGCGCACCGAACGGCGCACGATCGTCCTTCCCGAGGGGAGCGACGACCGTGTGCTGCGCGCGGCGGGGACCGTCCTGCAACGCGGGATCGCGGATCTGGTGATCCTGGGCGATCCGGCGGCGATCCGCTCCCGGGCACAAGAACTCGGGGTCGACCTCACGGCGGCGCGCCTCGTCTCGCCGACCGATCCGACGCTGGTGAAGCGCTTCGCCGCGGAGTACGCGCGACTGCGTGCGCACAAGGGCGTCACCCTCGCGCAGGCCGCGGACACGGTCACGGACGTCTCGTACTTCGGCACGCTCATGGTGCACCTCGGCCTCGCCGACGGCATGGTGTCCGGCGCCGCCCACACGACCGCGCACACGATCCGACCCGCCTTCGAGATCATCAAGACGCGGCCAGGCGTGTCCGTCGTCTCGTCCGTGTTCCTGATGTCCCTCGCCGACCGCGTGCTCGTCTACGGCGACTGCGCCGTGATCCCGGATCCGACGAGCGAGCAGCTCGCGGACATCGCGATCTCCTCCGCCGCGACGGCGTCGGCCTTCGGGATCGAACCGCGGGTCGCGATGCTCTCGTACTCGACGGGCGACTCCGGTACGG
Source organism: uncultured Microbacterium sp. (assembly GCF_945952435.1). Taxonomy (GTDB): domain Bacteria; phylum Actinomycetota; class Actinomycetes; order Actinomycetales; family Microbacteriaceae; genus Microbacterium. The sequence goes on from NZ_CAMFHZ010000003.1 coordinate 48,493, forward strand.
GTGCCGACGTCGATAAGGTGCGTCGCGCGACGGAGCTGGTGCGCGAGAGGGCGCCCGAACTCCCCGTCGAAGGGCCGATCCAGTACGACGCGGCGGCGGACGCCGCCGTCGCACGCGCGAAACTCCCCGGTTCGAGCGTGGCGGGCCGCGCGACGGTGTTCGTCTTCCCCGACCTCAACACGGGCAACAACACGTACAAGGCCGTGCAGCGTTCGGCGGGAGCGGTCGCGATGGGACCGGTCCTGCAGGGTCTCAACAAGCCGATCAACGACCTGTCCCGGGGAGCCCTGGTCGAGGACATCGTCAACACGATCGCGATCACGGCGATCCAGGCGCAGGAGGAGCGCGCGTGAGCACCGTTCTCGTCATCAACAGCGGCTCGTCGTCGTTCAAGTACCAGCTCGTCGACGTCGACAGCGGGAACGCTCTCGCGTCGGGACTGGTCGAGCGCATCGGGCAGCCGGAGGGGCGCGCGACGCACACGGGCGCGGACGGCACGACGGCCGAGCGGATCCTCCCCATCCCGGATCACACCGCGGGGTTCCGGGTGATGCTGGATGCGTTCGCCGAACACGGGCCGTCGCTGGAGGACGGCCCGCCCGTGGCGCTCGGCCACCGCGTCGTCCACGGCGGCGCCCGGTTCTTCGCGCCCACCGTCATCACGCCGCGCGTCGAGAACGACATCGACGAACTGTCGGCGCTCGCTCCGTTGCACAACCCCGGTGCCCTCCAGGGCATCAGGGCGGCGAGGGCCGCATTCCCGGACGTGCCGCACGTTGCGGTGTTCGACACGGCGTTCCACCAGACGCTCGAACCGGCGGCGTACACCTACGCGATCGACCGCGAGCTCGCGGAGGCGCATCGGATCCGCCGCTATGGATTCCACGGCACGTCGCACAAGTACGTGTCCGAGCAGGCGGCGGCGTTCCTGGGCGGCGAACGCCCCGACCTCCGCCAGATCGTCTTCCACCTCGGCAACGGCGCCTCCGTGACCGCGATCCGCGGCGGTCGTTCGATCGACACGTCGATGGGCATGACACCCCTCGAAGGCCTGGTCATGGGGACACGGTCGGGGGACATCGACCCTGCCGTCCTGTTCACGCTGGCGCGGCGCGCCGAGATGACGATCGCCGATCTGGACGAGCTGCTCAATGCGCGCAGCGGTCTGCGTGGTCTCTCGGGCCTCTCGGACATGCGCGACGTGCTCGCGCGCGCGGCCGCGGGAGACGAGGCGGCGCAGCTGGCCTTCGACGTCTACATCCATCGGCTGCGGGCCTACGCCGGCGCCTACCTGGCCCAGCTCGGCGGCGTCGACGTGATCTCGTTCACCGCGGGGGTGGGGGAGAACAACGCCCTCGTGCGCCGTGAGGCGCTCGCGACGCTCGGGTTCGCGGGAGTGGAGGTCGATCCTGTCCGCAACGAGTCGCCCGAACGGGGCATCCGACGCATCTCCTCGGATGCGTCGCGCGTCACGGTGCTCGTCGTGCCGACCGACGAAGAGCGTGAGATCGCCCGGCAGACGGTCGAGACCATCTCTACAAGATGACGCGCGCATCGCGGGCCGTGTCACGGTGGGCGGCGTGCACGTCGCCACGCCCGGCGGACGTGCGCTGTCGGTTCGTCCCTCGGTCATCCGGTATGCTCTTTACCTGTGCCTCAGGGCGCGAAAACTGAAGAGGGGCGATTGGCGCAGTTGGTAGCGCGCTTCCTTCACACGGAAGAGGTCGTCGGTTCGAGTCCGGCATCGCCCACCATCGAGAAGCCCGGTCAGGTCATCCTGACCGGGCTTCGTCGTCGTCTCGGCGCGTCCGCGAACCCGCGTGGACGCCGCGGCCAAGGACACGCCCGAGAACGGGCGCCGGTTTGGCGAAGGGCCGAACCTCGGCTAATGTATTTCAAGTGCCCGGGACACCGGGAAGCACACAACGCGGATGTAGCGCAGTTGGTAGCGCACAACCTTGCCAAGGTTGGGGTCGCGAGTTCGAGTCTCGTCATCCGCTCCAGTGCAGGAGCCCCTCCGGGGGCTTCGGCATGTGGGTTCGAATCCACATGGTGGTGTGGCCGAGAGGCTAGGCACCGGCCTGCAAAGCCGTTTACACGGGTTCGAATCCCGTCGCCACCTCGCTTCTCTCCAACTGAATAGCCTGAACAGGCGCGATTGGCGCAGCGGTAGCGCGCTTCCCTGACACGGAAGAGGTCACTGGTTCGATCCCAGTATCGCGCACAACAGAAACCCCCGGTTCGCCGGGGGTTTTGTCGTTTGCGGACTGGTCGACGCGTCGTCGGTCGGGACGCGCCGCGGACACCGATCACCCCGGTCGCAGGCACCGCCTCCATCGAAGGGTGGAGCCCGCGTTCCATCCAATGGGCGATCCGGGTTCGGGCGCCGCTCGATGGACTGGGACGCATGAGATCTCCGCGCGTGCACAGACCCTTGTCCCAACGATTGACCTCGCGGGGCGGTGCCTGGATCTCCCTCGGGATCGTGCTGCTGATCATGATCGCGATGTTCGGCGCGTTCGGCTCGGCGAAGGCTCCCGCCAAGAACGAACAGGCGCCCGCAGACGCGGAATCCACGCGCGTCAGCGCGCTGCTGGATCGCTTCCCGGATGCGGACCGTCCGTCCGTGCTCATCGTCGCGTCCCGCGCCGATGGGGCGGCTCTTACGGCGGCGCAGCGGGAGGAGCTGGCGTCCCTGCGTGCGGCGCTGAGCAGGGGCGGTGCCGCCGACCCGGGCAGGCCGATGGTGAGCGAGGACGGAAGGGCCGCGGTCCTCGTCGTGCCCGTCGACGCCGGTACGACGACCGCCGAGTCCGCCAAGGCCGTCGACACGCTGCGCACCGCGGTGCGGGAGCACGCCCCGCGGGACCTGACCCTGCAGGTGACGGGGGGTCCCGCCTTCGGCGCGGACATCGCCGCGGCGTTCGACGGGGCGGACCTCACGCTCCTGCTGGTCACGATCCTGATCGTCGCCGTGCTGCTCATCCTCACCTACCGCTCGCCGCTGCTGTGGATCCTGCCGCTCGTGGTCGTGGCGCTGGCGGACGGCCTCGCCGGACGAGTGACCGCGGCGGCGGGCGCGGCATGGGGTCTGCAGTTCGACGCGGGCATCATCAGCGTCCTCGTCTTCGGGGCGGGCACGAACTACGCCCTTCTGCTGATCTCGCGCTACCGCGAGGAGCTGCACGACCGCGCCGATCACCGGATCGCGCTCTCCGTCGCGTGGCGCAGGACCGCGCCGGCGATCCTCGCCTCGAACGTGACGGTCGTGCTCGCCCTGCTCACGCTGGTGCTCGCGGTGATCCCGGGAACGCGGGGTCTCGGCATCTCCTCGGCGATCGGCCTGCTCATCGCCCTCGCGGCCGTCCTGCTCCTGCTCCCGCCGCTGCTCGCCGTCTGCGGGCGGGGCGTGTTCTGGCCGTTCGTGCCGCGCCCCGGTGCGCCGAGGCGGCAGGGCACCGTCTGGCGCAGGGTCGCATCCGGCGTGACGCGGCGTCCCGTCAGGGCGCTCGTCGCCGGGGGCGTGCTGCTCGCCGTCATGGCGTCCGGTCTGCTCGGCACGAGCATCGGACTCGATCAGCTCGGGAAGTTCCGCGTCCCGACGGAATCTGCGGCGGGCCTCGAGGTCCTCTCCGCGCACTTCCCGCCCGGTGAGGCACAGCCGATCCTCGTCGTCACGAAGAGCGCCCACGCCGATGCGGTCACGGCCGCGGCCGAGAACACAGAGGGGGTGGTCCGGGCAACCGCGGCAGGCACCACGGACGACGGCGCCCTGACCAAGGTCGTCGTGACGAGCGCCTACGCCCCCAGCTCTCCGCGGAGCCTCTCGCAGATCAGCGCGTTGCGCGAAGCCGTGCATGCGGTTCCCGGCGCCGATGCCCTCGTCGGGGGCGCTGTCGCGACCGATGTCGACGCCCGCGCGGGCGCTCAGCACGATCTCTGGCTCATCGCCCCGGTGGTGCTCGCGGTCAGTTTCCTCGTGCTCCTCATCCTGCTCCGCTCACTCGTCGCCCCCGTCGTGCTGATCGCCGTCAACCTCGCCAGTGCGGTCGCCGCGATCGGCGCCGGGGCCTGGTTGAGCAGGGTCCTTCTCGGACAGCACGCTCTCGACCTCCCCGTGCCGCTCCTCGCGTTCCTGTTCCTCGTGGCGCTGGGGATCGACTACACGATCTTCCTCGCGCACCGCGCCCGCGCCGAGTCCGCGGACCACGGGACGCGCCAGGGGATCGTCGAGGCGGTCGCGCACACGGGTGGGGTGATCACCAGTGCAGGGATCGTCCTGGCAGGCGTGTTCGCCGCACTCGGCGTTCTGCCGCTCGTCACGCTCGGACAGCTGGGCCTGATCGTGGGGGTCGGCGTGGTCGTGGACACCCTCGTCGTGCGGACCGTGATCGTCCCTGCGATCTTCGCGCTGCTGGGCGACCGGGTCTGGTGGCCGGCACAGCTGCGCAGGGCCGGGTCGGATGAAGTCCGGACCGTGGCGCCGAGCGAGGTTCGCGCCTGATCCGTCCCGCGCGGTCACGGAGCCGCCGTGCGATCTCGATCGCCGGGCATCGTGACCGCGCGGGAGTCAGGAGCGCGCCGCGCGCTTGACGTCTTCGTACGCGGCGAGCGCGGCTCTGCGGGTGTCGGCGAGGTCGACGAGAGGCTCGTCGGGCGCGTCCGCCGCCCAGTGCGAGACGTACAGCCCGTCGGGATCGAACTTCTTCGCCTGCAGTTCGGGATTGAAGATCCGGAAGTAGGGGGCGGCGTCCGCGCCGGATCCGGCGACCCACTGCCAGTTGAACGGATTGCTCGCCTCGTCCGCGTCCACGAGCGTGTCCCAGAACCACTCCTCGCCGTGACGCCAGTCGATGAGCAGGTTCTTGATGAGGAATGAGGCCGCGACCATCCGCACACGATTGTGCATGTAGCCGGTGGCCCAGAGCTCGCGCATCCCTGCATCGACGAGGGGGATGCCGGTGTCGCCGTGCTGCCACGCCCGCAGATGGGACGGTCTGAGGCGCGGCCAGGGGAAGGCGTCGAACTCGGATCGGAGGTTCTTGGTCGCGAGGTGCGGGAAGTGGTAGAGCGTGTGCCAGGCGAATTCGCGCCAGCCCAGTTCCGACAGGAAGCGTCCCGACCCGTCTGCGCCCACCGCGTCGTGCCACACGGTGAACGGGCTGATCTCCCCCCAGCGCAACGCGGGGGAGAGCAGAGAGGTCGCGCCGGCCGACGGTTCGTCCCTGGCGCGGTCGTAGGCGGTCAGATCCTCGTCGAGGAAGGTGCGCAGACGACGCCGTGCCGACAGCTCGCCCGGCTCCCAGGCTTCCCGCAGCCCCGCGGCCCAGTCGGGCTTCGCGGGCAGGAGCGCCCAGTCCGCGAGCGTGTCGGATGCCGGGGTGCGCGCGGCCCCGGCGATCTCCCGCGGCTCGGGCAGCGGCCGGCGAGGAGCGGGCAAGGCGAGACACGCCCGCCAGAACGGGGTGAAGACCGAGAAGTGCGTGCCGGCACCGGTCTGCACGGTCCACGGTTCGTGCAGCAGCGAGGCGGCGAAGGAGACCGCCTCGAGACCATCGTGGCGGAGCGACTCCTTGAGCGCCGCGTCGATCCGCCGCTCGGGGCCGCCGTAGCGTCGGTTCCAGAAGACCGCATCGACGCCGGACTGGGCGACCACCTCGGGGACCACCCTCTCGGCGGGCCCTCGTCTCAACATGAGCGTGGCGCCGTGCTCTCGGATCCGCTGACCGAGTTCGGTGAGGGAGTGGTGCAGCCACCAGCGCGCGGCCCCACCCAGGGGACGCACGCCGGGCGATTCCTCGTCCAGTACGTAGAGGAGGACGATGGGCTCGCCGCGATCCACAGCCGCGCGCAGAGCGGGGTTGTCGGCGAGCCGGAGGTCGTCGCGGAACCAGACGAGGGATGCAGAGCCCATGCAGGCATTGTCGGGCCACGGCGGGCGCGGGCACAGCCCGTGGCGCCGATGGCTCCGGGCGTGGTAGCGCGGCCGGCGGCCTCTCGAGCCCGTCTGGCTGAGTAGTCTGAACGCATGCGGCGAGGCGCGACGATCGGGATCTGCGCGGCCGCAGGCGTCGTGAGCTTCCTGATCTGGGGCGAGATCGTCTCGGCGCGGGCCAGCCGTCGGGGGCTCCGCCCGGCGTCACCCGGCGCGCCGCTCGTCGTGCTCGTGCTCGGGTACGGCAACAGGGGCGAGCGTGCGAACGCGGTCAACCGTTACCGGGCCCGTGCCGCCGTACGCACCGCGACCGGACCGGACGACGTCGTGATCGCCTCCGGCGGGTCCGTGCAGGGGACCAGAGCGGAGGCGCGGATCCTCGCCGACGCGATCGAGGAACGGGGCTTCCGCGGCCGGATCCTGGTCGAGACGTCGAGCCGATCCACGCCGGAGAACATCGAGAACTCGATCCCGCTCCTGGAGCGCGCGTCGCAGATCGCGGTCGTCTCCAACTCGCTGCATGCGGAGCGTGCACGAGCCCTGCTGCGCGCACGTCGCCCGGATCTCGCGGAGCGGCTCGTGCGCGGTGAGGAGTACCGCTTCGGCGAGATCCCGGTGATCAAGGCGGTCGCGGCGGCCATGGCACGGCTCGAACGCTGGCGCCCGTGGCGCCGCGGGCGTGCGGCTCTCAGCGGTCTGCGCCATCGCCGCGCGGTCCTGAACCGCGGCGCCGAGCGCGCGGCGTAGGATTCACCTATGGACTTCGCCCGGCAGACCCGCACGACCTCGGTCGTGGTCGCCGGCACGCGAACGCTCAAGGCCTGAGCGGGCAGGGCGCGATCGCGCCCGAAGCTGAGTGCCGAGACCATCGCTTAACAGGAGAACTCCCTTGTCAGAGAACCCCGTGTCCGAATCCGCCGCGCCTGCATCGGCCGCGCTCGTCTATCCCTGTGACGGCTTCGCGCTGTACGGGGCCGACGGGCCCTACAGCGATCGTTCCGTGATCGCGATGCTGGTGAACGGCGAGCAGAAGGATCTCGCCACGCTCGTCCACGAGGACGACGTCGTGGAGCCGATCCGGATCGACAGCCCGCTCGGGCTCGCGATCCTGCGTCACTCGGCCGCGCACGTGCTCGCCCAGGCCGTGCAGCGCATCAAGCCGCAGTCCACCCTCGGCATCGGGCCGCCGATCACCGACGGCTTCTACTACGACTTCGGAGTGGACACTCCGTTCACGCCCGAGGACCTCAAGGCGATCTCCAAGGAGATGCAGCGCATCCAGCGCGAGGGGCAGCGGTTCGTGCGTCGCGTCGTGACCGACGAGGAGGCGCGGGCCGAGCTGCACCGCGAGCCCTTCAAGCTCGAGCTGATCGGGTTGAAGAGCCCGTCCGCATCCGGCGCGGAGGTCGCCGAGGGAGCCTCCGTCGAGGTGGGCGAGGGCGAGCTCACCATCTACGACAACGTGTCGAAGGACGGGGAGGTCGTCTGGAAGGATCTCTGCCGCGGTCCGCACCTGCCGAACACGCGCCTGATCGGCAACGGCTGGGATCTCACCCGTGTCGCCGCCGCGTACTGGCGAGGCAGCGAGAAGAACCCGCAGCTGCAGCGCATCTACGGCACCGCGTGGCCCACCAAGGACGAGCTGCGGGCGTACCAGGAGCGCCTGGCGGAGGCCGAGCGTCGCGACCATCGCCGCCTCGGGGCGGAGATGGATCTCTTCTCGTTCCCGGACGAGATCGGATCCGGCCTCGCGGTGTTCCACCCCAAGGGCGGGATCATCCGCTACGAGATCGAGCAGAACCTGCGCCGCCAGCTTCTCGCCAACGGCTACGAGCTCGTGAACACGCCGCACATCACCAAGAAGGACCTGTTCCAGACCTCGGGGCACCTGCAGACCTACGCCGACGGCATGTTCCCCCCGATGCACCTGGACGAGGTCGTGGACGGCGAGGGCAACATCACCAGGCAGGGTCAGGACTACTACCTGAAGCCGATGAACTGCCCGTTCCACAACCTCATCTTCCGCGCCCGCGGGCGCTCCTACCGGGAGCTTCCGCTGCGCCTGGCGGAGTTCGGTACCGTCTACCGCTACGAGAAGAGCGGCACCCTCTCCGGCCTCACCCGGGTGCGCGGTCTCACCCAGGACGACGCGCACATCTACGTCGCGCAGGATCAGGTCAAGGAGGAGCTCACCACGAACCTGGAGTTCGTGCTGAAGCTCCTGCGCGACTACGGGCTGAACGACTTCTACCTCGAGCTCTCGACCAACGAGGAGGGCAACCCGAAGTTCCTGGGCGAGCCGGAGCAGTGGACCGAGGCGATCGACACGCTCCGCGAGGTGGCGCTCGCCTCGGGGCTCGAGCTCGTGGCGGATCCCGGAGGCGCGGCGTTCTACGGTCCCAAGATCTCGGTGCAGGCGCGCGACGCGATCGGCCGCACCTGGCAGATGTCGACGATCCAGCTCGACTTCAACCAGCCGGAGCGGTTCGAGCTGGAGTACACGGGACCGGACGGTCTCAAGCACCGCCCCGTGATGATCCACCGTGCTCTGCTGGGCTCCGTGGAGCGCTTCTTCGCGATCCTGCTGGAGCACTACGCCGGCGACTTCCCGCTCTGGCTCGCCCCGGCCCAGGTCGTGGGCGTGCCCGTCGCCGACGAGTTCGCGCCCTACCTCGACGACGTCATCGGTCGGCTTCGCGCGGCCGGGATCCGTGCCGAGCTCGACCACTCCGACGACCGGATGCAGAAGAAGATCCGCAACCACACGACCGCGAAGGTGCCGCTGATCCTCATCGCCGGCGCCCAGGACCGCGAGGCGGGAACCGTCTCGTTCCGGTTCCGCGACGGCACCCAGGAGAACGGCGTCCCGATCGCCGACGCCCTCGCCCGCATCCAGGGCGCCGTCGCCGCGCACACGCGGGTGATGACCGCCGAGGACCTCGCGTGACGGACGCGTCGGAAGGATCCGCGGTCGCCGGCGACGTGCCCGCGGATCCGTTCGCGAGGCTGGAGGACGCCGCGCATCTCGCCGGCGTCCCCGACGAGTTCCAGCGGCTCTGGGTGCCGCATCGGATGACCTACATCGAGGCCGGCCCCGAGCCGCTGCGCGAGCAGTGCCCGTTCTGCGAGGCGCCGAAGCATCCGGACGAGGAGCGCCTGATCGTCGCGCGCGGCCGGACGTCCTATGTGCTGCTGAACCTCTTCCCCTACAACTCCGGCCACCTGCTCGTCTGCCCCTACCGCCACATCGCCACGTACGACCAGGCGACGCCGGAGGAGGTCGCCGAGATCGGCGCCCTCACGCAGACGGCCATGCGCGTCCTGCGCGCGACATCGCACTGCGACGGCTTCAACATCGGGATGAACCAGGGCGCGGTCGCGGGCGCCGGCGTCGATGCGCACCTGCATCAGCACGTGGTCCCGCGGTGGACGAGCGATGCGAACTTCTTCCCGATCATCGCGAAGACCAAGGCGCTCCCGCAGCTCCTGGGAGACGTGCGCAACACCCTCGCGGCCGCGTGGCCGCAGGACTGACTCCCGGGGCGTCGAGCGAGCCCAGCCGGGCGGCACCCCCTGGCGGTCGTTGAGCGAGTCCCGCCGGGCAGCACCCCTTAGGGGTCGTTGAGCGAGCCCCGGCGCAGCCGGAGCGAGACGAAACGCCGCGAGACGGCCGCGCCGTCTCAGCGCACCTGGCGTGCTTCGAACTGCTGCGGCGGGTTGGCGTAGAACTCCTGCGCCGGCACGAGCTGCAGTTCGCGCGCGCCCGACTCCAGGGTGAGACGGAGGAGCTCGTACACGCTGGACACCGTGCGCTCGAGCGCCAGCTTGGCATCGCCCGTCTCCACGTAGTGCGCCGTGAACAGCGCGGCGGTCACGTCGCCGGATCCGTTCGCCTTCATCGGAAGGTGGGGCGTCGCCACCAGCCACGCGCCCTCGTCGTCCACGGCGAGCATCTCGATCGTGCCCTCGGCGCGATCCGGTCGCTCCACGCTCGTGACGAGGACGGTGCGCGGACCCATCGCGCGCGCGGCGTCGACCGAGGCGAGGGTCGACTCCAGGGTGTCGGGCTCCGTGTTCGTGAGGTAGCCGAGCTCGAACTGGTTCGGCGTGATGATGTCGGCGACGGGAACGACGCGGTCGCGCAGCAGCTCGGGGATCGCGGGGGCGACGAAGCACCCCGACTTGGCATTGCCCATGACCGGGTCGCAGGAGTACACCGCCGCGGGGTTGGCGGCCTTGACCCGCGCCACGGCGTCGATGATGACGTCCGCGATGCCCTCGCCGCCCTGATAGCCGCTGAGCACGACATCGACGTCGCCGAGCACGCCGCGCTCCTCGATGCCTGTGATGACCTCGCGCACGTCGTCGGGCGCGATGAGCGGCCCGCGCCACGCGCCGTAGCCCGTGTGGTTCGAGAAGTTCACGGTGTAGACGGGGAGCACCTCGACGCCGATGCGCTGCAGAGGGAACACGGCGGCGGAGTTGCCGACGTGTCCGTAGGCGACGGCGGACTGGATCGAGAGCACGGTGAGCATTCCTCGATCCTCTCATTGGTGCGCGAGGAACCGCACACTGTCTCGGGCGGAAAGAGCATCGGAGCAGACAGCGTATGATCTGTCCTATGACAGAAACTTCCCCTGGAACGACCACCGGCACCGGACGGGTCAAGCGAGGCCTCGCGGAGATGCTCAAGGGCGGCGTCATCATGGACGTCGTCACCCCAGAGCAGGCCCGCGTCGCCGAGGACGCCGGCGCCGTGGCGGTCATGGCGCTCGAACGGGTCCCGGCGGACATCCGCGCCCAGGGCGGCGTCTCCCGCATGAGCGATCCGGACATGATCGACGGGATCATCTCCGCCGTGTCGATCCCGGTCATGGCGAAGGCGCGCATCGGTCACTTCGTCGAGGCGCAGGTGCTGCAGGAGCTCGGCGTCGACTACATCGACGAGTCCGAGGTGCTCTCGCCCGCCGACTACGTGAACCACATCGACAAGTGGGGCTTCGACGTGCCGTTCGTCTGCGGTGCGACCAACCTCGGCGAGGCGCTGCGCCGCATCACCGAGGGCGCGGCGATGATCCGTTCCAAGGGCGAGGCGGGAACCGGTGACGTCTCGGAGGCGATGAAGCACATCCGCACCATCCGCGGCGAGATCGCACGCCTGACCACCCTGTCCAAGGACGAGCTGTACGTCGCCGCCAAGGAACTGCAGGCGCCCTACGAGCTGGTCGCCGAGGTCGCCGAGAAGGGTGCGCTCCCTGTCGTCATGTTCGTCGCCGGGGGAGTGGCCACTCCCGCCGATGCCGCGATGATGATGCAGCTGGGCGCCGACGGCGTCTTCGTCGGATCCGGCATCTTCAAATCCGGGGATCCCGCGGCTCGCGCGGCGGCGATCGTCAAGGCCACCGCCGCCTACGACGACCCCGCCGTGATCGCCCAGGTCTCGCGCGGACTCGGCGAGGCCATGGTCGGCATCAACGTGGCAGACCTTCCCGCGCCGCACCGTCTGGCGGAGCGCGGCTGGTGACAGCCCCCGTGCGGATCGGCGTGCTCGCGCTGCAGGGCGATGTGCGCGAGCACGCCGCGATCCTCACCGCGCTCGGGGCGGAGGCGGTGCCCGTCCGCCGCCCCGAGCAGCTCGACCGGATCGACGGCCTGGTGCTCCCGGGCGGCGAGTCCAGCGTGATCGACAAGCTGTCGCGGATCTTCGGTCTGCGCGATCCGCTGCGTGCGCTCATCGCGGACGGTCTGCCCGTCTACGGGACGTGCGCCGGGCTGATCCTGCTCGCGGACGAGATCGAGGGCGCGATCGACGGGCAGCTCACCTTCGGCGGGCTCGACGTCACCGTGGCGCGCAACGCGTTCGGCGGACAGGTCGAGTCGTTCGAGACCACGCTCACGATCGCCGGCATCGAGGGCGAGGTCGAGGCGACCTTCATCCGTGCACCGCTGATCACCCGGGTCGGACCGCGGGCCACCGCGATCGCGACCCTTCCCGACGGTGGCGTGGTCGCGGTGGAGCAGGGGAGTCTGCTCGGCACGAGCTTCCACCCGGAGATGAACGGCGAGACGCGTCTGCACGCCCGGCTGCTGCACCTGGTCGAGGCACGCCGGTCCGCACGCGCCGCCTGACCCGCCCCCGTCGGGCACAACGCAGGAGTTGCGGTCGGAACACCGCCTCACGGCGGTCCGGCAGGCCCAAAACTCCTGCGTCGTGTCGCGGGCGGAGCAGTCGGCGACGACGAGGATGGCCGATTCGTTAGAATGGACGATGCCCTGGCGGGATGAGCCCCGGGGCGGATAGAGCGGGAGACATATGTCCGGGCATTCCAAGTGGGCCACGACGAAGCACAAGAAGGCCGTCATCGATGCGCGCCGTGCGAAGTCCTGGGCCAAGCTCATCAAGAACATCGAGGTCGCGGCGAAGCTCGGCGGCCCCGATCAGGCCGGCAATCCGACGCTGTTCGACGCCGTGCTCAAGGCCAAGAAGACCTCCGTCCCCAAGGACAACATCGACCGCGCCATCAAGCGCGGCGCCGGCATCGGCGGCGAGTCGGTCGAGTACTCCTCGATCACGTACGAGGGCTATGGCGCGAACGGCGTCGCGCTGATGATCGAGTGTCTGACCGACAACAAGAACCGGGCCGCCGCCGAGGTGCGTACCGCGCTGAGCCGCAACGGCGGCACGCTCGCCGATCCCGGCAGCGTCGCGTACAACTTCACCCGCAAGGGCGTCATCGTCGTCGAAGGCGAGAACACCACCGAGGACGACGTCATGATGGCGGCACTCGAAGCCGGCGCCGAGGAGATCGAGCCGCATGCGCAGGGCTTCGAGATCATCACCGAGGCCTCCGACCTCGTCGCGGTGCGCAGTGCGCTGCAGGATGCCGGCATCGAGTACGAGTCCGCGGACGTCGAGTTCGTGCCGAATCTCAAGGTCGAGGTCGATGCCGAGACGGCGCGCAAGATCTTCCGCCTGATCGACGCCCTCGAGGACAGCGACGACGTGCAGAACGTCTACGCCAACTTCGATCTCACGCCCGAGGTGCAGGCCGAGCTCGAGAACGACGAGTAGGCCGCATCCCGAAGAGACCCCGATGGCCGCGCCGCAGATCGTCCCGTACGACCCGGCGTGGCCATCGCTCGCGGAAGACTGGATCGCGCGTCTGCGAGGGGTGCTCTCGCCTGTCCTGGGTGAGAGCGCGTGGATCGAGCGCATCGGTTCGACCGCGGTGCCGGGGCTGGCTGCGAAGCCCTTCCTCGATCTGCAGCTGACTCTGACGGAGCTGCCGGAGGAGCGGCGGATCCGCCAGGCGGTGCTCCCGCTCGGGTTCGCGCGGGCACGCGGAGCGCGTCCGACTCGCCCGGCGTCGATCACGACACGCTCCGGCCAGGATCGGATCCCGCCCATCACGACAGTTCATGGACGAGGCGCAGGCGCGGATGGGCTGGCACGCTCCGGGCTGATCGACGGCGTCGGAGGGCTGCGTTTCGCGCGTGGAGCCCGGTTTCCGGACGCCTCGCGCGCCGAGAGGCGCTGTGCCCCGAACACCGCGACCAGCATCACCACGATGCCGATGGCGCTCATCGGGGTCAGACGATCATGAGCGACGAAGACGCCGAAGAGCGCGGCCCACACCGGTTCGGTGCCGAGCAGCAGTCCGGCGTGGGTCGCGGAGGTCGCCGCGATGCCCCAGGTCTGGATCACGAACACGACAGCGCCGGCCACGATCGCCAGATACAGCAGCGCGAGCAGTCGAGGAGGCGTCATGCCGGCGAAGAAGGCGCCGACGGGAGTGCCGCGAACGGGGCACAGCGCCGCGAACACCACTCCGACGGTTCCGAGCTGGATCGCGGTGAGCCGAGTGGGGTCCATCGGACGGGCCGCCTGCAGGGCGCTCGACGCGGTGACGTGCACGACCCGCGCGAGCGCGGCGCCCAGGATCAACAGGTCGCCGAGACCGGGAGCCGAGAGCGTGTGTCCGCCGGCGATCAACCACGCTCCCATCATGGCGACCGCGCACAGGGCGACGATGACGCCCCGCAGTCGCGTGCGACGAACCGCTGCTTCGGCGAAGGGCACGAGCACGATGCACAGGGCGATGAGGACGCCCGCGTTGGTCGCACTCGTCAGGGCGACGCCGTACGTCTCCAGGGCGAAGACGATGCTCAGCGGGAGACCCAGGAGAACCCCGGTCCGCCATTCGGCGGGCGTCGGGCGCCCCCTCCGACGCGCCATCGCGAAGAGCGCGAGCACTGCCGCCGAGAGGAGCATCCGTGTGGCGATGAGGGCCGGCGCGCCGTCGGGATCCGGGAGGAGTTGCTTGACGACGAGATAGGTCGAGCCCCAGCAGACGGCGCCGAGCAGCAGCAGCGCGTCGTGACGGCGGACGGCGAAGGAGCGGGGGAGGACGGGCACCGTCTCAGCCTCGCTGTTCGTGAATCATCAGACCAGATAGCGATCGCTGATCCAAGCCGTAAGTTCTTCTTATGGATCCACAGCAACTCCGTGCCCTCCGCGAACTGCGTGACCGTGGCTCGATCGCGCAGGTCGCCGTCGCATTCCGAGTGACGCCCTCGGCCGTGTCGCAGCAGCTCGCGGCGCTCCAGCGGCGCGCGGGCGTCGCGCTGACCCGGATCGACGGGCGCAGGACGGTGCTGACGGACGCGGGGCACGCGCTCGCGGACGCCGCCGTCGGGGTCGAGATCGCGATGGCGCAGGCGCAGGACGCGGTGGACCGCTTCCACGCGACCGAGGCGGCGACGGTATCGGTCTCGGCCCTCTCCTCCGTGGCCCAGACGTTCTTCCCTGCCCTGCTCAGTGCCCGGTTACCGAGCGACCCGGTGCTGAGCTTCACGGATCGCGACGTCGCCCACCACCGGTATGCCGCCCTCACCGCCGACATCGATCTGGTGATCGCGCACCGACTCCCCGGCGCGGATCGGTGGCCGTCCGGCATCCAGGTGATCCCGCTGCTGGACGAACCGCTCGATCTGACCTTCCGCCGCGGCCACGATCTGGATCGCGCTGCGCCCGCCTCGATCGACGAGCTCGCCGACGTCGAATGGATCAACGTGCACGAGGACTATCCGCTCGCAGGATCGGTCTCGCTGCTCGGCGCGCTCAGCGGGCGCGAGCCGCGTGTCCGGCACCAGGTCAACGACTACGCCGTCACGGCCGCACTCCTCGGCGCCTCCGACGCCGTCGCGCTGCTCCCGCGGCACACGGGTCGCTGCTACCTCGGCGCAGGTCTCGTCCAGCGTCCGATCGCGCACGACGCGGCCCCTCGCCGGAGCATCGACGTGCTCGCCCGCCCCGAGGCGCTGCGTCGCCGGGGCGTGCGCGCCGTGCTCGATGCGATCCGGGCGCACGCGGCGCTGATCGCCGGCGCGGACGAAGCCGAGTCCACGCCACGCGCGTGACGCGGCCGCGCTCGGGCACGCCGACGCGTCCTCCGCGCCGCGCGACGAGGCGTGGACGGAGCGGAGCGGCGGTGCGCCTCCGCCACGGCACGCGTCGCGAGACCTAGCCTGGTCGGATGACGAGCGCACGGAGGATCAGCGCACGAAGGATCCTGGGGATCGATCCCGGACTGACCCGGTGCGGGGTCGGCGTGGTCGACGTCGATCCGATGCGGAGGGGCACGCTCGTGCACGTGGGCGTGATCCGGACGCCGGTCGACGCGCCGATCGGCGAACGGCTCGCGTCCGTGGCGGAGGGCATCCGGTCCGTGATCGCCGCGCACGGCCCGGAGGCCGTCGCCGTGGAGAGGGTCTTCGCGCAGCAGAACAGTCACACCGTCATGGGCACGGCCCAGGCGAGCGGAGTCGCGCTCCTCATCGCGGCGGAGCACGGGCTTCCCGCGGCGACGCACACCCCGAGCGAGGTCAAGGCGGCTGTGACCGGATACGGCTCGGCCGATAAGAAGCAGGTCCAGGCGATGATCGCCCGGATCCTCCGGCTCGACGCGCCGCCGCAGCCGGCCGATGCCGCGGACGCGCTAGCCATCGCGCTGTGCCACGCCTGGCGGGGGGCCGCGTCCGATCCCGCGGGCTCGGCGGCAGGCGCAGGCCAGACGCCGGCGCAGCGCGCGTGGGCCGACGCGGAGCGTGTCGCTCGAACATACCTACGAGCGCGTGCGTAGAATCGTCGTATGATCTCCTCCTTGCGCGGCATCGTGCTGGCCACGACCGCGGACTCCGTGGTCATCGAGGTCGGGGGAGTCGGGTTCTTCGTCGCCGTCCCGGGGGACGTGGCGCACACGGCCCGCCTCGGACACGAGCTGCGGCTGCACACCTCGCTCATCGTGCGCGAGGACGCGCTGTCGCTCTTCGGATTCGCCGAGGCCACCGAGTTGGAGGTGTTCGGTCATCTGCTCTCCGTCACGGGGGTCGGTCCGAAGTCCGCCCTCGGCGTGCTCTCGCATCTGTCCGTGGATCAGATCGCGGCGGCGGTCGACGCGGACGACGACGCCCCGTTCCGCCGGGTCTCCGGGATCGGTCCGAAGACCGCCAAGCTCATCGTCGTCCAGCTCGCCGGCAAGCTGCAGCCGCCCACAGCGGCCACCCCGATCTCCTCCGTGCCGGACGAGATCGGCACGCAGCTGATCGCGGCGCTGATGGGCCTCGGCTGGAGCGAGCGCGTCGCCGCGGACGCCGCGGAGAGCAGCCTCGCCGAGGCGAGCGAGACCGAGCGCGCCTCGGTGGCGCTGCTGCTGCGCCGCACCCTCGCGACTCTGGGTCCGGCCCGTGCCTGAGTTCCGCGATTCCGCCGAGGCCACGGACGACGCTGAGCTGGCGATCGAGGGGGCACTGCGTCCCGCGAGCCTCGACGAGTTCGTCGGCCAGCACAAGGTCCGCGGTCAGATGAAGCTGCTCCTCGACGCGGCGCGCATCCAGGACCGGCCGGCGGACCACATCCTGCTCTCGGGACCTCCCGGCCTCGGAAAAACGACCCTCGCGATGATCGTCGCCCATGAGAGCGGCCGCGCCCTGCGGATGTCGAGCGGTCCCGCGATCCAGCACGCCGGGGACCTCGCGGCTCTCCTCAGCAGCCTCACCCCGGGCGAGGTGCTCTTCATCGACGAGATCCACCGGATGGCGCGCTCCGCCGAGGAGATGCTCTACCTCGCGATGGAGGACTTCCGGATCGACATCATGGTCGGCAAGGGCGCGGGGGCCACGAGCATCCCGCTCGAGCTCGCGCCCTTCACGCTCGTCGGCGCGACGACGCGCTCCGGCCTGCTCCCCAACCCGCTGCGCGACCGCTTCGGCTTCACGGCGCACCTGGAGTACTACGACGCCGAGGAGCTCGAACGCGTGGTGGAGCGCTCGGCGCTCGTGCTGGGCGTCGACGTCCCGGCGGTGGCGCGCGCCGAGATCGGGCGGCGGTCTCGAGGGACTCCGCGCATCGCCAACCGCCTGCTCCGTCGCGTGCGCGATTTCGCGCTCGTGCACGGCGGGGGATCCTCCGCGTCGGTCGAGGACGTGCGCGCGGCGCTGGAGCTCTACGACGTGGACCGGATCGGGCTCGACCGCCTGGACAGGGCGGTGCTCGACGCGATCGTGCGCCGGTTCCGCGGCGGTCCGGTGGGGCTCAGCACCCTCGCGGTGTCGGTCGGGGAGGAGCCCGACACGATCGAAAGCGTCGTGGAGCCGTATCTCGTCCGGATCGGTTTCCTCGGGCGCACGCCGCGCGGTCGCATCGCGATGCCCGAGGCGTATGCGCATCTCGGCATCGGCCACCCCGAGGGGGCGGCATTGTTCGATGACCTATAATCGCTGAAGACTTCCACCCTGTCCCTGCACCGCGCGTACCCATCGACGGCTCGCACGCTCGAAAGGCCCTTCTCCCGCATGAACATCGGCAATTTCTTCAGCCAGTACGGACTCTTTTTCGTTCTGGCGATCCTCCTCGTCTTCATGGTGTTCAGCACCCGTCGTCGCAACAAGCGCATGAAGGAGGAGCAGGAGAAGAAGGCGCGCGAGACCGTTCCGGGCGCCCGCGTCCTGCTGCAGGGCGGCATCTACGGCACGATCGTCGAGTTCGACCCGGAGAACCTCGATCAGCCGGCACGCGTCGAGATCGCACCCGGCACCGTCATCGAGGTGCACTCGCAGGCCATCCTGCGCATCGTCGACGAGGAGGCCACGGCTCTCGTCGCCACGGAGGAGCACACGCCGCTCGATGACCAGACGCCTCTTGACGAGCGGCCCGCTGCCTCGGCGGACCCCCGCATCGAGTCCGCCGAGGAGACCCGCGCCCGCCTGGAGCGCGAGGCCGACGACAAGAACTGACGTCCGCCGCGCTCCGGCGCGGACAGACCTTCCGCCCCGTTCTCCAGAAAGCGAAGAACCTTCGTGGCATCCTCTTCTCCCGTCAAGCACGCCTGGCGGGTCCTGCTCGGCCTGCTCGTGCTCATCGCGGTGCTCTTCGGCATCAACGCCGGCGGTGTGATCTTCGGCAAGAGCTCCTGGTCCCCGCAGCTTGCCCTCGATCTGCAGGGCGGGACGCAGATCATCCTGAGTGCGCAGACGGCGGACGGCAAGGATCCGAACGCGGAGCAGCTCGACCAGGCCGCGCAGATCATCCGACAGCGTGTCGACGCCTCGGGCGTCGGCGAGTCCGACATCACGACTGAGGGCGGTCGCAACATCGTCGTCCAGATTGCGGGGAAGGCCGATGAGGCCACGCGCAACCGGATCCAGGCGAGCGCCAAGCTCGAGCTGCGCCCTGTGCTGGCCGCCACGGATCCCGCTACCTCGTTCGTCGGCCAGGACGGCAAGAGCACCCCGTACCCGACGCCGGCGCCGGATCTCGCCTCCACCCCCTCACCGTCGCCCACCGACGGCAGCGACACGAGTTGGATCACACCGAAGCTGCAGGCCGAGTTCCTCGCCTTCGACTGCAACACGAAGCGCGACGCGGCGAAGCAGCCCACCGATCAGCCGCTCATCGCGTGCGACGGCCAGGCGAAGTACTTGCTGGGCCCCGTCGCCCTCGACGGCACGTCGATCACCGACGCGACCGCGGGGATGAACCAGCAGAACGGGCAGTGGGAGGTCAACCTGACCTTCAACGCCAAAGGCACCGACGCCTTCGGCAAGGTGAGCCAGCGCCTCTACGGCTACACCCAGCAGAACCAGACGCCGCGCAACCAGTTCGCGTTCGTGCTCGACGGCTCGGTGATCTCGGCCCCCACGATGAACGGCGTGATCCTGGACGGTCGTCCCTCGATCAGCGGTTCGTTCACGCAGGAGACGGCCAAGAGCCTCGCGGACCAGCTGAAGTATGGCGCGCTGCCGCTGAGCTTCACGGTGCAGAGCTCCGACACCATCTCCGCGACCCTCGGCTCCCAGCAGCTGCAGATCGGCCTCATCGCCGGCCTCATCGGCCTCGGACTCGTCGCGATCTACTCGCTCCTCAGTTACCGCGCACTCGGGTTCGTGATCGTCGCGTCGATCGCGGTCATGGCCGTGCTGACGTACGTCATCATCTGCATCCTGGGCTGGCGGATGGGCTTCCGGCTCTCGCTCGCGGGTGTCGCCGGTCTGATCGTCTCGATCGGATTCACGGCCGACTCCTTCATCGTCTACTTCGAGCGGATCAGGGACGAGCTGCGCGACGGCAAGTCGATCACGGGCGCCGTGGAAGACGGCTGGGGTCGTGCGAAGCGCACGATCTACATCTCGAAGTCGATCAACATCCTCGCCGCGGTCGTGCTCTACATCCTCGCCGACGCGACGGTGAAGGGCTTCGCGTTCACCCTCGGTCTCACCACGATCATCGACGTGGCGATCTTCGTGATCTTCACGCACCCGGTGATGCAGCTCCTCGCGCGCACCCGCTTCTTCGGCAACGGGCATCCGCTCAGCGGCATGGACCCCGAGGCGTTGGGCGCGGTCTACCGCACGCGCACCGAGTACCGCAGCGTGGCTCCCGCGTCGCAGGGCCGTGCCGCCAAGGCGGGTCGTTCCCGGGGCGAGGCGGAGCGTCGCCAGACGATCGCGGAACGCAAGAGGGCCGAAGCCCTCGCCGGATCCGACACCGGGGCCGCGCGCTCCGGGAACGAGGAGAACGACTGATGCGCTCGATGAACGAGTTCGGCAACGACCTCTATTCCGGCAAGACCTCCTTCCCGTTCGTCGCGAAGCGGCGGATCTGGTTCGTCATCGCGATCGTGCTCGTGATCGCGTCGGCCCTCGTGCCCTTGTTCCGCCCCGTCCAGTTCTCGATCGAGTTCACCGGCGGATCGCAGTTCACGGTCGAAGCCCCCGCGGATCGCAACCAGGACATCGCGACCTCCGCCGTGCGCTCGGTGCTGCCGAACGTGACCACCAAGGTCACGACCGTCAACAACCGCGACATCCGGGTGCAGACCGCGCAGCTCAAGGACGATCAGGAGACGCACGACGTCGCGGCGGCTCTGGCCAAGGCCTACGGCGTCTCCGAGGACAAGGTCAACACGTCCTTCATCGGTCCGAGCTGGGGCGAGGGCGTGACGCGCCAGTCGCTGTGGGGTCTGGCGATCTTCCTCGCGCTGACCTTCCTGATCCTCGCGCTCTACTTCCGCACCTGGAAGATGTCGGCGGCGGCCATCCTGGGACTGGTCGACGTGCTGGTCATCACCGTCGGCGTGTACGCGCTGGCCGGCTTCGAGATCTCGCCCGCCGCGGTGATCGGATTCCTGACCATCCTGGCGTACTCGCTGTACGACACGACGGTCGTGTTCGACAAGATCCGGGAGAACACCACCGAGGAAGGCGCCAAGTCGTCACGGACCTTCGGCGAGTCCGTCAATCTCGCGGTCAACCAGACCCTGATCCGATCGATCAACACCGCGGTCATCGCGGCGCTGCCGGTCGGCGCGATCCTGTTCATCGGCGCCTTCTGGCTCGGCGCGCAGACCCTCACCGACATCTCCCTGTCGATCTTCGTCGGCATCATCGTCGCGGCCTATTCGACGCTGTTCGTCGCCGCGCCGCTCTACTCGCTCTTCCGGGAGAACGAGCACACCATCACCGAGCGCGACAAGCGCGTCCGTGAGGCCCGTGCGCGGGCGACCGTCACCGCGGTAGAGGTCTGATCCGTCGATGCGTCCGGTGCTCTTCTCCGCGCGTAGGATGATCTGCCTGGAGGTCGGATGAGCGAGGTTTCCACGTCCCAGGGCGCGAACCCCGCGTCCGGACAGGGGCAGGGGTCGAGTCTGCGCAGGCTCGTGCCGCGGATCTTCTCGCGCGCGCCCCGGATCAACGACCTCGACAACCTCATCCGCACCGTCCGGCAGAACCACCCGCGGGGCGATCTCACGATCATCGAGCGCGCATACGCGGTCGCGGCCGAGAAGCACGAAGGGCAGAAGCGACAGAGCGGCGAGCCCTACATCACGCATCCCCTCGCCGTGGCGCAGATCCTCGCGGATCTCGGTCTCGGGCCGCGGGCGATCGCCGCCGCCCTGCTGCACGACACGGTCGAGGACACGGGCTACGCCCTCACGGACCTGACCGCCACGTTCGGCGACGAGGTCGCCATGCTCGTGGACGGCGTGACCAAGCTCGACAAGGTCAAGTACGGCGACAGCGCGCAGGCCGAGACGGTCCGCAAGATGATCGTGGCGATGTCGAAAGACATCCGCGTGCTCATCATCAAGCTCGCCGACCGCCTGCACAACGCGCGCACCTGGGGTTTCGTGCCTCCGGCGAAGGCCGCGAAGAAGGCCACGGAGACCCTCGAGATCTACGCTCCGCTCGCGCATCGCCTCGGTATCCAGGCGATCAAGTCGGAGCTCGAAGACCTCTCCTTCGCGGTGCTGCACCCGAAGATCTACGCCGAGATCGAGAGCCTCATCAAGCAGCGCACCCCTCAGCGCGAGCAGTACATCCGCGAAGTGATCGGCGCCGTCGAGAGCGATCTGCGGGATCTGCGGGTGCGCGGCAAGGTCGCCGGACGGCCCAAGCAGCTGTACTCCGTGTACCAGAAGATGGTGGTCCGCGGCCGGGAGTTCGACGACATCTACGATCTCATCGGCATCCGCGTGCTCGTGAGCACCGTGCGCGACTGCTACGCCGTGCTCGGAGCGATCCACGCCCGATGGACGCCGCTGCCCGGGCGTTTCAAGGACTACATCGCGACGCCGAAGTTCAACCTCTACCAGTCGCTCCACACGACGGTGATCGGTCCAGGGGGCCGCACCGTCGAGATCCAGATCCGCACCCACGAGATGCACCAGCAGGCCGAGTTCGGCGTGGCCGCGCACTGGATGTACAAGGAGCGGATGAACGGGGGCAAGGGCGTCGCCGCATCCTCCTCGGACGCCGACATGACCTGGCTCGCGCACATCTCCGACTGGCAGGCCGAGACGGCGGATCCCAGCGAGTTCCTCGAGTCGCTGCGCTTCGAGATCGGTGCGAAGGAGGTCTACGTCTTCACGCCCAAGGGGCGCGTCATCGGCCTTCCCTCCGGTGCCACGCCGGTCGACTTCGCGTACGCCGTGCACACCGAGATCGGCCACCGTACGATGGGTGCGAGGGTCAACGGACGGCTCGTCCCGCTGGAGACGGCGCTCAACAGCGGCGACGTGGTCGAGGTGTTCACCTCGAAGAACCCCGACGCCGGCCCGAGCCAGGACTGGCTCACCTTCGTCAAGAGCACCCGCGCGCGCAACAAGATCCGCGGCTGGTTCACGAAGGAGCGGCGCGAGGAGGCGATCGAGCAGGGCAAGGAGGCGATCGCGCGCGCGATGCGTCGGCAGAACCTGCCGCTGCAGCGTCTGATGAGCCAGGAGTCGTTCACCGAGGTCGCGCATCAGCTTCGCTATGAGGACGTCTCCGCGCTCTATGCGGCCGTGGGCGAAGGCCATGTCTCGACGCAGTCGGTGCTCGAGAAGGTCACCGCGCTCATCTCCACGACCGAGGACACCACGACCGGCGCGATCGACGTCCCCACCCAGGGTCGCAGCCGGGCGCCTCGCGAGGGGGATTCCGGCGTGCTCGTGCGCGGCTCCGCCGACATCCTCGTCAAGCTCGCCAAGTGCTGCACGCCGGTGCCGGGCGACGAGATCGTCGGCTTCGTCACGCGCGGGAGCGGCGTCTCCGTGCACCGCGCCGACTGCGTGAACGTCAAGGCGCTCTCGGCGGAGAAGGACCGCATGGTCGAGGTCGAGTGGGCCCCGACCACCCGGAGCATCTTCCTCGTGCAGATCCAGGTGGAGGCCCTCGACCGTTCGGGGCTCCTCTCCGACGTGACCAGGGTGCTCAGCGAGCATCACGTGAACATCCTGTCCGCCAGCGTGCAGACGAACTCCGACCGCCTGGCGCTGAGCCGTTTCGTCTTCGAGATGGGCGACACCGTGCATCTGGACCGCGTGCTGAACGCGGTGCGCCGGATCGACGCCGTCTACGACGTCTATCGCGTGACGTCCTCCTGACCCCGCCGCACCGGCGTCGCGGCGGGCGTCGCCGGTGCGCCGCGCGCACGCAGGAAGGCGCGCACCCTGTCCATCCCCGGTCCGCGCCCGTCCACCTCCGCCCGCGTCAGGATCCTGGTCACGAGCGTCGGATCCGCCTCGGCGAGGGCCCGTGCCCAGACCGCGCGCTCCGGGACCGTCGGCGGCCAGCGGAGCAGATCGATGAGGGTCCGTTCCGGGGAGGCCACGGCGACGGTGCCGATCCGACGGACGTCGTGGTGACCGAGTGCCACGTCATGGACGATCAGACGGGTGACGGGCGCGCTGCGCAATCGTCGTCCGGAGGCGCTCTGGATCTCGTGGACGCGGGGCGGCGCGTCGCCCGCGCCGTGGATCCAGGCCGCGCTCATCCCCGCGAACGCCACCCCCTCGCTCCGGGGCAGCACCGTCGCGAGAGACAGCGCGCGGAGGGCGGCGGTCTCGACGAGGTCTGCCGGGACGTACGCCTCGCCGAGCTCGACCACATGGCCGTCGAGTCTGGCCGCGCTGAGCTCCGCGGGGGAGAGGCGGTCACCGATCCGGTGCACGATGCCGATCCGGTGCACGAAGAGGCCGTTCATGCCGCCATTGTCCCGGGAACGCCACAGGGCGGGGCGCCGAAGCACCCCGCCCTGTGGACAAGCCGTCTCGATCGGCCGGCGTCCCCGGATCAGCCGTCCAGGGCGCCCAACCAGGCACGACGCGCCTCGAGCGCTTCGGTCGCCTGCTTCAGCGCTCGTGCATCGCCCGACTTCTCCGCGGCGTCGCGCGCGGCCTCGAGCTTGGCGATGGCCTGCTGCAGCTGCTCGCTCATCGCGCCGGCGCGGGCCTTCGTCTCGGGATTGTTGCGCTTCCAGTCGACGTCCTCGCGGCCCTTGAGCTCCTGCTCGATGACGCGGAGCCTGTCGTCGAGCGCACGCTCCTTCTCCCGCGGGAAGATCCGGCCGACGTCGTCCCACTGACGCTGGATGCGCGTCAGCAGCGCTCGTGCCTTGGCCAGGTTGGGCTCGTCGGTGACGGCCTTGGCCTCCTCGAGCAGCGCGGTGCGCGCCTCGATGCGCGGCGCGGACTCGGCCTCGGTCGCGGCGGCCTGCTCGGCACGCGCCGAGTACAGCGCGTCGCCGGCCGCCTTGAACCGGGCCCAGAGCGCATCGTCGGCCTTGCGTCCGGCGCGTCCCGCGGCCTTCCACTCGTCGAGCAGCGCACGGTACGCGGGGATCCCGTCGACGCCCCGCGGCGCGAGCGCCTCGGCACGCTCCACGAGGCGCGCCTTGCGGTCCCGCGCGGCCTTGTGCGTCTCGTCCAGCTCGGCGTAGAAGGCGCGGCGCTGACGGTCGACGGTCGCGCGCGCGTCCCGGAATCGCTTCCAGAGCTGGTTGGCGGCACCCTTGGGCAGTCGGGGCCCGGTCTGCTGGTGGTTCTGCCAGGCGTCGAAGAGCGCGCCCATCTCCTCGGTGACCTTCTTCCACTGCACGGAGGAGAGGTCCTGCGCGGCGATGGCCTCCGAGCGCTCGACGATCGCGGTGCGCTCGGCGATCGCGGCGTCCACCGCGGCCTTCGCCTCGACGGCCTCCGCCGCGGAGGCGTCCGCGAGCGACGCGGTCAGGGCGTCCAGACGGGAGCGGAGCCCCTGCAGATCCCCGACCGCGGCGGCATCGGTGAGCTCGACGACGAGGTGGCCCGCCTGCTTGGAGAGGTCGCCGGCGGCCGCGCCTCCGCTCTTCACGCGCTGCTCGAGCGTGTTGACCTTGAAAGCGAGATCGTCGAACTTGCGGGCGAAATAGGCCAGCGCCTCGGCGGCAGTGCCGTCGGGGTACTCGCCCACGACGCGCCATCCGCCGTTCTCGCGGACCGCGACGGTGCCGTCCTCGTCCACGCGACCCCACTCTGCGGCATCGCTGATGCTCGACGGCCCTGCCGTCGCGGGAGCCGCGGGGGCGGCGGGCCGGATCGTGCGCGCGGGCGGGCGGGGCATGGCGGGCGGACGCGGCATCGCCGACGGCCGCGGCGCAGGGGCCGCGGGGGCGTCCGTGGACGAGTCCTGCGCCGTGACGGACGCGTCGGGCTCCGCAGCGCCGTCCGGGGCGGCGTCGACGCTCTCGGGCGCCGCGGGCTCGGCCGCCGCGACGGACTCGGGCGCGTCGGACTCGGGCGTGGGGGTGGACTCGGTGCTGTTCGGCTCTTCGGCAGACACGGTGAACTCCTTGCGCGGGCGACCCGCGGGAGGCGGAAAGGACAGGCCCTCAGCCTAGTATGCCGGTGCGCGGCGCGAAGGGTTCCCGCCTCGGGCTCGCTCCGTCAGCCCGCCGGCGGCGTCGTGGCAGGGGCGACCGTCGACGGAACCGGTGAGGGCGTGGGCGTGGTCGTCGCCGAGGGCGTCGGCTTCGGTGCGGGGGCCGTCACCTCTGCGTGGACGACCTGGCTGACGATCGCTGCGAGGACCACGATCGACCCCGCCACGATCGCCACCGCGTTGTCTCGCAGGCGACGGCGCTGGATCCCGGCATGCCAGTCGCGACGTGCCGCATACGCGCGAGCGCGCTCCTGGTCGAGACGGGCGCGCTGTTCGCGGGCGTTCGTCGGACGGCGACCGGCCATGGTCCTCCTCGGGATGTCGGCTCCGGGTGTCGAGCACAGAGCCTAGCCGCACGCCATCTGCGCCTTCCGCATCCCCGTCCGATGTCGGTGGTCGCGGCTAGCCTGGGGGGATGACTCCCGCCTCTCCGCTGCTCGGCGGCCAGACGCCGCTCGCGGTGCGGATGCGCCCGACCTCGCTCGACGAGGTGGCGGGACAGCAGCATCTGCTGCGCCCCGGATCGCCGATCGTGACCCTGGCGGATCCCTCGGGGAAGACGGCGTCGAGCGTTTCGATGATCCTGTGGGGACCGCCCGGCACGGGCAAGACGACCCTCGCGCAGGCGATCGCGCGTTCGTCCGGGCGCCGGTTCGTCGAGCTGTCGGCGGTCACCGCCGGAGTCAAGGACGTGCGCGAGGTCATGCAGGAGGCGCTCACCCAGCGCGATCTCTACGGGCAGTCGACCATCCTCTTCCTCGACGAGATCCACCGCTTCACCAAGGCGCAGCAGGACGCGCTGCTGCCCGGCGTCGAGAACGGGTGGGTGATCCTCATCGCCGCGACGACGGAGAACCCCTCCTTCTCCGTGATCTCGCCGCTTCTCTCCCGCTCGTTGCTGCTCACACTGCAACCCCTCACCGATGACGACATCGGCCTGCTCATCGATCGAGCGGTGGGCGACGCCCGAGGGCTGAACGGGCGGGTCGTGCTCGATCCCTCCGCCCGCGCCGCGCTGATCCGGCTCGCCTCGGGCGACGCACGCCGCGCGCTCACGGGGCTGGAAGCCGCCGCATCGGTGGCGGCGACCGCGGACCACGAGGAGGACGACCCGGACCGCGAGGAGGACGGCGAGCAGGACGCGCCCCCCGTGCTCACGGAGGACGACGTCGCACAGGCGGTGGACCGGGCGCTGCTGCGCTACGACCGCCAGGGCGACGAGCACTACGACGTGATCAGCGCCTTCATCAAGTCGATCCGGGGTTCCGACGTCGACGCCGCCGTCCACTATCTGGCCCGCATGATCGAGGCGGGGGAGGACCCGCGCTTCATCGCTCGACGACTGGTCATCTCGGCATCGGAGGACATCGGCCTCGCCGACCCCCAGGCGCTCGTCATCGCGGTCGCGGCGGCCGACGCCGTCGCCTTCATCGGCATGCCCGAGGGACGCATTCCGCTCGCGGAGGCCACCGTGTACCTCGCGACCACGGCGAAGTCCAACGCCGCCTATCTGGCGGTCGATGCGGCGATCGCCGACATCCGCGCGGGCGGTTTCGGCCGCGTGCCCGTACACCTGCGCGACGCCCACTATCCCGGTGCCAAGCGCCTGGGCCACGGCAAGGGCTATCGCTATCCGCACGACCACGAGGCGGGAATCGTCGCGCAGCAGTACCTCCCGGACGAGCTGCGCGGTCGCCGCTACTACCGGCCCAAGGCGCTCGGGGCCGAGCGCGACGTCCAGGCACGCCTGGAACGGATACGCCGCATCCTCGGCGACGGCTGAGAGCCCGTGCGGACGCGCGTCGGGAGGTCGGCGCGGAGGCCGAGGCGGAGAGGTCGCGGGCAGGATCGGCCGATCTGATAGCATGGATCGGCTCGAAACCGGGTTTTCGGGCATCTCTCCACTCCTGCACCACCCTCTCGTCCGCCCCGGCGTGCGTTCGTGAGGGGCGGAATCGAGACGATACGTCCGCGAGCCGTGATGGACACGGCCGCGTATCGAAAGGAACACTTCGTGGTCACGAAGTCCCAGGACCGCCGCAAGGTGCGTCTGTCGCGCGCCCTCGGCGTCGCGCTCACCCCCAAGGCCGCCCGCTACTTGGAGAAGCGTCCCTACGCTCCCGGTGAGCACGGCCGCACCAAGCGCAAGGCCGACAGCGACTACGCCGTCCGTCTGCGCGAGAAGCAGCGTCTCCGCGAGCAGTACGGCATCCGCGAGAAGCAGCTGGTCATCCAGTTCAACGAGGCCCGTCGCAAGGACGGCCTGACGGGTGAGAACCTCGTCGAGCAGCTCGAGATGCGTCTCGACGCGCTCGTGGTCCGCGCGGGCTTCGCGCGCACCACCGCGCAGGCGCGTCAGCTCGTCGTGCACCGTCACATCCTCGTCGACGGCCAGCTCGTCGACCGCCCGTCGTTCCGCGTGAAGCCGGGTCAGCTCATCCACGTCAAGCCCAAGAGCGAGGGCCTCGAGCCCTTCCAGGTGGCGGCCGCCGGCGGTCACGCCGAGGTGCTGCCCCCGGTTCCGGGCTACCTCGAGGTCGAGCTCGACAAGCTGCAGGCCCGTCTGGTCCGTCGCCCGAAGCGCGCCGAGGTCCCCGTGACCTGCGACGTGCAGCTGGTCGTCGAGTACTACGCGGCTCGCTGAGTCCGTCGGACTCCGGACGGAGTCCAGCGAACTCTCCGAACACACCGAGGAGGTGTCGGGGGCAACCCCGGCGCCTCCTCGGTGTTTGCGCATACGATGGATCTCGCCGTGACGTGCGGCCGGAAAGCGGAGGTGAAGGGCATGAAGAGCCTGGCATGGTTCCTCATCGGCGTGATCGGCGGGTTCGTCGCCGCCCACTTCCTCAACAAGGATCCGCGCAGCCATGACGTGCTCGCGGACGTCGACCGCCGCATCGACGAGTTCACCGGCATCCTCGGCGACGCGTTCCGGGCGCAGGAGGCCCGTCTCACCGCGGACTGACGCCCGACCTCGTCACCTCTTCGTCACGCGCGCCGACGCGCGCCCACAGCAAGGACTCCTCTACGAGCATGAAGACCGCGGAGATCGCGCAGCGCTACCTCGACTACTTCGAGAAGAACGACCACCTCATCGTCCCGTCGGCCTCGCTGGTCAGCGACGACCCGTCGTTGCTGTTCACCGTCGCCGGCATGGTGCCGATGATCCCGTATCTCACGGGTGTGGTCCCCGCCCCCCATCCGCGCATCGCCGACCTGCAGAAGTGCATCCGCACCAACGACATCGAAGAGGTCGGTCGCACGGCCCGCCACGGCACGTTCTTCCAGATGCTCGGCAACTGGTCCTTCGGCGACTACTTCAAAGAGGGTGCGATCCGCTACGCGTGGGAGCTGCTGACCGCCTCCGAGTCCGACGGCGGTCTCGGCTTCGACGAGAAGGACCTCTGGGTCACCGTCTACGAGACCGACGACGAGGCGGAGGCGATCTGGCGCGACGTCATCGGGCTCAAGCCCGAGCGGATCCAGCGCCTCGGGCGCGCGGACAACTACTGGAACACGGGTCAGCCCGGTCCTGGTGGACCCGACAGCGAGATCTTCTTCGACCGAGGGCCGGCCTACGGCGAGGACGGCGGCCCCGCGGTCGACGACACCCGGTTCCTGGAGATCTGGAACCTCGTCTTCATGCAGGACTTCATCGAGAACATCCAGGGCAAGACGGAGTTCGACATCGTCGGCGAGCTGCCGATGAAGAACATCGACACCGGGATGGGCCTCGAACGCGTCGCCTTCCTCAAGCAGGGCGTCGAGAACATGTACGAGACGGATCAGGTGCGCCCCGTGCTGGACCGTGCGGTGGAGCTCTCCGGACGCCGCTACGGCGCCGAGCACGCCGACGACGTGCGCTTCCGCGTCGTCGCGGACCACGTGCGCTCCTCGCTCATGCTCCTCTCGGACGGCGTGCGGCCCTCGAACGAGGGGCGCGGGTACATCCTGCGTCGGCTGATGCGCCGGACGGTGCGGTCGATGCGGCTGCTCGGCGTCGACGAGCCCGTCTTCCCCGAGCTGTTCTCCGTGTCGAAGGACGCGATGAAGAGCGCGTACCCGGTGCTCGAGCAGGACTGGGCGCAGCTCTCCGCCGCCGCCGACGCGGAGGAGGAGACGTTCCGCCGGACGCTGGACGCCGGATCCACCATCCTCGATCTGGCACTCGACGACACGAAGAAGGCGGGATCGGCGACGCTGAACGGATCGCAGGCGTTCCTGCTGCACGACACCTACGGCTTCCCCATCGACCTCACGCTCGAGATCGCGGAGGAGGCCGGCCTCAGCGTCGATCGTGCCGCGTTCGACACGCTCATGCAGGAGCAGCGCACCCGAGCGAAGGCGGACGCCCGCAATCGCAAGCGTCAGCTGGCCGACGTCTCGGTCTACCGTGACCTGCGCGCGCTGGGCGAGACCGCGTTCCTCGGATACGACGAGCTCGAGACCTCCTCGCGCGTGCTCGGCATCCTCGTGGACGGGCACCCCGTGCAGAGCGCGGGCGAAGGACAGGTCGCCGAGGTGATCCTCGCCGAGACGACCCTCTATGCGGAGTCCGGCGGTCAGGTCGCCGACAAGGGCGTCATCACCGGCCCCGGCTACGCCCTCGAGGTGCTGGACGTGCAGCGCCCCGTCCCCGGTCTCATCAGCCACACGGTCGAGGTCACGAGCGGCACGGTCTCGGTCGACGCCGCCGCGACCACGTCGGTGGACGCCGCCAACCGTCGCGCCGCGCGTCAGGCCCACTCCGCCACGCACCTCGTGCACGCCGCGCTCCGCGACACGCTGGGCAAGACGGCGACCCAGGCCGGCTCGCTCAATCGCGCGGGCTATCTGCGCTTCGACTTCTCCTGGGGGCAGGCTCTGTCGGCCGAGACCCGCACGGAGATCGAGGAGATCGCGAACCGCGCCGTGCAGGACGGCCTCGAGGTCACGACGAAGATCATGTCGCTCGACGACGCGAAGGCCGCGGGCGCGATGGCCCTGTTCGGGGAGAAGTACGGCTCCACCGTCCGCATGGTCGACATCGGCGGCCCCTGGTCCCGAGAGCTCTGCGCGGGCACGCACGTCTCGTCCAGCGCGGAGATCGGCCTGATCAATCTGGTCGGGGAGTCCTCCGTCGGCGCGTCCAACCGTCGCGTCGAGGCGCTCGTCGGACAGGAGGCGTTCCGGGAGTTCGCGGCCGAGAGGGCGCTCGTCTCGCAGCTGACCACGGCGCTGAAGACCCCGCGCGAGCAGCTGACCGAGCGCGTCTCGGACCTCGCGGCGCAGCTCAAGGCCGCGGAGAAGCGGATCGCCCAGTTCGAGGCCGCGGAGCGGGCGGGACGGGTCCCTGCGATCGCGCAGACCGCGACCGCCGTCGGCACGCTGCAGTTCGTCGCGCACGACCTCGGAGAGGTCGCCGGTGCGGACGAGGTCCGTGAGATCGCGATGGGCGTGCGGGACACGTTCGGCGGGACGGCCGCGGTCGTCGCGATCGCGGGCGTGGCGAACGGGCGACCGATGGTCGTCATCGCCACGAACGACGCCGCGCGTGCCGACGGCGCCAAGGCGGGTGCGCTCGCGAAGATCGCGGCCGGGGTGCTCGGCGGCGGAGGCGGTGGACGGGACGACGTCGCGCAGGGCGGCGGCTCCGATCCGGCAGCGCTGCCGGCGGCGTTCGCGGCGATCGAGCAGGAGCTGCGTCGCGCGTGACCGGGTTCCGTCGAGGAGTGCGGCTCGGGGTCGATGTCGGCCGGGCGCGGATCGGGGTCGCGCGCAGCGATCCCGACGGGATGCTGGCCGTACCCGTCGAGACGGTGCCGCGCGACGACGACGCGATTGCGCGCCTGGTCGCGCTCGTCGGGGAGTACGAGCCGCTGGAACTGCTCGTGGGACTTCCGATCAACCTGCGCGGCGAGGACACCGCCTCGACCGTCGACGCGCGCGATTTCGCCCGGGCACTCGGGTCGGCGTCGTCCGTCCCGGTGCGCCTGGTCGACGAGAGACTGAGTACGGTGTCCGCCCACCAGGCGTTGCGCGCCTCGGGACGCAGCCAGCGCTCGTCGCGTGGCGTCGTGGACCAGGCCGCCGCGGTCGTGCTGCTGCAGCAGGCCATCGACACCGAGAAGAACACCGGTTCCCCCGCCGGTACTCCGCTGATTCTCGACGAGGAGAACCTCTGACATGACCGACCGCGAAGACCCGGCCGCGTCCGACGCCGCGCACGACCTGTTCCGTGCGCTTCCCGATCCGCAGGTCGAGGCCCCGCGCCCCGTCGGGGCCGCACCGGCGCCCGGATCCCGGCGCGCCGCACGCGCCGCCGCGCAGCAGGGTCCCGCGCCGCAGGAAGCCGCTCCGCAGAACGCCGTCGCGCCGCAGGACGGCGACGCGAGGTCGGCGGCCGACGCACCGGAGGTTCCTCCCGTGCCCGCCGGCCCGGGAGTCGAGCAGGTGGGCGCGTCTCGTCCGGCGGCCGCGGAACCGACGACGCGCGACACTGCTCGCGCCGAGGATCCCTCGCCCGCCGCACCGCTCGACGAACCGACGGCGGGAGCGTCCGGAGGCGGATCCGCAACCGAGGATCCCTCGCACGCGACGCTCGAGGCGCTGTTCCGCCACGAGCCGGATCACGCGCCGACGAAGCCGCGGAGCCGCAGGCGGGGCTGTCTCGTCGCGCTCATCATCGTCTTCGTGCTCGTCGGCGGTGCCGCCGCGGGCGGCCTGTGGGTGTGGAACCAGTTCGGTTCGACGATCGCGGAGAACATGGGCTGGGGGCCGCCCAAGGACTACGCCGCAGGACAGGCGACGGGAGAGGCCCTCGTCACGATCGCCAAGGGCGACGCAGGACAGGAGGTCTCGACGGCCTTGTACGACGCGGGCGTGACCCGGACGAAGAGCGTCTTCTACGACATGCTCGTGACGCAGGGCGTCAACCCGACGTTCTATCCGGGCGTCTACAAGCTGCAGACGAGGATGACCGCCGCGGCGGCGTTGAAGGCTCTGCAGGATCCGAAGACGAAGATGGAGAACTCCGCGATCATCCCCGAGGGGCTGACGGTGGATCAGACGATCGAGAAGATCTCGAAGAGCGTCGACGTGCCCCTCGCGGATCTGCAGGCCGCGGTCAAAACGCCCGCCGACTACGGTGTGAACGCGCCGTCGCTCGAGGGCTGGCTGTTCCCCGCCCTCTACGAGTTCGCGCCGAAGGCGACGGCGAAGGACGTCATCACGACGCTCGTGAAGCGCACGCGCGACTCGCTCGCGGCGGCCGAGGTCCCGGCGGCCGAGGAGGAGAGGGTGCTCACGATCGCCTCGATCGTGCAGCGCGAGGCGCGCGCGGAGGCCGACTTCTACAAGGTCTCCCGGGTGATCCAGAACCGTCTGGACAAGGGCATGAAGCTGCAGATGGATTCCACCGCGCAGTACGGCTACGGCGAGCTGCACGCGGGCAGCGCGAGTACTTCGGACGCCGCCCAGAACGACGACAACGCGTGGAACACCTACGTCATCGACGGCCTGCCCAAGACGCCGATCGCGAACCCCGGCGACAAGGCCATCGACGCGGCCATGCATCCCGCCGACGGACCCTGGCTCTACTTCGTGACCGTCAACCTCGACACCGGCGAGACGGTCTTCTCCTCGACGTACGAGGAGCACGAGGCCGCGGTGAAGCAGTGGCAGGACTGGTGCAAGGCGAACCCGGACTCCGGGTGCTGACGCGATGACCGCCGCAGGCGCCGCGGTCCGCCTCGCGGTCTGGGGCGATCCCATCGCGCACAGCCGGTCGCCCGAACTGCACGCTGCCGCTTACAGGGTGCTCGGGCTGGACTGGAGCTACGGGCGGGAACGGGTCGCGGTCGACGGCTTCGACGCGGCCCTGGACCGTCTCGACGGTTCCTGGCGGGGGCTGTCGCTCACGATGCCGCTCAAGGAGCGGGCCTTCGCCTTGGCCGATGCCGTCGACGACGACGCCCGGCTCACCGGTGCGGTCAACACGTACCTGCTCGGATCCTCCGTGCAGGGCTTCAACACGGACGTCGGCGGCCTCACGGCCGCCCTCGCCGACGCGGGACTGGGAGCCGTCCGGACGGCGCGCGTCCTGGGCGGGGGAGCGACGGCACGCTCCGCCCTGGTCTCACTGCTGCGGCTGGGGACGGTCGAGGTGGAGCTCCGCACCCGCCGGAGCGCCCAGGCGGACGAGCTTGCCGCCTTCGCGCGGCGGATCGGTCTGCGCGCGTCGGCGGCCGCGCTCGACGTCGACGGGCCGCTATCGGCCGTCGACCTCACGGCCTCTACGCTGCCGGGATCGGCTGAGCTGCCGGGAGGCGTGACGGCGGCTCTCGCGGCGGCGGGCGGAGCGCTCTTCTCCGCCGCGTACGCACCGTGGCCCACCCCGCTCGCCACCGCCTGGCGGAACGCACCCGTCGTGACGGGGCTGGAGATGCTGCTGCATCAGGCCGTGCGTCAGATCCGGATCTTCCGCAACGGGGCCCCCGATCGGGAGCTGCCGGACGAGGCGGCCGTGCTCCGCGCGATGCGTGCCGCGCTCGACGCCCCGCCCGTCTGAGCCGCCGGACCCCTCACGACACGCGGCGTCGTGCCGCGGGAACGCATGGGAGACTAGAAGAATGCTCCGCGTGCTCACGGCCGGCGAATCGCACGGCCCCGAACTCATTGCCGTCATGGAGGGCCTGCCGGCGGGCGTTCCCCTCTCCCGGGAGGCGATCCAGGCCGACCTGCAGCGTCGCAAGCTGGGCTATGGGCGTGGATCGCGGATGAAGTTCGAGCAGGACGAGTTGACGATCTCCGGCGGCGTGCGACACGGCCTCTCCCTGGGCAGCCCGATCGCGATGCGCATCGGAAACACCGAGTGGCCGAAATGGGTCGAGGTGATGAGCGCCGACCCCGTCGAGCTCACCGAGAAGTCCCGCGGACGCAGCGCCGCGCTGACCCGCCCGCGGCCGGGGCACGCCGATCTCGTGGGCATGCAGAAGTACGGCTTCGACGAGGCGCGCCCGATCCTCGAACGCGCCAGCGCCCGCGAGACGGCGGCTCGGGTCGCCCTCGGCGCGGTGGCGCGTGCGTTCCTCGGCGAGCTCGGGATCCGCCTGGTCAGCCATACGCTCGCGATCGGACCGGTGCGGGTGCCGGACGGCGCCGCTCTGCCGACCCCCGACGACGTCGACGTGCTCGACGCGGATCCGCTGCGCTGCTTCGACGCCGCCACGAGCGAGCTCATGGTCGCCGAGGTCGACGCGGCCCGCAAGGACGGCGACACCCTCGGGGGCATCGTGGAGGTGCTCGCCTACGGCTTGCCGCCCGGGCTCGGCTCCCACGTGCACTGGGATCGCCGCCTCGATGCGCGGCTCGCGTACGCGCTCATGGGCATCCAGGCGATCAAGGGCGTCGAGGTCGGAGACGGCTTCGAGACCACCCGCCGTCGGGGTTCCGCCGCGCACGACGAGCTCTTCGCGACGGACGACGGCATCAGCCGCGGCTCGGACCGTGCGGGCGGGACCGAGGGCGGCATGTCGACCGGGACGGTGCTGCGGGTGCGTGCCGGCATGAAGCCGATCGCGACCGTCCCGCACGCCCTGCGCACGGTCGACGTCGCCTCGGGCGATCAGGCGACCGCGCACCACCAGCGCTCCGATGTCTGTGCGGTCCCTGCGGCCGGTGTCGTGGCGGAGGCGATGGTCGCGATCGAGCTCGCGAACGCCGTGCTGGAGAAGTTCGGCGGCGACAACGTAGCGGAGACCCGCCGCAACCTCGAGGCGTACCTGGCCGCGATCCCCGACGAGCTGCGCACCACGCCGGCGTCCGAGGCGGCCCTGATCCTGCACGATGAACTCGGCTGAGCCGGCCCCGCAGCGTCTGGTCCTTGTCCTCGCCGGTCCGATGGGCGCGGGCAAGACGAGCGTGGGGCGACGCGTCGCCCGCCTGCTCGGGCTGCCGTTCGTCGACACGGACAAGGCGATCGTGCGTGCGCACGGACCCATCCCGCAGATCTTCTCGGAGCACGGCGAGGCGCAGTTCCGGATCTGGGAGCGGGAGCAGGTGGCGCGGGCGCTCGACGACGGGGGAGTGATCTCCCTGGGCGGCGGGGCGGTGCTCGCGGAGGACACGCGTGCACGCCTGCGCACCGTTCCGGTGGTGCTGCTGACGGTGACCCCCGACGCCGTCGCGGCGCGGATCGACGGCGGAGGGCGGCCGCTGCTGGCCGCGGAGGAGGATCCTCTCGTGCGATGGAGCCGGATCCTCTCCGAGCGTAGGCCCCTGTACGAGGAGATCGCCGACGTGGTCTTCGACACCTCCCGGGCGCCGATGACGCGCGTGGCCGAGGAGATCGCGGCATGGATGAGAGGACGAGCATGAGCACGGAGCAGCAGGACGGGGAGATCACGACGATCCCCGTGACCGGGACCGACGCGTACGACATCACGATCGGCCGGGACGTGCTCGACCACGTCTCCGCCGCGCTCGCGCCGTCGGTGCGCAAGGTCCTGGTGGTGCATCCCCCGACGCTCGCGGATCGCGCCGCGCAGTTGCGCGATCGGATCCTGGCCGACACGGCGAACGGCCCCCGGGAGGTGCTGCTCGCGGAGATCCCGGATGCGGAGCAGGGCAAGCGGATCGAGGTCGCGCAGTTCTGCTGGCAGATCATGGGTCAGGCCGACTTCACGCGCACCGACGCCGTGGTGGGCTACGGCGGGGGAGCGGTCACCGACCTCGCGGGCTTCGTCGCGGCCACCTGGCTGCGCGGCGTGCAGCTCGTCCAGGTGCCGACCACCGTCCTCGGCCTCGTGGACGCCGCGGTCGGAGGCAAGACCGGGATCAACACGAACGAGGGCAAGAACCTCGTCGGTGCGTTCTGGGCGCCGCGCGCGGTCATCGGCGACCTCGACGAGCTGTCCAGTCTCAGCCGCAACGAGGCCACGGCCGGCTTCGCCGAGGTCGTCAAGGCCGGATTCATCTGGTCCCCGGAAATCCTCGACATCGTCGAGGCCGATCCCTCGCGGGCTGTCGATCCCCTCACCCCGGAGTTCCGCCGTGCCGTCGAGCTGGCGATCGGGATGAAGGCGCGCGTGGTCTCCGAGGACTTCCGCGAAGCCGGGCAGCGCGAGATCCTCAACTACGGGCACACGCTCGGCCACGCGATCGAGCACGCCGAGCGGTACCGCTGGCGTCACGGCGCGGCGATCTCGGTCGGGATGCTCTTCGCCGCCGAGTTGTCCCGCCTGGCCGGTCGCCTGGACGACGCAGCGGCGGACCGGCATCGCACCGTGCTGGAATCGCTCGGACTGCCGACCTCGTATCGTGCGGGCGCGTGGCAGACGCTGCTGGCGACGATGCAGCGCGACAAGAAGAGCCGCGGCGGGACGCTGCGCTTCATCGTGCTCGACGACATCGCCAAGCCCACCGTGCTGCAGGCCCCGGACGAGTCGCTGCTCTTCGCCGCCTACCAGGAGGTCGCGGAGTGAGCCCTCTCGTGCGCCGGATCCAGGCGCACGAGTGGGAACTGACGAAGCGGCTGCGGCTGAGGGCGCTGCGGGATCCGGTGGCCGACCTGGCCTTCCTGGACACGGTCGAGAACGCCTCCGCCCAGCCGGACGCGTTCTGGCAGGAGCGCACCCGCGCCGCGGCGGAGGGAGGCCCCCACGCGCAGTTCGTCGCGATCGCGGAGAACGGCGACGAGTACGGCACGGCCACGGTCCTTCCGCGCACGGACGCACCGCGACAGGGGCTCGTCGTCGGCGTCTACGTCGCGGAGGGGCATCGCGGCGCCGGCACGATCGAGGCCCTCTTCGACGCCTGCGCCGCCTGGGGCATCGCACAGGGATACTCCGACCTCGTGCTCGAGGTGCACGTGGACAACGCCCGCGCGCAGCGTGCCTACGCGCGATGCGGCTTCGTCCGCACCGGCGAGATCACGGAGCTCGCCAACGGCCGCGAGTACGTCATGCGCCGCGGCCTGCCGCAGCCGACGGACGGATCCGATCCGCTGGTACCGTGAGGCGCGTGACCCCTCCGCGCCGCCTGCTCCTCGTCAACGGACCGAACCTCAACCTGCTCGGCACGCGTGAGCCGGGGATCTACGGATCCGCGACCCTCGCCGACGTCGAACGCCTCACCGCGGACACGGCGGCCGCCTACGGCTTCGAGGTGCGTGCGGTGCAGAGCAACCACGAGGGGGCCTTGCTCGACGCGATCCACGAGGCCGCCGCGGACTGCGCGGGCATCGTGATCAACGCCGGCGCGTACACGCACACCTCGGTCGCGCTGCGGGACGCGCTCACGGGAGTGGATCTGCCGTTCGCCGAGGTGCACATCTCCGACGTGTACGCCCGCGAGGAGTTCCGTCACCACTCGTACCTGACGGACGTGGCCGTGGTGCACGTCGTCGGCGAGGGCATCGACGGGTACGCCACGGCGACACGCCGCCTCATCGCGGTGCTCACGGGGCAGGCCGACGGCTGATCGTCCGCCCTCGGCCCCGGCGCGCTTCGGGGAACCGGTAGAATCGGACTTCGGCCGATCGGCCGTGCACTCTCAGGAACGGACTTCTCAGACCCATGGCATCCACTGCAGACATCAAGAACGGCGTCGTCCTCTCCATCGACGGCCAGCTCTGGAACGTCATCGAGTTCCAGCACGTGAAGCCGGGCAAGGGCGGCGCGTTCGTCCGCACCAAGCTGAAGAACGTCGTCAGCGGCAAGGTCGTCGACCGCACGTACAACGCGGGCGCCAAGGTCGACATCGAGAACGTCGACCGCCGCGACTTCACCTACCTGTACACC
The DNA here is from genome assembly GCF_945952435.1 of uncultured Microbacterium sp. Taxonomy (GTDB): domain Bacteria; phylum Actinomycetota; class Actinomycetes; order Actinomycetales; family Microbacteriaceae; genus Microbacterium. The sequence continues at coordinate 86,941 of NZ_CAMFHZ010000003.1, forward strand.
GACGGCGACAACTTCGTCTTCATGGACCAGGAGGACTACGACCAGATCAACGTCCCCGCGGCCACCGTCGGCGACGCGAAGAACTTCATGCTGGAGAACCAGTCCGTCCAGATCGCGCTGAACAACGGCAACCCGCTCTACATCGAGCTCCCGGCGTCCGTCGTGCTCGAGGTCACCTACACCCAGCCCGGCCTGCAGGGCGACCGCTCGTCGGCCGGCACCAAGCCCGCCACCCTCGAGACGGGCTATGAGATCCAGGTCCCGCTGTTCCTCGAGACCGGCACCAAGGTCAAGGTCGACACCCGCACGGGCGGCTACCTCGGCCGCATCAACGACTAACGCGTGGGCGCCCGGACCAAGGCGCGCAAGCGCGCCCTCGACATCCTGTTCTCCTCCGACGTGCGCGGTGACGATCTCGCCGTGACGCTCGCCGCCGAGGCCAAGCGCGCCGTCGCGGAGCCCTCGCGGGAGGGCTCCTGGCTGTACGCGCGGGAGATCGTCGACGGCATCATCGATCACCGCGACGAGATCGACGAGCAGATCACGACCCACAGCCGCGACTGGAAGCTCGACCGCATGCCGGCGGTCGACCGGGCGCTGCTGCGCATCGGCGTGTGGGAGATCCTGCACAACGACGAGGTGCCCACGGCGGTCGCGATCGACGAGGCGGTCGAGCTCGCCAAGGAGTTCTCCACGGACGACTCCGGTGCGTTCGTGCACGGCGTGCTCGCCCGGGTCGCGCGTACCGCCTGAGCGCCACCGCACCGCGCCAGACGGCCCACGGCGTCCGCAGGGGTGAGTGCGATGTCGGCGGCGCCGACGAGGATGGGCGATGATGAGCACCGACGCGAACGACGACTGGCGCGCGCTCCTGCCCGCCGCGCCCACCACCGGTGCGGGGCTCGCGCTCGGCGTCGAGCTGCGCCGCAGGGATCGTGCGGACGCCGGGCACTGGACGAGCCGCCCTCTGCGCACCGCGACGGCCAGGGACCTCGTCAAGGACCGTGGCGAGTTGTTCCTCGCCGTCCGCCCCTTGCGTCGCAACGACGCGGGCAACGCCTGGGTCCAGGGCGACGCGGGCTGGGACGCCGTGCGGCGGCCCGGGAGCCGCTTCGCCGCCGCGCAGTCGCGCTGGTTCGCCGACCTGCTCAGCATCTCGCGCGACTCGCTCCTGTCGGGCACAGCGGGGGACTGGCTCCTGCTCGATCCCGTCGCCTCCGCGCTGCTCTGGCCGCATCTCTCCGGGGCGGAGCGCCTGGGCATCCCGTTCGTCGCGACGGAGCGTCGGACGCGCCTGCGCTGGTCCGAGGACCTGCGCTTCGCGGTCGACGTCCGCGCGACGGGGGACGGGGGGCTGCGGATCGACCTGGCGCTGTCGGACGCGGGGGACGAGGTGCCGGCGGCCCAGGTCCGGGCGATCGGCGCGGGAGGGGTCTACGCGTACCGCGTGGTCGCGGCCGACATCGAACTCACGCTGGGCCCGGTGAGCGTCACCGAGACCGCGCGGGCGCTCCTCGACGCTCCCGACGGACTCGCCGTGGCGCCCGTGGACAAGGACGTGTTCTTCCGGGAGGCCTCCCCGCTCCTGCGTGCCGTCGGCGAGCTCCGCGCGGGCCGTGACGTGCGTCTGCCGGATCCGCCGCGCCCGGTTCCGCTGCTCGTCGTGGACTTCCGTCCCGCGGACGTGGTCGGGTATCGACTGCACTGGGACTACCCGGGCTACGCCAGGTTCCCCCTCGACGAGCGGGGCGCCGAGTCCGGCATCAGAGACGCGGCCCGCGAGGCGGAGCACCGTCCCGTGCTGATCGCCGCCTGGACCGAGACGACGGGCCTGCCCTTCCTGCTCTCCGGTTCGTTCCGCGATGCGGACGCGGCCGAATTCGTGTCCCACCTCGTCCCCACGCTCGAGGAACGCGGCTTCTCGGTGACGACCAGCGGCACGCCGCGCACGTACGCCGCGCTCACCGGAGAGCCGGAGATCACGGTGAACACCGTGGAGAGCACGGATCCGGACTGGTTCGATCTCGGCGTGATCGTGCGCATCGACGGGCGCAGCATCCCGTTCGAACCGCTGTTCCGGGCGCTCGCACTGCGCCAGGGCAAGCTCAAGCTGGTCGACAACTCCTGGTTCTCGTTGCGTCATCCGGCCTTCGACCGGTTGAAGGAACTGCTCGACGAGGCGACGGAGCTGGCGGAGTGGGAGACCGGTCCGCGGATCCCACGCACGCACGTCACGCTGTGGGAGGACTTCGAGGACCTCGCGGACGAGGCGCTCCCCGCCCGCACGTGGCGCGCCGCGGTCGACGACCTCCGCGCCGATCCCGCCACCGATCCGGTGCCGGTCCCCGCGGGGATCACAGCCGTGCTGCGGCCGTATCAACAGGAGGGATTCAGCCGGCTCGCGCGGCTGTGGAAGCACCGATTGGGCGGCATCCTCGCCGACGACATGGGCCTGGGCAAGACGCTGCAACTGCTCGCCCTCATCGCGCACGCGAGGCAAGGCGCGAGCGCGGACGGCGATGACGAGGCGCGCGCGCCCTGGCTCGTCGTGGCGCCGACCTCCGTGCTGCCCGTGTGGGTGCGCGAGGCGGAACGCTTCGCCCCCGCGCTCCGCGTCGCCCTGGTCGCCCGGACGAGGGACGCCCGAGGTGTGCCGTTGGACGACGTGATCGCGGGCGCCGACGTCGTGGTCACCTCGTACACGGTCCTGCGCCTGGACGCCGGGGAGTTCTCCGCCCGGCGGTGGGACGGGGTCGTGCTCGACGAGGCGCAGCAGGTGAAGAACCCCGCCACGCAGCAGCACCAGGCGGTGGCGGCGCTGGATGCCCGTGCGGTGTTCGCGGCGACCGGCACGCCCCTGGAGAACGGTCTGGACGAGCTCTGGGCGCTGCTGAGCCTCGTCGCTCCGGGACTGTTCCCCTCGGCGCGGCGGTTCAGGGAGGACTTCGTCCAGCCGATCGAGCAGGGCAAGGTGCCGGAGAACGCCGAGGGCGCTCGGTACCGGCAGGGCCGGATCGCGCTGCTGCGTCGCCGGATCCGTCCCTTCCTCATCCGCCGGACGAAGGAGCTCGTCGCGCCGGAGCTGCCCGAGCGGCAGGAGCAGGTGCTGCGGATCGAGCTCGGGCCGGCGCATCGACTGCGCTACGACACGGTGCTGCAGCGCGAGCGGCAGAAGATCCTGGGGCTTCTCCCGGAGCTCGATCGGCACCGGTTCATCGTGTTCCGGTCTCTCACGCTGCTGCGCATGCTGAGTCTCGCGCCCGGCCTCGTCGACCCCGACGACGCGGACATCGCCTCGGGGAAGATCGAAGAGCTCGTCGAGCGGATCCTCGAGCTCCGGGCCGAGGGGCACAGAGCGCTCGTGTTCAGCCAGTTCACCTCCTTCCTCGCCCTCGCCGCCGACCGCCTGCAGCGCGCGGGACTGGACATCTCGTACCTCGACGGTTCCACGCGCCACAGGGACAGGGTCGTGCAGGAATTCCGAGAGGGGGAGCAGGACGTCTTCCTGCTCAGCCTGAAAGCGGGCGGAACGGGTCTGACGCTCACGGAGGCGGACTACGTCTTCCTTCTCGACCCGTGGTGGAACCCCGCGGCGGAAGCGCAGGCGGCCGACCGCGCGCACCGGATCGGTCAGAGCGAGCGGGTGTTCGTGTACCGCATGATCGCGGCCGACACGATCGAGGAGAAGGTGCTCGCGCTCCAGCAGCGCAAAGCGCGTCTCGCCGCCGCCGTGCTCGACGACGAGGACCTCTTCGCGCAGTCGCTCACCGCCGACGACATCCGCGACCTCCTGGGCTGAGGCGGTTACGCACGGCCCCGCTCCAGGCTCTCCGGAGGCGACGCCGGTAGACTCGGGAGGTCCACACGGGAGGAAGACACATGCGGATCACGGGACTCGGACACGCCGGGATGTTCATCGAGACGGCGGGCGGGAACATCATCTGCGACCCCGTGCTCGGGCCCTCGTTCTACGGCTCGTGGTTCCCGTTCCCCGACAACCGCGGCCTGGACTGGGAACGCTTCGGACGCGAGGCGGACTTCCTCTACGTGTCGCACCGGCACCGCGACCACTTCGACCCTCGTCTGCTCGAGCGCCACATCCGCAAGGACATCGAGGTGCTCCTGCCGGAGTACCCGACGGACGACCTGGAGAAGGATCTGCGCGCGCTCGGCTACGAGAACATCACGTACGCGCCGGCGGGTCAGGTCATCGAACGGGGCGACCTCAAGATCATGATCACGCCGCTGCGCGCTCCGAGCGACGGACCCATCGGGGACAGCTCGCTGAGCGTGGACGACGGCACGGGCTCCGTGCTGAACCAGAACGACTCGCACCCGCTCGACCTCGAAAAGCTCATGGACTTCGGCACCCCTGATGCCTACTTCACGCAGGTCTCCGGGGCGATCTGGTGGCCGATGGTCTACGACCTCCCCATGGACGCCAAGCAGAACTTCGCACGCCTCAAGCGCGAGGCGCAGAACAAGCGTGCGATGTACTACATCGAGAAGGTCGATGCGCCGCACGTCTTCCCGATGGCCGGGCCGCCCATGTTCCTGCGCGACGAACTGTTCGACTTCAACGGGGTCGGGCGCAACGGCGAGTCGATCTTCACCGACCAGAAGCAGTTCCTCGCGCACATGAACGAGCTCGCGCCCCAGTACGACGGGCATCTCTTCGTGCCGGGCACGGTCGTCACGCTCCAGGACCGCGACGTGGTCGCCGTCGAGCAGACCCTCTACACCGAGGACGAGCTGCGTCACGTCTTCGACGAGAAGTGGGAGTACCTGGAGGAGCAGCGGGCCTCCCGGCAGCAGGAGCTCCGCGACGAGGAGGAGCGGCGCGCGCCGGTCCTGCCCCCGGACGAGATGCTCGCCGCCATCAAGGCCTGGTGGGAGCCGCTGCTGAAGAAGTCCCGCACGATCCGGCTCGGCGTCGGCGGCAACGTCCGCTTCCGGATCGGAGAGCTCGACATGGTCGTGGACTTCCCCAAGGCGAAGGTCCGCGAGTACGCGGGCGAGGAGTGCATCTACTGGTACACGATCCCCGCCGATCTCGTGTCGACGAACATCGCGGACCACGAGATCGATTGGTCCAACTCGATCTTCCTCTCGATGCAGTTCTCCGTGGGACGCAGCGGCAAGTTCAACGAGTTCCTCACCACGTTCCTCAAGTGCCTCTCGGTCGACCGGATCGAGTACGTCGAGAACTGGTACCAGGAGCAGACCGATCAGACCGAGGACGCCGAGATCGGCGACTGGATCGTCCAGCGACGCTGCCCGCACCTCCGCGCCGACCTCACCCGGACCGGTTCCGTGGACGAGAACGGCGTGCTGACGTGCAGCATGCACGACTGGAAGTGGGATCTGACCTCGGGGCGGTGCCTGTCGACGAGCGGCCACCCGATCCGCGCCGCGAAGATCGACGAGGTCACCGAGGCCGTGCTGAGCGAAGCCTCCTGAGGCGACGGGCCGCGGCGCGTGCGTCGCCCTCGCCGTCCGCGGAGCTCTGCCGCCTCCGGTAGACTGGACGCATCGAAGCACGCAACCTTTAACACCGTCCCGTGAGGCGGAGAAGGGAGCCGGTGGATGAACGCACGCATCGTGCTGCAGGAAGCCGACATCAGGCGCGCCCTGACGCGCATCGCCCATGAGATCCTCGAGTCCAATCGGGGTGCGGAGGATCTGGTCCTCCTGGGCATTCCGACGCGCGGGGTCCCCTTGGCCGAACGCCTCGGCCTGCTGATCACCGAGATCGCCCAGATCGCCGTGCCGGTCGGATCCCTCGACGTCACCCTGTTCCGGGACGATCTCGCACGGCATCCGACCCGGTCCCCGCACCCGACCGAGATCCCCGCGGGGGGCATCGACGGGAAGACCGTCGTGCTGGTCGACGACGTGCTCTTCTCGGGCCGCAGCATCCGTGCGGCGCTCGACGCCCTGCAGTCGATCGGCCGCCCCGCGGCCGTCCGGCTCGCCATCCTCGTCGACCGCGGCCATCGCGAGCTCCCGATCCGCCCCGACTTCGTGGGCAAGAACATCCCCTCGGCCCGCGCCGAGCGCGTGAATGTGCGCCTGCGCGAGGACGACGGCGAGGACCTCGTCTCGATCGAGGGGAGCGAGGCATGAGGCATCTGCTCGACACCCGCACGCTCGCCCGGGAGGACGCCTTGCGCATCCTCGACGTCGCGGAGGACATGGCGGACACCCAGTCCCGCGAGGTCAAGAAGCTCCCGACGCTGCGGGGCAAGACCGTGGTCAACCTCTTCTTCGAGGATTCGACCCGCACCAGGATCTCGTTCGAGGCCGCGGCCAAACGGCTGTCCGCCGACGTCATCAACTTCGCGGCCAAGGGGTCGAGCGTCTCCAAGGGGGAGAGCCTCAAGGACACGGCGCAGACGCTGCAGGCCATGGGCGCCGACGCGGTCGTGATCCGGCACGCGGCGTCGGGCGCCCCCCGCACCCTCGCGACGAGCGGCTGGATCTCGGCGGGCGTGGTGAACGCCGGCGACGGCACGCACGAGCATCCCACCCAGGCGCTCCTCGACGCCTACACGATCCGCAAGCGCCGCTTCGGGGCCGACAGCCGGGGTCGTGATCTGAGCGGCGTCCGCGTGGTCATCGTGGGGGACGTGCTGCACTCCCGGGTCGCGCGCTCCAACGTGTGGCTGCTCTCGACGCTCGGCGCCGAGGTCACCCTCGTCACCCCTCCCACGCTCATCCCGCAGGACGTCAGCGCGTGGCCTGCGCGGGTGCTGTACGACCTCGACGCCGCGCTGGCCGAGGAGCCCGATGCCGTGATGATGCTGCGGATCCAGCTGGAGCGCATGCACGCCGCATACTTCCCGAGCGAACGCGAGTACGCGCGGCGGTGGGGACTCGACGCCACGCGGATGCGCCGGCTCCCCGAGGGTACGATCGTCATGCACCCCGGCCCGATGAACCGCGGACTGGAGATCTCCTCCGAGGCCGCGGACTCCGCGCGATCCACCGTTCTCGAGCAGGTCGCGAACGGGGTGTCCGTGCGCATGGCCGCGCTCTACCTGCTGCTGGCCGGCGAGCGCCCCGCGGTCGCAGCGACCGCCGACGAGTTCGAGATGAATCGAGGAGACCGATGACCGAGAGCCTGCTTTTCCGAGGGGCCAGGATCCTCGGGACGACCTCCGCCGACATCCTCGTGCGCGACGGGCTGATCGTCGAGGTCGGATCCGGTGTCGCCGATGCCTCCGCCCGGGTCGTCGACGTCGAGGGCCTCGTCGCCCTTCCCGGCCTCGTCGACCTGCACACGCACCTGCGCGAGCCGGGCTACGAGGCCAGCGAGACCGTGCTCTCCGGGACCCGCGCCGCCGCGGCGGGAGGGTTCACGGCCGTGTTCGCGATGCCGAACACGTCGCCGGTGGCGGACTCCGCCGGCGTCGTCGAACAGGAGCTCGCCCTCGGCGAGGCGGCCGGCTACGCCGCCGTCCAGCCGATCGGCGCGGTCACCGTCGGGCAGAAGGGGGAGCGGCTCGCCGAGCTCGGCGCGATGGCCTCTTCCCGCGCCAGGGTGCGCGTGTTCAGCGACGACGGTTTCTGCGTCTGGGATCCGCTCATCATGCGCCGTGCGCTCGAGTACGTGAAGGCGTTCGACGGCGTCATCGCGCAGCATGCCCAGGACCCCCGGCTGACCGAGGGCGCCCAGCTCAACGAGGGCTCCGTGTCGGCCGAGCTCGGGCTCGCGGGGTGGCCGGCGGTCGCCGAAGAGTCGATCATCGCGCGGGACATCCTGCTCGCCGAGCACGTCGGATCGCGCCTGCACGTGTGCCACCTGTCCACCGCCGGATCGGTCGAGCTGATCCGCTGGGCCAAGAAGCGCGGCGTCAGGGTCACTGCCGAGGTCACGCCCCATCACCTGCTGCTGACCGACGAGCTGGCACGCGGCTACGACGCGCGCTTCAAGGTGAACCCGCCGCTGCGCACGCAGGAGGACGTCCTCGCCGTGCGCGAAGGCCTGGCCGACGGGACGATCGACATCGTCGCGACCGACCACGCGCCGCACCCGAGCGAGGCGAAGGCCTGCGAGTGGCAGGCCGCCGCCAACGGCATGGTCGGGCTCGAGTCGGCACTGCGGGTGGTCCACCAGGCGATGGTGCAGACCGGGATGCTGGACTGGGCCGACGTCGCGCGGGTGATGAGCGCCGCCCCCGCCCGGATCGGCGCGCTCGACGGCCACGGCACGCCGATCGCCGCGGGGCAGCCGGCGGAGTTCACGCTGTACGACGCCGACGCCCAGGGCGTCTTCGCCGCCTCCGACCTGCACGGGCAGAGCACCAACTCGCCGTACCTCGGCCGAGAGCTCCCCGGGAAGGTGCTCTGGACCGTGCACCGCGGTGCTCCCACCGTCGAAGACGGCGTCCTCGTCGAGCGCAGCGAGGAGGCAACCCGGTGACCCAGCAGATCGCGGGCGCCGTCGTCCTCGTCGTCGCGCTCCTCCTTCTGCTCGCGGGCGTGTTCGCCTGGCGTGCACGGCTGCGCCGCGACGCGGGCCTCACCGCTCCGCTCGGCGTTCCCGAGCACGCCGAGGTGCGGGCCCGCTACGAGACGCTCTACGTCGCCACCACGAAGCACGACCAGCCGCTCGAACGGCTCGCGGTGCGACCGCTCGTGTACCGTGCCCGCGGCGAGCTGACCATCACCGACCGCGGGGCGGCGCTCAGCCTCGACGGCAGCCCGACCGTGTTCCTCGCATCGAACCGCCTGATCGGCGCCGATCGAGCGACCGTGACGATCGATCGGGTCGTCGAGCCGGGCGGGCTGATCCGCCTGACCTGGCGCACCGACGAGGGCACCGTCGTCGACAGCTATCTCCGCATCACGGGCGACCTGGGCCACACCGACGCCCAGAGCGCCGCGCTCACCGACCTCCAGCGCCTGTGCGCTGACTCCGAGACAGGAGCTTCCGCATGACCATCCCCTCCACCTCGGCGGACCACACCGCCGACGCCGCCGTGCTCGTCCTCGAGGACGGCACCCGACACGTCGGACGCGCGTACGGCGCCCGGGGCACGACCCTCGGCGAGGTCGTCTTCGCCACCGGCATGTCCGGCTACCAGGAGACGCTGACCGATCCCTCCTACGCCGGCCAGATCGTGCTGCAGACCGCGCCCCACATCGGCAACACCGGCATGAACGACGAGGATCCGGAGTCCCGTCGCATCTGGGTCGCGGGGTACATCGTGCGCGACCCCTCGCGCATCGTGTCGAACTGGCGCGCCACGACCTCGCTCGACGACGACCTCGTGCGGGACGGGATCGTCGGCATCAGCGGCATCGACACGCGCGCGATCACCCGGCACATCCGCTCCGCCGGCTCGATGCGCGGCGGGATCTTCTCCGGCGACGCCGCGGACCTCGATCCGCAGGAGCAGCTGCGGATCGTGACCGAGGCGCCGGAGATGGCGGGACGCAACCTCTCCGCCGAGGTCTCCGTGTCGGTGGCCGAGATCACCCCGGCGACCGGGGAGCGGGTCGGCAACCTCGCCGTGCTCGACCTCGGCGTGAAGCAGTCCACGCTGGACAACCTCGCCGCCCGCGGCTTCGACGTCCACGTGCTGCCGCAGTCGTCGTCCTTCGCCGACATCGTCGCGATCGAGCCGGTCGCCGTCTTCTACTCGAACGGCCCCGGCGACCCCTCTGCCTCGGACGCGCAGGTCGCGGTCCTGCGGGAGGTGCTCGACGCCGGGCTGCCGTACTTCGGCATCTGCTTCGGCAACCAGCTCTTCGGCCGGGCGCTCGGCCTCGGCACGTACAAGCTCGCCTTCGGTCATAGGGGCATCAACCAGCCCGTGCTGGACAAGGCCACGGGCCGGGTCGAGATCACCGCGCACAACCACGGCTTCGCGGTCGAGGCGCCCGTCGAGGGCACGTTCGACAGCCCGCACGGCTACGGCCAGGTCGAGGTCAGCCACGTCGGTCTCAACGACCAGGTCGTCGAGGGGCTCCGCGCCCTCGACATCCCCGCCTTCTCGGTGCAGTACCACCCGGAAGCCGCGGCCGGCCCGCACGACGCCAACTACCTCTTCGACAGATTCCGCGACGTCGTCGTCGCCCACCTCGCAAAGAAGGACAGCAAGTAATGCCCAAGCGCGACGACATCTCCTCCGTCCTCGTCATCGGATCCGGCCCCATCGTCATCGGACAGGCCTGCGAGTTCGACTACTCCGGCACCCAGGCGTGCCGCGTCCTGCGTGCCGAGGGCGTGCGGGTGATCCTGGTCAACTCGAACCCGGCCACGATCATGACCGATCCCGACTTCGCCGACGCGACCTACATCGAGCCGATCACCCCCGAGGTGATCGAGACGATCATCGCCAAGGAGCAGCCCGACGCGATCCTGCCCACGCTCGGCGGTCAAACCGCGCTCAACGCGGCCATGGCGCTGCACGAGCGGGGGATCCTCGAGAAGTACGGCGTCGAGCTCATCGGAGCGAACGTCGACGCCATCAAGAAGGGCGAGGACCGGCAGATCTTCAAGGAGCTCGTGATCGAGTGCGGCGCGGACGTCGCCGACTCCGTCATCTGCCACACGATGGACGAACTCCTCGCGGGCGCCGAGAAGCTCGGCTATCCGCTCGTGGTCCGACCCTCTTTCACGATGGGCGGCCTCGGCTCGGGCTTCGCGTACGACGAGGCGGACCTGCGCCGGATCGGCGGCGCAGGGCTGCACGACTCGCCCACGACCGAGGTGCTCCTGGAGGAGTCGATCCTCGGCTGGAAGGAGTACGAGCTCGAGCTCATGCGGGACACCGCCGACAACACCGTCGTGGTCTGCTCGATCGAGAACGTCGACCCGGTCGGCGTGCACACGGGGGACTCGATCACCGTCGCGCCCGCGCTGACGCTGACCGACCGCGAGTACCAGAAGATGCGCGACATCGGCATCGACATCATCCGCGCCGTCGGCGTGGACACCGGTGGCTGCAACATCCAGTTCGCCGTCGACCCGGCGACCGGGCGCATCATCGTCATCGAGATGAACCCGCGCGTCTCCCGCTCCAGCGCGCTGGCCTCCAAGGCGACCGGCTTCCCGATCGCGAAGCTCGCCGCCAAGCTCGCGCTCGGGTACCGCCTCGACGAGATCCCCAACGACATCACGGGCGTGACTCCGGCGAGCTTCGAGCCGACGCTCGACTACGTGGTCGTCAAGGCCCCGCGCTTCGCGTTCGAGAAGTTCCCCGCCGCCGACGCCACGCTCACGACGACCATGAAGTCGGTCGGCGAGGCCATGGCGATCGGACGCAACTACACGACCGCGCTGCAGAAGGCGCTGCGCTCCCTGGAGAAGCGCGGGTCCTCCTTCCACTGGGGGCCGGAGGAGCGGTCGGTCGAGGAACTGCTGGAGATCGCGAAGACCCCGACCGACGGACGGATAGTGACCCTGCAGCAGGCGCTGCGCAAGGGCGCGACGATCGAGCAGGCCTTCGAGGCGACGGCGATGGACCCCTGGTTCCTCGATCAGATCGTGCTCATCAACGAGGTCGCGGAGCAGATCCGCACGGCGCCCGAGCTCGACGCGGCCGTCTTCCGTCTCGGCAAGGAGCACGGGTTCAGCGACGCCCAGTTCGCACAGTTGCGGGGCATCGGCGAGGCCGAGGTCCGCGGCGTGCGGCACGGACTGGGGATCCGCCCGGTCTACAAGACCGTCGACACCTGTGCGGGGGAGTTCCCCGCGCTCACGCCCTACCACTACTCGAGCTACGACACCGAGACCGAGGTCGCCCCGAGCGACCGCACCAAGGTCGTCATCATCGGGTCAGGCCCGAACCGCATCGGACAGGGCGTCGAGTTCGACTACTCCTGCGTGCACGCGTCCTTCGCGCTCTCGGACGCGGGGTACGAGACGATCATGGTCAACTGCAACCCGGAGACGGTCTCGACCGACTACGACACGAGCGACCGGCTCTACTTCGAGCCGCTCACGCTCGAGGACGTCCTCGAGGTGCTGCACGCCGAGTCGCAGTCCGGCACGATCCTCGGCGTCGTCTGCCAGCTCGGCGGCCAGACCCCACTCGGCCTCGCGAAAGGCATCGAGGCCGCGGGTTACACCGTGCTCGGCACGAGCCCGGAGGCCATCGACCTCGCCGAGGAGCGCGAGCTGTTCTCCCGTCTGCTCGATCAGGCGGAGCTCGTCGCGCCGCGCAACGGCACCGCGACCGACGTCGAGGGCGCCGTCGCGGTGGCGGAGGAGATCGGCTACCCCGTGCTCGTGCGCCCGAGCTTCGTGCTCGGCGGCCGGGGCATGGAGATCGTGTACGACACCCCGGCGCTGCGCGACTACTTCGTGCGCACGGCGGGAGAGGTCGTGATCGAGGAGGGCAAGCCGCTGCTCGTCGACCGCTTCCTCGACGACGCGATCGAAATCGACGTGGACGCGCTGTACGACGGCACAGAGCTCTACATCGGCGGGGTCATGGAGCACCTCGAGGAGGCGGGGATCCACTCCGGCGACTCGAGCTGCACGCTGCCCCCCGTCTCGCTCGGCCGCACCGACATCGACCGCGTCCGTGAGGCGACGCTCGCGATCGCCGAGGGCGTGGGCGTGCGCGGCCTGTTGAACGTCCAGTTCGCGATCAGCGCGGGGGTGCTCTACGTCATCGAGGCGAACCCTCGCGCGAGCCGCACGGTGCCCTTCGTGTCGAAGGCGCTCGGCATTCCTCTCGCCAAGGCTGCGAGCCGGATCCTGTCCGGCTCCACGATCTCGGAACTGATCGCCGAGGGGCTGCTGCCGGAGAACGACGGCTCGCGCGTGCCGCTGGGATCGCCCGTCTCCGTCAAGGAGGCGGTGCTGCCGTTCAAGCGGTTCCGCACCGCCGATGGCCGGATCGTGGACTCCGTGCTGGGCCCGGAGATGCGCTCGACCGGTGAGGTCATGGGCATCGACCGCGACTTCCCGACGGCGTTCGCGAAGAGCCAGGCGGCCGCCTACGGCGGCACGCCGACGTCCGGCACGGTGTTCATCTCCGTCGCCGATGCGGACAAGCGCGCCGTGATCCTGCCCGCGCACCGGCTGCATCAGCTCGGGTTCGCGATCGTCGCGACGTCGGGCACGGCCGAGATCCTCTCGCGCAACGGCATCCCCGTGACCGTCGTCGAGAAGTACAGCGAGACGCAGGAGAGCGGGTCGACGAACATTGTCGACCTCATCGATCGCGGCGAGATCGACATCATCGTCAACACCCCGTCGGGCGGGGCGGCACGCGCCGACGGCTACGAGATCCGGGCGGCCGCGGTCGCCGCGGACAAGGCGCTCTTCACGACCATCGCCACGCTCGGCGCGGCGGTGAGCGGGATGGACGCCGCGCACACCGGATTCGACGTCCGCAGCCTGCAGGAGTACGCGCAGGACCGCGCTGCGAGACACGAGCAGGTGGCGCGGGCGTGACGGCGTCGTTCGGACGGCGGCTGCGGGCGGCGCTCGACGCGTACGGCCCGCTGTGCGTGGGGATCGATCCGCACGCACAGCTGCTCGACGACTGGGGGCTCGGTCAGGATGCCGCAGGCGTGCGCGACTTCGGCCTCAGGGTGGTCGACGCGTCCGCGGGCCGGGTCGCCGCGGTGAAACCGCAGGTGTCGTTCTTCGAGCGGTTCGGGGCGGCAGGGTTCGCGGCGCTGGAGAGTGTGCTCGCCGCGGCCCGTGCCGCCGGGCTGCTGGTCGTCGCGGACGCCAAGCGGGGCGACATCGGCACGACCATGGCCGGATACGCTCAGGCCTGGCTCGAGCCGGGTGCGCCTCTCGAGGCCGACGCGTTGACGGTCAGCCCGTACCTCGGCGGGGGTTCGCTGGCCGAGGCGATCCGGCACGCGCTTCCGCACGGGAAGGGCGTGTTCGTGCTGGCCGCGACGAGCAATCCCGAGGGCGCGTCGGTGCAGCAGGCGCACACGACGCGCCCGGGGGAGACGGTGGCGTTGCGCGTCACCCGCGACGTGGTCGCGCTCGACGACTCCACCGACCCGCTCGGCTCGGTGGGGCTCGTGGTCGGGGCGACGATCGATCGGGCCGCGTTCGCGCTCGACGACGAGGTCCTGCGCGCCGTGCCGCTGCTCGCCCCCGGATTCGGCGCCCAGGGCGCGACGGCCGAGGACCTGCGACGGGGATTCGGTACGCTGGCAGGTAACGTCCTGGCTTCCGAGAGCCGGAGCATCCTGTCCGCCGGCCCGGATCGGATCGCAGCGACGATCGACGAGCGCGCGGCGCGCTATCAGGAGGTCATGGGTGGCTGAACCGGCACAGCGTGTGGTGCCCGAGGTCGATCGCGCGGCGGCGGCACGGCGTGCCGTCGAGCGCCGCAGGGCAAGAGCCTCGCTCAAGCGGGATCTGAGCATGCGCGTCGTCGCTCCCCAGGACGTCCTGGACGCGGCGACCGCCGATCCGGAGTCGACGGCGGGCACCCTGCGGGTGCCGGACTTCCTGACCGCGCTTCCCGCGATCGGCGCGGGCAAGCGGGACAGGATCCTCGCCGATCTGCACATCTCGCCCGTCAAGAGGCTCGGCGGGCTCGGCACGCGCCAGCTCGCGGCCCTGCGCACCTGGCTCGACACGCGGTTCCCGATCGCGCGCCCGCGGGACGGCCGCAGCCGGCTGCTCGTGCTGGCGGGGCCGACCGCGGTCGGCAAGGGCACCGTCGCCGCGCACATCCGGGAGAACCATCCCGAGATCCACCTCTCCGTCTCGGCCACGACCCGGGCGCCCCGTCCCGGCGAGCAGGACGGTGTGCACTACTTCTTCGTCGACGACGACGAGTTCGACCGGATGATCGCCGCCGGAGAGCTGCTCGAGCATGCGACGGTGCACAACCGGTTCCGGTACGGCACGCCGCGCCGACCGATCGAGGAGGCGCTCGCGAACGGCAAGACCGTGCTGCTCGAGATCGACCTGCAGGGCGCGCGTCAGGTGCGCGCCGCGGACCCGGCCGCGACGCTCGTGTTCCTGCTCCCGCCTTCCTGGGACGAGCTGGTGCAGCGACTGGTCGGCCGCGGCACCGAGGACGCCGAGGAGCGGACCCGGCGTCTGCGCACGGCGAAGGTCGAGCTGGCCGCGCAGAGCGAGTTCGATCACCGCGTCGTGAACGAGGACGTCGCCACCGCGGCCCGCGAGGTCGTAGAATTGAGTTCGAGCTCCGCGCGCTGACGTCGTCGCGCGCCCGCATTCCTCTCCGCGTCCGCCGGCGCGAGAACGTTCCCACCACCAGGAGGTCCACCATGGCCGGAAGCAACCAGGGCATCATCGACCCGCCGATCGACAACCTGCTCGACCGTGTCGAGTCCAAGTACGAGCTCGTGATCTATGCGTCCAAGCGCGCCCGTCAGATCAACGACTACTACTCCGACCTGCACGAGGGCAACCTCTTCGACAACGTGGGACCGCTCGTCGACTCGTCCGTCGAGGACAAGCCGCTCACGATCGCCCTGCACGAGATCAACGAGGACAAGCTCCGCATCCGCCACGCGGAGTGAGCTGACGCTCCGGAGCCGCCGCCATCCCGTCGGATGTCGGCGGCTCCGTCCATACTGGGGTCCGCACGACGGATCCGCACCGGGGACGGATCCGTCCCGCACGTCCGCCCTGCACACCGAGGGAGCACCGATGAGCGCACTGCGTCTGTTCACGTCCGAGTCCGTCACGGAGGGGCATCCCGACAAGATCTGCGACCAGATCTCCGATTCGATCCTGGACGGTCTCCTCTCCGTCGACACGGGCTCGCGCGTCGCCGTCGAGACCCTGGTGACGACGGGTCTGGTGCAGGTCGCGGGCGAGATCCGGACATCGGGCTACGTCGACATCCCCACGATCGTGCGGGACGTCGTGAACGGGATCGGGTACACCTCGAGCGACATGGGCTTCGACGGCTCGTCGTGCGGCGTGAGCGTCTCGGTGGGGGAGCAGTCCTCCGACATCGCGAGCGGCGTCGACGAGGCCCGCGAGCATCGTGAGGGCGGCTCCTCGGATCCGCGCGACCTCCTCGGCGCGGGCGATCAGGGGATCATGTTCGGCTTCGCCACCACGGAGACCCCGCAGCTCATGCCGATGGCGGCATGGACCGCGCACCGCCTCGCCGAGCAGCTGACGGCCGTGCGTCGCGACGGAACGCTCCCGTTCCTGCGCCCGGACGGCAAGACGCAGGTCACGCTGGGCTACGACGGGTTCACCCCGAAGACCGTCGACGCGGTCGTGCTGTCGACGCAGCACCACCCCGACATCTCGCAGGCCGAGCTGCGCTCGCTCGTGCGCGAGCACGTGATCGACCCGGTGCTCGCGACGACGGGCCTCGATCTCAGCGCGATGAAGGACCCCTACATCAACCCCGCGGGGCCCTTCGTGACCGGCGGCCCCAAGGGCGACGCCGGTCTCACCGGGCGCAAGATCATCATCGACACCTACGGCGGCGCGGCCCGCCACGGCGGCGGCGCCTTCAGCGGGAAGGATCCGTCCAAGGTCGACCGCTCCGGCGCCTACGCGATGCGCTGGGTCGCGAAGAACGCCGTCGCCGCGGGACTCGCGGATCGGCTGGAGGTGCAGGTCGCGTATGCGATCGGCGTCGCCCAGCCCGTGGGGCTCTACGTCGAGACGTTCGGCACGGGCCGGGTGGACGACGAGACGATCACCCGGGCGATCCGGGACGTGTTCGACCTGCGCCCGCAGGCGATCATCGAGGAGCTCGACCTGCTGCGCCCGATCTACGCGGAGACCGCCGCCTACGGGCACTTCGGGCGCGAGCTTCCCGCCTTCACCTGGGAGCGCACCGACCGCGCCGACGACCTACGTCGCGCCGCGGGTCTCTGAGTCGGCCTGCGAGTCCGCCGTGGCCCGCCCCCTCGCGCGCGTGCTGCTCGACTCGCCGGTGCCGCAGCTCGACCGGTTGTTCGACTACGCGATCCCCGCGGAGCTCGTCGACGAAGCGGTCGTCGGGGTGCGGGTGCGGGTGCCCCTGCGCTCGGCGGGCCGCATGATCGACGCGTACATCGTCGAACTCGACGCCGAGAGCGACGATGCGCGCGTCCTCGCCGAACTCGACGCGGTGGTCTCTCCGGCGCGCGTGCTGCCGGAGGAGCTGTACGCGCTCGCCCGCCGCGTCGCGGATCGCGCCGCGGGCAGCGCCTCGGACATTCTGCGCCTGATCGTGCCCAAACGACAGGTGCGCGTCGAGAAGGCCTGGCTCGCCGCTCAGGGGGAGCGGCCCGCCTCGTCCGGTGACGACGGCGAAGACCGGACCGGCGGTCTTCCCGACACGCCGGGGCCCGCGACCGAGGACGTGCTCGCCCTGTACGCCGGTCTCACCGATGTGCTGGACGACCGCGAACGCGCCGCGGTCGAGGCGATCCCCCGTCTCGGTCCGGATGGATCGCCGGAGTGGGCGCGTCTCCTGGCGTCCGCGGCCGCGCACACGCTCGGATCCGGCTCTTCCGCGATCCTCGTCGTGCCGGACTACCGGGACCTCGATCTGCTGATCGCCGCCCTCGACCTGCTCGCCCCGGACGCTCCGATCGTACGGCTCGACTCGCGGCAGGCGAACCCCGATCGCTACCGCGCCTATCTGCGCACGCTCGAAGACGCGCCCTGCATCGTGGTCGGCAACCGCTCGGCGGTGTACGCACCCGTGCGCGCGGGACTCGTCGCGCTCTGGGACGACGGCGACGGACTCCTCGCCGAACCCCTCGCCCCGGGCGTCCACGCGCGGGATGCGGCGCTGCTGCGTCAGGAGCGCGAAGGGTCCGCACTGCTCTTCGTCGGGCATACCCGCACCACGGACGTCGAGCGGCTCGTCGAGACCGGGTGGTTCCGCGCGGTCACGGCCGCACGTCGTGTGCTGCCGCGCATCGTCCTGGACTCGCCGGAGGATCTGGACCGCCGCGGACAGCGACTCCCCTCGCGGGCGTTCCTCACCGCCCGCGAGGCGGCGGCGACCGGGCCCGTGCTGCTGCAGGTCGCGCGGCCCGGCTTCTCGCCCACGCTCGTCTGCGCCGCGTGCCGCACTCCCGCCCGCTGCCGGTCGTGCGGCGGCCCCCTCGGCGCCGCGCACCGCGGTGCCGTACCGGTCTGCGCCTGGTGCGGACGGGAGGCGAGATCCTGGTCCTGCGGTCACTGCGGCGGGACCACGGTGCGCCTCGCCGCCTCGGGCAGCGAACGGACGGCGGAGGAGCTCGGCCGGGCGTTCCCCGGGATCCGGGTGATCGTCGCCGACGGCGCGCATCCGCTCTCGCACGTGGACGCCCGCCCTGCGCTCGTCGTCGCGACACGGGGCGCGGAGCCGGTGGCGGAGGGGGGCTATCGCGCGATCGTGCTGCTCGACGGGTCGCGCATGCTGCAGACGCCGGAGCTGCGGATCGGGGAGTCCTGCCTGCGCTGGTGGTCCAACGCCGCGGCCCTCGCCGCTCCCGGTGCGCCGATCCACCTCGTCGGCGTGGACGGCCCGGTCGCCCGTGCCTTCGCGACCTGGTCCCAGCCGGCCTACGCTCGTGCCGAGCTCGCCGAGCGCGCCCCGCTGCGCATGCCCCCGGCGGTGCGGGTCGCCCAGCTGGAAGGCACGGCGGCGGGCGTCCGGCGGGCGCTCGACGATCTCACGGCGCTGCGCCTGCCCGCGGACGCCGTGCTGGGACCGGTGACGATCGAGAACGACCCGGACGGACGGGAGCGCGCCCTGGTGCGCTTCCCGTACGTCGAAGGCACCCGGGTCGCCGAGACGCTGCGCGCGTCCGTGATCGCCGAGGCCATGGGCCGCCGTCGGGGCCGCGGACGCAGCACACGGACTACGCTCTCCGTGAGGCTGGACGTCACCGAGCCCGACCTCTGAGATCACGCACCACCCCGACCGCAGCACCTTCGAAGGACCTCCATGCGCCTCGTCTTCGCCGGAACTCCGGCGGCCGCCGTGCCCGCCCTGCGGCGCCTCGCCGCCGAGCACGAGATCGTCTCCGTCGTCACACGCCCGGACGCCCCCCTCGGTCGCCGACGCGTGCTCACCCCGTCGCCCGTGGCGCAGGAGGCGGCGGCTCTCGGGATCCCGGTCATCAAGGCCGCCCGCCTCGACGAGGACGCGACAGGGCGGATCGCCGCGCTGCGTCCCGACCTCGGCGTCATCGTGGCGTACGGCGGGCTCGTCCGCGAGCCGCTTCTGAGCACCCCGGCGCGCGGCTGGATCAACCTGCACTTCTCGCTGCTGCCCGCGTGGCGGGGCGCCGCACCCGTCCAGCGCGCGTTGATCGCGGGAGACGAGGAGCTCGGGGCCACCGTGTTCCAGCTCGTGCCCGCGCTCGACGCGGGGGATGTCCACGCGATGCGGGTCTACCCGATCGACGCCGAGGCGACCGCGGACGACGCGCTCGCCTCGCTCGCCGAGGACGGCGCCGGCCTCCTGTGCGAGGCGGTCTCGGCGATCGCGGATGGCACCGCGCGTCCCGTCGCTCAGGTGGGCGAGCCCACGCATGCCGCCAAGCTGGTGCTCGCGGACGGACTGCTCGACTGGACGCTCCCGGCGGACGAGATCCATGCGCGCTTCCGCGGCGTGACCAGCGAGCCAGGAGCCCACACCGTGTTCGACGGGGCGGTGCTGAAGGTCCGCGATCTGGGCAGCGTCGACACGGACGCGATACTGCGGCCGGGCGAGCTGCGTGCGGTGAAGGACGGCGTGCTCGTCGGCACCGGATCTCGTCCGCTCCTGCTCCGTCGGGTGCAGCCGGCGGGCAAGGCGGCGATGGCCGCACAGGACTGGTTCCGCGGCCTGCGCGCGGAGGCGGGGGAGAGCGTGCGGCTCGGCGCGAAGGACGCGGCACGATGACCGGGGCGGAGCATCGGGGACGCCCGGGCAGAGACCGGGGCCAGGCCATGGGTCAGGCCAGAGCTCAGGGCGGACGCCCCCGTCCGCGCGAGGTGCAGCCGGCGCGGCGCGTCGCCTACGACGTGATCCGCGCGGTCGGCGACTCCGACGCGTACGCGAACCTGCTGCTGCCGGGGGCGATCCGTGAGGCGGGGCTCTCCGCCGCCGACGCCGCGCTCGCAACCGAGCTCGCGTACGGCACCCTGCGACGCGCGGGCACTTACGATGCGGTCATCGCGCAAGCGGCCGGTCGCCCCGTCGCGGAGATCGACCCACCCGTACTCGACGCGCTCCGTCTCGGCGTGCACCAGTTGCTGAACACGCGGGTCGCGACGCACGCCGCCGTGAACGAAACCGTGAACCTCGTCGCGACCGAGGCCGGCCGTGGTGCGTCCGGCTTCGCGAACGCCGTGCTGCGCTCGGTCGCCGGACACTCCGCCGAGGAGTGGACGGCGCGGATCGAGAGCGCGGCACGCTCCGACGACGAGCGCCTGGGGCTCCGCTTCGCGCATCCCGTCTGGATCATCCGCGCCCTGCGTCGCGCCCTCGCCGCGGAAGGACGCGAGGACGAGCTGGAGGCGCTGCTCGCGGCGGACAACGCGGCACCCGAGGTCACGCTCGTCGCCCTGCCCGGCCTCGCAGAGCCGTCAGAGCCCCGTCGTCCCTTCGCCGAGACCGCGTTCGGCTCGGGCGGTGGCGACCCCGGAGCCGTCGTCGCCGAGAGCGGCGGACGGATCCGCGTGCAGGACGAGGGCTCGCAGCTCGTCGCGCTCGCGCTGGCTGGAGCCCGCCCGATCCGGCCCGGCGAGCGCTGGCTCGACCTGTGCGCCGGCCCGGGCGGCAAGACCGCGCTCCTCGCGGCGGAAGCGCTCCGTAGCGGAGCGACCCTCGATGCGAACGAGGTGGTGCCTGCCCGCGCCGGGCTCGTCCGTCGTGCGGTCGCCGCCGTGCCGCTGGCGGTCGACGTGACCGAGGAGGACGGGCGGACCGTCGGCGCCGAACGCCCCGCGCATTACGACCGCATCCTCGTCGACGCGCCGTGCACGGGACTGGGGGCGCTGCGGCGCAGACCGGAGGCGCGCTGGCGCAAGACCGCCGCCGACGTGCCGGAGCTCGCGATGCTGCAGGAGCAATTGCTGGGCTCCGCGCTCGACGCGCTCGCGCCGGACGGCGTCCTCGCCTACGTCACCTGCTCGCCCCATCTGGCCGAGACCGCCGCCGTCGTGCAGACGGCGCTGCGCGATCACGCGGATGTCGTGGAGCTCGATGCGCGTGCCGCCCTCGCCCGCGTCTCGCACAGCCCGATCGATCTGCCCGAGCCGTCGAGCGGTGCGGGGCATGCGCAGCTGTGGCCGCATCGCCACGGCACCGACGCGATGTTCCTCGCCCTCCTGCACAAGCGGGCCGAGGAACCGATCGGATAATGGACTCATGACGCTCGAGCCGCTGCCCGCCGCCCCTCGGATCAACCCGTCGATCCTCGCCGCCGACTTCGCGAACATGCAGGCGGAGCTCGCCCGCATCGCGTCCGCCGACTTCGTGCACGTCGACGTGATGGACAACCATTTCGTGCCCAACCTGACGTTCGGCCCGCAGATGGTGGAGCGGATCCAGCAGACCAGCCCGATCCCGCTCGACGTGCACCTGATGATGACCGACCCCGACCGCTGGGCGCCGGGCTACGCGGAGCTCGGCGCGGCCAGCGTGACCTTCCACCTGGAGGCCGCTGCGGATCCGGTCGCGCTCGCGCGTCGGCTCAGGGACATCGGCGCGCGCGCGGGCATCGCGATCAAGCCCGGCACGGCGGCGGAGCCGCTGTTCGACGTCCTCGACGAGTTCGACCAGATCCTGGTGATGACGGTCGAGCCCGGTTTCGGAGGGCAGGGGTTCATGCCCGAGACCATGCCCAAGCTGCGTGCGCTCGCGGACGAGGCGCGCCGTCGCGGATCGGACGTGTGGCTGCAGGTCGACGGCGGGATCGCCGATCAGACGATCGCACAGGCCGCCGCGGCCGGGGCCGACACGTTCGTCGCGGGGTCGGCCGTGTACGGATCCGACGACATCGAGGCGGCGGTCACGCGGCTCCGGGCCATCGCGCGAGCCGGTAGCCTGGAAGCGTGAAGACCTTCGACGAACTGTTCGCCGAGCTGAGCCGCAAGGCGGCCGAGCGCCCGGAGGGATCCGGGACCGTGCGCGAACTCGACGCGGGCGTGCACACGATCGGCAAGAAGATCGTGGAGGAAGCGGCCGAGGTGTGGATGGCCGCCGAGTACGAGACCGACGAGGCCGCGGCCGAGGAGATCTCCCAGCTGCTGTACCACCTGCAGGTGCTCATGCTGGCCAAGGGCATGACGTTGGAGGACGTCTACCGACATCTGTGAAGCGCCCTCCCCGGACCGCTTCGAACGAAAGACCACCCATGCTCCGCATCGCCGTCCCGAACAAGGGATCGCTCTCCGAGACCGCCGCCGAGATGCTCGCGGAGGCCGGGTACGCCGGCCGCCGCGACGCCAAGACCCTGCACGTGATCGACGCCGAGAACGACGTCGAGTTCTTCTTCCTGCGCCCGCGGGACATCGCCACCTACGTCGCCTCCGGCGCCCTCGACGTCGGCATCACCGGGCGCGATCTGCTCCGCGACGTCCGCCGTCCGGCCGCCAGGGAGATCGAGCAGCTGGGATTCGCGCGATCGACGTTCCGCTTCGCCGCTCCTCCCGGTCGCTTCGCGACGCTCGAGGATCTGGCGGGCGTGCGCATCGCGTCGGCCTATCCCGGCCTCGTCGACGACTACCTGCGCGAGCACGGCGTCGAGGCGGAGCTGGTCCCTCTCGACGGTGCCGTGGAGTCGGCGGTGCGCCTCGGCGTCGCCGACGCCATCGCGGACGTCGTCGAGACCGGGACCACGCTGCGCCAAGCGGGCCTGGAGATCTTCGGTCCGGTCATCATCGAGTCGGAGGCGGTGCTGATCAGCCGGCCCGGCGACGCGGAGGGCACCGAGACGCTCCTGCGGCGCCTGCGCGGCGTCCTGGTCGCACACCGCTTCGTGCTCCTCGACTACGACCTGCCGGCGGAGCTCGTGGATCGAGCCGCGGCGATCGCACCGGGCCGCGAGTCCCCGACGGTGTCGCCGCTCAAGGATCCGTCCTGGGTGGCCGTCCGCGTGATGGTGCCGCGGCGCGGCATGAACCAGGTCATGGATCAGCTCTACGCGCTCGGAGCCCGGGCCATCCTCGTCACCGCGATCCACGCGGCGAGGCTCTGATGAGCCTCACTGCACGCGTCATCCCGTGCCTCGACGTGGCGGCCGGACGCGTCGTGAAGGGCGTGAACTTCGAGAACCTGCGCGACATGGGCGACCCCGTCGAGCTGGCGAGGCACTACGCCGCCCAGGGGGCGGACGAGATCACCTTCCTCGACGTCACGGCCACCGTCGACGCCCGCGACACGACCTACGACGTCGTGCGACGCACCGCGGAGCAGGTCTTCGTGCCGCTCACGGTCGGGGGCGGCGTGCGCTCGGTCGACGACGTCTCCCGTCTGCAGGCCGTCGGGGCGGACAAGGTCGGGGTCAACTCCGCGGCGATCGCCCGCCCCGCCCTCATCGGCGAGATCGCCGACCGGTTCGGGGCGCAGGTGCTCGTGCTCTCCCTCGACATCCGGCGCACTCCGCGGACCGCGAGCGGCTTCGTCGTCACCACGCACGGGGGCCGCTCCGAGACCGATCTCGACGCGGTCGACTGGGCGCGCGAGGCGATCGAGCGCGGCGCGGGCGAGCTGCTCGTGAACTCGATCGACGCGGACGGGACGAAGGACGGCTTCGATCTGGAGCTCGTCCGGCTCATGCGGGAGGTGTCCAGCGTGCCCGTGATCGCCTCGGGCGGTGCCGGAGGGGTCGCGGATTTCGCCCCGGCGATCGCCGCAGGCGCCGACGCGGTGCTGGCCGCGAGCGTCTTCCACTCCGGGCAGCTCACGATCGGCGAGGTGAAGGACGCGATGGCCGCGGCGGGGATCCCCGTGCGGCGCACCGAGCGGGGCGCGGAGGACGCACGATGACCGAGACGGATCTGGACGCGGCGCTCGCCGGCGTCACGTGGAACGAGAACGGGCTCGTGCCGGTCGTCGTGCAGCAGTGGGACACGAAGGAGGTCCTGATGATGGCGTGGGCCGACGAGGAGGCGCTGCGCCGCACGCTCACCTCGGGCCGGGCCACGTACTGGTCGCGATCCCGCCAGCGCTACTGGCGCAAGGGCGACACCTCGGGACACGTCCAGCATGTGCGCGGCGCCCGCCTGGACTGCGACGGCGACACGGTCCTCCTGTTCGTGGACCAGGTCGGGGTCGCCTGCCACACGGGGACCCGCACCTGCTTCGACAGCGTCGATCTGCGGCCGGTGATCGGCGACGGCACGCCGGGGCTGGAGCCGGGGGCGTGAAGACCCTGCTCGGACGTCGGGCCAAGTCCACGGCGCTGCTGCTCATCCTCCTCGCCGGAGGCATCGGCGTGCTCTCCTCGACCCAGACCTGGTTGACCGTGACCCGCGCCGACGGGGGAGAGGTGCTCGACGTGGCGGGCAACGCCGCGGTCCCGCTCCTCGCGCCGCTGAGTCTCACCGTGCTCGCCCTCGACGCCGCGCTCGCCCTGGTCGGACCGGTCGCGCGGCGGGTCTTCGCCGCGCTGGCTCTCGCCGTCGGTGCTGTGACGCTCGTGCTCACGCTGCGCATCGTGCTGCTGCATCCCCTCGACGCGGCAGCGCCCGCGCTCACGAAGGCGACGGGGCTCGCGGGGGACGCGGCCCTGAGCGACGTCGTGCACTCGATCGGCCTGACCGCCTGGCCCTGGATCGCGGTCACCGGCTGGATCCTGCTCGTCCTCGGCGCCGTGCTCGCGCTCGTGATGGCGGGCCGTTGGCGCACCGGAGGGCGGCGTTACCAGACCTCTGCCACGACGCACGACGGGCCGGTCGATCCGGTGGAGAGCTGGGACGAGCTCAGCCGCGGCACGGATCCCACGCGGTGACACCCGCCCGCCGTCGGCCACGCGCGGCGGGACGACCCCGATAGACTTGAGACGACCCACTGCAGCTCGGAGGAGAACATGAGCAACCCCATCGCCGATCCCGGACACGGACACTCGCCGGCCGCCTGGACCGCGGTCGTCGTCATGCTGCTCGGCTTCGCCGTCGGCACCACCGCGTTCTTCCTCGACGTGCCCGTGGTCGTCTGGGTGGGCGTCGCGCTCATCGTGATCGGCGCCATCCTGGGCTGGGTGCTCGCGAAGGCCGGCTACGGCTCGAAGGGTCCGAAGTACCAGCCGAAGGCCCACTGATGGTCCTCGCCGACCTCACGGCCGGCGCAGTCGAGGACGCGGCACGACGCGAACGGGAGCGTCCGCTCCCGGTCGTCGAGCGTGCCGCCCTCGAACGGGAACCGGCCCTGGACGTCCGCAGTGCGCTCGCGCCGGGCGACGCGGTGAGGATCATCGCGGAGGTCAAGCGCGCGAGCCCCTCGCGCGGCGCCCTCGCCGAGATTCCCGACCCGGCCCGCCAGGCCTCGCTCTACCAGCAGGGCGGCGCGTCGGCGATCAGCGTCCTCACGGAGGAGCGCCGGTTCCGCGGCCGCTTGGAGGACCTGGAGGCCGTCACCGCCGCCGTGGACGTCCCGGTGCTCCGCAAGGACTTCATCGCCACGCCGTACCAGGTGTTCGAGGCGCGCGCGGCGGGCGCCTCCCTGGCACTGCTGATCGTCGCGGGCCTCGAGCGCGCGAATCTGGAGCGCCTGTACGCGCTCATCCTCGAACTGGGCATGATGCCGCTCGTCGAGACGCACTCCGCCGAGGAGCTCGAGGTCGCGATCGACCTCGGCGCTCATCTCATCGGGGTGAACGCGCGCGATCTGACCACGCTCGATCTGGACCGCGACCTGTTCGGACGGCTCGTGGAGCGCATCCCCTCGTCGTCCGTGAAGATCGCGGAGTCCGCGGTGCTCACCCCGGCCGACGTCGCCCACTATCGTGCCGCGGGCGCCGACGCCGTCCTCATCGGGGAGGCGCTCGTGACGGGCGACCCCGTCGCCACGCTGCATTCGTTCCTCGACGCCGGAGCCGGTGACGCGCGGAACGACCGGAGGGAGTCCCTGTGACCCAGAGTCTGCGCGACCAGCCGGGGCCGTTCTTCGGCGATTTCGGCGGTCGCTACATGCCCGAATCGCTCATCGCCGCGATCGACGAGCTGACCGAGGCCTACGAGGCCGCGATCCTCGATCCCGCCTTCCAGGCCGAGCTCTCGACCCTGCTGCACTCCTATGCGGGCCGCCCCTCGCCGATCACCGAGGTGCCGCGATTCGCCGAGCACGCGGGCGGCGCGCGGATCTTCCTCAAGAGGGAGGATCTCAACCACACCGGCTCGCACAAGATCAACAACGTCCTCGGCCAGGCGCTGCTCACGCGGCGGCTCGGCAAGACGCGCGTGATCGCGGAGACCGGAGCGGGCCAGCACGGCGTCGCGACGGCCACCGCCGCGGCGCTCTTCGGGTTGGACTGCACGATCTACATGGGCGAGGTGGACACGGAGCGCCAGGCCCTGAACGTCGCCCGGATGCGGCTGCTGGGTGCGGAGGTCGTGCCGGTCACGACGGGATCGCGCACGCTCAAGGACGCGATCAACGACGCGTATCGCGACTGGGTCGCGACGGTCGAGACGACGAACTACATCTTCGGCACCGCCGCAGGGCCTCATCCGTTCCCGGCGATGGTGCGCGACTTCCAGAAGATCATCGGCGAGGAGGCGCGGCGGCAGCTGCTCGATGAGGCCGGACGCCTGCCGGACGCGGTGCTGGCCTGTGTGGGCGGCGGATCCAACGCGATCGGCATGTTCGACGCCTTCCTCGACGACCCGGAGGTGCGCCTGTACGGGGTGGAGGCCGCCGGCGACGGCGTGGACACCCCGAAGCACGCCGCATCGATCGAACGGGGGCGACCGGGCGTGCTGCACGGCGCACGCACGTACGTGCTGCAGGACGAGGACGGGCAGACGGTCGAGTCCCATTCCATCTCCGCCGGCCTCGACTACCCCGGCGTGGGGCCGGAGCATTCCTGGCTGAGCGCCATCGGCCGCGCCGAGTACATCCCGGCGACCGACGACGAGGCCATGCAGGCGCTGCGCCTGCTGAGTCGCACCGAGGGCATCATCCCGGCGATCGAGTCGGCCCATGCTCTGGCGGGTGCGATCCGGATCGGACGTGAGCTCGGCTCCGACGCGATCCTGGCCGTGTGCCTCTCGGGGCGCGGTGACAAGGACATGGACACCGCAGCGCGCTACTTCGGTCTCTACGACGACGGCGCCGCCGGGAACGGAGCCGGAGCATGAGCCGGGTCGAGGAAGCGATCCAGCGCGCGCACGACGACGGGCGCGGCGCATTCATCGGGTACCTCCCCGTGGGCTACCCCGATCTGCAGACCAGCATCGACGCCGCCATCGCGCTCGCGCGCAACGGTGTCGACATCATCGAGCTGGGACCGCCCTACAGCGACCCCGTGATGGACGGCCTCATCATCCAGGAGGCCACTCAGGCCGCGCTGGCCGGCGGGTTCCGGATGCGGGACCTGTTCACGGCGGTCGCGGCCATCACGGCCGCAGTGGACGTCCCCGTGGTCGTCATGACGTATTGGAACCCCGTGCTGCAATATGGCGTCGGCCGCTACGCCGACGACCTCCTCGCTGCGGGAGGGGCGGGCCTCATCACCCCCGACATCACCCCCGAGGCGGCGCCGGAGTGGATCGCCGCGAGCGACCGCACCGGGCTCGACCGGATCTTCCTCGCGGCGCCCACGTCCACCGACGCACGCCTGGCTCTCGTCGCGTCCTCGTCGCGGGGCTTCGTCTACACCGTGTCGACGATGGGGATCACGGGGGAGCGGGCCGAGCTCGACAAGGCCGCGCGCACCCTCGTCGGCCGCCTCCGTGCGCAGGGTGCCGCGCGTGCCTGCGTCGGCATCGGCATCTCGACCGCGGAGCAGATCGCCGGGGTGCTCGAGTACGCCGATGGTGCGATCGTCGGCACGGCGCTCGTGCGGGCGCTGCGCGACGGGGGAGTGGAGCGCCTCGCCGAGGTCACGCGCGAGCTCGCCACGGGCACCCCGCTGGCGCGGTGACGGCGGCGTGACGCCGTAGACTCGTGAGCATGTCCCTCGCGCTCCTAAACGCCGGTCTCGGCGTGCACGCCAGCATTCCGAGCCCGCCGAGCAGTTCCTTCTCGCTGGGACCGCTGACGATCCACTACTACGCGCTGTGCATCATCGCCGGCATCATCGTCGCCACGTTCCTGACGAACCACCGGCTCACCCGGCGCGGTGCGGAACGGTGGGTCGTGGTGGACATCTGCATCATCGCCGTCCCGCTCGCGATCATCGCCGCGCGGATCTTCCACGTGGTGACGCATCCCGGCTTCTACTTCGGGCCGGGCAAGAACACCTGGAACCCCTTCGAACCTGGATCCGTCTGGGCCATCTGGGAAGGCGGCATCGCGATCTTCGGCGCCCTCATCGGCGGGGCGATCGGAGCGTGGCTCGGCTGCAAGTGGACCGGCGTGCGCTTCTCCACCTTCGCGGATGCGCTGGCACCCGGCCTGATCCTCGCCCAGGCGTTCGGTCGCTTCGGAAACTGGTTCAACCACGAGCTGTTCGGCCTGCCGACCGACCTTCCCTGGGGTCTCGAGATCGAATCGAGCAACCCCGCGTTCCCCCCGGGCCTCGCCGAGGGGACGCTGTTCCACCCGACCTTCCTCTACGAGGTGATCTGGAACACGCTCGGCTGCATCGTGCTGCTCTGGCTGGGCCGCCGGCTGCGTCTGCAGTGGGGCAAGCTGTTCGCGGTGTACCTCATCTGGTACGGAGCGGGTCGCGCCGTGTGGGAGTCGATCCGCATCGATCCGAGCGAGATCTACTTCGGCCTGC
The DNA here is from genome assembly GCF_945952435.1 of uncultured Microbacterium sp. GTDB lineage: Bacteria > Actinomycetota > Actinomycetes > Actinomycetales > Microbacteriaceae > Microbacterium. The sequence goes on from NZ_CAMFHZ010000003.1 coordinate 115,738, forward strand.
GCACGAACGTGTGGGCAGCCCTCGCGGGCGTCGTCCTCGGCATCGTCATCCTCATCGTGCAGACCCGCCGTCATCCCGGTTTCGAGCCCTCGGCGTACCAGCCGGGCCGCCAGCCGAAGAACGCTGTTGTAGAATCGCAAAACCCCGATGATTTCGTCGACCTGAGCGAGCCTCAGGACGACGCGAATCGCGCGGAGGATGTCGCCACGAGCGGCGCCTCCCGCCCCTGAGAACGGCACCGACAGGAGCCTCGCGCCGGTGGACAGACGTCCACCGGAGACCATGCACGGAACGAGCGGGCCGACGGCGTCCCCGGTTTCATCTGAATTCTGAGGACGGTGACTGGTGTCCTTCCAGCCTCCCCACGGTGCCTCCGGTGCCTTTCCCCCGAAACAGGGGATGTACAACCCCGCGTTCGAGAAGGATGCGTGCGGCCTGGCCATGGTCGCCACGCTCCGCGGGGAGCCCGGCCACGACATCATCGCGCTCGCACTCGAGGCACTGCGCAACCTCGAGCACCGCGGTGCGATCGGTTCCGACGCCGGAACGGGCGACGGCGCAGGGATCCTCACCCAGATGCCGGACGCGTTCCTGCGCGAAGTCGTCCCCTTCGCCCTGCCGCCGGTCGGCGAGTACGCGGCCGGCCTCGCCTTCCTGCCTCGCGACTCCAGCGCACGGCGTGCGCAGAAGGCCGGCATCGAGCGGATCGCCGCGCAGGAGGGGCTGACCGTGCTCGGCTGGCGCGCCGTCCCCACGGACAACGCGCACCTCGGCAAGCTCGCCGACGAGGCACGTCCGGCGTTCGAGCAGCTGTTCGTCTCGCGTCCCGCGACCGAGAGCGGCGAGGCGCTGTCCGGGATCGCCCTGGACCGCGTCGCCTACCGTCTGCGCAAGCGCGCAGGGCACGAGCTCGACGCCTACTTCGTCTCCCTCTCCGCCCGCACGCTCGGGTACAAGGGCATGGTCACGACCCTCCAGCTCGAGCCGTTCTACCCCGATCTGCAGGACGAGCGCTTCGCGTCGGAGCTCGCCGTCGTGCACTCCCGGTACTCGACCAACACGTTCCCGTCCTGGCCCCTCGCGCAGCCGCTGCGCATGCTCGCCCACAACGGTGAGATCAACACGGTCGGCGGCAACCGCAACTGGATGCGCGCACGTCAGTCGCAGCTGGAGTCGGAATTGCTCGGCGACATCCGCCCCCTGCTCCCGATCTGCACGGATGGGGCGAGCGACTCCGCCTCGTTCGACGAGGTGCTCGAACTCCTCACCCTCACCGGGCGGAGCCTGCCGCACGCCGTCATGATGATGGTGCCGGCGGCCTGGGAACGCCAGACCGACCTGGACCCTGGTCTGCGCGCCTTCTACGAGTACCACGCGAATCAGATGGAGCCGTGGGACGGCCCTGCCGCGCTCATCTTCACCGACGGCACCGTCGTGGGTGCCACGCTCGACCGCAACGGCCTGCGCCCCGGCCGGTGGACGGAGACGACCGACGGCCTCGTCGTGATCGGCAGCGAGACCGGCGTCCTGGAGTTCGCGCCCGAACGCATCAAGCGTCGAGGACGACTGCAGCCGGGCACCATGTTCGTCGTCGACACCGCGCAGCGCCGCATCGTCGAGGACGAGGAGGTCAAGCGGGACCTCGCCGCACTGCACCCGTGGCAGGAGTGGCTCGACGAAGGGCGCGTCCGCCTCGCCGATCTGCCGGAGCGCGAGCACATCGTGCATCCGGTCGCCTCGATCACCCGTCGTCAGCGCACCTTCGGCTACACCGAGGAGGAGGTGCGGATCCTGCTCACGCCGATGGGGCAGACCGGTGCCGAGCCGCTCGGCGCGATGGGCAGCGATGCGCCGATCGCCGTGCTCGCGGACCGCCCTCGCCTGCTCTTCGACTACTTCGTCCAGCAGTTCGCGCAGGTCACCAACCCGCCCCTGGACGCGATCCGCGAGGAGGTCGTCACCAACCTCGCGGTCGGCCTCGGCCCCGAGCGCAACCTGCTGCACTGGGGAGCGGACCACGCCCAGACGATCGTGCTGGACTTCCCCGTCATCGACAACGACGAGCTCGCCAAGCTCCGTGCGATCGATCGCGCGCTGCCGGAGCGTTCGAGCGCGACGATCAAGGGTTTGTACCACTTCGATGCCGGCCCCGAATCGCTCGCGACGCGGCTCGAGGAGATGTGCGCGGAGGTCGACGAGGCGATCGCGCAGGGCGCGGAGCTGATCATCCTCAGCGACCGCGACTCCAACAAGGACCTCGCGCCGATCCCGTCGCTGCTCATGCTCTCCGCGGTGCACCATCACCTCATCCGCCGCGAGAACCGGATGAAGGTGGGCCTCATCGTCGAAGCCGGAGACGTGCGCGAGGTGCATCACGTCGCGACGCTCATCGGTTACGGTGCGTCGGCCGTGAACCCCTATCTCGCGATGGAGACGGTCGAGCACCTCGTGCGCACGGGGTACATCACCGGCATCACGCCGGAGAAGGCCGTCCGCAACCTCATCTACGCGCTCGGCAAGGGCGTGCTCAAGATCATGTCGAAGATGGGCATCTCGACCGTGAACTCCTACGCGGGAGCGCAGGTGTTCGAGGCCGTGGGCCTCAGCCAGGAGTTCGTCGACGCCTACTTCACGGGCACGGAGACCAAGCTCGGCGGCATCGGGATCGACGACGTGTTCGCCGAGAACCAGGCCCGCTACGACTTCGCGTACCCGGAGGACGCCGCGGCGCGCGCGCACGAACGACTCTGGACCGGCGGCGAGTACCAGTGGCGCAGGGACGGATCCCCTCACCTCTTCAATCCGGAGACGGTCTTCCGCCTGCAGCACTCGACCCGCACCCGTCGCTACGACGTGTTCCGCGAGTACACGACGCTCGTCGACGATCAGGCCAAGGAGCTGAAGACCCTCCGCGGCCTGTTCGAGCTGCGCACGGGGGAGCGGCCGCCCGTGCCGATCGACGAGGTCGAGCCGGTCTCGGAGATCGTCAAGCGCTTCTCCACCGGAGCGATGAGCTACGGCTCCATCTCTCAGGAAGCGCACGAGACGCTCGCGATCGCGATGAACCGTCTGGGCGCGAAGTCGAACACCGGTGAGGGCGGCGAGGATCCGGAACGCCTCGTGGATCCGGAGCGGCGCAGCGCGATCAAGCAGGTCGCTTCGGGCCGGTTCGGCGTCACGAGTCAGTACCTGACCGCTGCGGACGACATCCAGATCAAGCTCGCCCAGGGCGCGAAGCCGGGCGAGGGTGGTCAACTGCCGCCGCAGAAGGTGTACCCGTGGATCGCGCGCACCCGCCACGCGACGCCAGGCGTCGGACTGATCTCGCCTCCGCCGCACCACGACATCTACTCGATCGAGGATCTCAAGCAGTTGATCTTCGACCTGAAGCGCGCGAATCCGGGCGCTCGGATCCACACCAAGCTCGTGAGCCAGTCCGGGATCGGCGCGGTCGCGGCCGGCGTCGCGAAGGCGCTCAGCGACGTCGTCCTCGTCTCCGGGCACGACGGCGGCACGGGTGCGAGCCCGCTCAACTCCCTCAAGCACGCGGGAACGCCCTGGGAGCTCGGACTCGCCGAGACGCAGCAGACCCTCATGCTCAACGGCATGCGCGATCGCGTCGTGGTGCAGGTCGACGGCCAGCTCAAGACGGGCCGCGACGTCATCATCGGCGCGCTTCTCGGTGCGGAGGAGTTCGGGTTCGCGACGGCCCCGCTGGTCGTCTCCGGCTGCATCATGATGCGCGTCTGCCACCTGGACACGTGCCCGGTCGGCGTCGCGACGCAGAACCCCGTGCTCCGCGAGCGGTTCACCGGCAAGCCGGAGTTCGTCGTGAACTTCATGGAGTTCATCGCCGAGGAGGTGCGCGAGCACCTCGCCGCGCTCGGTTTCCGGAGCCTCGAGGAGATCGTGGGCCGCACGGAGCTGCTGCGCACCGACGCCGCGATCCGCCACTGGAAGGCCGACGGTCTCGATCTCGCCCCGGTGCTGGAGGGCCCCGCCTTCCCCGCCGACGAGCCGCGCCGCAGTGCCCGCACGCAGGATCACGAGCTCGACAAGCACTTCGACGCCCCGCTGCTGAAGAAGGCGCATCACGCGCTCGAGACCGGCGCGCCGATCCGCTTCGATCTGCCGATCCGCAACACGGAACGCGCGGTCGGCACGATGCTCGGCCATGCCGTGACCTCGCGGCACGGGGGAGAAGGCCTGCCCGACGGCACGATCGAGATCACCCTGCACGGCACGGCCGGGCAGTCGCTCGGCGCGTTCCTGCCGCGGGGCATCTCGCTGCGCCTGGAGGGAGACGCCAACGACTACGTGGGCAAGGGGCTGTCCGGCGGCGAGATCGCGATCCGTCCGCATCGTGCGGCGACCTTCGAGCCGCATCGCAACGTGATCGCGGGCAACGTGATCGGCTACGGCGCGACGAGCGGCACGATCCACATCTCCGGCGTCGTCGGCGAGCGATTCCTCGTGCGCAACTCCGGTGCGACGGCCGTGGCCGAGGGCGTGGGCGACCACGCGCTCGAGTACATGACCGGCGGTGTCGCGGTGATCCTGGGCAGCACGGGCCGCAACCTCGGTGCCGGGATGTCCGGCGGTGTCGCGTACATCCGCGACCTGCACGAGGAGCGCGTCAATCCGCTGTCGCTGAACTCCGGAGAGCTCGAACTGCTCCCGCTGGACGAGGTGGACGCGCAGGAGCTGCGCGAGCTGCTGGCGCAGCACGTCGAACGCACGGGATCCCCGCTCGCCGCCGAGATCCTGGCCGATGACGACTTCGCCGCCTCGTTCACGAAGATCCTGCCGCGCGACTACGCCGCCGTGCTGCGCACGCGCGCCGAGGCAGAGGCCGAGGGGATCGACCCCGACGGCTCCATCGTCTGGACCCGCATCCTGGAGGTGACCGGTGGCTGATCCCAAGGGCTTTCTGACCGTCACGGAGCGCGAGCTCCCCGCCCGTCGACCCGTTCCGGTCCGCATCATGGACTGGAAGGAGGTCTACGAGCCGGGCGACTCGGCCGTGGTCCGCCGCCAGGCCGGCCGTTGCATGGACTGCGGCGTGCCGTTCTGTCACCAGGGCTGCCCCCTGGGCAACCTCATCCCCGAGTGGAACGACCTCACCTGGCGGGGCGAGGGCCGTGCGGCGATCGAGCGTCTGCACGCCACCAACAACTTCCCGGAGTTCACCGGGCGGCTGTGCCCTGCGCCCTGCGAGAGCGCCTGCGTGCTGGGGATCAATCAGCCCGCCGTGACCATCAAGCAGATCGAGGTCTCGATCATCGACCAGGCCTTCTCCGCCGGCTGGGTCGAGGCCGAGCCTCCCGCGCGCCTGACCGGCAAGACGGTCGCGGTCGTCGGATCGGGTCCCGCGGGGCTCGCGGCCGCGCAGCAGCTCACCCGCGCGGGTCACACGGTCGCGGTGTTCGAGCGCGACGACCGCATCGGCGGACTGCTGCGCTACGGAATCCCCGACTTCAAGATGGAGAAGTCGCACCTCGACGCGCGGCTCCGCCAGATGTCCGAGGAGGGCACCCGGTTCCGCGCCGGCGTCGACATCGGCACCGACATCGCGTGGGACGACCTGCGTGCCCGCTACGACGCGGTCCTCATCGCCACCGGGTCGACCCTGCCGCGCGACCTGGCCATCCCCGGCCGCGATCTCGACGGCGTGCACTTCGCGATGGAGTACCTGGTCGAGTCGAACAAGGTCGTCGCCGGCGACCCCGTGGCCAACCAGATCAGCGCGGAGGGCAAGCACGTCATCGTGATCGGCGGCGGCGACACCGGTGCGGACTGCATCGGGACCGCGCACCGCCAGGGCGCCCTCAGCGTCACGAACCTCGCGATCGGCCGTCAGCCGTCCGCTCAGCGCCCCGACCACCAGCCGTGGCCGATGATGCCGACGGTGTTCGAGGTCTCCTCCGCGCACGAGGAGGGCGGCGAGCGGCAGTACCTGGCCTCGACCGTCGAATTCCTCGGCAACGAGGCCGGCGAGGTCCGCGGGCTGCGGGTGGCCGAGACCGAGTTCGTGGACGGCCGGCGCGTGCCGCGCACCGGCAGCGAGCGGGAGATCCCGGCGGATCTCGTCCTCATCGCGATGGGATTCACGGGTCCCGAGTACGAGGACTTCGGATCCGAGGAGCCGCAGCGCACCGAGCGCGGCGTGTTCCGCCGCGACGAGGACTACAGCTCGACGGTTCCCGGCGTGTTCGTCGCCGGAGACGCCGGACGAGGGCAGTCGCTCATCGTGTGGGCGATCGCCGAAGGCCGGGCGGCCGCCGCGGCGGTCGATCGCCACCTCATGGGGACCACGGTCCTGCCCACGCCCGTCCGCCCGTCTGATGTCGCTATCGGGATCCAGCCCGCGTAGGCTGAGCCCGGCAGCGTGGCCCTTCATCCATCACTGAACATTCCGGAGAACGCTTTGAGACGTGCCAAAATCGTGGCCACTCTTGGACCCGCAACCTCGACCTACGAGACCGTGCGGGCCATCATCGACGCCGGCGTCGACGTCGCTCGACTGAACCTCAGCCACGGGGACTACTCCGTGCACGAGAACAACTACGCGAACGTGCGGCGCGCCGCCGACGACTCCGGGCGCGCGGTCGCCGTCCTCGTCGACCTGCAGGGGCCGAAGATCCGCCTCGGCAGGTTCGAGAACGGTCCCTACGAGCTCGCCGTCGGCGACATCTTCAAGATCACCACCGAGGACATCCTCGGCAACAAGGAGATCTGCGGAACGACCTTCAAGGGGCTGCCCCAGGACGTCAAGCCCGGAGACTTCCTTCTCATCGACGACGGCAAGGTGCGCGTCGAGGTGATCGACACCGATGGCACGGTCGTCACGACTCGCGTCGTCGTCGCCGGCGCCGTCTCGAACAACAAGGGAATCAACCTGCCGGGCGTGGCGGTCAGCGTCCCGGCGCTGAGCGAGAAGGACGAGCAGGATCTCCGGTGGGGCCTGCGCACGGGCGCCGACCTCATCGCCCTCTCCTTCGTGCGCAACGCCGCCGATGTCGACCGCGTGCACGAGATCATGGCGGAGGAGGGCGTCCGCGTCCCCGTCATCGCGAAGATCGAGAAGCCGCAGGCCGTCGACGCGCTCGAGGAGATCGTCGACGCCTTCGACGGCATCATGGTCGCCCGCGGCGACCTCGGCGTCGAGCTCCCGCTGGAGGCCGTGCCGATCGTGCAGAAGCGCGCGGTCGAGTTGGCCCGACGCATGGCGAAGCCCGTCATCGTCGCCACGCAGATGCTCGAGTCGATGATCTCGAGCCCCGTCCCGACCCGTGCGGAGACCAGCGACGTCGCCAACGCGGTCCTCGACGGCGCCGACGCGGTCATGCTCTCGGGCGAGACCAGCGTGGGGGAGTACCCGGTCGTGGTCGTCGAGACCATGGCGCGCATCGTCGAGTCGACCGAGGAGCACGGCCTCGAGCGGATCCATCCGCTGACCACCAAGCCGCGCACCCAGGGCGGCGCGATCACGCTCGCCGCGCTGGAGGTCGCCGAGTTTGTCGACGCGAAGTTCCTCTGCGTCTTCACGCAGTCCGGCGACTCCGCCCGGCGTCTTTCCCGGCTGCGTCCGCGCATCCCCATGCTCGCGTTCACGCCGGATCCCGCGATCCGTCGTCGTATGGCCGTCACGTGGGGCATCCACACGACGCTCGTGGACGAGGTCACGCACACCGACATGATGTTCCACCAGGTGGACGAGCACCTGCTCGGCACCGGTCTCGCGGAGGAGGGCGACAAGGTCGTCGTGATCTCCGGATCCCCTCCCGGGATCGTCGGATCCACGAACGACGTCCGCATCCACCAGGTGGGCGACGCCGCGAGCGGCGCAGCACCGGCCTACCAGGCCAGGTAGCGGACACGAGGAGGGGCCGGTTCCACACGGGGGCCGGCCCCTCCTCGTGCCGCGGCGCGCCCGGGCGTCGCGGCACGTACGGTACAGTCGATCCGGGCCGGCGTGGCGGAATGGCAGACGCGGAGCACTCAAAATGCTTTGTCCGAAAGGGCATGTGGGTTCGAGTCCCACCGCCGGTACAGAACACTTCGCACAGCGTGCACCGATAGGATGGAATCCGTGACCGAAGAGCAGCAGCCTGAGCAGCCCGCCTCGTCCGCCCCGCGACGCGTGGTCGTCGCCGAGGACGAGTCGCTGATCCGCCTCGACATCGTCGAGATCCTCCGCGACAACGGGTTCGACGTCGTCGGCGAGGCCGGAGACGGCGAGACCGCGGTGCAGCTGGCGACCGAGCTGCGTCCCGACCTGGTCATCATGGACGTGAAGATGCCGCAGCTGGACGGCATCAGCGCCGCCGAGAAGCTGCACAAGGGCAACATCGCACCGGTGGTGCTGCTGACGGCGTTCAGCCAGAAGGAGCTCGTCGAGCGTGCGAGCGAGGCGGGCGCGCTGGCGTACGTCGTCAAGCCGTTCACGCCCAACGACCTTCTTCCCGCGATCGAGATCGCTCTGGCCCGTCACGAGCAGATCATCACGCTCGAGGCCGAGGTCGCCGACATGGTCGAGCGCTTCGAGACCCGCAAACTCGTCGACCGGGCGAAGGGCCTGCTCAACGAGAAGATGGGACTCAGCGAGCCCGAGGCGTTCCGCTGGATCCAGAAGGCGTCGATGGATCGCCGCCTCACCATGCAGGACGTCGCGAAGGCGATCATCGAGCAGCTGGCCCCCAAGAAGTAACCGCGTGGATCTCGGTTCCGGGATCCGGCTCCGTCCTCTGCGTCCCGGCGATGGCGCCCCGCTCGCCACAGCCTACCGCCGCAATCGTGCGCACCTCGCTCCCTGGGAGCCCGCGCGCACGGAGGACTTCTACACCGCGTCCCGGCAGACGAGAGCCGTCTCGCACACCCTTCGCGAAGTGAGTGTCGGCCGCAGCGCGGCCTACGTGCTCTCCGATGACGAGGAGCGTATCGTCGGGCGGGTGAACCTCAGCGACGTCGTCCGCGGCGCCTTCGACAGCTGTCACCTCGGGTACTGGATCGACGCCACGTTGACCGGGCGGGGGCTCGCGCAGCGTGCCGTCGCGGAAGTCGCTCGGCGGGCCCGCGACGAGTGGGGGCTGCACCGGATCCAGGCGGCGACGCTGCTGCACAACGCGGCCTCGCAGCGGGTGCTGCGCGCGACCGGGTTCAGCGAGATCGGTTGCGCGCCCCGCTATCTGCGGATCGCCGGGGAGTGGCAGGACCACCTGCTGTTCCAGCGGATCCTGGCCGACTCGCCGTCCTGAGCGGGGTCCGTCCCTGGCCGGCTCCCGCCCCGCTGCCCGGACTCAGCCCCGGGGCAGGTCCTTGATCATGTTGGTGATCCGGATGGTCGAGCACCGTCGGCCGCGATCGTCGCTGACGACGATCTCGTGCACCGTGACGCTGCGTCCGAGGTGGATCGGCGTGCAGACCCCGGTGACGTGGCCGCTCGTCGCCGAGCGAGTGTGCGTGGCGTTGATGTCGAGGCCCACGGCGAGGCGGTCGGGCCCGGCGTGCAGATTCGCCGCCATCGATCCGAGCGATTCGCCGAGCACGACGTAGGCGCCGCCGTGCATGAGTCCGACCGGCTGGGTGTTTCCCTCGACCGGCATCGTCGCGACGCATCGATCGATCGAGAACTCGACCCAGCTCAGGCCCATCTTCTCCGCGAGGGCGCCCATGCCCCGGGCGGCGGCCCACTCCAGTCCGTCGCCGGGCAGCACGTCGTCGCTCACGCGGATCCTCCTCGAAGTGATGTCCGTGGTCCTCGTTAGGCTGGAGGTGTGACGGACTCCGCAAAGCCTACCCTCATGGTCGTCGACGGCCACTCGCTCGCATACCGGGCGTTCTTCGCCCTGCCGGTGGAGAACTTCACGACGAAGGACAACCAGCACACGAACGCCATCTACGGCTTCCTGTCCATGCTGGTGAACCTCATCAAGGCCGAGCGTCCCACGCACATGGCGATCGCCTTCGATACCTCCCGCCACTCCTTCCGCACCGACGAGTACCCGGAGTACAAGGCCACGCGGTCCGAGACGCCGTCCGAGTTCCGCGGTCAGATCCCGCTGCTGCAGGACTGCCTCGCGGCGATGTCGATCCCGGTGCTCACGAAGGAAGGGATCGAGGCCGACGACATCCTCGCGACCCTCGCCGCACAGGGCTCCGCGCAGGGCTACGACGTGCTCGTGGTCTCGGGCGATCGCGACACCATCCAACTCGTGAACGACGAGGTGACGCTGCTGTACCCGAACGTCCAGGGGGTCTCGCAGCTCAAGCGATACGACCCGGCCGCGGTGCAGGAGCGCTACGGGGTGCGCCCGGAGCAGTACCCCGACATCGCCGCGCTCGTCGGCGAGACCAGTGACAACCTGCCCGGCGTGCCGAAGGTGGGCGAGAAGACCGCGGTCAAGTGGCTGACCCAGTTCGGCTCCCTGGACGAGCTGCTCGAGCGCTCGGGTGAGATCAAGGGCGTCGTCGGCGGCAATCTGCGCGAGCACATCGAGGACGTGCGCCGCAACCGCAAGCTGAACCGTCTCCTGCAGGACGTCGAGCTGCCGGTCGGTCCCTCCGATCTCGCCGTCGCGACGATCGACGCCCAGGCGGTGCGCGACATCTTCGCCCGACTCGAGTTCCGCACGCTCCTTCCGCGTGTCTTCGAGGCGGTCGGCGAGGACGCGCCGGAGGAGTCCGCAGCGGCGGTCGTCGAGGTGCCGGAGGTCCGCGAGCTGTCGCCGGCGGACCTCGGCGCCTGGCTGTCCATGGCCACGGGCGAGATCGCCGTGGAGGTGGCTTCGACGGGCGGGCTGCCGCAGCGGATCGGCCTCGCCCACGGCGAGGATCTGCTCGAGGCCAACTGGTCGGAGGCGACGCAGGCCGCGCTCGCGGACTGGCTCGCCTCCGACGCACCGAAGATCCTGCACGACGCCAAGCCGCAGGTGAAGGCTCTTGCGACGGAGGGGGCGCGGCTGGGCGGTCTCGCCTATGACACCAACCTCGCCGGGTGGCTGCTGCGTCCCAGCTATCCGGACAAGACCCTGGCCGATCTCGTCGACCGCTACCTGGGGGAGAAGCTCCCCGAGTCCGACCCGACGCAGCTCGTTCCGGAGACCGAAGGCGCCTCGCCGGCGCAGCTCGCCTGGTTCGCGGCGCGGGTCGCGACGGCGTTGCGCGCCGACGTCCCGGAGAGCGTGGACGCGGTGCTGCGCGAGATCGAGCTGCCCACGCTCATCGCCCTCGCCGACATGGAGCTCGCCGGCGTCGCGGTGTCGCACGACATCCTCTCCGGCTTCTCCCACGAGCTGGGCGAGCGCGCCGCGGGCATCGCGGAGGAGGCGTTCGCGGTGATCGGCCGCGAGGTCAACCTCGGCTCACCCAAACAGCTGCAGGAGGTGCTGTTCGATCAGCTCGACCTGCCCAAGACGCGCAAGACGAAGACGGGCTATTCGACGGATGCGGCATCGCTCGCCGACATCCAGGAGAGGAACCCGCACCCCTTCCTCGAACTGCTCTCGCAGCACCGGGAGGCCACGAAGCTGCGTCAGATCATCGAGTCGCTCGACACGGCGATCCGGGCGGACCACCGCATCCACACGACGTACGTGCAGACGGGCAGCCAGACCGGCCGGCTCAGCAGCACGGATCCGAACCTGCAGAACATCCCGGTGCGGACCGAGGAGTCGCGGCGGATCCGCAGCGCGTTCCAGGTCGGCGAGGGGTACGAGACGCTGCTCACCGCCGACTACTCGCAGATCGAGATGCGCATCATGGCGCATCTCTCGGGCGACGAGGGCCTCATCGAAGCCTTCAACTCGGGGGAGGATCTGCATCGATTCGTGGGCGCGCGCGTCTTCGGTGTCGAGCCCGAAGACGTCACGTCTGCGATGCGCACCAAGGTCAAGGCGATGTCCTACGGTCTCGTCTACGGGCTGAGCGCCTTCGGCCTGTCCAAGCAGCTGCGCATCGAGCAGTCCGAGGCGAAACAGCTGATGATGGAGTATTTCGCGCGCTTCGGTGCCGTCCGCGACTACCTGCGCGCCTCGGTGATCGCGGCGAAAGAGGTCGGCTACACCGAGACGATCTTCGGGCGGCGGCGGCCGTTCCCCGACCTGGCGAGCCCGAACCGTGTGCTCCGGGAGAACGCGGAGCGGGCGGCGCTCAACGCGCCGATCCAGGGCAGCGCGGCCGACATCATGAAGATCGCCCTGTTCCGGATCCACGAAGATCTTCGCGACGAACAGCTCGCGTCCCGCGTGCTCCTGCAGATCCACGACGAGCTCGTGGTCGAGGTCGCCCCGGGGGAGTGGGACGCCACGGAGCGCATCGTGCGAGACCGCATGGGCGGTGCCGCGTCGCTGTCGGTGCCGTTGGAGGTGCAGGTGGGGCGCGGCGCGGATTGGAACGAGGCCGCGCACTGATCCTCGGCGGCGGGGGCATCCGTGGATAGGCTCGGAGGATGACCGCAGAGCAGCCGACGCCGCGCACGCCCTCCGCCATCGATCGCATCGCCGAGGACTGGGTGGACACCCTCGCCGACCTGTCGCCGATCCTGGGCACGTACATCGGGCGCAACGAGCAGAATCCCCGTCTCGACGACTTCAGCCCCGCGGGTCACGAGCGGGCCGTCGGGGAGACCCGACGTGTGCTGGCGGAGCTGGATGCCGCGGAGCCGGTCGACGAGATCGATCGCGTGACCAAGACCGATCTGTCGTCCGAACTGCGCCTGAGCCTGGAGCAGCACGACGCCGAGTGGCAGTTGCGCGACCTCAATGTGATCGCCTCTCCCGCGCAGGACGTGCGTCAGGCGTTCGACCTCATGCCGACGGCGACCGTGGACGACTGGGGGGTGGTCGCCGAGCGGCTGGCCGCCGTGCCCGCGGCGCTCGAGGGTTACATCGAGACGCTGCGGGAGGGCATCGCCCGCGGGGTGGTGCCGGCGCGCCGTCAGGTCGTCGAGGTGGCGACGCAGATCACCCGCTATACCGCTGACGACGGCTTCTTCGCGGCGTTCGTGGCCGATGCCGCCCCGGAGGAGGGGTCCCTGCCGGCGAGTCTCGCCCGCGAGCTCGCGGATCGCTCCGCGGCAGCCCGTGTCGCCTACGACGGCTTGCGGACGTTCCTCACGGCGGAGCTCGCTCCGGCCGCAGTCGAGCAGGACGCCGTGGGCCGGGACCTCTACGCCCTCGCGTCGCGGCGCTTCCTCGGTGCGACGATCGATCTCGACGAGACCTACGAGTGGGGGCGCGAGGAGCTCGACCGCATGATCGCCGAGCAGACGGCGATCGCCCACGAGATCCTCCCCGGCGCCACGGTGGAGGAGGCGGTGGCCCACCTCGAAGCGGACCCCGCGCGCAAGCTGGTCGGAACCGAGGCGCTGCAGCGGTGGATGCAGGAGACCAGCGACCGGGCGATCGCCGAGCTCGGAGCGACGCACTTCGACATTCCGGACAAGATCCGGCGCCTCGAATGCATGATCGCCCCGACGCAGGAGGGCGGGATCTACTACACGGGTCCGACAGACGACTTCTCCCGGCCCGGACGCATGTGGTGGTCGGTTCCGGAGGGCGTCACGGAGTTCGACACCTGGCGCGAGCTGACCACCGTGTACCACGAGGGGGTTCCCGGCCATCACCTGCAGATCGCGCAGGCTACGTACAACCGGGCAGAGCTCAACACCTGGCGGCGCGTGCTGGCGGGCACCTCGGGCCACGCCGAGGGATGGGCGCTCTACGCGGAGCGGCTCATGGAGCAGCTGGGCTATCTCGACGATCCCGCGGATCGACTGGGCATGCTCGACGGGCAGCGCATGCGCGCCCTGCGGGTCGTCCTCGACATCGGCGTGCACCTCGGCAAGCCGCGCCTCGACGGCGAGGGGGTCTGGGACCACGACTACGCGCTCGAGATGATGCGTCGCAACGTCAACATGTCCGACGAGTTCCGCCGGTTCGAGGTGAACCGCTACCTCGGCTGGCCCGGTCAGGCGCCGTCGTACAAGGTCGGGCAGCGCATCTGGGAGGAGGTCCGGGACGGCGTCAAGGCTCGTGAGGGCGAGGCGTTCGACATCAAGGCTTTCCACAAGCGCGCCCTCGACATCGGCGGTGTCGGCCTCGACACGCTGCGCAGCGTCTTCCGCACGCCCTGAGCGCACGCAGACGGCGGGAATGCCGACAGGTCTGCCCTGGTTCATTCATGTGAATAGAAAGGGGCTCGGATGGACATCGAGTTCGGATTGGACACGTTCGGCGACATCACGATCGGCGCCGACGGGAAGCCGCTGAGCGGGGCGCAGACGATCCGCAACATCGTCGAGCAGGCGGCACTGGCAGACCGTGTGGGCATCGATTTCTTCGGGGTGGGGGAGCACCACCGCCGTGACTTCGCCGTCTCGAGCCCCGAGATGGTCCTCGCAGCCATCTCCGCGCGCACCGAGCGCCTTCGGCTCGGCACCGCGGTCACCGTGCTGAGCTCCGACGACCCCGTGCGCGTGTACGAACGGTTCGCCACGCTCGATGCGCTCTCCGGCGGCCGGGCCGAGGTCGTGCTCGGGCGCGGCTCGTTCACCGAGTCCTTCCCCCTGTTCGGGTACGACCTGCGCGACTACGACCGGCTCTTCGAGGAGAAGCTCGACCTGTTCGTCGAGCTCCTCAAGGAGGAGCCCGTCACCTGGCAAGGGTCCGTGCGAGCACCCCTCGACCGCGCCGATGTCTTCCCGAAGACCGAGCACGGGATGCGCGCCTGGGTCGGGGTGGGCGGTTCGCCCGAGTCCGTCGTCCGGGTCGCGCGGCATGGCCTCGGACTGATGCTCGCGATCATCGGCGGTCCAGCGGCGCGCTTCCGCCCGTTCGTCGACCTCTACCACCGATCCGTCGACTCCTTCGGCAATCCTGCGCTCCCGATCGCGGTGCACTCACCCGGACATATCGCGGACACGGACGACGAGGCGTGGAGCATCGCGTACCCCGCGTTCGAGCACATGCGCAACACGATCGGCGCGGAGCGCGGGTGGGGCACCGGGTACAGCCGCGCGCAGTTCCAGAACGAGGTCGGGCCCGAAGGAGCCGTGTACGCGGGATCGCCCGAGCGCGTCGCGGCCAAGATCGCTGACACCGTTCGCACGCTCGGCATCGGACGCTTCGATCTCAAGTACGCGACCGGATCCCTTCCGCACGAGGCGCTCCTGCACAGCATCGAGCTGTACGGGACCGAGGTCGTTCCGCGCGTGCGCGCTCTGCTCGCGGAAGGCTGACGCGAGAAGCGCGGTGCTGCGCGGTCGTAGGCTGGGGGGATGACCGTCGTCCGTTTCGTCGCCATCGGAGATTCCTTCAGCGAGGGTGTCGGTGACGAGCTGCCCGACGGCCACGTCCGAGGGTGGGCGGACATTGCCGCGCAGGGGTGGGCGGACGCGATCGGCGCTCCGATCTCGTACGCGAACCTCGCGATCCGCGGAAAGCTGGCGTGGCCGGTCGTCGAGGAGCAGCTCGAACCGGCTCTCGCGTTGAAGCCCACTCATCTGTCCTTCAACGCGGGCGGCAACGACATGCTTCGACCGCGCGCCGACATCGAGCACATCGCCGACGCGTTCACGCGCGTCTTGCGCCGCTGCGACGAGGCCGGAGTGACCCTGATCGTCCTGTCGGGCGCGAATCCCTCCGCACAGCTGCCGCTCGCCTCCCTGATCCAGCGTCGTGGTGATGAGCTCTCCGCCGCCGTACTCCGGCGCATCGCCGATCGCTCCGATGTCGTCCAGGCGCTGAACTGGCCCGATCGCGAGCTCAGCCGTCCCGCCTACTGGGCCGAGGACCGCTTGCACATGAACGCCTTCGGCCACCACCGGGTCGCGGCGCGGGTGCTCGACGCGCTGGGGGCCGGGGCGCCCGCCGAATGGTGGAGTGCCGCGACGCTTCCGACGACCGAACGACTGGGAACGGGGGCGTACTACCGACGCCACGTCGGCCCGTGGATCCGACGCCGGGTGACCGGCCGTTCCTCGGGTGACGGGCGACGTCCGAAATTCGCGACGTGGACCGAGATCGTCCCGTCCGCCCCCGCCGTGGCCTGATCGACCGATCTCCACCGCCCCGTCAGCGTGACGGTGCGGGCAGGATGCGATAGGTCAACTCGGCGAACGGCCCTGTCTGACGAGCGCCCGTGAGTGCGAGGCGGGTGTGATCGAGATCGCGCGGCAGCAGGGGTTTGCCTGCGTGCAGCGTCGCCGGAGCGATCGTCACGACGAGCTCGTCGAGGAGTCCGGCGTCGAGGAACTGGCCCGCGAGATCGCCACCGCCGACGATCCAGACGTCTCTCTCATCCGCGGCGGCGACGATGTCGTCCCAGTGCGTGGCGACCTCGCCGCGCACGAAACGGATGTCGGCGCGGGGGACCGCGGGCAGGGTCCGAGTCGTGAACACGAACGTCGGGCGAGAGCCGTAGAAATCCCGCCAACGTTCCGGGTGCGCGACGAGGTCTTCGTGCCCCAGGACCCAGGAGTAGGTCGAGGAGCCTTCGACCAGCACGCCGATCCGGTCCACGAACGTGGCGATCTCGGCGGCGGACTCCTCCTGCGGGATCGACAGCAGCCACGAGAGCCCGTCGTCCTCGTCGGCCAGGAAGCCGTTCAGCGTCGCCGCGGTGAAGAAGATCGCTCGTGTCATGTCGCTGACGCTAGCGAACGGCGCCGACATACGATCCAGCGGGCGCGTGCCGCTGCTCTGCCCTCCGTAGACTGACGAGGGATGAGGGATATCGAGATGCGTGCGCTGCCGGCGGGGTCGGTGGAGTTGCACGACGCCCGTTCCCGGCGGCGGTGGAGCGTCGCACTCCAACCGTTCTCGATCGGCGTCTACCCGGTCACGGAGGAGCAGACCGCGGAACTGCTGGGCATCGCGGCGATGCACCCGGACCGTCCGGCGGTCGACGTGTCCTGGTTGCGGGCGATCCGGTTCTGCAACGCCGCCTCCGAATGGGAGGGCCTCGATCCCGTCTATCGCTTCGACGGGCCGGACGTGCACTGGGACGTCTCCGCAGACGGCTACCGGCTCCCGACAGAAGCCGAGTGGGAGTACGCATGCCGCTACGGGTCGACGACGCCACACTACGGACCCTTGCCGGACATCGCCTGGACGGCCGCGGACGGGGTGCGTCACCCGCAGCCCGTCGGACTGCGCCTGCCGAACCTCAACGGACTCTTTGACACGCTCGGCAACGTCTGGGAGTGGTGCTGGGACCTGCTGGATCCTGCCCGTTACGGGGAGTATCGCGTGTTCCGCGGCGGCGGCTTCGCCGACGATGCGTGGAGTGTGCGCGCCTCGGTACGCCGTGGGGGGAGACCCCCGCACCTCTCAGGACGATCTCGGCTTCCGAGTCGCGCGCGGCGCGTTCGAGAGTCGAGACGCGGCCCAGGGCTGGTCGCGCATCGCGGATGAGGAGCGTGCGGAGCAGGCTGGCGCTCGACCTCTGGGCTGGACGCCGCGACGCTGACGGTACGCGGCGCTCGGTCTGCGCTCAGGTGCACGGAGACGCGTGCCGCGTCGTCCGGACTAGCGATCGAGCCGCATGCCCAGAACGACGCGCACGGGGATGTCTCCGTCATGGTCTTCGGCGATCCGGCGCATTCCGAGCTTTTCCGCGACGCGCAGGGAGGCACGATTGTCCGGATGGACGATCGCCACGAGCTCGTCGGCCTCCAGGAGATCGCGAGCAAGGTCACGGCAGGCTGCGGCAGCCTTCGTGGCCAGCCCGAGCCCCTGCCACGCCGGAAGGACGTGGTATCCGACCTCGAGTCGGGGCACGCCGGAGACGGTCTGCCAGGTCAGTCCGCAGTCCCCGACGAACTCGCCGGCATGGGTCTCGACGATCCAGAGCCCGAAGCCGTGCGCGGCGTAGTTGTGCTCGTTCCGGAGGATCCATTTGACCGCGTCGGCGCGCGACTTCGGCGCCGGGTAGAACGCCATGACGATGGGGTCACCCAGCAGCTCGGTCATTGCTTCCGTGTCGTCCGAGGACATCGTGCTGAACCGAAGGCGCGCGGTGTCCAAGGGGAGCAGCCGAGCAATCTTAGTCGCGGGCCGGCACGCCCCGCGGAGTCCTGAGCGCGGTGCCATGAAGGCCGGATCTGCGTCGCGGTGGGCCACCGGGGCATCCGCTCATCTGCCGTTCGCACTCCGACCTGCTCTGTGAGGTGCTTCAGATGCGCGCTGACCGCACCGTTGAGAGCCAATCGTCGGTGATCCGCAGGAACGCCTCTGGCTGCTCGATCCATGGGTAGTGGCCGCAGTCTTCGATCATCGCGAGGTCTGCGCCCAAGGCCGTCGCATAGTCCACGACCGGCCGGATCCCGGGGAGATAGTCGCGGTCGCCGCCGATGACGAGCGCCTGCGGGGAGTTGGTGGCGCGGATGCGATCCGTGGCGTCAGCGGGGATGTCGTTGAACCACGCCAGCGCCGAAGCCCGGCTGACTGCGCCCGAGTTCGCGTGCGCCTGCTCGCTCTCGGTCCAGTGCGCGTATGTCGCTGGAGCTTGACGTAGGAATGCCGTGCGGAATGCATCCTCGGTGCTGGGATCGTCTTGCTCGAGTGAGCGGAGCGCCTCTGCGACGGCGGGGGAGCTCCTATCGAGGACGACGGAATCTCCGTCGTGACGAGTTTCGGTCAACCACGCCGCGGGCGGCGTGACCAGGGCCAGTGATCGAACGCGATGCGGATATCGAGTTGCAACGGCGAGAGCGAGCCGAGTCCCCGCGGAGTGGGCGAGAAGATCGACTCTGTCTAGGTCGAGGGCATCTGCCAGAGCGATCACATCGTCAGCGTCCGACCACCATCCACGGGAGAGTCCGCCGCTTTGAGGTGTTCCCCGCGGATGCAGCACGATGAGCCGGTGGGTTCGACCAAGGCCCGCAAGGTCGCTCACGTACTCCGGGCCTCGGCATGGACCGCCAGGAAGAACGATGACGGGCTCAGTGTCGGAGCCGTGAGTCTCGGTCGCCGCAATGGGGAGACTCAGAACGTCAGCGCGCATGGTTCCCACCTTGCCATGCAGTCCGGGTCTGAAACCCCGACGGGTCGGACCCGGCAAGACGGCCCGGTCACGCAACAGGGCAGATTTCCTCCGTCGTCGCGTCTCGACCCGCTCCCAGGTGGCTTCGTCTTTTGCGCGGGTTTCATTCTGGGCGTCAGTGACGCCGGAGCGTGCCATCGCGTCAGTGATCCACTCGACGAGCCAACGTCGGGTATTCGATCACGACCCCGTCCTGATCGACGAGCAATTCCGCTTCGAAGTCACGATGGAGGCTGCGGTAGCGGACACGCCCCGGTCGAGGAGACGATGCGTACAGCTGATCGCTGCGCAGCACCCGCAAGGACGGCACCTCTACCCAGGCCATGATCAACGGCGTCGGAGGGACTTCACGCTCGAGCAGACCCAGACGTCGAATCGGCATGGTATTCGTGACGGGACAGAGCCCTAGATCGCAATCAAGCGCCGTCGAGAGCGATTCCGGGTCCGCGAGTCCGGGGTCCGGGAGGCCGACGGATCCCATGCTGTTGGTCTGCGACGACCAGACACCATCAGGACTGCGACGCAGCACCAACGACCGTGACCACTCGAACGCTTCGGCGGTGACGCGCAACTCTCGCGTCACCCAGCCCTCTCCTGCATCCAGACGCCATGAGAGTGCGTAATCCGGGGCGATCGCCGTGCCGAAGGCGTACATCCCCTCGCTGGTCAGCTGCAGATGCGCCTCATCGGTCCGGTCCCCGTCGGGGAGGCTGGTCCACTTCTGCCGACAGAGAGTCACCCGTCCATCATCTCGCGCCTGCTTCTCGGCGGCTCCCGACGAGTGCTGTCCGAGTCCCCAGGGGGAGGGGGAGGGGTCTCGAAGGTGGTCTCGTCGTCGGCGATTCCAGCCGCGAAGCTCAGCTCGATCCGCACCCGATCGCCGGGACCCCCCGGGCGGATGGACTTATGAACAGCAGGAACCGCCGTCGCTGTCACCGGTGGAGCAGACTCCCGTCGCCGGCAGCACCAACGCGACCTGCGACGCCGCGGCGAAGTCGCCGTCGATCCAGGCGGTAACGGAGCGGACCTGCTCGTAGCCAGTGGCGAGGAGGAATGTAGGTGCGCGGCCGTAGGACTTCATCCCGACGATGAAGAATCCCGGCTCCGGGTGGGTGAGTTCGCGGAACCCGTGGGGTTCGACGGTGCCGCAGGAGTGGATGTTCGGGTCGATCAGCGGCGCCAGTCGGCGGGGGGCTTCGACGATGTCGTCCAGCGCGAGTCGAACTTCCCGCAGCATATCCAGGTCGGGGCGGAACCCTGTCGCGTTCACCACCAGATCCGCGTCCAGCAGCGCCGGCTCTCCGCGGCGGGTGCCGATCAGGCGGATCCCGCCGTCCTGAGTTTCGACGCGGGAGATCTCGAACGAGTCGACCCCTGTGACGATGCCGGAGGCGACGAGGCGTTCGGTGCGGGTCCCGAGCTTCGCGCGGTCCGGCAGTTCGTCGTCGGGGGAGGAGGACACGCGGATCGCGGAAGGGTTGCGTATCGCCCAGGTCACCCGGGTGGTCGGCTCCTGCTGGGCGAGCTTCCCGAGCGCGATGAGCGTGTTCGCCGCTGAATGCCCCGCCCCGACCACGACCGTGTGCCGGCCGGCGAACCGTGCCCGGTCGGCGCCGAGAACATCGGGGAGAGCGTGCATCACCCGGTCTGCAACCTGGTCGAAGCCGAGCGGGGTGAGCCCGGAGGAAGCAAGCGGGTTGGGAGACGTGTAGGTGCCGGACGCGTCGATCACCGCCCGCGCCGTGGTCTCTGCGACCTGCCCGTTGGGGTGCTGGATGCGCAGCAGGAACGGGGCCTGCGCGCGCCCCGCGGTGCGGGTGCGGTCCATGCCCTCCCGCGACACGGCGACCACACGGGCGCCGAACTGGATCCGTGACCCGATCTCCGGAAGTTCCACGAGCGGGGCCAGGTAGTCGTCGACGAGCTCCCGCCCGGTCGGGGGGCGCCCCTCCGCCGAAGGCATCACCCAATCCGCCGCCTCCAGCAACCGCCGAGACGCGGGATCGACGAGATGCTTCCAAGGCGAGAACAGGCGGGTGTGGCCCCAGAGCTGAACGGAGTCCGCGATCCGATCTCCGGCCTCGAGGACTGTGAAGTCGATGCCCCGCTCGACCAGGTTCGCCGCCGCCGCGAGCCCGATCGGGCCCGCGCCGATGATCACGACCGGAAGCGTCGCCAGGTGGTCCGGTCCCGCTGTCCGGGGAGCGAAATCCAGCGTCGTCATCATCAGAACCTCCGTATATCGACAAACATCGATGCAAGTATGAGCTGATCTATCGACACCTGTCAATATCGACTAATATCGATGTATGGTCACGATGCTCGAAGTCACTGACGTCACTACCTCGACCGCGTGCTGCGCGCCGCTCGTGAAGCAGCCGCTCGGCCAGGAAGACGCCGAGCGGCTTGCCGTGCGCCTGAAGGCACTCGCGGATCCTGCCCGACTGCGGTTGCTGTCGATCGTGGCCTCGAGTGAGGATCAGGAAGCGTGCGTGTGCGACCTCATAGACCCGATCGGGCTGTCCCAGCCGACCGTTTCCCATCACCTCAAGGTCCTCACCACGGCGGGGTTCCTGGCGCGGTCGCAGCGGGGGACGTGGGCGTATTACAGGCTCATGCCGGAGTCGCTGAGCGCTGTGACTCGCATGCTGGAGACCAACTGAGGCGCGTGTGCCTGCAGGCCAATCGGGCGTGCTGCATGTCGAGGGGATTCGATGCCGTCAGTCGGCGGCGTTGCCAGTCACCTTAGCGAAGGGTAATGGGGCCCAGATCAAGGGAGTATTCAAGCAACCGAAGCCGCGGTTGTCAGGGGAGCGTGCATCTGCAGACCTTGCAGATGCACTCGTTACGACTGGATGTCCGGCTTATCGACTTGAGGACTTCGTGCTCTGTCGCCTGCCGCTCTGAGCGCTGGACTCCCGGGTGCTCGAAGCCACACAACACTCCCTGCTCGGTCGCGTCCTCAGCAGCCATCGGTGACGCTTTCCGCGAAGGCTCGCAGCACAATCTCTCGCGCCTCCTCAGGCACGAGCGGCTCGTCCGCGAGCTCGGCTACAGGGACCCATACGGGCCAATATCGGTTGTCTTCGCTCTCCGCGAGAGCCTCCGGCCCTCCCAGAGTCGGCTCTCCGGGCAAAGCCGCCATTAGCAGGTAGTGCGCCCGCCGGTCGTCGTGGTCAACAGTGGCGACGTCGCCGATCACGGCCGCGACGAGCCCGGTCTCCTCAGCAAATTCGCGCAACGCCGCCCGCTCGGGCAATTAGCCCGGCTCTATGCCGCCACCTGGAAGCACGGTGTACCGCCGGCCGCTTTTGAATCGCCTCAGCAGCAGCACGCGGGAGCCGTCGAAGCACACACAGGCAGCGCGTTCCTTGGGATTCATGGCATCCTTCCGTCGCGCGGTCGGCGGGGCCGTTCGCTTCACGATCCCAGCTGGCTAGCCGCTGAGGAAATTCGACGAGGGCGTTCATCACGATCAGTGCTGCGCCGCCCTTTCGGCAGGGGGCACCAGCTGCCGTCCTCATCGGTAGGTGCGCAGATAGACCCGCATGCTTCATCGTATTCGGGGTGCCCCTGTGCTCCCGCAGGGCCGTCGTAATCAGGTTCGTCGCGAGTCGAATGCTCGGACGAGGGTTCAGGTGACGACAGCCCGGCGGACGGCTTGAGCGGTACAGATGCGACCGCACCCGGGGGCCTCAGGCACGGATACAGGGGGTCCCGCGTACCGGCGTATTCGCAGCGGAGGAGAAGATGTCGTCTACGTTCTGACATAATGTGCATTATCGGCTGTTCGACAACGATTCGTCGAGCACCCGCAGAAACCCTGACGTGCTCAGTTCAGGGATGCGAGGCGCGGCTGTGCCGCGCGCTGACGCTCGGCCTCGTAGAGCATCAGCGTGGCGGCGTTCGAGGCGTTCAGGGAACTCGCCGAACCGCTCATCGGAACGCGGATCGTGACGTCTGCCGCCTCGCGCCAGCTCCGCGCAAGTCCCGTCGTCTCGTTGCCCAGAAGGATCAACGTCGGCTGCGTGAAGTCGTGATCCCAGATATCGATGTCGCCCGTCTCGTCGGTCGCGACGAGCGTCAGTGGCGTGCCGTGCGCGCGCACGTCGCGCACCCAGTCGAACACCGTGCCCGGCGACCCGGCCCGGATGACGGGCGTGGCGAACAACGAACCGGTGGATGCGCGCACCGACTTGGGGTCGTAAGGATCGGCGGCGTGCCCGGAGACAATCAGGCCGTCGCCCCCAAGCGCATCCATCGAGCGCAGGATCGCTCCGATGTTTCCCGGCTGCGTGGGGCGATCGAACACCATGCCGAAGAAATCCGCGCTCACGGGAAGCCTGCCCAGGTCATCATCCGGCATCTCCACGATCGCGAGGACCTCGACCGCCCCTTCGTCCTTCTCCGAGAGCTCCGCGAGAAGGGCAGGACTCATCGCGATCGTTTCGCGGGCGTCGGCCACAACCTCCCGCGCCCAGGGGGTGAGCGCGCGCTGGGCGTCGTAGACGGCGGTGAGGATGGGCCACCCGAACGCGCGCGCCTGAGAGATCGGACGCACGCCCTGCACCACGAAGCGGCGCTCGCGCGTGCGGTGCGTGCGGTTGCGCAGCAGCGCCTCGATCAGCTGGAACCGGGAGTTGCGCGTGGAGATCTTGAGGTCGGCCATCACCTCCAGCCTCTCATGCCCCCACGTACGCCGCGAGGTACTCCCCTGTGACCGTGGACCTGCTCTCCACCAGGTCGGAGGGTGTCCCCTCGAAGATCACTCTGCCGCCGTCGTGTCCGGCACCAGGGCCCACGTCGATGATCCAGTCGGCGTGCGCCATGACGGCCTGGTGGTGTTCGATGACGATCACCGATTTGCCGGCGTCGACGAGTCGGTCCAACAGTCCGAGAAGATTCTGCACGTCGGCCAGGTGGAGTCCGGTCGTCGGCTCGTCGAGCACGTACACCTCGACGCCCTCCGCCATCTGCGTGGCGAGCTTGATCCGCTGACGCTCCCCGCCGGAGAGCGTCGACAGCGGTTGCCCGAGCGACAGGTAGCCGAGTCCGACGTCCTCCAGCCGGGCGAGGATCGTCACCGCGGCGGGGAGCTTCGCCTCTCCCGCACGGAAGAACTCCTTCGCCTGCGTGACGGACATGTCCAGGACCTCGGTGATATCGCGCCCGCCGAGCGTGTACTCCAGCACCGCGGGCTGGAAACGCCTTCCACCGCAGTCCTCGCAAGGGCTCTCGACGGTGTCCATGAATCCCAGCTCCGTGACGATGACCCCGGATCCCTTGCAGGTCGGGCACGCCCCCTCGGAGTTGGCACTGAACAGTGCGGGCTTGACTCCGTTGGCCTTGGCGAACGCCTTCCTGATCGGCTCGAGCAGCCCCGTGTAGGTCGCAGGGTTGCTGCGACGGGACCCCCTGATCGCGGTCTGGTCGATCGACACGACCTCCTCGCGCGGCGAGACCGAACCGTGGATGAGCGAGCTCTTGCCCGATCCAGCCACGCCCGTGACGACCGTGAGCACGCCGAGCGGCACATCCACCGAGACGTCCTGAAGATTGTTCGTCGACGCACCCCGCACCTCGATGACGCCCGTGCGCGAGCGGACGGACGGCTTGAGGGATGACCGGTCGTCCAGGTGACGCCCGGTCAGGGTCCCGCTCGCGCGGAGGCCGCTCACCGTGCCCTCGAAACAGATCTCTCCCCCCGCCGCGCCCGCGCCGGGACCGAGATCCACCACGTGATCGGCGATCCCGATCGTCTCCGGCTTGTGCTCGACCACGAGCACGGTGTTGCCCTTGTCCCGCAGCCGCTCGAGCAGCCCGTTCATGCGGGTGATGTCGTGCGGATGGAGGCCGATCGTCGGCTCATCGAAGACGTACGTCACATCGGTGAGCGAGGACCCGAGATGCCGCAGCATCTTGATGCGCTGCGCCTCTCCCCCGCTCAGCGTCCCCGACGGCCGATCCAGGCTGAGGTAGCCCAGGCCCAGCGTGACGAAGGCGTCGAGATTGGCCTGCAGCGCCTCGAGCAGCGGGGCGGCCTCGGGCAGCGTGAGGCCGCGCACCCAGGCGGCGAGGTCGGTGACCTGCATGCGGCAGGCGTCCGCGATGCTGACCCCGGCGATCCTCGACGAACGAGCGCCCTCCGTGAGCCTGGTCCCGTCGCACTCGGGGCAGACCGCGAAGGTCGCCACCCGTTCGACGAAGGCGCGGATGTGCGGCTGCAGCGCATCGATGTCCTTCGAGAGCATCGACTTCGTGATCTTGGGGATCAGGCCCTCATAGGTCATGTTGATGCCGGAGATCTTGACCTTGGTGACCTCGCCGTAGAGGAAGAGGTTCCTCTGCTTCTCGGTGAACTCGGCGATCGGCTTGTCGGCGGGATAGAAGCCCGATTGCGCGAAGCCCTTCACCATCCACCCGTCCGGTGTGTACCCGGGGACCCGGATCGCACCGTCGTTCAAGGACTTCGACTCGTCGACGATCTGCGCGAGGTCGAGATCCGAGACGGCTCCCCTGCCCTCGCAACGCGGGCACATGCCACCGAGATAGATCGCGTCCTTCACGATCTTCTTCTCGCCGCCCGGCCCGGTCATCACTCCGCTCGCCTTCTGCGTCGGGACGTTGAACGAGAACGCGGTCGGGCCGCCGATAAAGGGCTCCCCGAGCCTGGAGAAGAGGATCCGCAGCATCGCGTTGGCGTCGGTCACGGTGCCGACCGTCGAACGCGGATTGGCGCCGAGCCGCTCCTGATCGACGATGATCGCGGTCGTCAGCCCTTCCAGCACGTCCACGTCCGGCCGTGGGACCGACGGCATGAACCCCTGAATGAAGGCGCTGTACGTCTCGTCGATCATGCGGCGCGACTCCGCCGCGATCGTGTCGAAGACGAGAGAGCTCTTGCCGGATCCCGACACGCCGGTGAAGACCGTCAGCCGCCGCTTGGGCAGGTCGATCGATACGTCCTTGAGGTTGTTCTCCCTGGCGCCGCGCACGCGGATGGCATCGTGGGTGTCGGCGACATGCGGGTCGGTCATCAGTGGCTTCTCTCGGTGGCGCGCGGTACGGGGCGGACACAGACTAGCGGTGCCCGCCGACGTCGCAGAAAGGGCGCGAACGGGGTCCCGAGGGTGCTCAGGCGACCTGCTGCAGACGGATCATGTTCCCCGCCGGGTCCCGGAAGGCGCAGTCGCGGATGCCGTACGGCTGATCGATCGGCTCCTGCACGACGTCGGCACCGCGGGACTCGAGCTCCGCGAAGGCGACGTCGACGTCCGGGGTCGCGAGGACGATGCCCCCGTAGCTGCCCTTGGCCATGAGCTCCAGGATCGTTCGGCGCTCGTCGTCGGAAATGCCGGGGTCGACCGCCGGCGGGGTCAGCACGACGGCCGTGTCGGGCTGGTTCGCCGGGCCGACCGTGAGCCAGCGCATCTGCTGGTAGCCGACGTCCTTGCGCAGCTCCCAGCCGAGCACGTCGCGGTAGAACCGCAGTGACTCCTCGGCGTCGGTGTGCGGGAGGAAACTGGCGTTGATCGTGATGTCCATGCCGCTCACGCTACGCGCGGCCGACGGAGCCCGCTTCTCGATTCCTGATCGGCCTCGTGGCCTGCTTCTCGATCCAGGACGGGATCCCGGGACCGAGGCCGGGATCCGCACGATAGCGGCTCGGCGAGACGCCGACGAGCTCGGAGAAGCGCGTGCTGAAGGTGCCGAGCGACTGGAATCCGACGGCGAAGCATGCCTCTGTCACCGTCACGTCGCCGCGCCGGAGCAACGCCATCGCCCGCTCGATGCGACGCGTCATGAGGTAGGAGTAGGGCGGTTCGCCGTACACCAGGCGGAACTGCCGGCTGAGATGCCCTGCCGACATGTGCACCCCGGCCGCGAGGGCCTCGACATCGAGGGGCTGCGCGTACTCGCGATCGATCCGGTCGCGGACCCTCCTCAGGGCGACGAGATCGCGCAGCCGATCGGCATCGGCGGAGGACGAGCTCATCCCCCGATCCTCCCATGCGCGGCTCCGAGGATTCCGACCGGCCGCGGCCCGTCTTGTCTCTCGCCGCCTGGGTCACCGGTACGCTGTCGGCGTATCCCCCTTCTCAGGGATTTCTCAGAAAGGATAACCGTCATGTCCGAAGCACTTGCCGACGCGAAGGGACTCGTGAAGTCGCTGCGCGTCTTCCTCGCAGTCTCCGGCGTCATCGCTCTCCTCGCCGGTCTCGTCCTGCTCATCTGGCCGGCGAAGACGGCTGTCGTCGTCACCGGTATCGTCGCCGTCTACCTCATCATCGCGGGACTCGTCTACCTCGCCCTGGGGATCTTCTCCGGCCGCGGAGGCGGCTGGGGGCGCGTCGGGCACATCCTGCTGGGCCTGCTCTACATCGTCGCTGCGATCATCGCGTTCTCGAACCTGCCCGCGGCCACGGTCGCTCTGGCCATCGTCACGGTCGTGTTCATCGGCATCAGCTGGATCGTCGACGGCGTGGTGTCGCTGACCCTCATGGGTCAGGACGGCAGCAAGATCTGGACCCTCCTCTACGCGCTGCTCAGCATCGTCGCGGGAATCGTCGTCCTGTTCTCCCCGCTCTACGCGGCGGCGCTGCTGTGGTGGATCCTGGGCATCTCGCTCGTCGTCCTCGGAATCGTGCAGATCGTGCGCGCGATCACGACGCGCTCGGGCGCGACGGCCACCGTCTGATCCACGCCGAACGCCGAAGCGGCCCGGATGCATCCGCACCGGGCCGCTTCGGCGTTCTCGCGCGGGTCACTCCCCCGCGAATGCGCTCACGTCGCCGATCAACCGCGTGTGGTCGGCAGGGATCGGCTCGACGGCGGCCTTCGCGACCTCCGCCGCGAACTCGGACACGTTGTAGAGGCGACCGGCCGACTCGCGCCGCTGCGAGATCGCTCCGGGGTTGGCGCGCTCGAGGAGGGTCGCGGTGATCGTGCCCTCGATCATGTCCCCGGAGACGACCACGAACCCGATCCCCTGGTCCTCGATCGTGGGCACGAGGGCGCGCAGCGCATCCTCCCCGGCACGCTTGGACAGCGCGACCGGCTCGTACTCCGGCATGGTCGGCGTGGTGCGGATGAAGTGGGCCTGGTGGCTCGTGACGAAGACGATCCGGCCGCCCTCGCGCAACGCGGGAAGCGCCGTCTCGAGCACGTTCACCTGAGCGTCGCGGTTGAGACGCAGCGCATAGTCCTCTCCCATGTTGGACTCCATGCCGCCCGACGCGTTGAGGACCAGGATGTCGAGTCCGCCGAACTCCGCGGTCACCGCATCGATCATCGCGGCGACCGAGGAGGGATCCGTCAGATCCGCGCCGACGACGAGCGCGCGGCGGCCGAGCTCGCGCACCTCGGCCGCGAGCTTCTCGGCACGAGGCGCCTTGTTCCGGAAATTGATGACGACGTCCGCCCCGGCCTCGGCGAAGTAGCGGATCGTGTCGGCGCCGATCCCCCGGGAGGAACCGGTCACCAGTGCGACCTTTCCGGTCAGCGATGCGGCGGGAAGAGGCTGAGACACGTTCGGCTCCTCGGTGGGGTGCGCACGAGGCGCGGGAAAGGGACGGGGATCACCCTATCAATCCGCGTGATTCCGCGGCGCAGACCGCGCGTGCGGCCGCGGGCCGCCGGTGGCCGCGTGATAGGTTGACGGCAAGAAGGGGGACGCATGGACGCGATGCTGCAGATGTTCCAGGACTGGGCATGGATCGGCTGGCTCGTCCTCATGGTGCTCTTCTTCGTGATCGAGATCTTCACCCTCGACATGACATTCCTGATGCTCGGGCTCGGCTGCGCGGTGGGTCTGCTCTCCGTGCTCACCGGCTGGCCGATCTGGGCGCAGGCGATCGTGGCGGCGCTCTCCGCGGCGCTGCTCATCTTCCTCCTGCGGCCGCCGTTGCTGCGACGTCTGCATCGCGGGGAGGACGACACGCGCTCGAACGTGGCTGCCCTGATCGGGTTGCACGGCGTCGTGCTGCTGGAGGTCTCCACCCTCAGCGGCCAGGTCAAGTTGAGCAACGGAGACACCTGGACCGCGCGGATCGCCGCCGATGCGCCGGTCCTCGCCCCGTTGAACCCCGGTGCGCCCGTCACGGTCGTGCGTATCGAGGGAGCCACCGCATACGTCCGTTCCGCCCACGACTAGGAAGAGACAGGAGCAGCCCTTCATGGACAGCGCATCCTTCATCCCGGCCGCCATCGGCTGGATCCTGGCGATCGCCATCATCATCTTCGTGCTGGTGACGATCGCCCGATCCGTCAGGATCATCCCGCAGGCGACCGCCGGGATCGTCGAACGCCTCGGGCGGTATCACAAGACCCTCTCCCCCGGCCTGAACCTGCTGGTGCCGTTCATCGACCGCCTGCGTCCTCTCATCGACATGCGCGAACAGGTCGTCTCGTTCCCGCCGCAGCCGGTGATCACCGAGGACAACCTCGTCGTCTCGATCGACACGGTGGTGTACTTCCAGGTCACCGACGCGCGTGCCGCGACGTACGAGATCGCGAACTACCTCGGCGCAGTCGAGCAGCTCACCACCACCACGCTCCGCAACGTCGTCGGCGGTCTGAACCTCGAAGAGGCGCTCACCAGCCGCGACAACATCAACGGACAGTTGCGGATCGTGCTCGACGAGGCCACCGGCAAGTGGGGCATCCGCGTCTCCCGGGTCGAGCTCAAGGCCATAGATCCGCCCGTGTCGATCCAGGACTCGATGGAGAAGCAGATGCGCGCCGAGCGCGACCGTCGTGCCGCCATCCTCACTGCGGAGGGCACCAAGCAGTCCCAGATCCTCGAGGCCGAGGGTCAGCGCCAGGCCGACATCCTCCGCGCGGAGGGAGAGAAGCAGGCGGCGGTGCTCCGTGCCGAGGGCGAGGCGGAGGCGATCCAGAACGTCTTCAACGCCATCCACCAGGGGCAGCCCGACGACAAGCTGCTCGCCTATCAGTACCTGCAGATGCTGCCGAAGATCAGCGAGAGCGCCTCCAGCAAGCTGTGGATCATCCCGAGCGAGTTCACCGAGGCGCTGAAGAACTTCGGCGGTGCCTTCACGCCCGGAGCCGGTGGCGCCCCGCGCATCCCCTCGACTCCCCCGACGGGGACCGTGCCGGGCACGCGTGCCGAGCCCGCCGCCGCGACGCCTCCGCCGTCCGGGATCCCCGAGGCGTGACCCACCCGTACTTCGAGGGGGCTCCGTTCCCGCGCGTCCTCGCCCACCGCGGTCTCCTGACCGGGTCGGGCGAGGACGCCGTCGTGTTCGACAACTCCGCCGCCGCCCTCGCGGCCGCCGATGCCGCAGGGGTCGTGTACTTGGAGACCGACGTGCGGGCGACCGCGGACGGCGACCCCGTGCTCTTCCACGACGAGACGCTGGAGCGTCTGCTCGGGGATCCTCGGCCGGTTGCACAGGTCGCCACCGCGGAACTCCAGGAGTTGTTCGCCGCGCACGGCGGTCTGCTGACGCTCACGGAAGCGCTCGATCTCTTTCCCCGACTCCGCTTCAACGTCGACGTCAAGGCGTCGAGCGCGGCCGCCGCGATCGGCGTCGCGGTCGCGCCCCACGGGCACCGGGTGCTGCTGACGAGTTTCAGGGACGCGAACCGGAGGACCGCCCTGGACGCCGCCGCAGGCGCGGGAGCCCCCGTACTTCCCGCGTCGTCCGGCGGGCAGAGGGCGATCGCACTCCTCCGCCTCGCCTCGGCGCTGCGTCTGGGTGCCTGGGCACGGCGAATCCTGAGCGGCCTCGACGCGGTGCAGATCCCCGAGCGCTTCGGCTTCGTCCGTGTGTTCACGCCCGCCCTCGTGCGTGCCGCGCACGCCTCGGGGGTCGAGGTGCACGTCTGGACGATCGACGATCCTGCGCAGATGCGACGCCTCGTCGCACAGGGTGCCGACGGGATCGTCACCGACCGGGCCGACCTCGCCCTCGCAACCCTGCCGTCACGCTGATCCGCCGTCTCGGACGTCCCTCGGCACCTCGAACCGCGACCCTACGGCGATAGGCCTGGGGATCGACTGTGAAAGCCTTCACGGTTGCCTCCCCTCGCACCTTCTGCACAGCCCGGAGCGGTATACCTGAGGGCGACGAGAGGACCACACAATGGCAGATCGCAGCCTTCGAGGAATCCGACTCGGCGCCCAGAGCCTTCAGAGCGAAGAGGGCGTCGTCTTCATGGAACGGCAGCAGACGGCGTACACCTGTGACGTCTGCGGACACGTGACCACGCTGATGTTCGCGGCGGACGCCGAGCCGCCGGCCACGTGGGAGTGCCGCTCCTGCGGCGCCGAGGCGCGCCTGCAGATCGACGGCAAGCCTGTCGAGATCGAGGAGAGCGGCGAAAAGGCCGGACGTACGCACTGGGACATGCTCCTGGAGCGTCGTACCCGTGCCGAGCTCGAGGAGCTCCTGGAGGAGCGCCTCGCCTTCATCCGCGCCCGCCGCGGCGCCGGTGAGGACCCGACCAGGGAGCGCATCGGCGCCTAGCCCCTCCGGCGGACCCGTGCGACGAGCCCCGCGCTCGCGACGACCAGCAGACCGCCCCACAGGAGGATCTGCTCGACCCACGGGCCCAGCAGGACACCCGCCGTCGCCCCGGTACGTCGCTCGACCTGTTCGAGCAGCGCACCGGGGCGATTCTCGTCGAGCGACGCCTGGGTGGAACCGTCGGGGCGGATCACCTGGCTCGTGCCGACCGTGGAGATGTTGACGACCGCGCGCCCGGTCTCCACGGCGCGCATGCGAGCGATCGCCAACTGCTGGCGGTTCTCGGCGGTGCCGCGGAAGTCGGCGTTGTTCGTCTGGAAGACGAGCACTTCCGCGCCCCCGTCGATCCCCTCCGCGATGACCTCGTCGTAGATGACGTCGAAGCAGATCGCCAGGCCGATCGGGGTGGCGCCGGAGCGGACGACCGGTGCATCCGTTCCCGGCGTGTACTCCCGCCCGATGAGCCCGATCAGATCAGGCGCCAGCGCATTGAAGAACGCCCGGTCGGGCACGTACTCGCCGAACGGGACGGGGTGACGTTTCGAGTGGGTCTGCACGTCTTCGCGGCCCAGCACGCCGTGCGACTGGTCCGGCCAGAGGAACGAGGTGTTGTAGAACAGGTCGCCCTTCGCGGTCGCCGCGTTGGCAAGGATCGGAGCCCGCACGCCGGAGGCGACGGCATCCAGACCGTCGGCCAGTTCCGGGTACTGGAAGGGATCCCCGTCGAGGCCGCCCTCGGGCCAGACGAGAAGGTCCATCCGCTTGCCGAACAGGGGCTCCGAGGCTTTCGTCTGGGCATCGAGCACCGCGAACGGCTCCCGATGGTCGAAGTAGCCGGTCGGACCGTTCCCCTGCACTGCGCCGATGCGCATCGTGCCGTGCGCCGTGGTCGGGAAGGAGGGGACGAAGGCCAGCACCAGCACGAGCACGGCCGCGGGCACGAGGGCGATCGGGCGAGGGCGGGCACGCACGCGGAGAAGCTCCACGATCAGCGCGACGAGGAGCACCATGAGAAAGCCGAGCCCGCTGACCCCGATCCAACTCGTGACCCTGGCCGCCGGAGTCTCCGACATCACGAGAGCCACCCGCGCCCACGGGAACCCCCCGTAGGGCCAGGTGCCGACGAACAGCTCACGACCGATCCAGAGTGCCGCGACCACGACCGCCGTGATCGCACCTCGGGCCGCCCCGGCACGGACGAGCATGGGGATCCACCGGTACGCGAGGGTGACCGGCACGAGCGCCACCGCGGTCAGCGCCGCCTCCAGGAGACCGAGAGCGAGCCACGGCACGGGCCCGAGATACCGTGCGGTCCACGATACGAGCACGAGGAACAGCACTGCGCCGAACACGAACCCGACGAGCAGCGCGGCCCAGGCGCGGCGGCCGATGAGCGCGACGAGCACGAGCCCGATCGCGGGGAACGCCGCGATCCACACCGACGGCGCGGGGAAGGCGAGGGTCAGCAGGCCGCCCGCGGCGGCCGCGGCGAGCAGAGCACCCCACAGCGGCAGGACGGGCGGCGGTCCGGGCAGAGACTTTCGGCGGCGGCCGCGCCGCGCGGTCGTACGAGGGCTCATGGTCACATCGACGAGTAGGCGACGATGCCGCGACGGACGCCGTCGAGGGCGTCCCGGGCCGTACGTGCGGTCTCCGCGGAGGGCGCCACGATCGAGAGCTGGTCGAGCAGGTCGATCGTCTGTTTGGTCCAGCGGACGAAGTCTCCCGCGGCCATGTCCGCGTCCTGCAGCACGGTGTCGAGCGCGGCACCGCGCGCCCAGGCGTGCATCGCGCCCGCGAGCCCCGCCGAGGGACGCTCCGATCCGGGCAGCCGGTTGTCGTGCTCGAGATCGTCGAGCTCGGCCCACAGCTCCTGGGTGCGATCCCAGGCGACCCGGAACCTCCCTCGCGGCAGATCCCGGGGATCGACCGAACCGTCATCCCGGCGCGGCTCGTACACGAGCGCACAGGCCATGGCCGCCAGGGACGGAGCGTCCAGCCCGTCCCAGAGGCCGCGACGCAGCGACTCCGCGACGAGGAGATCCCGTTCTCCGTAGATGCGCTGCATCGTGCGTCCGGCATCGGTCAGACGCAGGTCGTCGCCCTGCCCCTCGACGTAGCCGACCTCGCGCAGCACGTCGAGGACCCGATCGAAGACGCGGGCGACCGTCCCCGTGCGGTTCTCGATCTGACGGCGCGTGCGGTCGGTCTCGCGCTTGAGCTTCCAGTAGCGCTCCGCCCAGCGCGCGTGCGCCTCGCGGTCCGGACACCGATGGCAGGCGTGGCGCTGCATGCGCCGCCTCAGATCCTCGATCTTGTGCAGCCGCTTGTCCCGCACCGCACGCGGCGCCTGCGCATCCGAACGGTTCTTCTTCTCCAGGTCGCTGAGCTCCCGCCGGATCCCGGAGTACTCGGCGAAGTCCCCCCGATCGCAGGTCATGGCTTCGAGGTACCCGGCCAGCGAGGTCTCGGCCTCGCGCACCGTCCTGGCGAGCCCCACGACGGCACGGTCCGCCTGGAACTGGGCGAACGACGATTCGAGGATCTCCCGGGAGCGCTCCCGTCCGAACCGATCGAGCAGGTTGACCGCCATGTTGTACGTCGGCCGGAAGCTGGAGTTGAGCGGGTAGGTGCGGCGTGACGCGAGCGCGGCGACGGCCTGCGGATCCATCCCCTCCGTCCACTGCACGACCGCATGGCCCTCCACGTCGATGCCCCGGCGGCCGGCGCGGCCCGTCAGCTGCGTGTACTCCCCCGAAGTGATCGCGACCCGCGCCTCGCCGTTGAACTTCTCCATGCGCTCCAGCACGACCGTGCGCGCCGGCATGTTGATCCCGAGCGCCAGCGTCTCCGTGGCGAAGACGACCTTGAGCAGGCGCTGCTGGAAGAGCTCCTCGACGATCTCCTTGAACGCCGGCAGCAGACCCGCATGGTGGGCGGCCACGCCGCGCTCGAGGTTGTCGAGCCAGTCCCAGTACCCGAGCACGGCCAGGTCCTCGTCGCGCAGCGTGCGGACCCGCTCCTCGACGATCGCGCGGATCTCGCGACGTTCCTCGGCCGTCGTCAGCCGCAGCCCCGAGCGCCGCACCTGCTGGACCGCCGCATCGCAGCCGACCCGGCTGAAGATGAAGAAGATCGCGGGGAGCAGATTCGCCCGATCCAGCAGATCGACGACCTGGGGACGATCGAGGCGTTCGATGCGGCGCACGTTCGCCGAACGTACGGGCCGTTTGCCGCCGCGCTGCGGTCGCCGTCCCTGAGCGCCCGCCTGACGTGCGCTGCGGTACTGCTGCGCATCGCGGTTGCGCTCGTAATTGGCGCCGCCGAAGGAGCGGATCCGCAGAAGCTCCTGATTGACCTGTGCGGTCGCCAGGCCCGCGCGCTCGTCGAAGAGCGGCAGGAGGTCGTCCCGGACGAGCACGTGCTGCTCGAGGGGCACGGGCCGGGTCTCCGAGACGATCACTTCGGTGTCGCCGCGTACCGCGTCGAGCCAGTCGCCGAACTCCTCCGCGTTCGACACGGTGGCGCTGAGCGCGACGAGCCGCACCGTGCGCGGCAGGTGGATGATGACCTCCTCCCACACCGCGCCGCGGAAGCGATCGGCGAGGTAGTGCACCTCGTCCATGATCACGTAGCGGAGATGGTCGAGTGCCCGGGAATCCGCGTAGATCATGTTGCGGAGCACTTCGGTGGTCATCACGACGATCCGGGCGGAGCCGTTGATGTTGACGTCGCCGGTCAGCAGCCCGACCTGGTCTGCGCCGTACACGTCGACGAGCTCACGGAACTTCTGGTTCGACAACGCCTTCATCGGCGTCGTGTAGAACGCCTTGTCGTGGGGCGTCTGCATCGCGAGATGGATCGCGAACTCGCCGACGATCGTCTTCCCTGCGCCGGTGGGAGCGGCCACGAGGACGCTGCTCCCCCGCTCGAGGGCGTGACAGCCCTCGACCTGGAAGGGATCCAGCTGGAATCGCTGCGCCGCAGCGAACGCCGCGGTCTCCGGATGCTCCTGAGCGGCACGGGCGGCGGCGTAACGGTCCGCCGGGGAGGTCATACCGCGGACTCCTCGAGGAACGCCTGCTGCTGCTTGTGCTTGCGCCGGTCGAAGACGAGCGAGAGGAGCGCGGCGGCGAAGTAGAGGACGACGAGGATGCCGGCGAGCATCAGCATGCTCACCACGTCGGCGGCGGGCGTCGCGAGTGCCGCGAACAGACAGGCGATCAGGATGGCGACGCGCCAGGCCTTGAGGATCGCGCGGCCCGACATGATGCCCGCGAAGTTCAGCGCCACGAGGAACACGGGGATGATGAAGGAGACCCCGATCACGAGCATGAGCTTGAACACGAAGTCGTAGTAGTCCTGCGCGTTGTAGAGGTTCGCCGCGCCCTTCGGAGTGAAGCCCCACATGAGCTCGACGATGTGCGGCATGACCATCACGCCCACGTAGCAGCCGGCGAAGAAGAGGGGAACCGCGGCGGCGACGAAGCCGATCGTGTAGCGGATCTCCTTCTTCGTGAGCCCGGGCATGATGAAGGCCCAGATCTGCCACAGCCAGATCGGCGCCGCGAGGAAGATGCCGATCGAGAAGGCGATGCGCATCCGCATGTCGAACGCGGCAGTCACGGTACCGAAGTTCAGCGCGGCGAAGTTGTCTCCGCGTTCCCGGGCGACGACGCGGATCGGCTCGGTGACGAACGAGATGATCGGATCCGTGATGAGGAACGCCACCACCATCCCGATCAGGAGCGCCGCCGCGGAGATCACCAGCCGCTTGCGCAACTCGATCAGATGCCCGGCGAGGGGCATGGTGCGGTCGCGACGCGGCTTGCGGCCCTTCGTCGCGGGTGACGCGTCGGTCACGCCCGTCAGCGAGAGGTGCCGGCGTCGTGCGGAGGAGTGACGACGTTGGTGGGCTGCGGCGCGACGGTGTTCTGCGCGGGGGTGACCGGCGCGGAGGCCTCAGGCGCCGTCGTTCCGGCGTCGCGCACGGCGTCGTCGTCCTTCATCGCCTTCATCTCGCCCTTGAAGACACGGGCCGACTGGCCCATGCTCTTCGCGAGCGCGGGGAGCTTCGCCGCACCGAACAGCAGCAGGATGACGGCGAGAATGATGACGAGGTGCCATCCGTTGAGCCCGGCGAGCATGATGATCTCCCTTGATGGTCAAGTTTCGCGTAAGTCTACAGTGCTGCAGGCCCGCTGTCCGCGTTGTAGAGATCCAGACCCGCGCGCGCCCATTCCCGTGCCGCTGCGCGCGCCGCGGCGGGGTCCAGGATCTCCACCGCGCCCCCGAATCGTGCGGCCAGGCGCTTGAGGCTCAGCGGATCGCCGACCCGCAGCGTCGCCGTCATCGTCCCCTCCTCGATGCGGACGTCCGCGCGCGTGAGGTAGTCGCGCAGCAGCGGCGCGAGCCGCTCGGGGAAGCGGATCACGGCCTCGTCGTGCACGGAAGCGCCGGCGAACAGCTCAGGGACGGCCTCGTCGCCGTGCTCGATCGGGATGTCGGTGAGCCGCGGCTCGCTGACCCTGTCCAGATGGAACGTGCGCATCGCGCGGCGCAGGTGGCACCAGCCCTGCAGGTACCACTGGCCGTTCGTGATGAGCACGGTGACGGGATCGACGGTGCGGGTGGTGGGCTCCGCATCCGGCGCCCGGTACGTGAACGACACCGCGACGTGCTCCTGCAGCGCCGTCGAGACGACCGTGCGGACCTCGTCGACCGGTCCCGGGGCGACGATGACGTCCGCAGGAAGGCCGGCTGCGCCACGGGAGAGCTTGGCGACGAGGCCGCGCACGACCTCCGAGTCGGCGACGCCGGGAACGGCGGAGGCGAGCTGCAGTCCCGCGACGAGCGCGGCGGCCTCCCGAGCGGTGAACCTCGGCACACGGCGAAGGCCGACGTCGTTCGTGATCTCGATGATCCCCTGCTGGTCGAGCAGATCCCAGTTGATGTCGAAGAGCTCCTGCGGGGGCTGCCAGTAGCCCTCGTCCCCGGGCAGCCCGATCACCGTGAGCTTCTCGACCATCGCGCGCATCTGCGCCTCGGTCATGTCGAACTCGGCGGCGGCCTCGGCGAGCGACACCTCGCCGCGTTCGAGCAGATAGGGGACGAGGGTCAGGTAGGCGCGCACGCGGTCGGACGTGAGCAGCGGCTTGTGATCGGCCATCAGGCTCCCTCCTCCCCCGTGTGCGCGGCGCCGTGATGCACGGCCGCCACCGCGCGCAGACGTTCGACGACCTCGGCGCGCAGGTCCTCCGGCGCGACGACGCGCACCTCCGGGCCGTAGGAGGCCAGCTCGTCCGCGAGGATGTGCAGATCCACGTACGGCAGCCGGAAGCCCTGCGCGGCCGGCTCCGCACGGCGCCCGAGCCGGAGAGCAGCCTCCGTGCCCGGGGTGATCTCGAGGAGCGCGGAGTTCGCGGCGGCGACCGCGGCCAGCCCGGCCAGCGCGCGCTCGCCGGCTCCCTCGCGCAGTGCGGGCGGGAAGGAGGCGGATCCGACGACGACGTCCCCGATGATCCGTGTCAGCAGGAACATCCGATCACCGTCCGCGTCGACGTCGTTTCCGAAGACGTGCCAGCGGGCCTCGTACTCGACGAGCGCCAAGGGGCGCACCCGGCGCCGGCGCGGGGACTCCTCTCCCGGCTTCAGATAGTCGAAGACCACCTCGACGCTGCGTTCGATCGCGCCCTGCAACGGGGCGAACGCCGCGTCGCGCGCCGTGATGCGCGGGGCGAAGCCGATGATCGGCTCGTCGACGTCGATCCCGAGGGCGCGGATCTTGCGCACGCCGGCCTGCGCGTCGCCCGAGAGCGACTCCTCGCTCCACACGCTCCCGGCGAGCCGCAGAACCGCGAGCTCCGCCGGCGTGAACTCGATGTCGACGGGCAGGTCGTACTCGGCCTTCGGGATCCGATAGCGCGCTTCCCTGAGGTCGTTCGGGTCGGCGTGGTCGCCGAGCGTCTCGATGGGGATGCCGAGGGAGCGGAGTTCGTCCTTGTCGCGCTCGAACATCTTCTCCAGCGCGTCCTGACGTCCGTCGGCGCGCTGGCGGTACCCCGAGACCGAGGCAAGGATCTGCTGCTTGGTCAGTCCGATCTCGGTCGCCATGAGCGCGACGACGAGGTTCGTCAGACGCTCTTCCGCCGGAATCCGCGCCGCCATCGCTGCCGTCCTTCACTGGCCCGCGCGCGGCGGGCCTTCGATCACTGCCCCGAGGAGGAAGGGGCGTCGATCCCGAGGATATCGATCACGAGCACCTGGGTGCCCCCGCTGCCGTCGGCGCTCGACGCCTGACCGTCCGCCGCGGGGACCACGATCATCACCTGCGACCCGACGGTCTTGCCCACGAGACCCTTGTCGAACACCTCGCCGAGATCCGTCTCGGTGAACCGGACGGACTGCTCCCCCCACGTGGTCTTGAGAACCTTGCGGGTGTCCCAGTCGACCGCGGTGAACTGGACGCGCACCGCGTCGCCCTTGGTGATCGCCGTGCCGTCGCCGTGGAGCAGGGTCTGCACCACGAGCGAGGACGGCTTCTTCGCATCCGGCACGATGATGCCGGGGCGACCGTCGGGCGCGCGCACGACGGTCGGGAGTCCGAGGGCGTCGTTGTAGACGAGGGAACCCTCCGCCCGAGGGAGGTACACCTTGAGCACGTCCATGACCGCGACGACCGAGTCGTCCGCGGCCAGGTTCACCCCCTGTGCCAGGGCGTCGGAGACCTGTGCGTGCGGAATGCCGACGAGCAGCCGGGAACCCGCGGTCGCGCACTGCAACGCGGCGCCGATCCCCTTCGCCTGCGAGGCCCAGCTCTCGACGTCGCCGACGCGGGAGAGGTCTCCGTTGAAGTCGGTCGCGACGAGCTTGCGTCCCGTCTTCGCGCTGTAGAGGGCGATGTCGACGACGAGGGGCTGGTGCGCGCTGGTGACGGCGGTGCCCTTGCCGACGATCAGGTCGTCGACGGAGAGCTTCGACGCGCGCGTCGGGGTGCTCACCGTCACGTCCGGCGCCGCGCCGAAGTCGCCCTTCACCGCCACCGAACTGGCGAAATCCGGTGCCCCGGTCTGCGTCGGGCAGGAGTTCCCCGCGAACGACGGCCCGCCCGCACACCCCGTCAGGGCGAGGGCGGCGAGACCGAGGGTGATCAGGGCAGCGGCAGTCTTACGCACGCGCTCCAGTCTAAGCGGACGGATCCGAGGCGTCGGACCGTGCCACGCCCGCGTCGCCGGATGCCGCGAGTCGCGCGCCGCCGGCGGCGCGCTGGGCCTCCCGGACGCGCTTGCGCAGGTTCTTGTCCGTGATCTCCCTGTCGCCGACCGCGCCGGGCGTCCAGAGCTCCACGTCCACGTCGCCGTAGCTGGGCTTCTTGGCCGCGCGCCGCTTGACGTCGGGCGGAACCGCGCCCGGTGCGAGCCGGCGGGCGGTGATCAGGAACCCGGTGTGCGCGACCATCCGGTGATCCGGGCGGACGGCGAGCCCTTCCACGTGCCATCCGCGGACCATGGTCTCGGAGGACTCCGGCTCGGTGAACAGCCCCGTGCCGCGGATGTACTCCGCGACCCGGGAGAGCTGGGTCGCGGTCGCGATGTAGCAGAGCACGACCCCGCCGGGCGCGAGGGCCTCCGCGACGGCGTCGATGCACTCCCAGGGAGCCAGCATGTCGAGCACGACCCTGTCCACGCTTCCCGTCGGGAATCGGCCGGGCAGCTCCTCCTGCAGATCGCCGACGACGACGTCCCACGACGGCGGGAGGGCGCCGAGGAAGGTCTCGACGTTGGCGCGCGCGACCTCGGCGAAGTCCTCCCGCCGCTCGAAGGAGACGAGCCGTCCTTCGGAGCCGATCGCCCGCAGCAGGGAGAGCGAGAGAGCGCCGGAGCCGACGCCTGCCTCGACGACCGTCGCGCCGGGGAAGATGTCGGCCTGCGTCACGATCTGCGCCGCGTCCTTCGGGTAGACGATCGCCGCGCCGCGCGGCATCGACATGACGAAGTCGCGCAGCAGCGGCCGCAGGGCGAGGTACTCGTGGCCGGAGCTGTTCTCGACGACCGAGCCGTCCGGCAGTCCGATGAGATCGCGATGGCGGAGCACGCCGTGATGCGTGTGCAGTTCGCCGTCGGCGCGGAGCGTGATCGTGTGCATACGGCCCTTCGGGCCGGTCAGCTGCACCCGGTCGCCCTCGCGGAATGGCCCGCTGGGCCGGGGTCCCGACGTGGGGTCGACGCTCATCGGGCGACCTCCGTCCGCTCCGCAGCGACTCGCGCGAACTCCGCGGCGATGTCGTCGGCATCCTTGTCCGAGAGGCTCTCCCAGAGCAGATCGGCGCCGAGCCCGTCCAGCGGCACGATGTGCGGCACGCCGATCGTGACGGCACGGGCGGCCGCGGCCGCGGCCACGCCGGTGGGCGAGTCCTCCAGCGCGACCGTGTCGAGGATGTCGACCCCGAGGGCCTCCGCCGCCTGCAGATAGGGGTCGGGGAACGGCTTGGGGCGGGTCGCGTCGTCGCCGCCGACGATCACGTCGAAGGCGTCGAAGCCGATGAGCGCGACGATGTCCTCCGCCATGCGACGCAGCGACATCGTGACGAGGCCCGTGCGGATCCCCGCGTCCTTCAGGCTGCGCAGCAGCTCGCGCGCGCCGGGGCGGAACGGCACGCCGTCCTGCTGCAGACGCACGCGGACGCGCTCGGTGAGCTCGTCGACGATCGCCTGCGGCTCCATGTCGACGCCGGCGGAGCGAAGGATCAGCGCACTGCCGATGAGGCTGTTGCCGACCAGCTGCAGGGCCTGCTCGTGGGTCCAGGTGCCGCCGAAGGATGCGACCAGATCGGTCTCGGCATCCATCCAGTACGGCTCGGTGTCGACGAGGGTTCCGTCCATGTCCCAGAGGACCGCGCGAGGGTGCTGTGTCACTGCTCCATGGTACCGGCGGCACGGAGGCGGCCCCGTCCGACGCCGGATCCGCTCGCGAGGACTAGCCTGGACGGAACCCGCGGCGCCCGCTGCGGGGCGAGAGGAACGTCGTGCAGGTACTCGGATCCCGGATCGTCGTCGCCGCGTTCGACGGATGGAACGACGCGGGAGAGGCCGCGTCCGCCGCCGCCGAGCAGATCGCCGACGCGGGCCCCTACGAGCTCGTGCACACCGTCGACCCCGAGCTCTACTTCGACTATCAGTGGGCCCGCCCGACCGTCGAGCGGGACGCCGAGGGCGTGCGTCAGCTGCGCTGGCCGCGCGCGCGGCTGCGTCGCCCGGCCGACGACCTCTCCCGCCCCCGCGAGGCCGACGAGCCCCGGCTGTGGCTGTTGACCGGCACGGAGCCCGCGCGGGCGTGGCAGTCGTTCAGTGCCGAGTTCATCGACGCGGCGCTGCGCGAGGACGTGACCGGTTTCGTGACGCTCGGCGCGATGCTCTCCGACGTGCCGCACACCCGTCCGATCTCGATCTTCGCGTCGAGCGAGAACTCCGACGTGCGCGAGGCGCTCGGCATCGAGCGATCCGGGTACGAGGGCCCGATCGGGATCCTGTCCGCCCTCGAGCACGCGGCGGAGGAGGCCGGGATCCCCGCGCTCTCGCTCTGGGCGAACGTTCCGCACTACGTGCAGACGGGCGGCGCCTCGCCCAAGGCCACGCTCGCCCTCCTGGACCGCTTGCACGAGGTGACCGGAGTCGACGTGGCCCGCAGCCAGCTCGCCACGGAGGCCGCCGTCTGGGAGGCGACGATCGACGCCGCGGCCGCGGAGGACGAGGAGATGGCGGCCTACATCGAGCAGCTGGAAGCCAAGCGCGACACGTGGGAGTCGCCCGACGCCTCGGGCGAGGCGATCGCGCAGGCGTTCGAACGCTTCTTCCGCCGCAACGGGGACGGTCCGGGAGAGCACAAG
This sequence comes from uncultured Microbacterium sp., assembly GCF_945952435.1. GTDB lineage: Bacteria > Actinomycetota > Actinomycetes > Actinomycetales > Microbacteriaceae > Microbacterium. The sequence goes on from NZ_CAMFHZ010000003.1 coordinate 158,158, forward strand.
CGCTGAGTGCGCCGAGAGGGCGCACCGCCGCGGATCAGGGCTGGATGACGCCCAGCGCGAGCAGGACGATCAGCGTCACGCCGAGCAGGATCCGGTAGACGACGAACGGCAGGAAACTGCGCTGCGAGATCCAGCGCATGAAGAACGTGATCACGGCGAGTCCGACGACGAACGCGATCCCCGTGGCGGCGAGGGTCTCCCCCGCCGAGAAGATCGACGGTTTGCCGATGCTCTTGAACATCTCGTAGAAGCCCGATCCGAACACGGCGGGGATCGCGAGCAGGAACGCGTAGCGTGCGGCGGCTGCGCGCTCGTAGCCGAGCAGCAGCCCCGCGGTGATCGTGCCACCGGAACGGGAGACGCCCGGAATCAGTGCGAGCGACTGGGCGAGGCCGTAGACGACGCCGTGCCCCAGCGTCAGATCGTCGAGCGTGCGCCGACGCGCTCCGATCGCGTCGGCGACGCCGAGCAGCACGCCGAAGACGATCAGCATGATGGCGACGAGCCACAGCGAACGGAACACGGTCTCGATCTGGTCCTTGAACACGAGACCGAGCACGACGATCGGGATGCTGCCGATGATGATGAGCCAGCCCATGCGCGCGTCGGGGTCGTTGCGCGGGATGCGGCCGAGGAGCGCCTGGAACCAGTGCGAGACGATCCGCACGATGTCGCGCCAGAAGTAGACGACCACCGCTGCTTCCGTGCCGATCTGCGTGATCGCCGTGAACGCGGCCCCCGGATCCTGCACTTCGGGCAGGAACGCACCCACGATGCGCAGATGGGCGCTGGACGAGATCGGCAGGAACTCGGTGAGGCCCTGGACGATCCCGAGGAAGATCGCTTCGAGAAGATGCATGGCGTGCCTTCGCGTCGTGCGCGAGCTGCGCAGGTCGGGTGTGCGGACGGTGTCGGTGCGTGGAGGGGCCCGGTCGACGGGCCAGGACCCCTGGGGTGTCAGTAGGTGCGCAGCAGGTCGGTCAGCACGCGCTGCCCGAACACGAGGGAATCGATCGGCACCCTCTCGTCCACGCCGTGGAACATCCCGGTGAAATCGAGATCGGCGGGGAGTCGCAGCGGGGCGAAGCCGTACCCGGTGATCCCGAGGGAGGCGAGCGCCTTGTTGTCCGTCCCCGCGCCGAGCAGATAGGGGATGACCGGGACGCCCGGATCGTGCCGGTCGAGCGCCGAGACCATGGCGTCGACGAGTTCGCCGGAGAACGGCGTCTCCATGCCGATGTCCTGCACCACCATCTCGAGCTCGACGTCATCTCCGATGAGCTCCCGCAGCTGGGCGAGCACCGAATCCTCCTGCCCCGGCACGACGCGCACGTCGACGAGCGCCTCGGCGCGTTCCGGGATGACGTTGTGCTTGTAGCCCGCCTGCAGGACCGTCGGGTTCGTAGTCGTGCGCAGGGTGGAGCGGAGGAACGCCTCGGCCGGTCCCGCGGCCGCCGCGAGGGCGTCGGGATCGTCGTTGGGGAGGCCCGTGAGGGCGCTCATGCGGTCCAGGAAGTCCCGCGTCGTGTCGGTGAGCTGGATCGGCCATGCGGTCCTGCCGATGCGCGCGACCGCCTCGGCGAGCCTCGTCACCGCGTTGTCGGGGTGGAAGCGGCTTCCGTGGCCGGCGCGGCCGCGCGCGACGAGGCGGATCCACAGGAGCGCCTTCTCGCCGACCTGCAGCAGATACGCCCTCTGGTCGCCGACCGGGATCGAGTAGCCGCCGACCTCGCTGATCGCCTCCGTCGCGCCCTCGAACCACTCGGGGCGGTCCTGCACGACGAGCGCGGAACCCTCCACGCCCCCGTTCTCCTCGTCGGCGAAGAAGACGAGGATCAGGTCGCGCTCCGGCTGCTCTCCGGCGCGCAGGATCTCGGCCACCGAGGTCAGGATCATCGCGTCCATGTTCTTCATGTCCACGGCCCCGCGCCCCCAGAGCATCCCGTCGCGGACGATGCCCGCGAACGGATCGACGGACCAGTCCCCGGCCATGGCAGGCACCACGTCGAGGTGTCCGTGCACGACGAGAGCGGGCTTGTCCCTGTTCCGACCGGGTACCCGCGCCATCACGCTCGTGCGCCGAGGGACGGGCTCGTAGTACTCGGGCTCCAGACCGAGCGCCGCGAGGTAGTCCCCGACGTACTCCGCGGCCTCGCGTTCGCCCTTCGCGTCGCCTCCGCCGAAATTAGACGTGTCGAAGCGGATGAGGTCGGCGGCGATCCGCGCGACCTCGGGAAGTTCGAGATCCTGCTCGGGCATGGCTCCAGGCTACCGAACGGCCGCCGGGGCTCGTGCCGCTCCCCCGGTGCGACGCGCCCGGCGGGCGTCCTGGTTCGAGGGGTCTCCGAGATCGTGGTAGTGTCATTCCTCGGTTGCGAAACAGCCGAAAGGGTCGGGAAACCGGCCCGGTCACCTGCGCGGGTGGCGGAATAGGTAGACGCGCTAGCTTGAGGTGCTAGTGCCCGAATAGGGCGTGGGGGTTCAAGTCCCCCCTCGCGCACAGTACGACGAAGGCCCCGGATCCGAAAGGTCCCGGGGCCTTCGTCGTCCCGTCTTCTGGCTCGCCTCCCTGCTCGTGGACCGTGCGGTGTCCGCCTTCGGTGTCCGTGGTCGGCGTTACGATCGTGCCAACATGCAGGACCCGATCGACCGTATGCTCGCACGCATCACCCGGCTGCCGTTCCGAGCGACGTTCCACCTCAGGGCGCCCGAGTATCGCTACGCCGTCGCCCGGGGCGCGGATACGATCCGGCGTCAGGCCGGAGCGCTCATCGACGAGAGGCTCGCGCCCGCGCATCCGCGCAAGGACGGCAGCCAGACGCCGTGGGGCGGCCACCCGGTCTTCCGCGCGCAGCACGCCACGGCCACGTGCTGCCGCACCTGCCTGCAGATCAATCATCGGATCCCGAAGGGTCGCGTGCTCAGCGACCGGGAGCGCGGCTACGTCGTCGACGTGATCTGCCGCTGGATCGACCACGAGTGCGCGTCCTTCGACCGCAGCACGTTGCCGCCCGCCCCACCGGCGCTGTTCTGAGGGGGATCCCCCAGGGCCGCACGGCGTCTCGGCTACCCCGCGCTGACCCCGAACAACAGGCCCAGCCCGTACGTCACCGCCGCGGCGCCGAAACCGATCATAAGCTGACGCAGCCCCCTGCGCAGCGGAGGGCCGCCCGAGAGCACGCCCACCATCGCCCCCGTGCTCAGCAGCGCCAGTCCGACCAGGCCCAGAGCGGTGAGCACCGCCGGAAGCCCCTGGAGTCCGAAGATCCACGGCAGGACCGGGACGATCGCGCCCGAGGCGAAGAGCAGGAAGCTCGAGATCGCGGCTGACCAGGCGCTGCCGATGATCTCGTGCTCGTCCGATCCTCCCTCGTCGCCCGCCCGCAGCGGGCCGGTGTGCATGGCCATGCCGGCCTTGGCCGCACTGACGACCCGGCGCGCCCGGGTGAGGGCCTCGTCGGCGTCCATGCCGCGGGCGCGATACACGAGCGCGAGCTCGTTCTCGTCGAGGTCGAGGTCGCTCGCGCTCGCGTCGCCGTGACCGTTCTCCTGCGTGGCCTCGAGCAGCTCGCGCTGCGACCGCACCGAGACGAACTCCCCCGCCCCCATGGACAGTGCGCCCGCGAGCAGACCGGCGAACCCGCTGAACAGCACGAGTCCGCTGCTCGCGCCCGTCGCGCCGATGCCGAGCACGAGGGCGAGGTTGCTCACCAGTCCGTCGTTCGCGCCGAACACCGCCGCGCGGAAGGACCCGGACAGCTGCCGGCGGCCTCGGGCGGCAAGACCGCGGACCACTTCGAAGTGCACCTTCTCGTCGGCGCGCATGGCCGGCGTCGCGTACGCCTCTTCGTCATAGGGCGAACGGGCCTCCGCGCTCTGCGCGAGCGCCAGGACGAAGATGGATCCGAACCGCCCTGCCATCCAGCCGAGCAGTCGCGAACGCAGCCCTGGTCGGGGCAGTCGGGCGGGCTCGCCACCGAGCAGTGCGAGCCAATGCGCCTCATGCCGGCCCTCCGCGGCGGCGAGCTCACGCAGGATCTGCTGCTCCTCGCCGGCGCGGCGTCGGGCGAGCTGCGTGTACACATGGGCTTCGGCGCGCTCTTCGACGAGATAGCGCGCCCACCGGCGACGGTCCGCCGCGGTGGGTTCCGCGAGCGCGGGATCAGACGTGTGCATGGATTCCTTCGGATCAAGGCGACCCTTCAACGCTATCCAGACGGTTCGCGCAAAGGCCTGCTCAGACCCGGATTGACAGCATTTCGGGCTTCCGAACCCCACTCCCCCGGGCGCGTCTGCCGCGGTCGCTCACGCCCGGACTCTGCGACGGAGCAGGTCGATCCGGGCCTGGAGTTGGGTGACGGTCGCCTGGGCCACCGCGGGCCCGCCGCACAGGCGCCGGAGCTCGGCATGCACGGCGCCGTGCGGCTCGCCCGTCTGCCGCGCGTAGACGCCCACGAGGCTGTTCAGCAGCTGCCGCTGTTCGCGCAGCGTGCGGTGCAGCGGCTCGGGAAGCGTCGTGGTCGTGGCGGGGACGGTCGCCTCCCGCGCCTCGCGCAGCTTTGACTGCCTGCTCTGCCGCTGCATGAGCAGTTCGTGCACGTGCTCGGGTTCGAGCAACCCGGGGATGCCGATGAACTCCTCCTCCTCGGGCGTGTTCGGTTCGGCGAGCTGACCGAACTCCTTCCCGTCGAAGACCACCCGATCGAAATGCGCGAGGGAGGAGATCGCCTGGTAGCTGAACTCCTGGGTGAGCGCATCGGACGCCTCGTCCTCGCGGTTCGCGCTCTCCAGCAGCGAGTCCTCGAGGCCGTCCTCGTCCTTCGAAGCACGGTCCAGCGCATGGTCCCGCTGCTTCTCGAGCTCGTTCGCGAGCTTCATCAGCACGGGGACGTTCGGCAGGAACACGCTCGCGGCCTCGCCACGACGCCGAGCCCGAACGAAACGGCCGATCGCCTGTGCGAAGAAGAGCGGCGTGGAGGACGAGGTCGCGTAGACGCCGACCGCGAGGCGCGGAACGTCGACGCCCTCGGACACCATGCGCACCGCGACCATCCACCGATCGTTCGAGGCGCTGAACCTCTCGATGCGCTCGGATGCGGTCGCATCGTCCGAGAGGACAACGGTCGGTCGCTGCCCGGTCAGGGCATGCAGGATCTTCGCGTACGCGCGGGCGACCGTCTGGTCCGTCGCGAGCACGAGTCCTCCCGCATCCGGCACATGGTGCCGGATCTCGGTCAGCCGACGGTCCGCCGCGGAAAGCACCGCCGGCATCCACTCGCCTTCGGGATCCAAGGCGGTGCGCCACGCCTGTGCGGTGACGTCCTTGGTGTTGTCCTGTCCGAGGTGGGCCTCCAGCTCGTCGCCCGCGCTGGTACGCCACCGCATCTTGCCGGCGTACATGTGGAACAGCACCGGCCGCACCACGCCGTCCTGAAGCGCCCGGCCGTAGCCGTACGCGTAGTCGGTGCTCGATACTCGCGCCCCGGACTCGTCGGGGAGGTACTCGACGAAAGGGATCGGAGCGGTGTCGCTGCGGAACGGCGTTCCGCTGAGCAGCAGGCGACGCTTCGCCGGCGCGTACGCGTCGCGGATCGCATCGCCCCAGCTCAGCGCATCGCCGCCGTGATGCACCTCGTCGAGGATGACGAGCGTGCGCGCGTCCTCCGTGAGATGCCGGTGCACGGACGACCTGGCCGCGACCTGCGCGTACGTCACCACCACCCCGTGATACTGCCGCGACGGAGCCCATTCGCTGTTCCGGAAGCGCGGATCCAGGCGGATGTGCACGCGCGCCGCGGCGTCGGCCCACTGCGTCTTGAGGTGCTCGGTCGGGGCGACGACGATGATCCGATCGACCTCGTGCGTGCGCAGAAGCTCGACCGCGAGGGTCAGCGCGAACGTGGTCTTGCCGGCGCCCGGAGTGGCCGCGACCAGGAAGTCGCGGCGGTGCTCCACCCGGAAGTACTCCTCGAGCGCCTCCCGCTGCCACGCCCTCAGCCGGTCCGCGGTTCCCCAGGGCGCGCGCTGAGGGAAGGACGGAGAGAGCATGGGATTCCACGATAGACGAGGCGGCAGACATCGCGCGCCCGCACGGACACCGGCATGCGTGGCCCGCCCGCGGTCACAGGGATCCCTGGGCTCCGGCCCAGACGATCCATGGCGTGTCGACTTAGCGTGAGCCGCGTATGGAGCGCTTCGGCGCGCGCCGAGACCGAAGGAGCACCGTGACCCGACGCACCCCCGCGCCCCCGCTCGCGCAACACAGCGGAGCGCACGACGCACGCCCGTGGGTGCGCCTCCTCCGCGTGATCGGCGTGTCCCTCGCGGTCGTGCTCGTCAGTGCGGTCGGCGTCGTCGGCTACGTGCTCACCGATCTGCACACCGCGGTGGCCCGCAACGCCGTGCGACTGGAAGGGGCACCGGCGACGGCCCCGGACATCGCCGCGTACAAGTCGGGATTCAATCTGCTCGTGACCGGGATCGATGCCTGCGAGCAGAAGTATGCGGCACTGTTCCCCGGTCGATGCGACGGCCCCGATGCGGACAGCGTCAACAACGACGTCACCATGCTCGTGCACGTGTCCAACGGCCCTCGTCGGATCACCGTGGTCAGCTTTCCCCGCGATCTGATCGCCCCGGTGCCGGAGTGCACCGCGAAGGACGGGTCGTACGTCTCGGCCCAGGACGGCGCGCAGATCAACACGACGTATCAGGAGGGTGGCCTCTCCTGCGTGGCGAAGACCGTGTCCGCCCTGTCCGGTCAGCAGATCGACTTCGCGGCCGCCGTGAACTTCGGCACGGTCATCGACATCACGAACGCGATCGGCGGCGTGCAGGTCTGCCTCGCGACGCCGCTCCAGGATCCCTACACCGGCCTGGATCTGAGCGCGGGCGAGCACACGATCCAGGGCATGCAGGCGCTGCAGTTCCTGCGCACCCGGCACGGACTCGTCTCCGGCAGCGATCTGGCGCGCATCGGCAATCAGCAGCAGTACCTGGCCAGCCTCGCCCGGCAGCTCACGAGCGGGCAGGTGCTGGGCAACGTCCCCGAGGTGCTGAAGATCGCCAACATCGCGCTCAGCAACCTGGAGGCCAGCACCACGCTGACCGATCCGATGACGATCGTGCAGCTCGCTCTGGCCGTGAAGGACGTGAAGCCTGCCGACATCACGTTCATCCAGTACCCGAACGTCACCGCCCCGGACAACCCGAACAGGGTGGTCCCCGACGACTCGGCGGCGGCGACGCTCTGGGCCGCGGTCGCCGCGAACCAGCCGGTGCAGATCACGCACCAGAACACGGAGGACGACGGGGTCACCGTGGAGCCGAGCGCTCCAACCGGGACGGCGACCGCCTCACCGGCGCCGTCGGCGGCGGCGACCGCCACACCCGCTCCCTCGGCCGTGCCGCTGTCGGAGAACGTCCGCGGAAGCACCGCGGCGCAGCAGACCTGCACGAACGGGGACACGTCCGGCTGAGCACGCGCCGGGCGAGCCGCGCGAGTATCGTCGGATCCGGCGTCCGGCCGATCGTGCGGACGCAGGGAGGAAGCACATGACCGGTCACGAGCCGCGCACCCCGTACGTCCCCAACGACAGTCCGCACCCCTGGCGCCGCTACGTCGCTCTGGGCGACTCCTTCACGGAGGGCATCGGGGACCCTGATCCGACGGCCCCCGGCGGCAACCGGGGCTGGGCCGACCGCGTCGCCGAGGTGCTCGGCGCGCAGAGCGAGGACTTCGCGTACGCGAACCTCGCGGTCCGGGGAAAGCTCATCGCGCAGATCGCGGACGGCCAGGTGGAGCCCGCGATCGCCCTGAACCCCGACCTGCTCACGCTCTGCGCGGGCGGGAACGACGTCATCCGCCCGGGGACGGATCCCGACGAGATCGCGATCCAGCTCGACGACATGGTGACGCGGCTGGCACGCACGGGCGCGGCGATCGTGCTCATCACCGGGATCGACACGAACTTCACCCCGGTGTTCCGCCCGTTCCGCGGCAAGGTCGCGATCTACAACGAGAACGTCCGAGCGATCGCGGAGCGCCACGACTGCATCGTCGCGGATCAGTGGGGGCTCAAGACGATTCAGGATCCGCGGTTCTTCGCCGACGACCGGCTGCACATGAACCCGCTCGGGCATCACGAGGTGGCACGGCTCGTCCTCGGAGCCCTCAACGTGCCGAACGAGTTGCAGGCGCTGCAGCCCGATCCGCTCCCCCAGCGCACCTGGCGGGCGGCGCGCAGCGAAGACCTCGTCTGGGCGAGGACGCACCTCGTGCCCTGGGTCCTGCGGCGCCTGCGCCACCAGTCCTCCGGTGACTCGATCGAGGCGAAGCGCCCCGAACCGCTGCCGATCGCCTTCCCCGAGGACTGACGCGGTTCCCGGTTCGGGCGCTTCCTACCGCTCCCGGTGCCCTGCGGGTTCGATCGGCCGCCGCCAGACCAGGACGACGACGACGGCGGCGAGGATCAGCGTGGTCACCGCGAACGGCACAGGCACCAGAGGGTCGATCAGCACGAGGAGAGCCGCGACCGGGACCACCGTGTTCACGATCCGGTCCGCGCGGGGACGGATCACGAGCAACCAGACGCCGAGGAGGAACACCGCGAGCGGAACGGTGAACGCGAACGAGGACCAGGGTGCGTGGAGCGTGCTGTGGTCGGTCAGCACGTCGATCTCCACCTCGATCCCCGCGGAGAAGGCGCCCGCCGCGGCGAACACGAAGTAGTGCCCGTACCCGTAGGCCAGAGAGTTCGCGAACGAGCCGATGGCGTGGTGGTGCGGGGCCCAGAAGTAGATCCACCACAGGGCGGCGGTCGAGACGAGCGCGAGCGCGGCGACGCCGATCAGCGGGCCGAGCTCGTCGATGCCGCGGAGGGCCTCGATGATCGCGTTCGCGGAGCCCAGCAGGCTCTCGCCGAGCAGGATGAGCGTGAACAGGCCGTAGCGCTCGGTGATGTGATGCGGATGCCACGGTGTGGATCCGATGCGCTCGGCGACCAGCGGGACGGCGAGCTCGGCCGCGATGAGCACGACGAGCGCGACGGAGAACCACTCCCGGGGCAGCAGCAACGAGGCGAGCCAGAGCACCTGGACGAGGGCGATCCCACCGGCGTAGATCAGCGCCGCCCTGCCGGACGGACCCGGAGTGCGGGACGCCCGCAGCCACTGCGCCACCATCCCGAGGCGCATCACGACGTACGCGATGATGAGGACCGTGAAGTCGTGGTCCTCGAAGGCGGGACCGATGCCCGAGGCGAGAACGAGCACGCCGCCCATCTGCACGATCGTCAGCACGCGGTAGAACCAGTCGTCGGTGTCGAACGACGTGGCGAACCACGTGAAGTTCATCCACGCCCACCAGATGCCGAAGAAGACGATCGCATAGTTGAGGATGCCGTCCGCGACGTGCCCCGCGGTGAGTTCGTGGTGCAGCTCCGCCGAGGCGATACTGACCGCGACGACGAACACGAGGTCGAAGAACAGCTCCAGCGTGGAAGCCGTGCGCCCGCCCTCGTGCGGGTCCCGGGGGCGCATGGGAACGAGTCGGAAGCGGTTCTCACGGGTCATGCCGTGATCCTCTCTGCGCGTCGGCCGGGCGGGGTCGCCGTGGGCCCTTGCGCCCCATCTTCCCCGGTGCGGTCATTCTTCACCGGGACGCCGCGTCGCGTAGAACGCGACCGCGGCCGCGGCGGCGACGTTCAGCGAGTCCACCTCTCCCGTCATCGGGATGACGACCCGGCGATCGAGCAGGCGGTCGGTGCACGGCGTGATCCCGTCGCCCTCGGTGCCGAACACGAGGGCCAGACGCGCGGGGCTTTCCGCGACCAGCGCGTCGAGGGGGATCGCGGACTCCCCCAGCGTCATCCCCGCGACCACGTAGCCCGCGTCGTGCAGCTCGTCGATGCCGTCGGGCCACCGCGCGAACCGCGCCCAGGGCACCTGGAAAACGGTCCCCATCGAGACCCGCACCGCGCGCCGGTACAGGGGATCCGCGCAATCCGGCGACAGCAGCACCGCCCGCACCCCGAGCGCGGCGGCGCAGCGGAACACGGCTCCCACGTTCGCGTGGTCGGTCAGGCTCTCCAGCACGGCGATCCGCGGCGACGCGCTCTGCGCCTCCGCCTCGCGGAGAAGCCGATCCACGGTCGGCAACCGCGGTCGGTGCATCGCCGCGAGCGCCCCGCGGTGCACCGGATACCCGGCGACGGCCTCGACGAGGGTGTCGGCCGCGATGTAGACCGGGGTCTCGTCGTCGTCGTGGAGCAGCTCGCGGACGGCGGGCAACCAGCGCTCCTGGGTCAGCACCGAGCGCGGGAGATGGCCGGCGCGCAGCGCACGTTCGATGACCTTGAAGGACTCCGCCATGTACCGTCCGCCCTCGACGTCGTCGCGCGTGCGCCCGGCCGTGTCGGTGAGCGAGCGATAGTCGTCCAGGCGGGGATCGGAGGAGTCGTCGATGCGGATCTCGATCACCTCTGCAGTCTTCCAGGACCCTCCGGCTCCCGGCGGACGTCCCGCCGCGCGCCCGTAGACTTGGACGCAGGGAGGTCCGGTGCACACGATCACGCCGACGCTGACGGCTCAGCTGGCTGAGGCCGCCCGAGCGCTGGCGGGGCGACGGATCGCCTTCCTCACCGGCGCGGGGCTGTCGACGGACTCCGGGATCCCCGCCTACCGCGGCGCCGGATCCACGCCGCGTCGTGCGCCCATGACCGGGCAGGAGTTCCTCGGGTCAGCGGCGGCGCAGCGCCGTTACTGGCTCGGCGCGCATCTCGGCTGGCGGTCGATGCGCCAGAGCGTCCCGAACGCAGGGCACCGCGCGATCGCGACGCTGGAGCGCGAGGGTCGCGGGGCGGGCGTCATCACGCAGAACGTCGACGGACTGCACCTCGCCGCCGGATCCGAGCGCGTCGTCGAGCTGCACGGCACGCTCCACACGGTGTTCTGCCTGCGCTGCGGGCAGCGCTTCTCCCGCGACGCCGTCGCCGCGCAGATCGAGGCGCGCAACCCCTGGGTGGATGTGCCGGACGAGATCCTGCTCGGCCCCGATGGCGATGTGAGACCCGAGACGACCGATGGCTTCGTCCTGCCGACCTGCACCGTCTGCGGGGGCGCCGTGAAACCGGACGTCGTCTTCTTCGGCGAATACGTCCCGCGCCCGCGCTTCGCCGATGCCGAAGCCCTCATGCGCTCCGCGGAGGCGCTCGTCGTCGCCGGGTCCTCGCTCGTCGTCAACTCCGGGATCCGGATCATCGAGCGCGCCCGTCGCCGGGATCTCCCCCTCGTCATCGTCAACCTCGAGCCGACGCGCGCGGATACGTGGGCCACCGCGATCGTCGCCGCTTCCACGAGCGTCGTGCTCCCCGCCCTCCTGGAGTTGCTGCCATGACCCTGCTCACCCTCGTCCGACACGGCGAGACGGATTGGAACCGGCAGGGCCGGCTGCAGGGATCCACGGACATCCCGCTCAACGAGACGGGGCGGGAGCAGGCGCGCGCCGCGGCCGCATCGCTGCACGGTGCGTCGTTCGACGTGGTCTACACGAGCCCGTTGGGGCGCGCCCGGGAGACCGCGGAGATCATCGCGCACGCGCACGGGCTTGCGTCCCCCCTCATCGCGACGGGCATGCGAGAACGCGGATACGGGGACGGCGAAGGTATGTCATGGGAGGAATACGCCCGGCGCTATCGTGCCGCCGGTCACGACGCTCCGAACGCGGAGACCGCCGAGCAGCTCCTGGCACGCAGCCTCGCCTCCCTACGTCGCATCGATCTCGCGGCCCGGCGCCGCTCGGCGCCCCGGCCGGAGTCCGTTCTCGTCGCGACGCACGGGGGTGTGATCCGTGCTCTCCTCGAACATGCCTCCGCGGGCACGCTTCCGGACCCTGGCCAGCGGATCGGCAACGCTTCCCTGCATCGCTTCGTCATGGACGGCGGCGGTCTGCGGCTCATCGACGCCGCCACCGTCTGACCCTGCCGAAGCCGGGACCGCCCGGGCTGACGAGGTGCCGGACGTAGACTGGAACGCCAAGCGATACCGAGGAGAACCGTGATTCCTGCCCCCGTTCCGGCCTGGCGGATGTGGACGATCTGGACGGTGGGAGTCGCCGCGTACGTGCTCTCGATCACGAATCGCACGTCGCTGTCGGCCGTCGGAGTGGACGCCGCCCATCTGTTCCAGGCCGACGCCTCGACGCTCTCGCTCTTCGCCGTGCTGCAGCTGGCCGTCTACGGCCTGATGCAGATTCCGGTGGGCGTTCTGCTGGACCGCTACGGCTCCCGCCCGATCATGGTCGCCGGGATGGTCCTCATGGCCGCCGGGCAGCTCGTGATGGCCTTCGCACCGAACGTCGGCGTCGCGATCGTGGCGCGCATGCTGCTCGGCGCGGGCGATGCGGCGATCTTCCCGGGCGTGCTGCGCCTCGTCGCGGTGTGGTTCCCGGCGCAGCGCGGTCCGCTCATGGCGCAGCTCACCGGGATCGTGGGGCAGATGGGACAGCTCGTCGCGCTCCTGCCCTTCCCCGTGCTCCTGCACTCCACGACGTGGTCCGTCGCGTTCGGCAGTCTCGCCGGGCTCGGCATGCTGTTCTCGGTCATCGTGTTCGCGCTCATCCGCAACCGCCCGCCGGAGCAGGCGGAGGACGTCTCGGTCGACACGGACACCGGCGCGATCCGCGTCGTCACCTCGCAAGCCGACCTGCGCGTCTCGCTGCGCGAGGCGCTGGCTCAGCCGGGCACGCGCCTCGGCTTCTGGACCCATTTCACGACGCCGTTCGCGGGCACGGCATTCATGATGCTCTGGGGCATCCCGTTCCTCACCGTCGGCGAGGGCCTGTCCACGGGCACGGCCGCGCTCGTGACGACGGTCTTCGTGATCTGCGGCGTCGTCTTCGGCCCGCTCATGGGCGCGCTCTCCGCGCGACGTCCCACGAGCAGGTCCCTGATGCTCGTGCTTCCCACGGTCGCCCTGCAGCTGATCGTCTGGCTCGGGGTGATCCTCTGGCCAGGACCCGCGCCGCTCTGGCTGCTCCTCCTGCTCGCCGTCGCGCTCGCCTCCGGCGGGCCTGCGTCGATGATCGCGTTCGACCACGCCCGCACGCACAATCCGCAGCATCGGCTCTCCACCGCGACCGGGGTGGTCAACGGCGGCGGCTTCCTCGCGGGGCTGATCGCGATCTTCCTCATCGGGCTCGCGCTCGACCTGCAGGGAGCGGGCACGCCGGACACCTACCGCCTCGACGCGTTCCGCTGGGCGTTCCTGACCCAGGTCCCGCTCTGGGTCGTCGGCAGCGCCTTCATCGTGCGGGAACGGCGTTTGACCCGGCGGGTCCTCGGTCTCGACCGCGGGCCGCGGCGCCGCGGCGCCCCGACCCGCTGATCCGGCCGTCGGCGGGGCGTTCAGGCCAGCAACATCGCCCGGCCGGGGTCCTGAAGGACGTCGGCGACGGTCTTCAGGAACTGCGCACCCTCCGCGCCGTCGACGATCCGGTGGTCGAAGGAGAGACTGAGCGTCATGACGTCGCGCAGGGCGATCGTCGCGCGATACTCCCAGGGCTGGCGCCGCACGGCACCCAGAGCGAGAATCCCGGTCTGTCCCGGGGGCAGGATCGGCGTGCCTGCGTCGATGCCGAACACGCCGATGTTGGTGAGCGAGAACGTCCCTCCTGCGAGGTCGGCGGGAGGGGTCTTGCCGCTGCGGGCGGTGCGGGTCAGTGCGGCGATCGCCTCGGCGAGCTCGCCGAGGGGCAGCCGCTCGGCGTCGCGGATGACCGGCACGATGAGACCGCGGTCTGTCGCCGCCGCGATGCCCAGGTCCACGAAGTGCTGCTGCACGATCTCGCCGGCCGCACCGTCCCAGCGCGCGTTGAGGCCGGGGTGCTGGGCCAGCGCGAGGCACACGGCCTTGGCCACCACCGTGAGCACGCCGATCCGCGGAGCGTCGGCGGGAGCCGTCGCCCGCAGGGAGGCGATGAGCTCGCTGGTCGCCGTGACGTCGACCGTGTGGAACGTCGTCACGTGCGGCGCGGTGAACGCGCTCTGCACCATCGCCTCTGCCGTGTGCTTGCGGACGCCCCGGATCGGGATCCGCGTCGTCCGCCGCTCGCCCACCCCGCCCTCGCGCGTCGGGAAGCCCGTCGCGGTCGGGAAGCCCGTCGCGGTCGGGACGCCCTCGACGCGATCCCCCGCACGCTCCGAGAGCCGTTCGCGGTACGCCTCGACATCGCTGCGCACGATGACACGATCGCCGAGCTCGGCGGCGACGAGCGCGAGGTCCACGCCCAGACGCTTCGCATAGGCGCGCACGGGCGGCGTCGAGCGGGGACGCTCGCCCCGGTGCGGAGGGGCCGGCGTCTCCGCGATCGCGTCGTGGGGCGCGGCGACCCGCACCTCGGCGTCGGGCGCCGCGACCGTCGTCGCACCGCCCCGACGCGCCCGGCGCTGCGGTCGGCCGGTGCGGGCGGCGGCGCCGTAGCCCACGAGGTTCGGCCCCGTGCCCTCCTCGGCGGCCTCGGCCTGTGCCGCCCCGTGCGCATCCCGGGCGGGCGCGGCCCCTTCCTCGCCCTCGAGCTCGAAGGCGACGAGCGGGGACCCGACCGGCACGACCTCCCCCGCCGCGGCGTGCAACGACGAGATCACGCCGGCGTGCGGCGAGGGCAGCTCGACGATGGCCTTCGCGGTCTCGACCTCGGCCAGGGTCTGGTTGAGCGTGACCGTGTCCCCCTCGGCGACCAGCCACTGCACGATCTCCGCCTCGGTGAGGCCCTCGCCGAGATCGGGGAGGCGAAACTCCTGCTTCATCGGTCGGCCCCTTCCAGGAGCTGTGCATCATCGAGCACGCGATCCACCGCGTCCAGGATCCTGTCGAGATCGGGCAGGTGGAACTTCTCCAGCTTCGCCGGCGGATACGGGATGTCGTGACCGGTCACGCGCAGCGGGGCGGCCTCGAGCCACGTGAAGCACTTCTCGGTGATGCTCGCGATGACCTCGGCCGCGACGCCGGCCTCCCTGGCGGCCTCGTGCACGACGACCACGCGTCCCGTGCGCCGCACCGAGGCGCACACGGTGCCGTAGTCGACGGGCGAGAGCGAACGCAGGTCGACGACCTCGAGCGATCGCCCCTCCTCCGCCGCGGCCTCCGCCGCGTCCAGGGCCGTCCGCACCATCGCCCCGTACGTGACGATCGTCGCATCGGTACCCTCGCGGACCACGGTCGCCAGCCCCATCGGAGCGGTGTCGGCGAGAGGCGTCTCTAGATCCACCTCGCCCTTCGCGTGGTACAGGCGCTTGGGCTCGAAGAAGATCACGGGGTCGTTGCTCGCGATCGCCTGACGCAGGCAGGCATAGGCATCCTGCGGATTCGAGACGGCGATCACGCGGAGGCCCGCCGTGTGCACGAAGTAGGCCTCGGGCGACTCGGAGTGGTGCTCGGCCGCACCGATCCCGCCGGCCCACGGGATGCGGATCGTGATCGGCATGGGCACCGTGCCTTGCGTGCGGTAGTGCAGCTTCGCGACCTGCGAGACGATCTGGTCGAACGCGGGGTAGACGAAGCCGTCGAACTGGATCTCGACGACAGGCCGGTACCCGCGCATCGCGAGGCCGACAGCCGTTCCCACGATCCCCGACTCGGCCAGAGGGGTGTCGATCACCCGTTCGGCGCCGAACTCGTCGAGCAGGCCGTCCGTGATCCGGAACACGCCGCCGAGCTTGCCGATGTCCTCCCCGAGGAGAACCACCTTCGGGTCGTCCTGGAGCGACTGCCTCAGGGCGGCACCGAGCGCCTTGCCCATCGTCATCTGCGTCATCTCACACCTCCGCGAGGGTCGCGAGGTAGCGCTCGTAGTCCCGACGCTCCTCGGCGAGTCCCGTGTGCGGCTCGGCGTACACGCCGTCGAAGACCGCGAGGGGCGCCCGCGTGGTCATGGAAAGGCATGCCGCCCTCATGCTCATGGCGGCCTCGTCCGCCTCCGCCGCGTGCATCGCGGCGACCTCGTCGGTCAGCACGCCCTCCGCACGCAGCAGAGTCTGCAGTCGCGCGATCGGGTCCTTGCCGCGCCAGTACTCCAGCTCCGCCGGATCGCGGTAGCGGGTGGGGTCGTCGGCTGTCGTGTGCGGGCCCATCCGGTAGGTGACGAGCTCCAGGAACGCCGGCGAACCCTGCCGCGCCTGCTCGGCCGCCCAGCGCGTGGCGGCGAGACAGGCGAGGACGTCGTTGCCGTCCACGCGCAGGCTCGGGATGCCGAAGCCGGGGGCACGGCCCGCGATCGGGTGCTGCGACTGCACCGCCACCGGCTCGGAGATCGCCCAGTGGTTGTTCTGGCAGATGAACACGACCGGTGCGCGGTACGAGGCGGCGAAGACCATCGCCTCGCTCACGTCGCCCTGGCTGCTGGCGCCGTCGCCGAAGTACGTCACCGCCACCTGGTCGGAGGCGTCGTGCAGGATCCCGAGCGCGTATCCGACGGCGTGCAGCGTCTGGGCGCCGATGATGATCTGCAGCGGTGCCATGTGCAGGACGGCCGGGTCGTAGGCCGCGCCCTCCTCGCCCCGCCACATCCGGACGTAGTCGCCCGGGTTCGCGCCGCGGGCGAGCATGACGCCCGTCTCCCGGTAACTGGGGAAGACGACGTCGTCGTCGTGCAGGCCTCTCGCCGATCCGATCTGGGCCGCCTCCTGCCCCTGGCAGGGCGCCCAGAGCCCGAGCTGCCCCTGGCGCTGCAGCGCCACTCCTTCGGCGTCGATGCGGCGCAGGACGACCATGTCGCGGAGGAGGCCGAGGAGTTCCTCGTTCGTGACGTCCGCGACGTAGCGGGCGAGGCGGGGGTCGTCGCTGCGACGTCCCTGCGCATCGATCATGTGCGCGGGCTCGTCCAGACCGCCGGCCGGGATCGTGATGGGATCAACATGGGTAGACATCGTCGTCCTCCTCTGGGACCGTCGCCTTCGTGGGGCGCGCTCCGGGGCATCTTCGCTTGATCCTGAGCGTACGTCCGCTCAACACCTCGCTCAAGCATTCGACAAGCGCTTGAGCATGTTGCCAAAGAAGGTCCCCCGAACGACTGCTAGCCTTTGGCAACATGTCAGCCCTCGACCGCACCGACCTCGACATCCTGGAGATGCTCTCCGCCGATCCGCGCACGACCGTCGTCGCGCTCGCCGAGAAACTGCGGCTGTCCCGCAACACGATCCAGGCACGGATGGCCCGTCTGGAGCAGACGGGCGTGTTCCTCCCCTACGAGCGCGCCTTCTCCCCCGCCGTGCTGGGGTTCCCTCTCCAGGCCTTCGTCAGCATCGGCGTGCGGCAGACGGAACTGCCGCGGATCATCGGCGAGCTCGCCCGCGTCCCCGAGGTCGTGCAGGCGCACGGGCTCAGCGGATCCGTCGACATCCTCGCCCGCGTCGCCTGTCGGGACGCCCGGCACCTCTTCGACACCGACGCGAGGATCCTGTCCATCGACGGCGTCGAGCGGACGGAGACGTCCCTCGCGATGGGCGAGGTCATCCCGTTCCGCGTCGGCGGCCTCATGGGGCTGGCGCGTCGAGAGGCCGGAGGAACCGCCTGATCGCGCCGGCGGCCTCGGCCGGCGCCTCGTAGTGGATGAGATGCCCCACGTGTGCGATCTCGACGAGCTCCGCATCCGGGAAGAGCGTGACGAGGCGGCGTTCGGCCTCGATCGGCGTGATGTCGTCGCGCTGCGCCGCGACGAGCAGCGTGGGAACCGAGATCCGCGCGGCGAACTCGCTCACGTCGTGCGACACGCTCGTCACGAAGGCGTCGCGCAGCGTGTCCCGGTCGGAGAAGAGCGAGAAGTACGCATCGTGCTGATCGTGCACGAAACGCCGCACGTGCGGATCCGAGGTCTTCGCCATCGCGACGCTCATCGTGCGCACGATCAGCGGATGCCGCAGCAGAGCCGTGCCCGCCGATTCCGGCAGTCGGGCGCCGAGCGCGTAGTAGAGGATCGCGAGGCGGGTGAGAACGGCCTTGGGCCCCTCCAGCGCGGGCGCGCCGATCGGGTTGACGAGGACGAGGCGCGGCGTCCGCAACCCCTGCGCGACGGCCGCGGAGGCCACGATCGATCCGAAGGAGTGGCCCAGGATGACGGCGCCCGGCGCGACCGCGTCGGCGAACGCGGTGAGCCATTCCGCGTAGGCCGCGAGGTCGTGCGGCCGATCCGGCAGCGGTCCTGTCTCGCCGAATCCGGGGAGGTCCGGCATGACGACGCGCACTCCGGGAAGGTACGCGACGACCGGCTCCAGGCCGTGATGGTCGCCGCGGAACCCATGCACCGCGATCATCGTGATCGCGGCATCAGCCGGACCGTACACCCAGTACGCGGTCGTCCCGCCCAGGATCCGCACGTCTCGCCGCTGCACCGGGATCGTCTCCAGGCGCGCGGCGTAGGGCGAGGGCACGGGCATTCCTCGAGTCTAGAGGCGCGCCGGCACCTCGCTCCGCGAAGAGGCCCGCGCGCCGACCGGTCGATGTCGGTGCCACCGCATACCGTGTCGGCATGACCTCCTCCCCCGAACTGCCGTCGTGGCTGACCCGCGTCGGCGTCTTCGACCTGGAGACCACAGGGATCGACGTCGCCCGTGACCGGATCGTCACCGCGCACGTCGGCGTTCTCGACCACCACGGCGCGGAGATCGCCGCGCGGACCTGGCTCGCCGACCCGGGCATCCCCATCCCCGCGGCGGCGACCGCGATCCACGGGATCACGTCGGAGCGCGCGCGCAGGAACGGAGCCCCCGCCGCGCAGGTCGTGGCCGGCGTCGTCACCGCGTTGCGCGCGCTGCTCGGTCAGGGCGTGCCGGTCGTCGCCTACAACGCCGCCTTCGACTTCTCCCTCCTGGCGCACGAGGCACGACGGCACGGCATCGGAGAACTGCAGGATCCGTCGCCTGTGATCGACCCGCTCGTCATCGACAAGGCGTACGACCGGTATCGGCCGGGCAAGCGCACGCTCGAGATCGTGGCCGCGCACTACCGGGTCGACCTGCAGGGCGCGCACGACGCGTCGGCCGACGCCGTGGCGGCCGGGCGCGTCGCCCAGGCCCTCTCGCGACGCTTCCCCCTGCCCGCCAGCGCCGGCGAACTGCACACGCGCCAGATCGGATGGGCCAGGACACAGGCCGCGAGTCTCACGGAGTACTTCGTCCGCACGGGACGGATCGATCCGGAGGAGCGGCTGGACGGCCGCTGGCCCGTCCGCGTCGGCGATCCGAGCGAGCGGGCCGGGGAGCCTGCGTCGGAACGGCGCTGACCGCGGATCCGCTCCGCAGAGATGACGCTCTGCAGAGATCCGCGCCGCAGGAACCACGTGCCGCAGAAACGACGAAGGGCCCCGCCGGAGCGGGACCCTTCGATCGGCTGCTTACTTGGAGCCGAAGTTCTTGAAGCGCTGGTTGAACTTCTCGACGCGGCCGGCCGAGTCCATGATGCGCTGC